>NZ_CP066203.1:600000-1200000 GCF_017310545.1 Methylacidimicrobium sp. B4
GTAGCTCCACCCCCGTGCCATCGCCACCGCCTGGGCGAGCTCGATCGGCTCGGTCGAGAGAACCCCGCGGCAGACCCCGTGCTCCCGCAGCCGAAGGGTCAAGCGCCGCGTGTCGATGCCATCGGCGGCGACCACCCTCGCCCCGGTGAGGTAGTCCCGAAGGGTGGCGGTCGCCCGCCAGCTACTGGCCCGTTCGGAAAGCTCCCGCATCAGGAAGCCGGCGACCTGCACCCGCGAGGACTGGTCATCAAAGGGGTTGACCCCGTAGTTGCCGATCTCGGGGAAGGTCATGGCGACCAGCTGGCCCCGGTAGGAGGGATCGGTCAGCACCTCCTGATAGCCGGACATCGCGGTATTGAAGCAGACCTCACCCACGACGGTCCCCTCGCTCCCCGCCGCCCGTCCGCGAAAGACCTCCCCATCCTCCAGGACGAGCACGGCTTCCTTTCCCCTCACAAGCGCCATACGATCTTCCCCTCCACCATCGTGAGCATCGCCCTTCCCTGCACCTCCCACCCCGAGAAGGGTGTGTTCCGACCCCGGGATTGGAACGCCTGCGGATTCACGGTCCACCGGAGATCGGGATCGATGACGACCAGGTCGGCCGCGGCTCCGGTCGAAAGCGTCCCCCCCGGAAGGCCGAGGAGGCGGGCGGGAATCGTGCTCAGGCGGGCGATCAGCCCCGGCCAGTCGAGCAGCTTGGGCTTCACGAGCGTCTCCGCGGCCACCGCCAGCGTCGTCTCGAGCCCCACGATCCCGAAAGGCGCCCGATCGAACTCGACCTCCTTCTCGAAGGAGCAGTGGGGAGCATGGTCGCTCGCGATCAGGTCGATCGCTCCGTCGATGATCCCCTCGAGCAGCGCTTCCCGGTCGGCCTCGGAGCCGAGCGGGGGATTCATCTTGCAGTGGGTGTCGTAGCGGGCGAGATCTCCATCGGTCAGGGCCAGGTGGTGGGGCGTGACCTCGGCCGAAACGGCCACCCCGCGCCGCTTGGCTTCGCGGATGAGGCGGACCGAGCCCGCGCTGGAAAGATGCTGGCAGTGGAGCCGTGCGCCGGTACGCTCGGCCAGAAGGAGATCCCGGCTTACGATCAGCTCCTCGGCGAGGCTCGGCCACCCCCGGAGCCCCAGGACCGCGCTCCAGTAGCCTTCGTGCATCACCCCTCCGGCCGAGACGCTGCTCTCCTCGCAATGCTCGAGGACCGGAAGATCGAGCATGGCGGCATATTCCATGACCCGGCGCATGAGGCCCGCATCCTGGATGCAGCTCCCGTCGTCGGTCAACGCCACCACCCCGGCGGCACGCAGCGAGCCCAAGGGAGCGAGCTTCTCCCCCGTTCTCCCCTCCGAAAGGCAGCCCGTCGGGTAGACCCGGACGACCCCCTGCTCCCGGGCCCGCTCCCGGATCCAGCCGATCGTATTGGGCTGATCGGCGGGAGGACGGGTATTGGGCATCGCCACGACCGCCGTGAACCCTCCTGCCGCGGCGGCACGCGTTCCGGAGGCGAAGGTCTCCTTCTGGGGCTCCCCCGGCTCCCGCAGGTGGACGTGGATGTCGATCAGCCCCGGGGCGACGATCCGGCCGGAGGCGTCGATCGATTCCCACCTCGTCTCCACCGGAAGGGAGGCGGGATCGACGATCCGCCCGCCGGCGACAAAGAGGTCGCCCACCTCATCCCGGCCACGGCTTGGATCGAGGATGCGCCCCCCTGAAAGACGGTAGAAGCCGCTCACACCCCTTCCCTATCCCGCCGATGCAACCGAGCCAACTCCGAAAAGACCGCCATCCGCACGGCAACCCCGCTGGCGACCTGGTCGAGGATGACCGAGCTCGGCCCGTCGGCGACCTCGCTCTCCATCTCGATCCCCCGCTCGACCGGCCCCGGATGCATCAGCAGGACCTCCGGAGGGCAGCGGCCCAAGCGGGCGTTGCCGAGCCCGTAGAGAGAGACATACTCCCCGAGCGAGGGGAACATCCCCTCCCGTTGCCGCTCATGCTGGATACGCAGCAGGATGATGACCTGCGCCCAGGGCAGGACGGGATCGAGCTCGCTGCTCAGCCTGACCCCGAACCGGCCGAAGACCTCCGGAAGAAGTGTCCGAGGGCCGACCAGGGTCACCTCGGCCCCGAGCTTCCGCAAGCCCCAGATATCGGACCGGGCCACGCGGCTGTGGAGAATATCGCCGACGATCGCCACCCGGACCCCTTCGATCTTCCCGAGGCGGCGACGGATCGTGAGAAGATCGAGGAGCCCCTGCGTCGGATGCTCGTGGGCCCCATCTCCCGCGTTGATCACCGAGGAGCGCACCCGGTCGGCCAGAAAATGGGCTGCACCCGCCGCCGAATGGCGGAGCACCAGGAAGTCGGCGCCCATCGCCTCGAGGTTCCGCGCGGTATCCTTGAGGCTTTCCCCCTTCCGGATCGAGCTCGACTCCTGATCGATCTCGAGCACATGGGCACCCAGCCGCTTGGCGGCCAGCTCGAACGAGACCCGCGTGCGCGTGCTCGGCTCGATGAAGAGATTGACCACCGTGAGGCCGCGCAGCGACGGCGACTCCCGTCCGCCTTCCCAGCGGCTCGTCATCGCGTCGGCGGCATCGAGAAGCAGGAGGATCTCCTCCCTGTCGAGCTCCCGCAGGCCGAGAAGATGGCGCCGGGTCCATTTCCCTTCGGCACGATGCTCCGGATTTCCCTTCGGACCTTCCGACCCCATAGCGGAAGGAAAATGGCAAAAGGGTGCCTTCGCGTCCAGCGGGATTGCTGGGCCTCCACAGCTCCCGCTACGGATCCTCACCCTTTCCCGAGCCCTCGCCCCTTCCGCCACCGGCCCCTCCCCTCTGCAACCCCATTCTTTTCGGATTGCCATCGGTAGTGGCTCGTCCTACAACCAGAATAGAGAACGAGCAGTGGCTACGCTATCCGGTCCCGCCTACGTCGTTGGCGACAACATCGACACCGATCAGATCATCCCGGCGCAATACCTCATGCTGGTGCCGACGGTGCCCGACGAGCTCCGCAAGCTCGGCTCCTACGCCCTTTCGGGCCTGCCCGACGATCTCTACCCCGAGCGGTTCGTGGCTCCCGGGGAAGAGACGACCCGCTATCCGATCGTGATCGCCGGTCGCAACTTCGGCTGCGGCTCCTCCCGGGAGCATGCGCCGATCGCGCTTGCCGCCGCGGGCTGCCGGATCGTGATCGCCGAAAGCTACGCGCGGATCTTCTTCCGCAACTCGGTTTCGACCGGGGTCCTCTACCCCTGCGAGTGCGCCGGGCGGCTCTGCGACCGGATCCGGACCGGCGATCTCGTCGAGGTCGATCTCCAGCGGGAAACCCTCTCCGTGGGCACCACGCGCCACGCGCTGAAGCCGCTGGGAGAGGCGAGGCCCGTCATCGAAGCGGGAGGCATTTTCCAATACGCCCGCAAGACCGGCATGGTGCCGACCCCGTAGGGGCGCTGCGGCCCGCTACCGCTTTTTTCCTCATGAAGACCTATCGCATCGCCGTCCTCGCCGGAGACGGCATCGGCCCGGAAATCATGGCCGCCACCCTCCCGCTCCTGCGGTCCGCCGCGCACAAGTTCGGTTTCCGCCTCGACTTCGAGGAAGCCCTCGTGGGGGGAGCCGCGATCGACGCCGCCGGCAAAGCCCTCCCCGATGAGACCCTGGAGGTCTGCCGCAACTCCCAAGCGATCCTCTTTGGCGCCGTCGGGGGCCCCCAGTGGGAAGCCCTTCCCGCCGAGAAGCAGCCCGAGCGCGCCGCCCTTCTGCCCCTCCGGCGCACCTTCGGCCTCTACGCCAACCTCCGCCCGATCTCCTGCTATCCGGAGCTCCTGGGCGCCTCCCCCCTCAAGGCCGAGGTCGCCCGCGGCGTCGACCTGCTGGTCGTGCGAGAGCTGACCGGAGGGCTCTACTTTGGCCAGCCCAAGGGGACCGTGATGACCGACCGGGGAGAGCGGGCCATCGACACCCTGGTCTACGAAACCGCCGAGATCGAGCGGGTCGCTCGTGTCGCCTTCGAGGCGGCGCGCTCGCGGAAGAAGTTCGTCACCCTGATCGACAAGGCCAATGTGCTCGAATCGAGCCTCCTCTGGCGGAAGACCGTGCGCCGGATCGCCGCCGACTACACCGACGTCCAGCTGGGCTTCCTCTACGTCGACAATGCGGCGATGCAGCTGGTGCGCAACCCCCGGCAGTTCGACGTCCTCCTTTGCGAAAACCTCTTCGGCGACATCCTGAGCGACGAGGCGGCCGCCCTCTGTGGCTCCCTCGGCATGCTTCCGAGCGCTTCGCTCGGCAAAGCCCGGTTCGGCCTCTATGAGCCCGCCGGCGGCTCCGCCCCCGACATCGCGGGCAAGGGGATCGCCAATCCGAGCGCGCAGATCCTCTGCGCCGCCCTCCTCCTCCGCTACAGCCTCGGCGAGGAAGAGGCGGCCCAGGCGATCGAAGCGGCATTCCGCGCGGCCTTGAGCGATGGCTTCCGGACGCCCGATATCGCCGATGACGGCGGGAAGACCGTCGGAACGGAAGCGTTTGCCCAGGCGATCCTCGACCGGCTCGAAAACCCCTGACCGCTTGCCAGAAGGCTGCCGGGGGGTTTTGCTTTTCAGGAGTCCTCGTTCTTTGTCAAAAGGATGACCATGAACTCGATCAAGCGGAGGGAACCCCTTCCCATCGGTACAGAGGACCTGGTCAACGCGCGCATCCTCTCGGTCTCCGAGGACAAGCTGGCCGGCTTCCACCCAGAACCCTTTGCCGAGATCGCCCGCCTCGCCGACCTTCCCCTCGCCACGGTCACCGCCCGGATCCGGGCGATGCTCGAGGGCGGGACGATCCGCCGGGTGCGGCAGACCCTGCTCGCCAACGACCTGGCTCCCGGCGCCCTGATCGCCTGGGAGATCCCGGAGGAGAAGCTCGGGGCGGCCTTCGACTTCCTCGTGGTCGAGGACCCCTTCAGCGGCCATGTCGTCCTCCGCTCGACCGATTCCGCCTGCGCCGGCTCCTCCTTCCGCCTCTGGAGCACCCTCAAGGTGCCGCAAGGCTTCTCCCTTGAAGCCCACTGTCGCTACCTGTCTACCCAGATCGGGGCGATCCGCCACCGGATCCTCCGTGCCAAGGGAATCTTCACCCTCGGCGTCGGCCACGTCCGCCGGCGGACGCTCGAGATCGGTGCGATCTGCCCGGCCAAGGCCCAGATGCACGCGGTCGAGGTGAGACGACTTTCCGGGGAGCAGTGGAAGGTCCTCGGTGCTCTCAAGGAAGAGCTCCGGCCGGAGGAGATTAGCCTGGGTCTCTGGGACTCTCGAGCCCGGTCGGTCGGCCTGGGCCTTCCGGAATTCGTCCGAATCGCGCGAGAGCTCGAGCAGCTCGGCATCCTCGGCCGCTTCTCGACCTTTCTCGAGCATGTGAAGCCCCTCTCGACGGGCGAGCGGGTCACCCGCTTCAACGGCCTCTTCCACTGGGCGGTGCCGCAGGGAAGGGAGAAGGAGGCGGGGGAAGAGATCGGCCGCTTCGAGGTCCTCACCCACTGCTACTGGCGAGAGGCCGGCCCCGACTTCGGCAACGTCAACCTGATGGCGGTCGCGCATGGCCGGGAAAAGGATCGGCTGCTGCTCCACAAGGCCGCCATCGACGAGCACCTTCGCCAGGTCGGGATCCCGGTCCTCTACTCGAACATCTTCTGGGGAGGCCGCAGCGAAATCAAACCGTCGGAAATCTTGCCGGAGGCGTACCGGAAATGGAGCCACACAAGGAGAATCGACTGGGAGACGATGCGCGACGGCTCTTCCTGAAGCGCATCTGGCCCGCGTCCGCTCGACTGGCTCGCCGGCTTCGGGATCAGTGGAACGAGCTCCACCTGGAGCTCGGGCCCTTGCGGGCCACCTTCCGCTCCTACTCGGGGGCGAAGCTGCGCGCCGACCTGAGTGCTGCGCTCAACGTTGCCCTCCTCTCCTTTCCGCAGGGGATGGCCTATGCCCTCATCGCGGGGCTGCCCATCCAGTTCGGAATCTACGCCTGCGCGGTCTCCTCGGTCATCGGCCCGCTCTTCCAGAGCTCCCGTTACGTCGTCCTCGGTCCGACCAACGCCACCGCGGTGCTGGTCTTCAGCTCCTACCTGAGCATGGAGGGGAAGATCGACAAGCTCCACTCCTTGAGCTTTCTTTTGCTCCTGATCGGGCTGGCCCTCCTCGCCGGCGCGATCTTCCGTGCGGCGGCCCTCACCCAATATGTCTCCCGGACCGTCGTGATCGGCTACATCACCGGCGCGGCCCTCCTCATCATCGCCAACCAGGTACACCATATCCTCGGCGTTTCGATCCCGGAAGCCTCGACCTTTTTCGACATCCTCAACCAGACGATCCGCCACGCGGGCCAAGCCCAATGGCCCTCCGTCGCCTTGAGCCTCCTCTCCTTCCTCGCCTGGTGGTGGCTCAAGACCGCCTTCCCCAAGCTCCCTGCGGTAGCGATCGCCCTCCTCGTGGTCTCCCTCCTTACGCTCCCTCTCCGCTCGCTCCACCTTCCGATCCGCTACCTCGACCCGATCCCCTTCGGCTTCTGGCCGGTGAGCCTGCCCTCCTTCCACTGGGACTGGTTTTCCCAGCTCGCCAGCGCTTCCTTAGCCCTCGCCTTCTTCGCCGCGATCGAAGGGGCGAGCATCGGCAAGTCGCTCGCCAGCCGCTCCGGCGAGCCCATCGATCCCAACCGCGAGATGTTCGCCCAGGGCGCGGCCAACGTCGCCTGCGCCTTCCTGGGAGGCATGCCCGTCTCGGGATCCCTCACCCGCTCCGCCCTCAACTGGATCAGCAGGCCCGCCACCGTCCTCGCCAACTTCTGGAGTGGCCTCTTGCTGGCGGCGGGTCTCCTTCTGGCGGGCCCCTTTTTCGCCTACATCCCCATGCCCGCCCTCGCGACGCTGGTCGTCCTTACGGGATTTTCCCTCATCAACTGGCGCGACATCCGCATCGCGGTCGAAACGACGACGGCCGACGCCCTCGCCTTCCTGGTGACCTTCCTGAGCGCCCTCCTCACTCCCCTCGACTTTGCGATCGGCCTGGGCATCGGCGTCTCCCTCCTCCTCTTCCTCAAGCAGGTGGGCCAGCCTTCCTTGATCGAATACACCTATGACGAGCAGGAAGGGTTGCGCGAGAAAGGCCGCGCCGAGGAGAGGATCCTCCCCGAGATCTGCATCATCCATGTCGAGGGAGAGCTCTTCTTCGGTGTGGCCGATCTCTTCCGCGAGCAGATCCGCCGGATCTGCTTCGATCCTTCCCTCCGCGTCGTCATCCTGCGGATGCGCAACGCCCACCACCTCGATGCGACCTGCGCCCTCGCCATCGACGAGCTCGCCAAGATGATGCACGAGAGCGGCCGTCACCTCCTCATCAGCGGGGCGACCCGGCCAATCATCCGGGTCCTCCGCAGCTCTGGCGTAATCGATACGATTGGCCGGGAGAACGTCTTCCCCCTCTTTGGCGTCCATCCCAACCTCTCGACCCGCAACGCCCTCCTCCGCGCCCAGCAGCTCCTCGGCAAGAAGGAGAGCGAAGTCCGCATCTTCTTTGAGAAGATCCATGCCAAGCCCAAGGGCGGGGAGCGCCAGACGGAGAGCGAGGGGTAGAGAAGGCTATCGAGCCTTAGGGGTAGAAGCCGCAATAGCCTGGGCGGACGAGGAACTCGCCTTCCCGACCGGCTGAACTGGTTCCAGGCTCACCAGCCCATCGGTACTGAGCATGAGGGCTTTCCAGTTCTCATCCGGATTTTCCCCAAACCACTTCTTCGGCGCAAGAAAGAGGTATTTTTCCGCCTTATACACAACGCCCACCTTTATCGCCCCATTTCCCACGCGCTCGACATACTCCTTTTCGGTTTCTTTATCTAGCTTCAGCTCCTCCTTCCATCTTGCGATGTAGTGCTCCCCCCGAAACCCACCGAATTGCTGGGGAATTCCCGCACTGATCGGCATGATTAACTGCCTGAACCACCACATACCACCCACCACGACAAACCAACAGATCACATATATCCACATTTTTCTATCTTCTGGAACCAATGTCCCCAGTATCGTAATTGAAATTCCTATAGGAATCATAACACCAAATATATATCCGAAGAGCGAGCAGAATCGCCAAAAGTTTCCACTCCACATTTCCTGTTGATACACAATCGAGGAAACGAGAAGCACGGTGCCAACGGCAACCAGAGCAAAAGACAACAGATAAGGAATTACAATTTTCAGTTCACATCCTATAAATTCCGGCTCCTCGCTGAATTGAGTGGGTAAGGGGGGGAGCGGATTTTCCGTTAAGGGATGGCAAGAAGCGGGGTTCTTGCCATCCGTCTTCGACGGATTTTTGGGGAGAGAGGAAGCCGTCAAGGACACTTCGACTTCGTCGATCCTCCTTGACGGCGGATTGCCAGACCGGGCTGCCTGGTGGATGCTTGCGGAATGGACGCGAACAAGCTTTTTGCTGCGGCGCTGCAACTGGGTTCGGAATGGAAGGTGAGCCGGAGTGAGCTCTCCGCGAAGGAGCACACTCTGAAGATCTGGCTCGATTTTCAGCAAGGTCATCGGTTTCCCTGTCCGGAATGTCGAAGAGCTTCCCCCGTACACGACACGGTGGAGAAGCGGTGGAGGCACATGAACTTCTGGCAGTACCGGACCGAGTTGATCGCTCGGGTTCCTCGGATCGACTGTCCGGAGCATGGAGTTCGGCTGGTGGAGGTTCCTTGGGCCAGGGCGGGGAGCGGGTTTACTCTCATGATGGAGGCGGTCATTTTGATGCTTTCCCGGGAGATGTCGGTTTCCGCGATGGCGGAGATGCTCAAGGAGCAAGATACCCGGCTCTGGCGGGTCTTGGGGCACTACGTGGAAAAGGCCTACCGACGCGAGGACTGGAGCGAGGTCAAGAAGATCCTGGTGGATGAGACCAGTAGCAAGCGGGGCCACCGTTACGTGACGGTCGTTACCGATGCGGAGAGCCGGAAGCTGCTCTTCCTTGCCGAGGGGAGAGGAAAGGAGGCTCTGGAGGCCTTCGCCAAGGAGATGAAGGAACATAATGCCGATCCGGGGCAGATCGAAGCGATCTGCATGGATATGAGCCCCTCCTACATCTCTGGAGCCCGGGAGTTTTTTCCGAAGGCGGAGAGGATTTTTGATCATTTCCATGTCATGCAGATGGCGGGAGAGGCGGTCGACCAGGTGCGCAAGGAGTTCGGGCGTCAAGGGTTGCTGCCGAAAGGAAGCCTCTGGGCGCTCCGAGGTAACGAATGGACGCGAAGCGAGGAGCAGAAGGGTCTGCGGAGTTCCCTTTGCGCCGCCTATCCTCGATTGGGAAGAGCCATTGGGTTGCGAGAGGCTCTCCAAGAGATCCTCTCCCAGGAGGATCCCCAAGAGCTCCGCTGGTGGTTCCGGTGGGCGGATCGCAGTCGGCTTGCCCCCTTCCGAAGACTCTCCAAAACCATCAAAGAGCATCTGGGGGGAATCATCGCCTTTCTCCAGAGCCGGATCACCAACGGAACCATCGAAGCGATCAACGGGCTGATCCAGCTGGCCAAAAGGATGGCCAGAGGCTTTCGGAGCTTCCGCTACCTGAGAATTGCCGCGTTCCTCAAAGCCGGAAAGTTGCGGCTCGATCTTCCCGCCCTACCCACTTGAAACAGCGAAGAGGCTAAATTCCCAATACAGTGTCGTGAACGGCCCTGCTTTCCGACTCCGCACCTCCGCACATGCCTTCGTCACTATTTCCGAAAGGTTACGATTCCGTCCGCGCCTGAAGCGCGCCACGCATTGTTTCCAACAACCGACCGGTTCTGCCTTTTCCAGCTTGGCATTGGCTTCATTCACTGTTTTCGATAATTCACACTCCTCGTCCCGCTTCAGCCTGGCCACAGTATCCCGTAAGTAATCTAGGGCAACTGCAATCAGAACCGCTGAACCAGATATGGTAGGCAAAAGGATTAGACCAATTAGCGCAATATCCTCCGTGCGATTTGTCGACATGAATGCAATCCCATGCTGGACACACCACAAGGCTCGCACAAAAAATCCATATAGCGCTAAGCCAATCGTCGCATACGAAAGCAGGGCAATAACTACTTTATAAATATATCTATATTTCCGTTGAATGCCATCATGTGTGACTGAGAGACCACATACGGATCCATTGACCAAATAGATAAGGAGACTAAAAACAATGCGTCCGTATTTCGCAAGAGCAATGAGCATGATTGCAACAACCATCAAGATGCAAAATACAACAGGAAACACTGTGCGTATAAAAAGGATGCACCTATCAGGCCACTCAAGCCAAACTAAGGCGGTGACTATTGCAACTACCAAAATTAACAATGCAAAAAGGCGCCGCCGGTTATTATCACCGCTACTGGTCGTATCTTTGCTATTCCCCTGGCACATGGCACCCTCCCCGATCATCAGCTCCCCCGCAACCGCAAGCACTTGCCTTATCCGCGGCATCACCAAGAAAAAGCCCAGCAGGAGGGCAGTAGTAAGAGTGTCGTCAGAGCTGTGGACGACGGCCGGCTCCTCTCGCTCCTCGGCTAAGCGGTAGATCCTCACCGTCTCTCCCCGCCGGTCGAAGATTCAGTATTTGGCAACCCTCCTTTCTGAACGTAAGCTTCCCATCCCATTGCCTGATCTGCTCAATCGGCATGTAACCAACATCGAGCACTGCTCCTTCCCGGTCCGGCTCGGTCACGCCCGAGAAGCGAAAGACGATGTTGTTCCTCATGAGGCCAAGCGGGCGATCATCCAAGTCGTTCCCGATCCCTCGGATAATCTCTACCGCCAAGCTGCAATTGCCCGGCATCTCCTCCCTCCTGAGGAGATTCCCGTGGATAAGCTCCCCATGCTCCTCCTCGGGAGCCGCCAGCCAATCCTTCCCCGTGTAGGGATCGAGCATGGTCGGCATGGGAATCTCCGGCTTCCCCCCTTCCACGATAGTGGCGTCTTAGGCGTAGGGCAAGCGCCGAAGGCTCGGCCGCTCCGGCCTACCCTCGCTCGGGCTTGAGCCGCGCAAAGAAGCGCCGGCCGCAGCGGAGAAGAGGATGGTCCGAAAGGCTCACGGTCGAGCGGGGATCGGTGACCCGCATCCCGTCGATCAGCACCGCACCCTGGGCCACCAGCCGCTTCGCCTCGGATTTGCTCGGTGCGGCTCCGATGAGGAGGAGCGCTTCGAGAATGGGCTGCTCGTGGCCGGGAAGGGCGAACTCGGGGATCTCCTCCGGCACCTCCCGCTGGGAAAAGACCCGCTCGAAGGTCTTGCGCGCCCTCTCTGCCTCCTCCGTGCCGTGAAATCGGGCGACCAGCCGCTCGGCGAGCCGCTTCTTCGCCTCCATCGGATGGACCTCGGGGGAGAGGGGAGCCCCCAGGAAGATGGGATACCATCTCCCCATCAGGTCATCGGAGATGCTCATCGTCTTCCCGAAGATGTCGTCCGGGGACTCGGAGACCCCGATCGCATTCCCGAGCGACTTGCTCATCTTGTTCTCCCCGTCGACCCCCTCCAGGAGGGGGAGGGTGAGCACAATCTGGGGAGGCTGCTTCACCTGCTCCTGGAGATCCCGGCCGATCAGCATGTTGAAGAGCTGATCGCTGCCACCGATCTCGACATCGGCACGGACCATGACCGAATCCCAGCCTTGGAGAAGGGGATAGAGGAGCTCGTGGAGCCCGATCGGCTCGCCCTTCTCGAGGCGCTGCTGGAAATCGCGCCGCTGGAGGATCTGGGTCGCGGTCGCCCGGCGCTGGAGGAGCAGCAGCTCCCGGCTCGTCATCTTCTCGAACCAGCTCGCATTCCAGACGATCTCGACCCGATCGGGATCGAGGATCCGAAAGGCCTGCTCCCGGTAGGTCGCCGCGTTGCGGCGCACCTCCTCGGCGGAAACCTCGGGCCGGGTGGTGTTGCGGCCGGTCGGATCCCCGATCTGGGCGGTAAAGTCGCCGATGACCAAGACCGCCTGGTGCCCCAAGTCCTGGAACTGGCGGAGCTTGAAGAGCGGCACCGAATGGCCCAGATGCAGGTCGGGCGAGGTCGGATCGACCCCGAACTTCACCCGGAGCGGGCGGGAGGCCGCCAAGCGCTCCCGCAGCTCGTGCGCGGAATGGACCTGCTCGGTGCCGCGGAGCAGCAGCGCAAGCTCCTCTTCGCCCGCCATGTGCGCAATCCTATCGGGAGGGTTCGGAGCTCTCCCTCTGCCCTTCCCGACGCTCCGATTTCGCTCCGCTGACGACGATCGGCCTACCCACCAGCTCCGAGCGATTGAGCTGGGCAAACGCCTGCTTGGCCGCTTCCAGATCCGCCATCTCGACGAAGCCGTAGCCCTTGGAGCGATTGGTCCTCCGGTCGCGGACGATGTCGACGTTCTTGACCGTTCCGACCTTGGAGAAGAAGTCGAAGAGGTCGCTCTCGGCCAGGTCGTAGGAGAGATTGCCGACGTAGAGCCGGGGCGTGGAGGGCTCGACGACCGATTCGAACATCGGCGCTTCGCGCTTCGGCCCCGCACTCGTGGGTCTTTGCGACTCCCGCTCCCGCTCTCGGTCCCGCTCCCGCGGGCCGCTCGAACGAGGGATGGGGGCTAACGGCTCCTCCCGTTTCCCGAAGAGGCCTTGGAAAAAGGCCTGCACCTTCTCTCCGAAGGAGAGCTTCCGCGGCGGCTCCGGAGCGCGGTAGCGGCCCCCGCGCCTTCGCGTCCGCTGGTCGCGCCTGGAATAGCGCCCATAGTTTCTTGATGATGAAGGATCCTGACTCATGATGGACTATCCGTTGGTGAGGACCCCAAATTCCGCCGCCCGATAGAGCCAGGGAGCCGGAAGGGATCTCTCGCTTGTTGTATGCTTCGATTCGCACGCCTGGTTCTCCCCCGACAGCTTCCCTCCTCGATCCGCCGCGATCCGCCAGGAAGCGCAGACGCGGGACTCCCGGCCGATGCCGAAGGCCGACGGACGGGAGGAAGACCCCGACCGTCCCCGGCTCTCGAGTTGTGGAGGCCCCCCAATGGGGCGACGAGACGAATGCATGGGCGGAGGATTGGATCGAAGCCGCAGGCTCATTCACTCGCATCCCCGACCCCCTCCCGAAGGGGGCTGCATTCGGCCCAGCGGCGATTTCCTCTTCCACGCGCAGAACTACTCGTCTCCGTCTCGTACTTGAGAACTCTGCCCTAAAGGATAGGCAAATGTCCCGAGGACGCAACGAATTTCCCGCAGCGCGGAGGCGAGAGTGCTTACCGTCAGGGCAGCGCGCGGTCGGCCTCTCCCTCCGGGGCGGCTGCCATGCGAAACGGCGGGACGCCGACGACGATCGCCCTCCCGCCGTCGTCCTGGCCGAAGTAGGCCCCTTCGGCCAAGGTGGCCTGCCGATAGAGATGGTAGCTCGAATAGCAGAACTTTCCGCCCGGCCGCAACTCGGGAAACGATCCAACGATCCCCTCCCCCTCGATCACCACCCTTTCTCCCGTCTCCTCATCGGTGAGCACCCACTTTCTCCCTTGGAGCCGAACGGTCCGGTCGCTCCCGTTGCGGATGCTCAGGTAATATTGGCAGACCAGCGGACGTTCCGACTCCCCCTCGGAAGAGGCGCGAAAACGAAGCCGCTCGATCTTGACCTCCAGTCCGGGCACGGCTTGCGGGGAGAAAGCGTGTTTCATTTCCCTTTCCGAGAGAGGAAAGACAAATTTAGAGTAAATCCGCCGCTTGGCTTTGGCAAGGCCCCTCGATGAGCTCCTTCCCTCCTGTCGCGCTGACGATCGCGGGCTCCGACTCGAGCGCCGGTGCGGGCATTCAAGCCGATCTCAAGACCTTCTCCGCTTTCCGCACCTATGGGGCCACGGCAATCACCGCGGTCGTCGCGGAGCACCCCGGCAAGGTTCTGGCGATCTCGAGCGTCGCCCCGTCCCTGGTCGGCAGCCAGATTGCCGCCGTCCTTGCGGCCCTCCCGGTGCGTGCGGTCAAAACCGGAATGCTCTATCTTCCTGCTATTGTCCAGGAAGCGGCCAACCAGCTGAGGGAGCTCGCTCGCGGCCTTCCCCTGGTCGTCGACCCGGTCTTGGTCGCTTCGTGCGGCGATCCGCTCTCCTCCCGGGAGACCCTGGCGGCCCTCGGTGAGACGCTCTTTCCCCTGGCCCGCCTCGTCACCCCGAATCGGGCAGAAGCCGAGCTTCTCCTGGGAAGGGAGCTCGGCAGCCCCGCAGCGCTGGCGGACGCGGCCCGGGAGCTTGCAGGGCGATTCGGGGTCCCCTTCCTCCTCAAAGGCGGTCATCTGACCGGCGAGTCGGCGGTCGACTTCCTGGCCGAGGGAGGAACGCTGCGCTCCTACGCCGCGCCGCGGATCTCCGGGGCAAGCCCGCACGGGACCGGCTGCACGCTCTCCGCAGCCATCACGGCGCGGCTGGCCTGGGGAGATCCGCTCCCCGACGCCGTGGAGAAGGCCAAGCGGTGGCTCACCGCCCTGCTCCCACACACGATCCGCTCCGGGCCCTACGCATTCCTTCCACTGCCCGGGACGGGGGAGCTACCCGCGGCTACCAGCCTTCCGTAACCAGGACCACGACCCGCTTCGCGAAGTCCTGGGCCACCCAGGGCATCACCTGCCGCTGCGCCTCCGGCGAGTTGATCTGCGTGAAGAAGAAGCTCGATCCGGAGACACCTACCCCGTTGAGCGTCTTCCGCCCGAGCTTCCGATTGAGGAGCGTCGCGCTCCCGATCAGGACGAAGCGGTATTCCGCGGTCGTCAGCGGATCGAGGACCTCCGGACGAATGGGCATCCGGGTAAAGTCGGTGAGCGTCACGTCGAGCTCCGCATCGGCCTCCTCGGGGCCAACCGTGCGCAAGCTCCCATCGTTGTCGAAGGCCTGGATGATCTCGTTGGTGACCATCGACTGGAGCTGCGGGATGACCGTCTTGTTGCGCACCGTCGGAACCCAGATGGTACGGAGCCCGTGCATCTGCTTGCCGCCGACCGTTCCGAGGCGATAGCCTCCCGAGCAGCCCCCCAGCAGGGCCGCGAGCAGGAGCAGAACCAGCCATGGGCGCCCAGCCCCCGTTGCGTTCGACCGGCACCTCACGGCCCGTTCGCTCCGCTGCTGCCTCCGGGCGCACCCGTTGGAGGCGGACCGGAAGGCGCCTCCAAGGGAGTGGCCGTGCTTGCCGTTTGCGCTGTAGGCAGGCCAAGGTCCTTTTCGACCATGGGGCGAAGCTGCTTGACCTTCTGCTCCGCAATCTTCCCCTGCTCCGAGTCGGGGTTCTGGCGGATCACGTCGCTGTAGTAGATGAAGGCGGCCTTGTAGTTGCGCGTCTTCTCGTAAAAGGTCGCAATGTTGAAGCTGCCGAGGGTGGCCCGCTTCTTGAGAAGGACCAGGTGCTCCCGTGCGGCCGCCACCTTGTCTCCGAGGGGGTAGCGGACGATATAGTCCTCGAAGGCTTCCATCGCCTTCTCCCCCGAGCTCTGGTCGTAGGCCGTGGCCAGGGCCGAGACGTACCATGTGTAGCCGAGCTGGTACTGTGCATCGTCGGCCAGCTCCGAGTTCGGGTATTTGTCGAGGATCCGGCTGTATGCCGCAATCGCCTCGGTGTACTTCTTCTCCTGGGTCCTCGCCAAGCCCAGCTGAAACTCCGCGATCGGGGCGAGCCGGCCGTACGGTGCTGCCCGAATGATCGACTCGTAGATATCGACGGCGGTCTTCACCGAGGGCCCGAAAGGCACGCCCAGGAGCCGCTGCGGCTCTCCCGCCAGGTAGAGATTACCGATCGCCAGCTTCCGCTCGAGCGCCTGCTCGAAGAAGGAGCTCGCCGGGTACTTCTGGATCATCTTGTCGTAGGCCTTGTCCGCCTTGAGGAAGTCGCCTCGCTTCTCCAGGCACTCGGCGATCCGGAACTGCGCCTCAGGAGCAAAGAAGGAGTAGGGCCACCGGCGCACGAGCACGTTAAAGGCGCGCAAGGCGTTATCGTAGTCCTTCGCATCGAGGAACTTCTTCCCCAGGGCAAGCTGATCGCGCGAGCTCGACGCCGAGAGGCCGGCTCCCGTGCTCTCGTCGGTCCAGCCCTCTCCGGGCCTCCAGACGAGCGGAGCGTAGAGCCGCATGGGGGCAAGCCCGACTACGAGGAGAGCCAAAAGCAGCCGCCGAATACGCACCGTGAGCTGCTAGACTAGCCGCTCCAACCCGAGCGGTCAAGGGGTCGGTCGGAGAAGCGCCTCTCCCGCCCGGGGAAGATTTTCCCGGACTTCCCGCTGGTCGGGACGATGGGATTCGATTAAGATCGCGCCCGTTGGCAGGAATCGGAGTTCGGCGGATCCGGGAGATCGTTCGTTCCGCGCTCCGGACGCCCGCGGGCGGGGCCCGCGCGGTCGAAGCCGGAACGGGGGAGGACGACGGCATCTGCGGAGCAGGGAGGAAGTGACGCCTATGACCTCGCGCAAGACAACCCCCCGTCGGCAGCCTACTCGCTCGAAACCGGCCACGCGCCCGGCTGCGGCGGCTCCTCGCAAGGGCACCTCCCGATCCAGGCCCCCGGCCGATCCGGTCGTCACGCTCGAGCCCATGATCGCTGGGGGGAACGGACCGGCAGCTTTGGCCCCGGTCGATCCCCCCACCGGCCTCCCGACCCCGGCGACCGAAGCCGGCTCCCCTCGCCTCTATCTCGTCGCTCGAGGACCCGAGTCCCTCTTCGCCTACTGGAACTGGTCCGAAGAACGCCTGGCCGCCGTCGCCCGCGAGGCCGACGACGGCTGCGTCCTCCTCCGGCTCCGGCGGGCCGACGGGACGATTCGTGAGGAGCATGCTCTTCCGCCCGGCTGTCGGAACTGGTACTTTTCGCTCCCGGAGGGCGGAGAGCGCTTCTCGGTCGAGCTCGGCGCCTACCGCGCCCAGGGGGCCCGGAGGCTCTTTCGCCCCTTCGGCTCTTCCCCGTCGGTCACCCTGCCCCGTTTCGCGCCTTCGGAGCGGAGCGACCAGACCCTGGTCACCCTCCCTCCGCGAATCCCCTTCGGCCGGCTGGCCGAGGAGATCGCCCCCCTCGCCCGTCCGGGCGAGCGGGTCGCCGAAACCCTGGCCCGCCTGCAGCAGGCGCCGGGCGAAGGTCCTTCTCCGGTCTCCCCCGAGCTTCTCTCCCGCTGGACGGCGGACTGGGCCGCCTCGCAGACCGCCGGAAGCTTTGGAGGCAGCCCTTCGAGCCTTGGCCTCGTTTCCTGGCCCGGCTCTTTCCCTTGGCCCGGCTCGGTGACCGCTTTGCCGGGCTCCCTTGCCTGGCCAGGTGCGGCGATCGGCTGGCCGGGCAGCTTCGCCTGGCCCGGCTCCTTCGCCTGGCCGGCCTCCTGGGCCTTCAGCCCCTTCGGGGCTTCCTGGGGGCTTCCGCCCGGGATCGGCCGCGAGCGGGGCTTCTTCCTCCACGTCAACGCAGAGCTCATCCTCTACGGGGGAACCGATCCCAAGGCACGGGTCACCGTGCTCGGGGAGCCGATCCAGCTTGAGCCCGACGGCACCTTCCGCTACCACTTCCTCCTTCCCGACGGAAGCTACCGCATCCCGATCGAAGCGCTCTCCCCAGACAAGGTGGAGACCCGCGGGGCGACCCTCTCCTTCCTTCGGCAGAGCGACTACCAGGGGAAGGTCGACGCCACCCCGCAGCCTCCGCTCCCGCCCGAGCCCTTGGGACGCATTCGCGGCTGAAGCGGTTTTCGGAAGGAAATCGGGCGGAAGGGGGATCGCGCGATGGAGACCCAGGGTTACCTGTCGATTCTTCTTCACGGCCATCTCCCGTTCGTCCGCCACCCCGAGCATGAGGAGTTCTTCGAGGAGGACTGGCTCTTCGAGGCGATCACCGAGTGCTATCTCCCGCTCCTTGCGGTCCTCGAGGGGCTCCTGCGCGACGGGATCGACTTCCGGCTCACCCTCTCGCTCTCGCCCACCCTCTGCGCGATGCTCGGCGACCCCCTCCTCCAAAGACGCTACCGGCTCCACCTCGAGCGGCTGCTCGAGCTCGCCTGCCGCGAATCGGACCGGACGATCTTCTCTCCCCCTTTCCCCGAGCTCGCCCGCTTCTACCGGACCCGGCTCGAAGAGGCCCACGCGGCCTACGTCGATCGGTACCGGGCCGACCTCCCGGGCGCCTTCCGGCGGATCTCCGACACGGGGAAGCTCGAGCTGATCAGCTGCGGGGCGACCCACGGCTACCTCCCGCTCCTCGCCGAAACCCCCGAAGCGGTTCGCGCCCAGATCCTGATCGCCCGCGACTCCCACCGGGCGCTCTTTGGGGAAGGGCCCAGGGGATTCTGGCTCCCCGAATGCGCCTACGATCCGGGGATCGAAGCCTATCTCCGGGAAGCCGAGATCCGCTGGTTCGTCGTCGACACCCACGGCCTGCTCTTCGCCGACCCCCGCCCCCGGATGGGCTTCTATGCCCCGGTCTACACTCCCCATGGGCCGGCGGCCTTCGCCCGCGACGTCGATTCGAGCCGCGAGGTCTGGAGCGCCTCCGAAGGCTATCCCGGCGACTTCGACTATCGGGAGTTCTACCGGGACATCGGCTTCGAGCTCGACTATGACTACCTCCGTCCCTACCTTCTCCCGACTGGCGAGAGAAAGTTCCTCGGGATCAAGTACTACCGGATCACCGGGGCTACCCAGGACAAGGAACCCTACTCTCCCGAGGCCGCCCGGGCGAAGGCGGCCCTCCACGCCGAGGATTTCCTCGCCAAGCGTCGGCGCCAGGTTGCTTCCCTCCGGGAAGAGGGCCTCCCCCTTCCCCCGATCATACTCGCCCCCTACGACGCCGAGCTCTTCGGGCACTGGTGGTACGAGGGGCCCCAGTTCCTCGACTTCCTCTTCCGTGAGATCGCCTCCGATCCGGGTTCCCTCTCCCCGATCACCCCGAGCGAATACCTCGAGCGCCACCCGACCCAGCAGCTCGCCCAGCCCGCTTCCTCATCCTGGGGATGGCGTGGCCACTCGGAGGTCTGGCTCGACGGGGTCAACGACTGGATCTATCCCCACCTCCACGAAGGCGCCCGCCGGCTCGTCGTGCAGGCCAGGCGGCACAACAGCCACAGGAAGCCGCCCGAGCGGCTTCTCCGCCAAGCGGCCCGGGAGCTCCTGCTCGCCCAAGCGAGCGACTGGGCCTTCCTTCTGAAGACGGGGACCGCCTCGAGCTACGCCAAGCGCCGCACCGAAACCCACCTCTACCGGCTCGACCGGCTCTGTGGCCAGCTCGAGAACGGCTCCCGCGACTTGGACTTCCTCCGCGAATGCGAACGGCGGGACAACCTCTTCCCCGATCTCGACTGGCGCTACTTCGCCTGATCCTCTTTCCCGCCCTTGCCATCGGAAGGCTTTTGCCCTACAAAGACCAGTGCCCGCTTCACTGCCGCGTGGTGCAATTGGTAGCACACCAGACTCTGGATCTGGGTGTTCTAGGTTCGAGTCCTAGCGCGGCAGCCAGATCCCTAAAAACGCTGTCGTTGTGGGACACCTCCCAAGACGATCACGATGTCACACACCCACAATGATCTGGCCTTAACCGTCGCCTATCCTCTCGCCTCACGGCTTTCGCATGACATCACGCAGGCTATCGGCGACGCGAGCGACGAGTTCGGGGCGATGGGAGCAAACGGTCCGCAGAAGCTTGCACCGGGCGTGGCCGAGCTCGATGACGTTACGCAAGCCTTCGATCCAAAGCGAGGCAAGGTGAACACCTTCCTGGCCGACGGCTTCATCGTGAAGACAGCCCAGGTCGACGCCCACAACAACGTCACTAATCCGACTGTCGGATGCCTTCTTGCCAGGACGATCCTGGCCTGAGTGGCTCCACCCGGGACACGCCGACGATGGCTTGCCCGTGGGATCCTCCGCGAAGGCGATCGGATCTGGCTCCCAAGCTCAACTCGAGCCGCTGGCCGCGGGTACTCCCGGTAGCGCCGAGGCGTGCGCCCGGTCGCCTCGCGGGATCAACACTCATTCGCCAACTCGCCCGACGCGGGCCGACAACCGCTGGGTCCACTCCCGAACCGCCCTCTCCAGCGCGGGAGGCGGAGGCGGAACGGATTCCTCCGTCCGAGCCGTCGAATAGTAGAGGCCGTCGTTATCGTCCTTGTAGCGCTCGCCATCGGTCCAATAATAGAGCTTTAGCCTTACGACCGCATCCCTGGGGACCTGGATCGGCTCCGTCTCCCAAATCGGCCAGCCGGCGTCGTTGCGGTGGTCGGTGCGCCCGAGATCGATCTCCTTCGGCCCGGCGGCCTCCTGGCCTACGATGCGCCAATGCAGGACGATCCGCCCGACCTCGGGCGAGGCAGCAACCTGTGCGGTGAAAACGCCGTCCCGAACGTCCGCTTGCCGCAGCTCGACCTGGAGCGACGGGAACCCGAAATGGAAATTGTGGCCGAAATCGCTGTCGTAGCGCTTCGGGCCGTGGGGGCTTTCATATTCGAACCAGGCGGCCATTTCGCGCGCTCCCGCGGGAATCGCGGCATGGCCGACCAATACGCTTCCGTCGCCGGTCTCGTCATAGTCGGGAGAGGTCAGCATTCCGGACGGGGAGTACAGCGGAGTGACGCTGACCACGTCGGTGGGCGGAAAGCGGAGATGCGCCGTGATCCGGTGGGCGGGGTCGCCGAAGATGTAGTGCTCCTCTGCCGGCACGATGCGCCTGGGATCGTAGCGCAAGGTCACAGTTTGCCCCGGCTGGAAATTGCCCCTGACCAGCTCGTGGAAGTCGGCCGTGAAGGTAATGCGGGGCGGCAAGTTGCCGAAAGGTCGCGGGATCATGGCAGGTCGAGCTCCTTGTCGAATTTCAATCACCTCTCCAGTCGTCTCTGGATCCATGTGGGCCGACTGCGATCGTAACCGAGGCCCGGTCGTCCATGACCTTGACGACGAGCGAGCGGGTGCCGGGATCCTGAGCGAACGCGTCTCCTGGCTGGTTGGCAAGCTGGTCGACGCTTGTGAGTTGCGGCAGCGTGCCCCCGTTCACGGTGACCGAGGCGGGCAAGCTCGCGGTAGTGGGATCGTACAGGACGCGCACGAGGAGATAGGGCTCCGCAGGGGTATAGGCATCGATCAGGCGTTGCACCACGATCGTCCGGACTCCCCCCTGGGACCTCTGGCTGATTCGTGTCGTTCGGTATTCCCCGTTGCTCTCCGCACGGGTGGTGAACCCGTCATCGAGGTACATCAGGTAATCGCGATCGGGGCCGGGATAGACGGTGATCTCGAGGGGATTCTGCGGCAGCTGCCCGACATACTGCTCGACCAGCGAGAGCATCGGCAGGATCGCGCCGGCGCGAATGTAGATCGGCACCTGGTCGAGGCCCGCCACCCAGTCCGGGATGTGGGTGCCCGCAGGGACCGCCGCGTCGAGCGGCGCCGTATTGTCCTTGAATGCGTACCAGGCAGCCGTGTTGGGAAGGTAGACGCTGCGCGTCGCGACGGGGGGATTCTGTTGCTGCGCCGGGAAGAGAATCGGGGCCACCAGAAAGTCGCGTCCGACGAAAAACTGATCCCCGAGATGGTGGTAGACCTCGGGATCCGAAGGGTCGTTCAGGAATAGGGCGCGCGCGGGCGGCATGCCGGTCTGCGTCCATTCGTACAGGGCATCGTAATGGATCTGCAGCATCCGGTAGCGCAGCTCCACGTATTTGCGGCAGTGGGTCGGGACCGGCTCCCCGTAGTTGTAGGGCTCCTGGAACTGCTTGTTGTATCCGTCGTAGTGATTGCGATACCAGGGCAGGAACGCGCCGAGGTGCATCCACCGCGTCAGCAGCTCGTAGTTGGTGACGCCGCCGTGGACGAAGCCGGGGCCATAGCTCGATTCGCCGACGCTGGCCGAGCCTTTCGCAAACCCGCCGATGTCGCAGCCCGAGATCGGCACGCCGGAGAGCCCGAGGTTGAGCACCTCAGGAAGGTTGACCGCGAGGAAGTCCCAGCTCGACGCGGAGTCCCCGGTCCAGAGCGCGCAGTAGCGCTGGATTCCAGCGAAACCGCCGCGGGCGATCATGAAGTTGCGCCGGTCGGGGCGGAGCGCGCGCAGGCCCTCCCAGGTCGCCTGGGCCAGGAAGAGCGCGTAGGCGTTGTGGCAGGCGCCGTTTGGCGCGTAGCCCACGCCGTCATTGACCATCAGCGTCAGCGGGAAGGTGTTGTACGCAAACTTCGTCGAATCGAGCGCCGGGCACATCATGTCCTGCCAGATCATGTCGATCCCGACCTCCCGGATCAGATGGGCATATTGCTGGCCCCAAACCTGCCGCACGTCCGCTCGGCCAAGATCGGGGTAGTTCCCCGACGACGACAGAGGCATGTTTCCGTACTGGTTGGGAGTCAGCGGCGGGTACTGGTAGGGATTGAAGCGATTGAAGTTCACTCCGTAATTCACCCCACCAATGAAGAGGGAGCGGCTGGGTCCCTGCCCGACATAGGTCCCATAGATCAGGCCGCCCATGTTGAGGATGGCCTGGCGTTGCGCATAGACCATGGTCTTTCCGTTCTCGTCCAGCGCGTTGTCGGTCAGGAAGGGCGTGATGTTGGTCGAGCACTTGAAGCCTTGCGCATGAAGCTTCGCGAGCAGGGCCGGAGCATTGGGAAATTTGATCTCGCTATGGGTGAAGGTCCGATAGTTGTCCTGGAAGTCGACGTCGATATGCAGCCCGTCGCAGGGTATGCCGCTTTGGCGATAGGCATCCGCTGCGGCCTGCAGCCGGTTGTGATCGTAATAGCCATAGGCTCCCTGGTGAAACCCTAGTGCGTACCGCGGCGGCATCGGGCTGCGGCCGGTCAGCGTCGTGTATTGGGCCAGGACATCCTGTGCGTGATCGCCGAGCAGAAAGTAGGTGTCGAGCTCGCCGAAGAGCGCCCCATAATAGATCTTGCCATCCATGTTTGAATAGTCGTTCGATCCTAGGTTGAAGTAGGATTGCGAGCTATTGTCCAGGAACAACCCATAGGCATAGGGCGCGCCGGCAAATTCCTTGTTCGGGCTGGGATTCACTTCCAGAAGGAAAGGGATCGACACGTAGAGCGGCTCCGACGGATTGAGCGGCCCCGGGCCCGACGGCACGGTGACGCCCACGCTGTAGGTGTAGTTGTCGAAATTGAACTGCGTCAGCGTAAAGAGGCTCTTGTTCAGCTGTGCACCGGCCTTCTCGCCCAATCCAAAATACAGGGCCGTTTCCGGCCGTTGCCGGAAGTTGGCGATCACAAAATGGCCCGGAATATAGACCAGGTTGTAGGTCGGTGGGTCGGCAGCAATCAGTTGCGCACCGCGGAAGACCTGCAAACGGTAGGGCTGCCGGTCGATCTGGACGCGCATCGACCCGGTGTCGACGACCAGGCGAGCCGGCGAGTCTTCCGTGACGGTCAGGCTCACGGGCCCAAGATTGAGGTTCACCACGGCGGGCGAGCCCTGCGGCCCGTAGGTGGCCGTCGGATCCGGGTGGAAGCGAAGGCGGAAGCTCGTCGTCGACAGAAAGGAGAGCAGGATCCGGCGACCTCCCGCGAGTTCCAGCGTGAAGGTGTCGCCGTTCCGGGTCACGTTCTGAACGGGCCCGGCGGAAGTCCAGTCGCCGCGGTTCGGCGTGAAGTCATTCACCGGGGTGTAATCGATGTCCGCAGGGTAAGCGAGGTTGGTCTGGGCGTCCATGACAAGGATCCTGTGGTTGACGATTGCGGAGGCCCCAGGCGATCAATGTGCGATGTCGATGAAGCCGGCGGGCCCGCGCGGCTTGGCCGGGGCCGAGTTTGGCAGCGGCGCCGTTTGCGCTTCAATCTGAAGGAGCCAGGAGAAGTTCCCGTTGCCGGTCTTCCCGAAATGCGAGTTCTCGCCAAAGATCGGGATCTTCCGCCCATTGCCGTCCCGCTTGAGGCTTCCGTCCTCGTTGGTCCGGAATCCAACGGCGGCGCCGGCGGAGTAGTGGCAGCCGACGCAGCTTTCCGTGCCGAACACCGGCGTGCTATCGATCGGCGGTGCGCCGTCTGCCAGTCGATCGTCCTGCTCCAGCGGGCCGGCCGGCTGCAGCCCTTTCTGGAAATAGGTCTCCATCGTCGTGTTCACCAGGAAGACAGGGACCATATCGCCGGGCGTCTTGTGCGTGATGCTCTCCGGTGCGCTCATGTTCCCCCCAGCAAAGGCGGGCGCGTTCGGGTGCACCGGCCACTGCGTCCCGATGAGCTCGTAATACTGGAAGACCGAATGCTCTCTGCGCAGCGCCGCCTGCACCTCCGCGTTGAGCGCCGCCGTCGAAGCGGCGATCTTCTTGTCGAGTGGATTGAGCGTTCCCTGGGTCGGCACCTCGACTCGCGTCACCTGGACGGGGGTTGTGGTCAGATGCTCGATCCAAGTGGTGGCCTTGGCGGGGTCGGGCTCGATCACCGGCGACCCGCTCCTCGGATCGAGGGTCGCGTTCTTGGGCGGCAGCTGGTTGGGCGTAGCATGGGAATGCGGGTCGAAGAAGTTCGGATGGGATTCGCCTCCCCCGGGAAGGGGGTTGGAGCGCACGTTGTCGATCTGCTCGAACGTGGCCCAGATCCATTCCGGCGACGAGCGGGTCCGCATCGCAATATGCATGCCCACCAATCCCGCATCGATCTCGCGTGTCGGTGGCTCCTGGCCGTCCGGAAAGGGCTCGGCGAGCTGGACGCGGACGCGGCGCGTGAAGAAGCGGCTGCGATCATCGTTAGCGCCGAGCTCCTTCCACGCAAACTTCACCTCGATCGCGCCGCGCAGCCGTTTGGATGCCGAGCCGATGGGGAAGGAGATCTCGTTATCGTCGGCTTTCTGCGTATATTCGACTTGGCCGTCGAGGCTATAGAGCTTGTGGCTGACGAGGTAGTCGAACTCTTCCTTGTTCACCAGCACTTCGTAGCGGACCCATTTCCCGTTCTGATCGACCAGCGGGCCCGAAAAGGCCTGAAAATTCTGATCTGCGCTGGTCGTATGCTGCCGCCACGCCGCCTTCGGGCGGAAGAGGGAGCTCTCTTCCGCGGTCGCTTGGCTCGGGTTCCAAGGCCTGGGACGGGCCCCCTCCGTCAGGAAGATGGTGCTGGCGGGTCGCCAGAAGCTCCAGACCCGCTCCGCGAAGCCGTCGGCGATCGTCTTGCCTCGGGCCGGCTTTCCGTCGGACGCCGCAGGCCAGTTCAACGCGATGAAGGTCTGCCACGCGAGAATGTCAAACTCCCGTTGCGCTTCGAGCACTCGACCCTCTCGGTCGAGACGATCCACCACCGCCCGATCGACGTCGTAGGGAAGGTTTGAGGAGAACGGCAACGGGAAGGAGCGCCCAGCCGGCGATTGCGCAAACGCGGTTGAGGCGAATGCCAGAAGGCCGGCACCGAGAGCCGAGCGACAGAACCTGGTCCCCATAAACGCCATAGTTTCCCCTCCCGCCACACCCAAGCACTCAGCGTGCCTAAAACACTTAAAAAGCATTAAGCCTCATTCTTTCCGGAGGTCAATCAGATTTCCCCCGAGTGCGATTGACCCATCCCCGGGCCACGAAGCCTCGTCCACTCCCCAGAAGGGAACTCGGCGTGACCGAGCACAAGGATTGGCGCCGGGAGCTTCAACCGAAACCGCTCCATCTCCTCCACCGCTGCGCATCTGCCTGGTGCGACTCACCGAGGGCCAAGGAAACCATCCTTATGACCAGAGCAGCGGTCAGGGGATCCACTACCTCCTGCACCGCTGCTGCGGACGACAGCTCCGCTGCGTCAGGACCGCTCCCCATCTCTTTTTCCGATCCGATCCTCAGGCGGGCGACGACCCTTGGCTTCCGGCCTTTGGAAGAGCAGACTTGTCCGAATCGAAGGACGGGAGTCCGTCGGGAGCTCCTCCAGGGGCGGGTGACCGGGGGGAGCCCGATGCGCCTGGCTTGGGCGCGCGAGCAAGAAGCAGCCAAGCGGCTCCCAAGGGCATTTTTTCGGTGGGCAGGGGCGCGGTAGTCTGCTAAGCGGGTTGGATGCAGGGACCGGGGACGAGATCGGGACGCGACGAGAGGCTCGATCCTCAGGGCCGCTTTCGTGCGGCGTGGAGGCCCGTAATGGCGGCCGTCCGCCAGTTGGGGCCGGAGGAGCTCGCTCGCCGCGCGACCGCGCTCAACCGCCTGACCGACCTGGCCGGACCGTTCGGCGATGCGCCACGCTCCATCTACGATCCGCTGCCGGTCTTGCTGACCGCCAGCGAGTTTTCGGGGCTCGAGGCGGCGGTCCGAGGGCGGGCCCGCCTGCTGGGCCTGGTGCTCGAAGATCTCTACGGGCCCCAGAGCCTCCTCCGCCGGGGCCAGATTCCCCCCGCGCTCGTGCTCGGGCAGGGCCGGTTTCTGCGCGGCCTCCATACTCGGGCCCCCCTGGCGGCGCCCCGCCTTTCCCTCTACGCCGCCGACCTGATCCGCACCCCCGACAACCGGTTCCGACTCCTCCGGGATCATGCGGGGGCGATCTCGGGCCTCGGCCATGCGCTGAGCCTCCGCCGCCTGGCTGCGGGCATTCTTCCGGAGCTCTTTCCCGCTGGCGGCTTGCGCTCCCTGCGCCCGGCGCGCGAGATGCTGGTCGACCATCTCTACCGCGAAGCCGAGGGACGGCTCGTCGCCGTACTTTCCGCCAGCACCGCCTCGCGCCCGAGCCCGGAAGCGGTCGACGAGGCCCTCCTCGCCCGCTCCCTCGGGCTCCTGCGGATCGAGCCGGGCGACCTCGCCACGCGCAACGGCGGCTTGCACATGAAGACGCTGAGCGGCCTGCTTCCGATCGCCACCTTGATCCGCGGGATCTCCGGGGTCGACCTCGATCCGCTCGAGCAGGGCGGACGGCCGGCCCGGGGCGTCCCGGGCGCCTTCGGTGCCCTCCGCGCCGGGGTCCTGACCATGTGGAATGCCCCTGGGACGGCCCTGGTGGAGGCGGCGGAGCTCCTCCCCTTCCTCGACCAGCTCTGCGAGCCCTTGCTGGGCGAGGGTCCGCTGCTCTTGCGCGCCACCGAGGAGGATCGGGCGCTCGCCTCGCAGGCGCCTTTCGCTGACAACCAGGCCACCACCGCGGCCCCGATCGCCTTTCGGCTCTTCGCCTGGAATGACGGGACGGAGTGGCGGGTCTTGCCCGGCGGGCTCGGCCTGCCGCTCGAAGCTTCCGGGCCAGACACCCCCTCACCCGGTTTGAAGGATCTCTGGGTGCTCGAGTCGGAGGAAGACTCCTACATCGTCGGGCCTCCCCCGGTGGAACCGCCCGATCTTGGACCCTTCCTCGCCGCCGCCCACCTCCCCTCGCGGCTGGCCGACAACCTCTTCTGGCTCGGCCGCTCGGTCGAGCGGCTGGAGGCCGCCTGCCGCCTGCTCATGCTCGCCCTGCCGCGCCTCGAGTCGGGCACCTCGCTGCCGCGCGACATCGCCGAGCGCACCCTCCTCATCCATTGCCTCGCCCGGGCCGGGCTTTTGTCCGCCGACATCGCCGGGGGCGCCGTCTCAGGACGGCTGCTGCGCCAGACCCTGGCGCGCGGCCGGCCGATCGGAGGGCTAGTCAAGGAGGTCGACCGGCTGGTCAATGTTTCCTCCGAGCGGCTCTCGCCCTCGATGCTGGCCACGGTCCGCTTTGCCCTTCGGCAAGCGGCCGACAGCCTCCCCAACGAGGAGACCGCACTCCCCATGCTGCTCAGCTTCGCGGCCACCTTTGCGGGCATTGCGGCCGAGAACATGTCCCGCGATGGTGGATGGCTCTTCCTCGAAATGGGTCGGCGGCTCGAGCGCGGAGAGACGATGGCGGAGAGCTTCGCCATCCTGCTCGACGCCCCGCCCGAAAGGCTCGAGCCGGGGATGGCGCTGAGCATCGAGCTGGCCGATTCGGTCTTGAGCTACGATCTGCGCCACGCGGGCATCCTCTCTCCCGGCCCCGTGCTCTCGATGGTCCTGGCCGACCTCTTCAACCCACGTTCGCTCGCCTTCCAGTGCGCAGCGCTGCGCGCCTGCCTCGAGCGCCTGGGCGCCGACGACGACGCGGAGACCGTCCACCAGCTGCAACGGGAGGTCACTAACCTGGTCGGTGTCGCCTCCGGCCTGGGCGAGCCTCTGCGGGAGGCGGCCGCCAAGCTCCGCCTCCTCTCCGACCGGATGCACCGGCGCTTCTTTGCGCTGCTGCCCGAAGCGCACGCCCTCGAGGAAAACGAAGTCCGCGAGCCTGCGCCATGACCCTCTACCGGCTCCACCACACCACGGTCTACGACTATACCGAGGACGCGGTGGTCCTGGGCACCCATTTCCTCCATCTCCTGCCGCGCGAGCGTCCCGGCCAGGCCGTCCTCGCCGCCCAGCTCGACATCTCCCCGACTCCCGACAGCCGCCGGGACGAGATCGATCACTTCGGGAACTTGACCACGACCGTCTCGATTACCGGGGCGCACCGGGAGTTCCGGGTAGCGATGAGCGCCACGGTCGAAGTCGGCCAGCCGGCCCCTCCCGCCTCGACCCCGCCCTGGGAGGAGATCGCCGCCCGCGGCCTCGGCGACGTCGATCTGGCCGAGTTCTGCTTGCCGAGCGCGCTCGCGACACCCGATGCGGAGATCGCGGCCTATGCCGCCAGGAGCTTCCCGGCGGGCCGATCGATTCGGGATGCGCTGCTCGACCTCAACGGGCGCCTCCACGCCGACATGACCTACGAGCCCGGGGCGACCGGCAGCGCCACCACCGCCTCCCAGGCGTTCGCCGGCCGCCGGGGCGTCTGCCAGGACTACGCCCACCTCATGCTCGCCTGCCTCCGCGCGCTCGGGCTTCCGGCGCGCTACGTCTCGGGCTACCTGCGCACCCAGCCGCCGCCGGGGCAGGACAAGCTCCGGGGGGCCGATCAGTCGCACGCATGGATTTCCGCGTGGGCCGGACCGGAGGCGGGCTGGATCGACCTCGACCCGACCAACCGCCTGCTGGTCCGGGACGAGCATGTGACCCTCGCCTGGGGACGCGACTTCCATGACGTCTCTCCCCTGCGGGGCATCATCGTGGGTGGCGGACGCCACACGGTACAGGTCCAGGTCGATCTCGACCCGCTCCTGCTCCCGCTCTGATCGGATGAGGAAATTCCTTTCCAAAGTCCTCCCGCCGTGCTGACTTTCTCCGGGAACAAGCCCGGAGACCCGATGTCGATCCACGCTGCGCTCACCCACCGCACCTCCTACCGCTACGACCGCCCGGTGATGCTGGGCCCACAGGTGATCCGGCTCCGCCCCGCCCCGCACAGCCGCACCCCGATCCTCTCCTACTCCCTCCAGGTCGCCCCCAAGCCCCATTTCCTCAACTGGCAGCAGGACCCACAGGGCAACTTCCTGGCCCGCGTGATCTTTCCGGAGCGGGTCACCCACTTCGAGGTGACGGTCGACCTGGTCGCCGACCTGGCCACGATCAACCCCTTCGATTTCTTCTTGGAGCCGCAGGCGGAGTCGTGGCCTTTCTCCTACGATGAGACGCTCGCCGAGGAGCTGGCCCCCTTCCGGATCGTGCCGGAGCCCGGTCCCCTGCTTGCCGCGCTCTTGGGCGAGACCCGCAGCCGCTTCGGAAGCTCGCCTCCCCGCACGGTCGAGATGCTGGTCGCGATCAACCGCGCTCTCCACGAGCAGATCGCCTACGTGGTCCGCACAGAGCCCGGCGTCTACGCCCCGGAGGAGACGCTCGCCCTGGCCCGAGGCTCCTGCCGCGACTCCGCCTGGCTGCTCGTCACCCTCCTCCGCCATCTCGGCTACGCGGCCCGCTTCGTCTCCGGCTATCTCATCCAGCTCGCGGCCGACACCAGGCCCGTCGACGGCGGTCCCGCCGGTCCGGAGGCCGACTTCACCGATCTCCATGCCTGGGCCGAAGCCTACCTGCCCGGAGCCGGCTGGGTCGGGCTCGACGCGACCTCGGGGCTCCTCGCGGGTGAAGGCCATCTCCCCCTGGCGGCGACCCCTTCGCCCCAGTCGGCCGCTCCCATTTCCGGCAGCTTCTCGGCCGAGGAGGGCGCCGGAAGCCGCTTTACCTTCGAGATGTCGGTCCGGCGCGTCTCGGAAACTCCGCGGGTCACCAAGCCCTACACCCCCCAGCAGTGGCAGGAGATCCTCGCGCGGGGTGCGGCCATCGACGCGGCCCTCCGCCAGGCCGATGTCCGCCTCTCGATGGGCGGGGAGCCCACCTTCGTCTCCGCCACCGACCGTGAAGCTGCCGAATGGAGCATCGAGGCGCTCGGCCCGACCAAGCGGACCTACGCCGGACGGCTCCTCCGGAAGCTGGCTCCACTCTGGGCCCCGGGGGCGGCGCTCACCTACAGCCTGGGCAAGCAGTATCCGGGCGAGCCTTTGCCGCGCTGGGCGCTCCATGCCCACTGGAGGGCCGACGGCGAGCCCGTCTGGAACGACCCCGACCTGCTCGCCTCCGACGACGATGCCGACAATGCCGCAGCATCGGATGCCGAGCGGTTCGCCCAGGCCCTGGCCGAACGGCTGGGCATACCTCCCGATCTCATCCGCCCGGCCTACGAGGACATCCATTACTACCTCTGGCGAGAAGCGCGGCTGCCGGCGAACCTCCTCGTCGAGGACGCCAAGCTTTCCGATCCCCTCGAGCGCGCTCGCTTCGCCCGGATCTTCAGCCGGGGGCTCGCCGCCCCGGTCGGCTCGGTCCTTCCCCTGCGCCGATCGCTCGGCAGCGGGCGGCCCCGCTGGGAGTCGGGCCGCTGGTTCTTCCGCGACGATGCGCTCTTCCTCGTCCCCGGCGACAGCCCGATCGGGCTCCGGCTTCCGCTGGCCAGCCTCCCTTGGGCCGACCCGGCGCGAATGGAAGGGCACCACGAGCTCGACCCGCTCGCCCCGCGGGAACCCTTCCCCCCACGCGCGGCTTGGCAGCCGAGGCGTTCGCGTGAGCCGCAACCCGAGGGCTTCGGCCCGGTCCCGCAGGAGACCCCGGTGCCGGGCCGCGAGGAACCAGGGATCGTCCGGACCGCCCTTTGCGTCGAGCCACGCGAGGGGCGCCTCCACGTCTTCTACCCGCCGCTCTCCGACGCCCTCGACTGGGTCGAGCTCACCGCCGCAGTCGAGGAGACCGCTGCCGCCTTCGGCCGCAAGGTTGTGCTCGAGGGCTACCTGCCCCCCCGGGATCCGCGCCTGCTCCACTTCTCCGTGACCCCCGACCCGGGGGTGATCGAGGTCAACATCCACCCGGCGGCAAGCTGGGCCGAAATGGTGGAACGGACCCGCCAGCTCTACGAAGCGGCACGCGAAGTCGGCCTCTCGGCCGAGAAGTTCCTTCTCGATGGCCGTCACGTCGGCACCGGCGGCGGCAACCATGTGGCGATGGGAGGCCCATCCCCAGCAGAAAGCCCCTTCCTCCGCCGGCCGGACCTCTTGAAGTCCCTCCTCGGGTTCTGGCACAACCATCCCTCGCTCTCCTTCCTCTTCGCGGGCCTCTTCCTCGGCCCCTCCTCCCAGCATCCCCGCGTCGACGAGGCGCGGGAGGATGCGGTCAACGAGCTCGAGATCGCCTTCCGGCAGGTCGGAGAGCCGGCGCGGACCCCACCGTGGCTCGTCGACCGGATCTTCCGAAACATCCTCTGCGACATGACCGGGAACACCCACCGGACCGAGTTCTGCATCGACAAGCTCTTTGCTCCCGAGAGCGCCTCCGGGCGGCAAGGCTTGGTCGAGTTCCGCGCCTTCGAGATGCCGCCCCATCCCGAGATGTCCTCGGCCCAGATGCTCCTGCTCCGCTCCGCGATCGCCGCCTTCTGGAAGCGGCCCTACGAACGGAGGCTCATCCGCTGGGGCACCCGGCTCCACGACGAGTTTTTGCTCCCCCACTATGCCGAGGCCGACCTCCGGGACGCTCTCGAGGAGCTGGGGAGCTACGGCTTCCCGCTCAACCCCGATTGGTTTGCCCCCCACATCGCCTTCCGCTTCCCCAAGCTCGGCGAGGTCGCGGTTCGCGATCTCCAGCTCGAGCTTCGCCAGGCGCTCGAGCCCTGGCATGTGCTCGGCGAGGAGCCGGCCGCTGGCGGCACGGCCCGCTACGTCGACAGCTCGCTCGAACGGCTCCAGGTCAAGGTGGAGGGCTGGGTGAGCGAACGCTACCTCCTCGCTTGCCATGGGGCCGCCCTGCCGCTCCAGCGGACCGAAACCCAAGGCCAATATGTCGCCGGGGTCCGCTACAAGGCCTGGCAGCCCTATTCGGCGCTCCATCCGACCATCCCGGCGCACGGACCGCTCATCTTCGACGTCTACGACCGCTGGAACGGCCGGAGCCTGGGGGGCATGACCTACCATGTCGTACACCCCGGAGGGCGCGCCAACCTGGAGATCCCGGTCAACGCAAACGCCGCCGAAGCTCGCCGCCGCGTCCGCTTCTGGCCCTTCGGCCACACTCCCGGCCCATGTCCCGAGCCACAGCCGCTCCCCGGCCCCGAAGAGCCGCGCACGCTCGACCTGCGGCGACGCTAGGGAGCGGCAGGAGCTCGGAAAGGGGGAAGCCGGTCCCGCCTGGATCGGCGGGCGGATTCGACGGGATCATTGACCCCCCTTGGGCACAAGGAAGCAGTGCTCCCCGATGAGCCCGAGGATCTCGTTCCACGCCTGCTCCTCGCTCTCCGTTGCCGGATCGAACGTCTCCGCGGCAGCAAAGAGGCTTTCCGCGAGCTCCTTGGCATCCCGCTTCCCCTTGTAGCCGACCTCCCGGTTCTGCTCGAGGATCCGGCTCCAAGCGGAACGGACCGACTTCCAGAAGGGACCGGTCTTTCGGAGGTAGCGGTCAGCCGCCGGAAAGTCGGCCCCCCTTCCCGTGCCGTAGGAAATGACGCCAAGCTCCCGGGCCAGGACCGACTCCCCCCCTTCTCCCCGGCTCACCTTGTCGTTCTCCTCCTCGAGGATCCAGCCGCCTCCAAAGGCCAGCTGATGCATCACCGAGCGCAGGAGGTCGTAATCCGACCTTCGGGTGAGCTCGCGCCGGGGAAGCGGCCGCCACAACGGATGGGAGACCCATTCCGAAACGCCTTCCGCGTGGCTCCATCGTCCGTAGCCCGCATACCGGGGCGCATCGTCGACATTCCAGACCGTCTGGGTCCAGCTCCCTTCGACCTCCTTTGGGCCCAAATCGAGGGACCTCCATCCCCCCTTCCCGGCATACTCCCAGAAGGAGCTCCTCTGGTAGTCCCAGTCCTGCCTCCAGTGCTTGGTCACCGCACCCTTCGCGTCCACGAGCAGATGCTGGAGGGCGATATGCCCGCCCTTGTCCTCGAGGATGACGACCTTTTCAAACCCGCCGATCTTGTATGGAGGATGGAGGGCATATCCAGGCTTCCAGGACAGGATCTCCTCGAACCGGTAGGAGACCCGCCACTCTCCGGCCATCGCCAGGATGGCCTTGCGATCCGCTTCGAAGGCAGCCTCGCGGGCACCGGCGGCCGCAGGCTCCCCATGGCGGGGAGGCACCTCCGCGCCAAATGCGGGCACTGCAGCCGCACCGAAAAGAAAGAGAGCCAGGATGGAGGAAGGCGGTGCCATGCGATGGCGATGATACGCTCCCGCGCAAGCCAGCGCGAACCATTGGTGATCCGCCGTGGGCGGTCTTGCCTGGGCTCGCCCCAAGGAGCGCCAGCCACTTTTTCATCGCCCGGCGAACGCCCGATCCGTTAGCCTCAAAGCCGCCCTGAGATCTCCTCAGGTCCTCCGCAACGAGCCCATGACGCTGATCTACGACCGGCTCCAGTTCGCCTTCACGGTCAGCTTCCACTACCTCTTCCCCCAGCTGACCATGGGGCTCGCCCTCTTCCTGGCCCTCTTCCAGACGGCGGCCATCGTAGGGAAGGACCCACTGGCTGACCGGGCGCTCCGGTTCTGGAGCAAGATCTTCGCGATCAACTTCGTCTTTGGGGTCGTGACCGGGATCGTCATGGAGTTCGAGTTCGGCACCAACTGGTCAGGCTTTTCTCGCTTCGCCGGGGAGACGGTCGGGCAGATGTTGGCGGTCGAAGGGACCTTCGCCTTCTTCCTCGAAAGCTCCTTCCTCGGGATCCTCCTGTTCGGGAGAGAGCGGGTCGGAAAGGGCCTCCAGCTCCTCTCTGCCTGGATGGTCTTTCTCGGGACCTGGCTCTCGGGCTTCTTCATCATCGGGGCCGACGCCTGGATGCAGCATCCGGTCGGCTACACGGTGGGGCCCGACGGGGTGGCCCATCCGAGCAGCCTTTGGGCTCTGTTGTTCAATTCCTGGGCCTTGACGCAATATGCCCACAACATGGCCGCTTCGGTGGTCACCTCCTCGTTCGTGGTCGCCGCGGTCGGTGCCTTCTATCTTCTGAGCGGCATCCACCGGGAGGCGGCTTCCTACTTCCTGCGGCGGGGAGTCCTCCTGGGGCTCTTGAGCACCGTCCTGGTCATCTTCCCGACGGGGGACCGGGAGAGCCAGCAGGTCTTCGCCGGGCAGCCGACCAAGGCGGCGGCGATGGAGGGCCTCTTCCAGACCGAGAAGGGGGCCCCGCTGATCCTGATTGGTCAGCCCAACTTGAAGTCCGAGTCGTTGGACAACCCGATCTACGTGCCCGAGCTCCTGAGCTTCCTCACCTACCATCGCTTCGCGGCGGATGTCAAAGGGCTCGAAGCCTTTCCGCGAAGCGACTGGCCCGACAACATCCCCCTGGTCTACTACGCCTACCATATCATGGTCGGGCTCGGGACGGTCTTTGTCGCCATCATGCTCGCCGCAGGGGTCTTGCTCGCGACGGGGCGGCTCGGGCAGAGCCGCTGGCTCTTGTGGACGATCCTGCTCTCCGTCCCATTTCCCTACATTGCGGCCACCGCCGGCTGGATCACCGCCGAGGCGGGACGGCAGCCCTGGCTCGTCTACTCCCTCTTCCGGACCGCTCATGGCGCCTCCCCGGGAGTCAACGCGGGGAATGCCCTTTTTACCTTTCTCGGCTTTCTTGGGCTCTATCTCTTCCTCGGGCTCCTCTTCGTTTTCCTGATCGGGAAGCGGATCTCCGAGGGGCCTCCGGGAGATCCGGCGTAGGGCATCCCATGGAGACCCTCTGGTTCGTTCTCTTGGTCGTCCTCGTCGGCGGCTATGTCGTCCTCGACGGATTCGACTTCGGCATGGGGATCCTCCTCCCCTGGCTCGCGCGGACGGAGGGAGAGAAGCGGATGCTCTACCGGGCGATCGGCCCCGTCTGGGACGGCAACGAGGTCTGGCTGATCGCAGGAGGGGGACTCCTCTTCTTCGCCTTTCCCAAGGCCTATGCCTCGGCCGCGAGCGGCTTTTACCTGGCGATCATGATCTTCCTCTGGGTGCTCATCCTGCGGGGGATCTCGATCGAGATCCGCTCCCAGCTCGCCCATCCGCTCTGGCACAGCTTCTGGGACGGAATCTTCTTCCTGGCCAGCCTGCTCGCCGCCCTCGTCCTCGGCGGGTTTCTCGGGAACCTGGTGACGGGCGTCCCGATCGAGGAGAGCCGAAGCTGGTTCTTGCCGCTCTGGACCTATTTCGTCCCCTCTTCCCGCCACGGGATCTTCGACGCGCTCACCCTGCTCTTTAGCCTCCTTTCCGTGGTGAGCCTCGGTCGGCATGGGGCCACCTACCTGATCCTGAAGACCGAGGGGGAGATCCGGGAGAGGATCCGGCGGCTCGCTCTCCAGTGGTGGAACGCCGAGGTCGCCCTCGTCCTCCTCTCGGTCGTCCTCATGCTCTCGACCCACCATCTCCTCCTCGCGCGGTGCGCGCACCGGCCGCTGGGGGTGGCCTTCCTCGCGCTGGCGGCGCTCTCGCTCCCCCTGGTTCTCTTCTTCCTTCGACGCCAGCGGGAGCTTCTCGCCTTCGTCTGCTCCTCGCTCTTTCTCCTTTCCGCCATCGGAGCGACCGCGGTCGGCCTCTACCCCTGCCTCTTGCTCTCCTCCTTGGACCGGGCCAAGAGCCTGACCATCTTCAACGCGGCGGCCAGCACGCCCGCGCTCCGGATGGGGCTCCTCTGGTTTGGGATTGGAGCTTTGCTGATCCTCGGCTACACCTTCCTTTCGTATTGGAGCTTCCGGGGGAAGGTGCGGAGCGAGGGCGAAGGCTACTGAGGCCACTGCCGGCCGAAGAGAGCGGCTTGGGGCGCCTTCAGCGGGAGCCGCATCGCCCGCTCACCGCCAGCCCGGCCCTGCGACGAGAGGGGAGCCGCACCGCCTTGGCGCATGGCCCTCCCTGAATCGAATGGAATTGCCCTACCCCGGAACGACCGCTCAACCGTTCCATGCCGTTGGCATCCTCTCCGGTTCGTGGTAGATTGAGATTTAGCTCACTCGTCTCGGGCGCCGGACGCTCCCGTCCGAAAAGGGGAGCGACCCGGGCCCCGGTGGCCGGGTCACGCAGCCGAGCGGGGAATAGTCGCGGAGGATAGACCGATGAATCCCGAACAGACGCAGGAGCTCCTCTCCGAGGAGACGCTTGAAAAAGAAGCGCTCCTCTTCGAATACAGCCAGGCGGCCGATCCGATCGGCTCCGGAGTGACTCCGAAAGTTCCCGTCAAGCAGTTCCTTCCCGGGGCCTATCTCTTCGGAAAGACCGTTCTGGCTTCCTTGGACCTTTCGGGCGAGCTCGGAGTTCCCTATCCGGCGACGAGCCCGAGCCTGCTCGCCGGCTTTGCCGAGATTCGCGGGGCGGAGTCCCTGGCGACCTCCCCCGATGCCACAAGCCAGCTCCTCTACGTCATCGAGGGCTCGGGCTTCACCGAGACCGAGTGGGGAGCCATCCCCTGGAGGAAGGGGGACATCCTCGTGCTTCCGGGCACGGCAGCGGTTCACCGGGCGGAGGAGGATGCCCGCTTTTACCTGGTCGACGACAGCCCGCTCCTGGCCTACCTGGGCGTGACCCGCCTCCAGGGCCGCTTCCTCCCCCTCCTCTTCCGCGGGGAATCGATCCGCCAGGCGCTCGCCAGGGCGCAGGCCGACCCGGAAGCGGCCCGGAGGAGCCGGGTGAGCGTGCTCCTGGCCAACCGGCAGTTCCCGCAGACCCTGACCGTGACGCACTGCTTGTGGGCCATGTTCGGGATCATCCTTCCGGGGACGCGGCAAAAGCCCCACCGCCACCAGTCGGTTGCCCTCGACTTCGTGGTCGAGGGGAGGCCGGGCGTCTACACCCGGGTCGGAGGGGAGCTCGAAGCCGACGGATCGATCCGGGAGCCCGCGCGCATCGACTGGGTGAGCAGCTCCGCCTTCGTCACCCCTCCGGGCTACTGGCATGAGCATGTGAACGAGTCAGACGGGCCCGCTTATATCCTGCCGATCCAGGATGCGGGGCTCCACACCTACCTGCGGACGCTCGACATCCGATTTGCGTAGGTGCGGGAGGCCCGGCCGAGGAGCGCCATCCGCGCCTCGGAGCTGGAGCCGTTCCCGCCTGCACAGCCTCAGCGAGCGGGGTCGCTCGCGGCCTTCGGCGCTTCGGCGCCGATTGCGGAGGGCACCTTCTCGACCGATGCGGCGATCCCGTTTTCATCGTACCGGACCCGGTAGAGCGTGAGCTTGCTCTTGTGGATGAGAATCCTCGCCTCCCGGCTGGCGAGCGAGAGGCCCGAGGTGAAGACCGCCGTGGCAATGGTCGCAGCGCCGATCTGCGGCTCCCGATACTTGGAGCCATCGGGAGAGAACGCATAGACATCCTCGCACGCCGAGCCCTTCCCCTGCGTGGCGTTCGGGGGCCCAAGGACGGCGTGGATCCGCTGGCGCGAGATCCCCGCCTGAAGGACCGCCGGGTCATACTGGATCGATGGATCCTTGCCCGACATCTTCTGCCGCACCTGACCCAGCCGCCCGCGGACCCGGCCCAGAATCCCGCCCGACTCCGACTCACCGGCGTCGGAAGATTGGGCGAAGGCGGCCAGTGCTCCGGCCCAGAGGAGCGCCAGCGTGGCCAGGACGGGCCAGCTGCTGCCGAGGAGGGGGAAACGCATGCCCGAGGCTAAGATCGGGAGATCGCTCCGAGCGAGGAAGAAATGGTCGACCGGGTGCGAACGGTCTACGATCGCCCTCACAAGCTTCCCGGGGAGGATCACCATGGACCGCCGTCGGTTTTTGCGGCTGGTCAGCCTGGCCGCCATCGCATCCCGCGCCCCCACCGTTGCCGTAGAGGCATCCGGCGGGGAGGCTGGCGGTCTCGACGCATCCCTGACCCGACTCCTCACGGAAGTGATGGATCGGGCGGAGATTCCGGGAGCGATCGTCGGAGTGTGGCAGGGTGCCGCTCGGCTCTACCATCGCGCTCTCGGCGTCCGCCATCTCGCGACCGGCGCTCCCATGGAGAAAGGCCTCTCCCTGTGCATCGGCAGCGAAACGAAGACCTTCACCGTCACGGCCCTGTTGCAGCTGGCCGATCGGAAGAGGCTCTCTCTCGATGATCCGATCGCACAATATCTCCCGAAGGTGCCCAACGGAGAGAAGATCACCTTGCGGGACTTGGCGGCAATGCGGAGCGGCCTGCCCTGCTACACGAAGAACACGCAGTGGCAGGCGATCTGGATCGAGCAGCCCTGCCGAGAGTGGGCTCCGGAAGAGCTGCTCCGCTATGCCTTCGCCCAGGATCCGCTCTTCCCGCCGGGAGAAAGGTACTACTATTCCAATACCAACGCCATTCTCCTGGGCCGAGTCGTGGAGATCGTGAGCGGCAGACCGCTGGCGGACTTTCTGGCCAGGCAGATTCTACGACCCTGCCATCTGAGCCACTCCTCTCTCCCGCAAGGCGCGGAGATTCGTTCCCCTCACGCCGACGGCTATACGAAGCAGATGGCGACGGGGGAGAGGGTCAATGCGACGCACTGGAACCGCTCCTGGGCATGGGCCGCGGGGGCGCTGATCTCCCATGCGGAGGATCTGCGACGCTGGGCCGCGATCGTGGCCAAGGGAACGCTGCTGAGCAGGGCAACCCAAGAGGAACGGCTGCGCTTCCTCCCGACCGACGATCCCAAGGTGGAATATGGCCTCGGTCTCTTTCGGGTCAATGGCTGGATCGGGCATAATGGTTCGCTGCCCGGTTACCAGAGCGTGGTGATCTATCTCCCGGAGAAGGATCTCACCTTGGTGGTGCTGGTCAACTCCGACATTCCGCAGGGAAACGACCTGCCCAGCACGCTCTTGGCCTACACCGTGACGAAATCGATCACGCCCCAGAATCTCTATCCACTTTGAAGGGGAACCCGGCCCCCTTCTGCCGGGCAATGGGCCTCATGCCGGTAAGCCAGGTGAGCGATCGCCACCAACGCCTCGCCGAAGAGGTGCACATCAAGCCCGACCAGGGGCAGCCGAATCCGGCGCTGCAATTCGAAGCCATCCTGCTTCAGCTCGAAGGCCTCCAGACGCGACTGCAACAGCTCGCCCGTCTGCCCGCCTTCCCAGTTGACCCGTTGATCCTGCAGCCAGCCCAGCGTGCGCCCTTGATCGGTGAGGATCGCTTGGTCTCGAGAGACCGGTTCGACAAAGAGCTGAACTTGCCATCCGTCCGGATAGAGGAGGGGAAGCGCCAGGGCGAGGCCTTCGCCCGTCTCGACGATCTCCGTCTGCTCCGTCCAGAATTGAAACAGCGCCTTGCGGCACGTATCCTCGCTCAGCAACTTTTCGGTCGTTTTCATCACAGCTCCTCCACGGGATATGGAATGTTCCAATGAAGGCAGACTTTTCGGAAGAAACCTTTCCAGTCGGTCGGCGCAAAGCTTTCTCATCGCTGATGCTGGTTTTGGCGGCCGTCTCGATCGGGCAAGTTGGGATCGATCAGGTTTTCCTGCCATCCCTTCGGAACATGCTCCGAGTACCATCCTCTTCTCCCCGTCGCCGAGTCGCCAATGCCGCGGACTCGTTCTTCCGCCAGAAGCAATGCGGCCTCGCAAGTCGATCGGCTCGTCGAGCTCCCGCAAAGCCTTGAGGGACCCCGCGACTATTGGCTCCCCAAGCGCTCTCCGATGTACTGGAGCACGGCGGTCGAGGTCGGCTGGCCGCCGTCGACGCCGATCACCTGGCCCGTGATCCAGGACGCGCCATCCGAGCAGAGGAAGGCCACGACCTCGACAATCTTCTCTGGCTGCCCCAGGCCGCCAAGCGGGGTAACCGCGGCGCACCGCCGGAGGAGGTCGGGCGGGAAGGTCTCCACCGCCATCGCCGTCTGAGTCGTGCCGGGAGCGACCGCATTGACGGTGATCCCGCGGGGGCCGAGCTCGATCGCGTGGCTCCGGGTGAGCGACTCGACCGCAGCCTTGGTCGCGGCATAGACCGAGCCTCCGGGCGAAGGAAGGCGGCCCGCAATCGAGCTCAGGTTGACGATCCGCCCGCGGCGGCTCCGGCTCAAAAGCACAAACTCCTTCGTCGCAAAGAGGACCGAGCCGATGTTGAGGGAGAGGAGCCGGAGGACGGACTGCTCCTCGAGATCCTCGATGGCACCCCCGTCGCCCGCAGCGGCGTTGTTGACCAGGATGTCCAGGGCGCCGAACTCGGAGAAGGCAGCGCGCACCACGTCCCGGGCACCAGCCGCAGACGAGAGATCGCCCTGTACGGCGGCGGCTTTCCCTCCGTTCCGCTCGATCTCCCGGGCGATCTCCTCCGCCGCTCGGGCGGTCCGGTTCGCGTGGAGGACGACCCAGGCTCCTGCCTCGGCCAGCCTCCGCGCAATCGCCGCCCCGATGCCCCGCGAGGAACCGGTCACGAGCGCGGTGCTTCCGTTCAAGCTCATGGGAGGATCCTACCGGTTCGCAGGCGGATCTTCGAGCCTTCGGGCTCCGCCGTCGCCGAAACCCATGGGGAAGGTCCGCTTGACAGAAAGGAGGGATCTTTTTATTTTGATTTAAAATCATTTTAATTCAAACGATATGCCGACCCACTACCAAGGTCCGCTTCCCGAGGTTCGGGCGCTCAACTGCTACATCAAGCTGACTCGCGCCTCGGAGAGGCTCGCTGCGGCCTTGCGCGGCCCCCTCTCCCGCGAGGGGCTGACCACAGGGCAGCTCGGCGTCCTCGAAGCGCTCCTCCACATTGGCCCGATGAAGGAGCGGGAGCTCGGCCGCAAGCTCTTGCGGAGCGGAGGCAACGTCACGGTCGTCGTCGACAACTTGGAGAGGCGGGGCCTGGTCCGTCGTGCCAGGAATCCGGAGGACCGGCGCTGTGTAATTGTCACCCTCACCCCGGAGGGAGAACGGCTCATCCAGCGGGTCTTTCCCGGTCATGCGGCGAGGATCACCGCAGCAATGAGCGTCTTAAGCCGATGGGAGCAGGACGAGCTGGGCAGGCTCTGCCGGAAGCTCGGGCGAGGCGTCGAGGAACGCAGCGCCCTGGCCGAGCCCATATCGACTCTCGAAAACCAATAAGCCGAAACAGGAGGATCCCCTATGTCAACCAAGGTGCTCGTGGTCTTCTACAGCATGTATGGACATGTCTATGCACTCGCCGAGGCGATCGCTGCTGGCGCCCGCGAGGTTCCCGACACCGTGGTCGAGCTTCGGCAGGTCGCTGAGCTCGTGCCCGAAGCCGTGCTGGAACGGAGCGGAGCCCAGGCGGCCCGGCAGGCATTCGCCCATGTCCCGGCCGCCCGGGTCGACGAGCTGGCCGAGGCCGACGCGATCCTCTTTGGCACGCCGACCCGCTTTGGCAACATGGCGGCTCAGATGCGCAACTTCCTCGATCAGACCGGGGGGCTCTGGATGAAGGGGGCACTCGTCGGGAAGGTGGGGAGCGTCTTTGTCAGCACGGCCAGCCAGCACGGTGGCCAGGAGACGACGATCACGAGCTTCCACACCACCCTGCTCCACCACGGGATGGTGATCGTGGGGGTCCCCTACACCGTGCCGGCACTCACCAACATGGCCGAGATCACCGGAGGCACTCCCTACGGCGCATCGACGCTGGCGGGCATTGACGGCTCCCGCCGGCTTTCGGAGAACGAGCGGGAGATCGCCCGCTGCCAAGGCCGCCATGTGGCGGAGATCGCCAAGCGCCTCAAGGGTGGGAGCTGAGGCCGGAGCCAAAGCAAGGAGCGATCCTGTGGACCATCCGGAAGAGCGAAGAGCGCGGGAGGACCGCGGGACGAGGGGTCGCGCACAGTCTCGCCCGACGGGGCGGAGGGCTCCCGGTGGCGCGCGGCGCCGTGCGGGCGAACGGCCATGAGCTTTGCGAGGGCGACGGCGCCGCCCTTGCGGAGGAGAGGACGATCCGGATGGGGGGCGTGGCCGCGGCGGAGCTCCTTGTCTTCGATCTTCCTTGAGGCATCAGGAACCATTCGCGTTTTCAGAGGGAAGGGATAGGTTTGCTCGAGATGGTCCTCCGAGCCCAATTTCCTGGCGAGCAGTCGGACGAAGGCGCCTTCGTCCGGCAGCGCGATGCGTTCCGCGGCTGGGTGAGTGCGGACGGCCGCTCCGGCTTCCCCGCCGAGGCGGGGCGCTACCATCTCTACGTCTCCCGGGCCTGTCCCTGGGCTCACCGGACCATCCTCGGACGGAAGCTCAAGCGGCTGGAAGGGGTCATCGGGATGACCGTCGTCGACCCGATCCGCGATGAGCGGGGCTGGGCCTTCCGGGAGGTGCCCGGAGCCTCAGCCGATCCGATCCACGGCTTCCGGTTCCTCAGCGAGGCCTATCTTGCCACCGACCCGGCCTACCGGGGCCGCGTCACCGTTCCGGTGCTCTGGGACACGCGGACCCGGCGCATCGTGAGCAACTCGGACGACGACATCCTGCGGATGTTCTCGCTCTGCTTCGGCGCCTGGGCGGATCCCTCGGTCGATCTCTATCCCAACGGCCTGCGGACGGAGATCGATGCGCTCAACGACTGGCTCTACGAACGGATCAACGACGGGGTCTACCGCGCGGGCTTTGCCACGAGCCAGAGAGTCTATGAGGCGGCGGTCCGCCTCCTCTTCGACTCCTTGGACGCGCTCGAGAAGCGGCTGGCCATGACCCGCTACCTCTTTGGGCCAAAGCCGGTCGAAAGCGACCTGCGGCTCTTCGTCACCCTCATCCGCTTCGACGCCGTCTACCACGGCCACTTCAAGTGCAACCTCCGCCGGATCGTCGACTATCCGAACCTCTCGGGCTACCTGCGGGACCTCTACCAGTGGGACGGAGTCGCCGAGACCGTCGACTTCGACCAGATCAAGCGCCACTACTACATCACGCACGACGACATCAACCCGACGCGCATCGTTCCTCTCGGGCCCATCCAGGATCTGACCGCGCCCCACGGCCGGGAAGCAATCGGCGGCTGCCTGAGCCGACCGGGTCGCGCGACAAGTCATTGAGCCGGCGCTGCCGCACCCGCCAGTCGGGCAGGAAGCGGTCGAGAAGGGCCTTGAACCGGTGGTCATGCCAGCGGACCAGAAGATGCGCCATCTCGTGGACCACCACGTATTCGAAGCAGTCGACCGGCTTTTTCGCGAGCTCGCTGTTGAGCCGGATCCGCCGGTCGCGGATGTTGCAGCTCCCCCAGCGCCTCTTCATCCTCTGGACGAAGAGGCGGGCGACACGGACCCCCAGGCGGGGCTCCCACTGCGCGATCAGGCGAGCGGCCGCCTGCCGGACGAGACCGCGGTACCAGAGGGCGAGCAGAGCTCCCCTCCTCTCTCGCGATGTTCCCGGTGGAACTTGGAGGCGGATCGCGCCCGCCGAGAGCCCCACCCAGGCGGGACCCGCTCTTTCGACCAGCCGGAGCGGATGGCGCTCCCCCCAAAGATCGTGACCTTCGCCGTCGCTGTAGGCAAAGGCGATCGCCGAGGGACGGCGAACCTCCGCCTGCTTCCGTCGGATCCAGTCGAGCTGGGAAGCCGCAAAGGCGTAAGCGGCCTCGAGCGGCATCCGGTCGGGGGTCGAGAGGGTCGCCCTCCCGTCCGGCGGGGAGACCCGGAGGTCAAGGTTCCGAATCCGCTTGCGCCGGAGGACCACCTCGACCTCCCCGAGCCGAAGCAGGATCGCGGGGTTCACCCGCTCTCCTCCGACCGCTTCCTCGCGGCGTAGACCGCGCTCTCGAAATCGAGGTAGCCGCCGGCGGCGGTCGGATCGCCGAAGGGCAGCACCTGGGTGGCCCAGTAGCCGCCGATTCCGTTCCGGCGATCGATCCAGAAGAAGGTGTTGGCGAGGCCCGCCCAGCTGAGGGAGCCCGCGGGACGGCCCGTCGAAAGATCCTGCCCATCGATCAGAAAGCCCAAGCCCCAGGATTTCGTGGGTCCGGGGAGGAGCTCCGCGAGGCGGGGATGGCGCGAGGCGGCGCCGGGAAAAGGAGCGATCGGGCCGCTGCCGAGATGGTTTTGCTCGGCCATCCGGACCGTCTCCGGCCGGAGCACCCGGCCCCGGTCGCCCATTCCGTCGTTGACCCACATCCGGATGAGCTTGAGGAAGTCGCCGACCGTTCCGTAGAGGGCATGGCCGCCCATCTCCACCTCGGGATTGGCGGGCAGCTCGAAGTCGGTCGGCAGCAGCGACCCATCCGGGCTCCGCTTGTGAAGGGCCGCGAGCTTGGCCCGCATCGGAGCGGTGAGGACGAAGCCCGTGCTCTCGATCCCGAGCGGCTCGAAGAGATCGGACTCAAAGACCTCCCCGAGACGGCGGCCGGCGATCCTCTCGATGATTTGGCCGCACCAGTCCATGCTCGTCCCGTACTCCCATCTCTCCCCGGGCTCGAAGAGGAGCGGGGTCATGAGGCTCGCCTTCAGCCCGGAGACGCTTGCGGGCTGACCTCGGGTCCGGTGGAGCCGGAGGTAGACCGGGTGGAAGAACTCGTAGCCGAATCCCGCCGTATGGGTGAGGAGCATCCGGGTCGTAATCGCCCGCTTCGGGGGACGCAAGATCGGCTCGCCGCTCCGATCGAAGCCTTCGATCCGCGGGAGCGTCCCGATCTCCGGCGCATACCGCGCCGCCGGAGCGTCCAGGTCGAGGCGACCCTCCTCCACGAGCCGCAAGGCGGCCGTCGCCGTGAACGCCTTGGTGGTCGAATAGAGAGCGAAGACGGTGTCGGCCCTCATCTCCTCCGGACGATCGATCCGCCGCTTCCCCGCCACTCCCTCGTAGAGGGTTCCCCGGCGGCCCGTCACCATCGCGACCACTCCGGGCACGCCCGGCCGGCCGGTGACCGTGCGCTCGAGGATCGGATCGAGCGCGGATCGAAAATCGGGAGCCATCGAGCGTTCCAGTCCGATTGTTCCCGCCGGAGCGGCCGCAGGCGAACCAAAAAGGGGAGCGCAACCGGAGGAGTGCCGCGGAAAGCCGCTGGAGCGGATGAGAGCGCGCTTCCTAGAACGCGAGGCAGATCTTGGCGACATGCTTGCCCGACTCCTGGTAGCGGAAGGCGTCGGCGATCTCGGCCAAGGCGAACGTCCGATCGATCACCGGCCGGAGGCCCGTCGCTTCCATCGCCCGCACCATCTCGCTCTGGTGACGGCGGCTCCCGACGACCAGCCCCTGGAGCCGGATCTGCCGCTGCATCAGGAGTGCGGTCCGGACGGGCCCCTCGATTCCGGTGAGAACCCCGATGAGAGCGATGCGGCCGCCAACCCGAGAGGCCCGGATCGACTGGTCCAGGGTACCGGGGCCCCCCACCTCGACCACATGGTCGACCCCTCGCCCCTCGGTCCAACGGAGGACCTCGGTGGCCCACCGAGGCTCCCGGCGATAGTCGATCGCCTGATCGGCGCCGAGGGCGAAAAGCTTCTCGATCTTCTCCTCCGAGGAGGAGGTGGCGATCACGCGGGCTCCCATCGCCTTGGCGATCTGGAGCGCGTAGATCGAGACGCCGCCGGTGCCCAGCACGAGCACGGTGTCGCCGGCCTTGAGCCCGCCTTCGACCACGAGCGCCCGCCAGGCGGTGAGGCCGGCGGTCGTGAGGGTCGCGGCCTCTTCGGGAGTCCAGCCGGCCGGCGACCGCGTGAACCAGGAAGCCGGGGCGACCACCGCTTCCCGGGCATATCCATCGATCCCGTCCCCGGGGACCTGGGAGAAATCTCCGGTGACCGGATCACCGTCCTGCCAGCGCGGGAAGAAGCAGGAGACGACCGCATCGCCCCTCGAAACGTCCAGGACCCCCTCCCCGACCTCCTCCACGAATCCGGCACCGTCCGACATCGGGATGCGGCCCTCTTCCGTTGGCAGCTTTCCCGAGGCGACGAGGTAGTCGTGAAAGTTGAGCGAGCTGGCATGGAGGCGGACACGGATCTCCCCCGGTCCCGGGACCCCCGGGTCCGCGCGCTCGACCATTCGCAGCCGTTCCAGGCCGCCGGGATGCTCCAGAATCACCGCGTTCATCGCGAGTCGCCTTCCCTGCCCATGCCCGATGCGCCGGAGAGACGCAAGCCCAATGCGCGGGCCGGGGCCCGCGCCCGGTGGCCTCCTCCCTGGTGCGGCCGAATGGCGGCTTCTCCCCGCGCTTGGGCTCTGCGGGATCGGTAGGGCCGAGTGCAGCCTTGACCAAGCCAAGCATCGTGGTTAGGGTGGCGCGAGGCGCACTTCGCACTCCGGGGAGGGATGGCTCAGCTTTCGACGCAAGACAACTCCCTGCCCAAGCCCATGGAGCGGACGATCGCCGGCGGAGGAAAGCGGGGCTTTGTCCTCTTCGGCCTCGTCGTCCTGATGGGAACCGCCTACACGGCGGTCCACTTCTTCCGAGATCTCTCCGGTTCCCACCCGCTGGCCTTCCTGCCGTTCCTGCTGCTCGCGGTGGCCCTGCTGACCGCTCTCTCCTTCGAGTTCGTCAATGGCTTCCACGACACCGCCAATGCGGTAGCGACCGTCATCTACACACGCACCCTCCGCCCCGGAGCCGCCGTCCTCTGGTCAGGAGCCTGGAACTTCCTGGGGGTGCTCGCCTCCTCGGGCATGGTGGCCTTCAACATCGTGGCACTCCTGCCGCCCGATCTCGTCCTCCATGTCAGCACCCAGGCCGGATTCGCCATGATTTTCGCCCTGCTCTCCTCGGCGATCCTCTGGAACCTCGGGACCTGGTACCTGGGGCTTCCCTCCTCGAGCTCCCATACGCTGATCGGTTCGGTGATCGGCGTCGGCCTGGCCAGCCGGCTCGGCTCGGGCCGAGGGGGCCTCTCCGGGATCGACTGGTCGCAGGCGATCAACGTCGGGAAGGCACTCGTCCTCTCGCCGCTGATCGGCTTCGTCCTCGCCTGGCTTCTTCTCGTCGTCGCCAAGGCGCTGATCCGTGATCCCCGGCTCTACCTCCCTCCGGTAGGGGAACGACCTCCGCCCCTCTGGATCCGTTTCCTCCTGCTCCTGACCTGCACGGGGGTGAGCTTCGCCCACGGTTCCAACGACGGGCAGAAGGGCATGGGGCTCATCATGCTCATCTTGATCGGGGTCGTCCCCACCGTCTACGCCCTCAACCATGCCCTTCCGGAGCGGGAAACCCAGGGGATGCTGCTCGAGACCGAGGCTTGCATCCGCGTCCTCGACCGCTACGCCCCTCCCGGAGCGATTTCCGAGGCCGATCCCGCCGCCCGGGCGACGGCTTTTGTCCAGAGCCGGAAGATTCAGCCGGGGACCGTTCCCGCGATCCGCCAACTGCTCCAGGATGTCGCCGCGCAGCTCCATTCGTGCAAGTCGTTCGCGGAGGTTCCCGCGGCCCAGGTCGCCAACATCCGGAACAAGCTTTTCGTCTTGAACCAGTCGCTGCGCGCGCTCACGAAAGCTCCACAGATCGGGCTGAGCGCAGGCGACCGGGAGGCTCTCACCGCCTATCGCCACCAGATGGACCGCGCGATCCAGTTCATCCCCGCCTGGGTCAAGGTGGCGGTCGCTCTCGCCCTCGGCCTGGGCACGATGGTCGGCTGGAAGCGCATCGTCGTGACGGTGGGAGAGAAGATCGGGAAGGAGCACCTCACCTATGCGCAGGGAGCGGCGGCCGAGATCACGGCGATGACGACGATCGGCTGCGCCGACCTCTTCGGCCTCCCGGTGAGCACGACCCACGTCCTCTCCTCGGGGGTGGCGGGAACGATGACCGCCAACGGCGCCGGGCTGCAATGGGCAACCGTCCGGAACTTGGCGGCGGCCTGGCTGCTGACGCTTCCGGCCTCGATCCTGCTCTCCGGCCTGCTCTTCACCCTCCTGCGCTGGGGGAGCTGACCGCAAGGGGGATCTTCCTGGATGGGCAGATCCCCCCGGGTCGCCGGCTAGCGCCTCTGCGGGAAAGACCGGGGTTAGAGACCCATGTCCTTTTCCGCTTTCTTGAGGGAGCTCTTCTCCTTCTTGCTCTTGCTGTGGAGATGCTTCTTGGCGTTCTTCTCGTCCTTCTTCGTGCTCTTCTCGACCTTCTTCTCCTCCTGCTTGCCCTCGTTCTCTACCTTCTTTTCTTCCTTCTGAGCATCCTTTTGGACCTCACCCTCCGCCTTCTGTGCCTGGCCTTGCGCCTGCTGCTCCACCCCGGACGCCGAGGGCATCCCCTGGGCGAGCGCATGCCCGGAGATTCCACAACCGAGACCCGAGAGCGCGCTGCAGATCAAGAACCGCGACAACCACTTCGTTTTCATGCTCCTCCTACGACCGCCCGGAAGGGTTGGTTTCCGGACCCTCCTCCCGAGGAATCCCCTGCTCGCGCTTTCCCGTCGCCGGAGAAGCGCCTTCTCGGAACGGCTTCCCTTCGTATGAACTCGGGCCCCATCGTTGTCAACCCCATCCCCAAGACCCCGGGCGGTGGACGGCCGCCCCTTTGGCGAAGGCCGCGACGCGGAGAGGCTTCTTTTCCCTCCCCTCCTTCCTTGACGCGCAGGGAAGAAAGCGGTTTGCTTGTGTTCTCGATCCCGTCGCAAGGGATCTTTTTCGGGGCATCGGTCGGATGGCACGCGCCGGCGTGGCGGAATGGCAGACGCGCCAGACTCAAAATCTGGTCTCGGCAACGGGGTGTGGGTTCGAGTCCCTCCGCCGGCAGACCTCAAGCTCCGGCGCGGCCTCAACGATCCGCCCGCGCCACCCCCCGAAGACTGCAGCGGCGCGATCGGGCGACCCGATCCTGATCCCGGATCGGCGGAAGGACTGCCGCCTCATCCCCCATTCCATCGCTAGCGCAAGAAACGGTCACCGAGGGCAAGCGACCGCCCTGCTGGTTGACCGGCTTTTCGAGCAACGTGGGCCGCGAGGATGCCAAATTGACGTCGACAAGAAGGTTAAGGCGATTCTCCAGCTGGTAGAACTTGGCCACCGTCTGAGCGGGAAGCTTGGCGCTGAACTCCTGGAAATCCTTCTTCCTCACGTCGAGGCGGCGCTGCTCGAAGGCGAACATGCGCCTCACCCTCTCCTTGGCTTGTACGTCGGCCGGCAAGGGTGCATGGCCGAGCTCCCATCCGGCTGCGACGCTTCGCCGGTGGGCTGCGCGTGAATGGTTGAGGGCAGGAGGAGAAAAGCGGCGAGAGCGGCCGAGAAGATCGGCGTTTCCCAAGGTTTCCTTCCACTGGCCGCAGGCTTGCGCATGGACCAGATTGCCTTGGCGGGCGAACCGTACAGGGAATCTCGAACGCCCTGAACCCGTACCGTGCGCTCTCGACACGGAGTTCGGCCCCATCGTTGCGGGCCCCGGGCTCCCGAAGGGATTTGCGGAAACCGGGTCGCTTGTGCGATTTTCCGATAAAGGCGATGAACAACGGTGCGAAAGCGGCTGCCGCTCTGCTGGCCCTTGCCGGATGGGTCGTCCTCGTGGTTGCGACAGCGTCCGCGTTCTCGGTCGGCGCATCCCTTTGGCTTTCGCTCCCTCACGCTTCTCTAGCCGATACGCTGCAGACTCTCCCCTGGCAGAATGCCGTATGGGCTCTTGCGGCTGCAGGGGCCTGGCTCGGCTTGCGCAAGCTGCGCCTGCGCCTCGAGGCGCGGATCTCGGCCGAGCCGGAACCGAGGAGCTTGGAAGCGAGGGAAGAGCGTCTGAGAAGCGGCCGCATCTACCAATGGTTCCTCATCGTCGTGACCTCCGTGATCGTCCTGACGGCGTGGAGCCTCCATGGCGCTCTGGCTGCCAGCCGCGAGCGATTCAACGAGATCTTGCTCTGGCTTTTTGCGGCTCAAGCGCTCTTAACCGCCGGAACCTTCGCGTTCTTCGCCTACGGCGTGGATATCCGCCAGCTCTTTCGGCGCAGGACGGGCCCAAGCAGGAACGAATCGAGCGGCGGGGATGGCTAGGCCGCCTACGGCGCTAAGGGTCCTGGGTGATCGGGTTCGCTGCCTGGCCTTCTGATCCTCCCCTTGGCCTCGGGCAAGTTCGCTCGCCTGCTTTCCCGCTGAGCAAGCAAATGGGCACTAAGAAGAAGCTCGCTCGCCGCGTCGCCGAGCCGGCGGTAGCGCAGCTCTTCGGTTTCCTGGCCAACCAAGGAACGGCGCGCGCTGCCTCTCCGGGATGCCTACTTCTCCGGTGCGAACTCGAGGAAGTACTGGTAGGGGAGGAAGTCATGCTCCTGCACGACGCGATAGCCGGCCTGCCGGAACTCCTCCTTGGCTTCCGCCTCGAGGATTCGATGCGCGGGGGGCGGACCGACAGGCGAATTCGGCTTGAAGTCGATCAGGACGACCCTCCCCTCGGGCTTGAGAGCGCCCGAGAGCTTCCGGAGATATTCGATCCGGTTGTCGACGTGGTGGAGAACCACGCAAAAGAAGATCCGGTCGACCGATTGGGGCTCGAGATCGGCGCTGCCCGGCTTGACCAGGCGAACCGTCACGTTCTGGAGACCCTTCTCCTTGACCTCCTTTCTCAAGTAGTCGGCCATCGCGGGCTCGGAGTCGATCGCGTAGACCTTCCCTTCCGCTCCCACCGCCTGGGAAAACCTCCGGGTGAAATAGCCCGTTCCCGCGCCGATGTCGGCCACCACGGACCCCGGCTTCAGGTTGAGAGCCTCGATCACCCGATCGGGCTCCTGCCACTTGTCCCTCTCCTTCGATTCAAAGAGCCGGGCATACTTCCCCACGTCATGAAAGCTGTGGTGATAGCCATGCATCGCCTTCGGCTCGGTCGCCGGAGCCTCCGACTCCTGTCCATAGAGGGTCGTGCCACTCCCCAGCAGAAGAAAGGCGGCCCATCGGATGAGCGGCTGACGCATCGTCGGGAAGAGATCAGTCATCGGGGAAAGCTCCTTGGGGGGTTTTGGGACGAGAAGCCGATAAGACATGGCGCAGTTCGGGCGGCGGCGCCCGTCGTGTCATGACAAGCATGGACGCCCGCGCTCGCCCGCTCAAGAAAGTTTTTTCATCGGGCCGGAAGCGATTGCCTGTTGCGAAGCGTCGCTCCCCGCGCCGGAGGGACGCATCCGGATCCGAGCCGCCCCGAGCGCCGGCAGATGCGCACGCAGTGCGCTCTCGACGGCCGAGGAGACTCGCTCCGCCTCCTGGAGGGTGGCACGGCCATCCATCGCCACGTCGATCTCGGCCGCGAGCCGGTGGCCCAGCCAGCGGGCCCGCACCTCGAGCAGCCGGTGAACGGGGACCGCGTGCCCGGCGGCATGGCGAATGGCCTCGACCACTTCCGGCTCGACCCCGTCGAGCATCCGCAGGAAAGCCGTCCTGGCCGACTGCCAGACGATGCCCAGGATCGCGGCGGTGATCCCGAGGCCGATGATCGGGTCGGCGAGCGGGAAGCCGAGCCGGGCACCGATGGCGCCCAGAACCACGGCCAGGCTCGTCAGTCCGTCCGTGCGGGCATGATAGCCGTCGGCGATCAGCGCAGCGCTCTGGATCCGCCGGCCCACCCGGATCCGGTAGAGCGCGACAAGCTCGTTGCCGAGAAAGCCGGCCACGCCCGCGGCAGCCACCCAGCCGAGGAGAGCCACCGGCTGCGGGTGAACGAGTCGATGGGCCGCCTCATAGCCCGAGACCAGGGCGCTGAAGAGAATGATGGCGACGATCGCCAGCCCCGCCAGGTCCTCGACCCGGCCGAGGCCGTAGGAGAAGCGCGCCGTCGGCTTGCGCTGGGCCAGGCGGAAGGCGACCCCGAGCGGGAGCGCGGTCGCCGCGTCGCCGATGTTGTGGATCGCATCGGCGAGCAGCGCCACGCTGCCCGAAAGGAGAACGATCCCGAATTGCACCGCAGCGGTAAGCAGAAGGATGAAAAAGGATCGTTGGACGGCCTGGAGCCCTTGTTGACTCGCCGCGATCGCGGGATCAAGGACCCCATGAGCGTGGCCATGGCGGTGGTTCGTTGCGCAACGCGGTGCTTCAGGAGGATCTCCCACTTCCGAGAAATGCTCGAGCGGCCGGGGCGGCAAGGCGGAGGGGGTGAGCTCGCCCATCCCCACAATCCTAATCGACCTCCAAGCGCGGAGAAAGCCTCAAGAAGCGGGTCTTCCGGAAAACCCGGAGGTAGATAGGGGTCGTTCCCTGCCGGAGAGAGGCCCTCCAATCCCGTCAAGCCTGGGCGCGGATGCCTCCCGGGGCATTTTCTGAAACTTCGGAGGAAACATTGATCCCGCCAGCTGGATTGGATCTAAAGATAGCAACCGAACCATCCTCCTTCATCTATGAAAGCCACCATCGAGATCCCGGACGACCTCTACCGGAAGATCCAGGCCAAGAGTGGCGCTCTTGGCAAGCCGCTCCAGGAATTGACGATCAACCTCCTCGAGCAGTGGCTCAGCGAAAAGGAAAAACGCTTCCAGGAATTGGTGCCAGCCGGGCTCGATTCTCGGCTTCCTGCCGTGGACGAGGCGATTCAAGCTGCCCCTTCCGTAATCCTCAGAAGAGCAAGGAGCGAGGATGTCCCCGCTCTTGTCCCTCTCCTCCAAAGCCTTTTTTCCCAAGAAGAGGAATTTGCGCCAAACGGCGCACTCCAGGAGCGGGGCTTGCGCGCGATCCTCTCCGATCCGCGGCTCGGAGACGTCTTGCTCGCCGAGGAAGATGGACGAGCGATCGGGATGGTGAGCCTTCTCTACACGGTTTCCACCGCTCTCGGAGCTCCTGTCGCCATCCTGGAAGACATGGTCGTCGATCCCTCTCGGCGGGGAGCCGGGATCGGCAGCGCCATTCTCGCCCGGGCGCTTCGGCTCTGCCGGGAACGGGGATGCGCCCGGGTGACCCTGCTCACCGACGCCCGAAACACAGGAGCCCAGAGATTCTATGAGAAGTCTGGATTCGCCCAGTCGGTGATGATTCCGTTGCGACTGATCCTGCGAGAAGAAGCGCGGCCTTGAACGAGCCGGCTTGGGCCGCTCCTGCGGCTTCGGACGGGGCGGCACGCCTTCTCGCGCACCGCCCCTCCAAAGGAAAGCGCGAAACTTCCGGAGCCCCTTGATGGCTCCTCGCTGAATTGAGTGGGTAAGGGGGGGAGCGGATTTCGGTTAAGGGATGGCAAGAAGCGGGGTTCTTGCCCTCCGTCTTCGACGGATTTTTGGGGAGAGAGGAAGCCGTCAAGGACACTTCGACTTCGTCGATCCTCCTTGACGGCGGATTGCCAGACCGGGCTGCCTGGTGGATGCTTGCGGGATGGCTGCGAACAAGCTTTTTTGCTGCGGCGCTGCAACTAGGTTCGGAAGGGAAGGTGAGCCGGAGTGAGCTCTCCGCGAAGGAGCACACTCTGAAGATCTGGCTCGGGTTTGGAGCAAGGTCATCGGTTCACCTCTCCGGAATGTCGAAGAGCTTCCCCCGTACACGACACGGTGGAGAAGCGGTGGAGGCAGATGCACTTCGAGCAGTACCGGACCGAGTGGATCGCTCGGGTTCCTCGGATCAACTGTCCGGAGCAGGGAGTTCGGCTGGTGGAGGTTCCTTGGGCCAGGGCGGGGAGCGGGTTTACTCTCATGATGGAGGCGGTCATTTGGATGCTTTCCCGGGAGATGTCGGTTTCCGCGATGGCGGAGATGCTCAAGGAGCAAGATACCCGGCTCTGGCGGGTCTTGGGGCATTCCGTGGAAAAGGCCTACCGACGCGAGGACTGGAGCGGGGTCAAGAAGATCCTGGTGGATGAGACCAGGAGCAAGCGGGGCCACCGTTCCGTGACGGTCGTTACCGATGCGGAGAGCCGGAAGCTGCTCTTCCTTGCCGAGGGGAGAGGAAAGGAGGCTCTGGAGGCCTTCGCCAAGGAGAGGAAGGAACAGAATGCCGATCCGGGGCAGATCGAAGCGATCTGCATGGAGATGAGCCCCTCCTCCATCTCTGGAGCCCGGGAGGTTTTTCCGAAGGCGGAGAGGATTTTCGATCCTTTCCCGCTCATGCCGATGGCGGGAGACGCGGTCGACCAGGTGCGCAAGGAGTTCGGGCGTCAAGGGTTGCTGCCGAAAGGAAGCCTCTGGGCGCTCCGAGGCAACGAATGGACGCAAAGCTAGGAGCAGAAGGGTCTGCGGAGTTCCCTTTGCGCCGCCTATCCTCGATTGGGAAGAGCCATTGGGTTGCGGGAGGCTCTCCAAAAGATCCTCTCCCAGGAGGATCCCCAAGAGCTCCGCTGGTGGTTCCGGTGGGCGGATCGCAGTCGGCTTGCTCCCTTCCGAAGACTCTCGAAAACCATCCAAGAGCATCTGGGGGGAATCATCGCCTTTCTCCAGAGCCGGATCACCAACGGAACCATCGAAGCGATCAACGGGCTGATCCAGCTGGCCAAAAGGATGGCCAGAGGCTTTCGGAGCTTCCGCTACCTAAGAATTGCCGCGTTCCTCAAAGCCGGAAAGTTGCGGCTCGATCTTCCCGCTCTACCCACTTGAAACAGCGAAGAGGCCCCTTGATCAAGGCTCCTTGTCGTGCATCATCGCCTCTTCCTTCGCTGCTTCTTCGGCGTGTGCCTGGGCGTTCTTGCTATGCCGTTCCTAAAAACATAGACAAACATTCCACTACCAGGGAAGGTCGTCGATGACGTCGGCCGAACCGTTCTGCCGACGGTTCGCGTGCCGGGATTGCGCCGGCAATGCCCAGGTTGCGCCCAATGCCCGCGTTTCCGGGAGCAAAGGCGCGGGCGGCTCTCGCAAGCCTCCCGACCGGGCATGCGCTGCCTGCGCCGCTTTGAGCCTCCTCCGAACCTCCGACCAGAACGACCACACAGGCTTCGCCCGATTCCTCGCGGGTAGGGCAAAGGTGAGGTGGCTGCCATTGCGGGCCGGCGCGGGCGGCCTCCCGCACGGTCGGACGCTTGGGAGAGGCCCAAGCCTCTCCTGGCCACGGCATAGGCCGCGCCCTGGTGAGAACCGATGCCGTGACGACGCGCGTGGTTCATGGCACCCATCATGGAAGTATAGGCCGGATCGACTTCGATCCCCTCGACTCCGGCTCGAAAACACCCCACCTTGAGCAGGGAAATGGTCTTGGAGTAGCCAAACGACGAGATCTTCCTGGCGGCGGATGGACTCGCCACCTCAAGCTCAGCCCTTCTTTTCTTGAGATCCAGCCGCTCAAGGACCAGGGGAAGACCACGCTCCCGGGCCATCTCCACAATCATCCTCGCCGCGTCGCCGATGATCGCCTTGGCTTGATCTTCGGTCTTGCCGTAGAGGTTGAGATCCACCCGAAGGGCCCGCCGCAGGTTGCCGAACCGTTCCGTCTCCGCCACGGCCAGATGGTCGTGGTTGATGTCGATCCCAACCGCTCCCGCCAGACGGCTTGTCGCAACGGGAACGGGCCTGGCCGGGACGCTCGCGAAGACCCGCCAGCCCTTCCGGTCCCTTAAAAAGCGGTAGCTTACCGCCACTCCCTCCCGCTTCCGGACAGGCTTGCCCGTCTTGGTCTGCGACAGAACGATCCGGCTCGCGGCAAGCCCCTGAAGGATCTCCTCCTGGCCGTAGGCGAATCGCACGCCGGGAATGACCGGGTGCGCGACAAGCCCCGTCCTTCAGGGCGGGGAAGGATAGCGCGGTCGTCCTTAGCTTTGGCTGGGTGTCTGTTGCTGGATGGACTCGTCACTGGACATTCCACGGAGACCAAGGAACGTTTGCATCCATCATGATACGCCCGTATGATTGAGCGCAATGCGGCGGCTGCAAGCCTTCCAGTACCAACTGCGGCCAGACGGCCAGCAAGAGAGGCAAATGCGCCGCTTCGCTGGCTCGTGCCGGGTTGTGTTCAACGAGGCGTTGCACTTGCAGATGGCGCGTTACGATGCCGGGGAGAAAAAGCTCAGTTACGCCGGGCTGTGCAAGGAGCTTACGAAATGGCGTAACGGCGAGCCCATGCCTTCCGGGCGTGTCGCGGCATGGCTGGCCGATGCGCCTGTTCATCCCTTGCCACAGGCGCTCAAGGATTTGGAGCGGGCCTACAGTAACTTCTTTGCCCAGCGGGCCGACTTCCCGCGCTTCAAGAGGAAGGGCCAGTCGGATCGCTTCCGTTACCCCGACCCGAAACAGATCAAGCTCGACCAGGCAAATAGCCGCCTGTTCCTGCCCAAGCTGGGCTGGCTGCGGGTCCGCCTCAGCCGGCAGGCGCTTGGGACGGTGAAGAACGTCACCGTCAGCCAGTCCTGCGGCAAGTGGTACGTGAGCATCCAGACCGAGCGCGAAGTCGAGCAACCCATCCCGAAGGGCGGCGCGGTCGGCATCGACATGGGTGTGGCACGGTTTGCCACCCTCTCGGATGGCACGTTCTATGCGCCACTCAAGAGCTTCAAGCGGCATGAAACCGCCCTGTGCAAGGCGCAGCAGGCCATGAGCCGCAAGATCAAGTGCAGCAACAACTGGAAGAAGGCCAAGGCCCGAATCCAGAAGATTCATTCCCGCATCGGCAATGCCCGCCGCGACTCCCTGCACAAAGTCACGACCACGATCAGCAAAAACCACGCGATGGTGTGCATCGAGGAGTTGCAGGTGCGGAACGTGTCCAAGTCGGCTTCGGGCACGGCGGATGCGCCGGGAAGAAACGTTCGGGCCAAGCCTGGACTGAACAAGTCCATCCTCGACCAAGGCTGGTTCGAGTTCCGGCGGCAGCTGGAGCACAAGATGGAGTGGAGAGGCGGCTGGCTCCTTGTCGTGCCGCCGCAGAACACGAGCCGGACCTGTCCGTGTTGCGGCCATGTGTCGGCGGACAACCGTCGGACGCAAGCCCGGTTCGAGTGCGTGGAGTGCGGTTTTGAGGAAAACGCCGATCTGGTCGGCGCGATCCATGTTCTAAGGGCGGGACACGCCCGGATCGCCTGTGAAGTGAGCGGCATCGAGTCGCCAGCAGCAGGAACCCGCCGAAGCGGCTCATTCCGGTTCAAGCCCGGATTGAGCGCCGTAGGAATCTCCGGGCTTTGGGCCGGGGAGGATGTCAAAGAAACGGGATGAATGGCGCGGAGAAAGTGCGCATCGCCTTCGTAGGCAAGTCCGCGCCGAATCGCAAGGATGCCGTTATTCACGCTGCCGCGCCTTCAGTGTGCTCCAGTGTTTCGAGAAACCACAACCGCCTTGCGAGCACAGTGCTGCCATAGTCGTGGTGCCCGGCGTTCGGTCGCAGGGATGTCGGGGCTTTGGGCGATGCGCCAGTGGATGATGTCCAGTCGAGCAACGGCGGTCTGCCACACCTGGGATTCGGGAAAGCCGCCCATCCGACCACCAAATGGCATTCCCCAAGCAATTCCAAGGCATTGGGCGTTTTCACCGGCGGCCTCCGTTCGGGGAAAGCCTTAAATAAGCAAGACGTTGATTGGCAATGGTATTGAGTCGGCATCGGCTGCATGGCCCTGTTCGCTATTAAATAAGCATTAGGCCCAGGACGGCAGATACCGGGCGAACTTCCTGGAACCGCCGACGCTCTCGTCAGCTTTGATTAGGCGGGCCTCGATCGTGGCTGCGATCACCTGAGAGGCAATGGTCGCCTTGTCTTCGCCCAGGTGAAATCGTTCGCGCAACGACTGGTTGGTCATGCGCTCCGACCGCACCCACTTCAGGACGCAGTGCTGGTAGCAGGCACGCACCCGGTCATTGCGATCCATCGCCTCGAATGGGCGCGGTCCGTAGATCGTCACCGACGTGCGCCGGAAACCCGAGCGGAAGTCCGGCGCTGGCAACTGGTAGAACTCGGCCGCTTGTACGACCCGGTCGATGCCGCTGCTCTTTTCCTCGCAAACGCCCATACGGCGCATCAGATCCGCCAGGCGTTCATTGCGCGATTGGTAGCCGTCGATGAAGCGCTCTACAGGCACCAGTGGTTCGCCGGGATTCGATATTTCCACGCGATTGCTATAGATCTCGACCATTACTGCCGCACCGCTCACCAGGAAGTCCTGGTGGATCAGCGCATTGGCAACCAGCTCGCGGATCACGACGTCCGGCACCAGCTTGACCTCTTTGCGCAGCGCGTCCTCGATCACTTCGTTTTGCGGAAGCTGTGTCATCACGAAGCGCACCAATCCCTGGAAGCCTACTGCGTAGCCACGGGTGCCCGCCCAGTCCAGGCGGGTCTCTAGTTTCGACGAGCCAGCATAGACAACTACACGGGGCACCTTGCGTGACACGTCCGGAAACTGTTTCAGGTCACGTGCCAGCAGTAGCGCACCCAGTCTACGGATCGTGTACGTGCCGTCGGCTTTGTCTACCAGCCGTTCGCACACGAGCCGATCGAGCACGCCGATTCGGTCGGTCGGGTACGGCAGCTTGAGCAGCTCGAAGAAGGTTTGCGTGTCGAGCAGATCCACGACCTGCTGCGCATCAAGGCCGGTGCGCGACGGCTCTTCGAGCCAGTCTGGCTGCCCCTCGGCGAATATGCGCCGCAGTTGATCTTCGCTCATAGGCACCAAGGCTTCGCCAGCGCGCATGAGGTATTTGCCATCGTGGTGGTAGGCCGTGCCGCGCGGTCGCGAAGGAATGTGAAAGACGAGCACGCGCCCTTCTGGATGTTCTACCGCCTCAATGTCTACGCGGAAGCCGACTGACTGGAAGAGCTTTTCGGCCGTTCGGATGGTGTCTGGGAATGCCTGCGTGCCGACTACTGGGCGCGGCGGCTTATCGGCTACACCGAGCAGCAGCACTCCGCCCCCTTCGTTAGCTAGCGCGACGCAGTACTCGCTGAGCTTGCGGGTGTCAATCTGGTTCTTCGCTTCTTTAAACTCGAGATGCTGGTGCTCTGACGCAGCCTGCCGCCACAGGTCGATCTGTTCGGGGTTCGTGGACATCAGACGATTTCCTCGACGAACTTTCCGGCGTCCTTCGCGCGTAGCTCGCCAGAGATCAGCTTGGGCGGCAGGGTGTCGCGCAGGGTGGCGAAGGTACAGGACGGATGGATTGTCGCTGACATACTGTCGACCAACGATCGGACAATCTCTCCGAATGCAGCGGCAACGGGCTCGGAAGGACGCGTGATGGCGTAGTGTGCCATATCTGCCCATCTCGTGCGCGGCATTTTCGTCCCGCTGGACCCTGCGTTCCTATATTCGACGAAATCGACACTCGAAACGTGGCCCAGCACGAACCCAAACCATTTTTGGCTTTTGGGTGCAATCACAAGTATGTCCGTGGAGCACACGCCATCCAGGGGCGCTACCCCCACTTTATGGAAGTAGGGGCGCAGCTTTCCAAACAGGATTTCACCTTTGTTGAATGCGAACTTATTGCTTTCCAATCCGTCCGCGAACCCCCAGTCGGATAAAGCGATGTGACGCCTTGGCATGTGCTCCAACGCGATATAGGCCGTGTCTGGCTCAATGCTCTCTGGTTGTACGCTCCGACGAAGATGTTCCGCCTCGTCACCAAGCGTGCAAACCCGCCACCCCTTCGGAATCAACCCCAACTCCAACACCTCGAACTTGTCGGGAAATAGGGCTGCGGTAGCTGCACCCATGCCCTCGGGCGTGCGGCCTTCCATCTTGGAGCGCACGGGTTCAAAGTCCACAAACCACGCCTTGAACAAGGCGCGGGCCATCGCCTCCAGCGTTTCGTTCTGCGCCTCTTCGCTGCTTCAAGCGGGTAGAGCGGGAAGATCGAGCCGCAACTTTCCGGCTTTGAGGAACGCGGCAATTCTCAGGTAGCGGAAGCTCCGAAAGCCTCTGGCCATCCTTTTGGCCAGCTGGATCAGCCCGTTGATCGCTTCGATGGTTCCGTTGGTGATCCGGCTCTGGAGAAAGGCGATGATTCCCCCAGATGCTCTTGGATGGTTTTCGAGAGTCTTCGGAAGGGAGCAAGCCGACTGCGATCCGCCCACCGGAACCACCAGCGGAGCTCTTGGGGATCCTCCTGGGAGAGGATCTCTTGGAGAGCCTCTCGCAACCCAATGGCTCTTCCCAATCGAGGATAGGCGGCGCAAAGGGAACTCCGCAGACCCTTCTGCTCCTCGCTTCGCGTCCATTCGTTACCTCGGAGCGCCCAGAGGCTTCCTTTCGGCAGCAACCCTTGACGCCCGAACTCCTTGCGCACCTGGTCGACCGCGTCTCCCGCCATCGGCATGAGCGGGAAAGGATCGAAAATCCTCTCCGCCTTCGGAAAAACCTCCCGGGCTCCAGAGATGGAGGAGGGGCTCATCTCCATGCAGATCGCTTCGATCTGCCCCGGATCGGCATTCTGTTCCTTCCTCTCCTTGGCGAAGGCCTCCAGAGCCTCCTTTCCTCTCCCCTCGGCAAGGAAGAGCAGCTTCCGGCTCTCCGCATCGGTAACGACCGTCACGGAACGGTGGCCCCGCTTGCTCCTGGTCTCATCCACCAGGATCTTCTTGACCCCGCTCCAGTCCTCGCGTCGGTAGGCCTTTTCCACGGAATGCCCCAAGACCCGCCAGAGCCGGGTATCTTGCTCCTTGAGCATCTCCGCCATCGCGGAAACCGACATCTCCCGGGAAAGCATCCAAATGACCGCCTCCATCATGAGAGTAAACCCGCTCCCCGCCCTGGCCCAAGGAACCTCCACCAGCCGAACTCCCTGCTCCGGACAGTTGATCCGAGGAACCCGAGCGATCCACTCGGTCCGGTACTGCTCGAAGTGCATCTGCCTCCACCGCTTCTCCACCGTGTCGTGTACGGGGGAAGCTCTTCGACATTCCGGAGAGGTGAACCGATGACCTTGCTCCAAACCCGAGCCAGATCTTCAGAGTGTGCTCCTTCGCGGAGAGCTCACTCCGGCTCACCTTCCCTTCCGAACCCAGTGGCAGCGCCGCAGCAAAAAGCTTGTTCGCGTCCATCCCGCCAGCATTAAGCAAGCAGCCCGGTCTGGCCATCCGCCGTCAAGGAGGATCGACGAAATCGAAGTCTCCTTGACGGCTTCCTCTCTCCCCAAAAATCCGTCGAAGACGGAGGGCAAGAACCCCGCTTCTTGCCATCCCTTAACGGAAAATCCGCTCCCCCCCTTACCCACTCAATTCAGCGAGGAGCCCGTTAGCAAATCGCCTCGCCCCAAGCCTTCTTGTTGTTGACGCGCCGGGCGTGCTTCATCACGAGCCACATCGACACGGGCTTCACTCGCGCCAACAGTGTCCCGCCCTGGTTGCCCAGGTTTCTGATGCGATGCACTTCCAAGGGTCATAACTTCCAGCTCTCCTTCTCGTTTGGCCCTTCGCCGGCTGCCCGGCTACTACGGCCTCTGCTGACTTCTCGCCCCGGCTTGCGCCGTCACCCTTTCAGGCATCAGGCGAGATCTCCCCTGGTAAGAACGCGATCCTTCCCCGCACAACCGCCAGATCTACGCGATTTGACATTGACCACGAAAGCTTCGCAGTGATAGGCCTGCTCGCCTTGCCCAGTCGCGCCTCATATCCAGTTCTTGTCCATCGGCTCGCGGGTTCATTCCATGCTTCCTTCCCACGCTCGGTCACCCTCACGCAGTTGCACTTCCTTTCGTTCGCTGTGGTCAGCTCACGGGAGTACTTTCACCTCCAAGATCGCGCCCATGCTGGGCGCACCTATCCTTCCCCGCCCTGAACGGCGAGGCTTGTCGCGCTCCCGGTCCAACGGAAAGCGCTTCGCCGGGAAGCCTCGAGCCTGCGCGCGGATGGAGCTTTCCCCTATCATTTCGGTCTTGGAAACCGCGAGACGAGAATCGTCCTTCCGAAAGGCGCGGCCTGCTTGAGAAAGCGATTGATGTTCTGGCCTTCGATGTGCTTAAAACAGGCAATCTTGCTGTCCTCAAGGAGGGTTGCGGCGTAGAATGCGGAGAATTGCGTCTAATAGGAACGAGGGAAAAGCGTCCCACCCTGAATCCCGGGCCTGAGCCAATGAGACACATTCGCTTTTCGCAGAAGGGGTTGCTTTTCGCCGCCCTGTCTTTCTGTTTCTACGCCGCGGGAGCGAGCGGAGAGACGACCCTCATGAAGACCTCGAAGGGCTACCGGCTGTCGATCCTTCCGGCAATGGGTGCGGAGAAGGTCGAGCACAAGCCGCGGGAAGCCAAAGGAAAGGTCCGGATCGAGACCTTGAAGGAGACGGTCTACGGCAAAGCTGAGGCGCCCAAGCAGTAGCGCCGACCGTGGAAGCCCGCTCGAGGAAGGCTGCGGCAGGGATCAAGAGCTCAGCCTTCCCAAAGCGAACGAGCGGCTTCGGCTTCGTAAGCCACTGGAGAGAGCTTTAGCTTCCCATCCAAACGGCTGATTTTGCCAGCCACCGTGGACCGCCGCCATCCGGTCCGCGGGATGGGCTCAGGGGATGCGTTTAAGGAGAGGGAGCCGCAAGCTTTTGAGAGAGCTCCTTGCCCATTGCGGGATCGAGCTCCTGAACCTTTTGGCTCGCTGCGGCCATCTTTTCTTTCTGACCCGTTGCCTTGTACAGGGTCGCGAGATTGTACCAGGCCGCTCCATAATCGGGCTTGAGGTGCACCGCCTTCTTGGTTGCCGCGATCGCCGGATCGTACTTCTTCAATTCGGCATAGGCGCATCCGAGATTGCACCAGGCCTCGGGAAGGTCGGAGCGGAGCTGCGTCGCTTTTTCCAAGGCCGTGACCGCCTCCTGGTGGCGCCCAAGCTCCACATAGGCCGCACCGAGGTCTGACCAGGCCCTGCCGAAGTCCTCCTTTTGCGCTACGGCCGTCTTCAGGGCATCGACCGCTTCCGAGTATTGGCCGAGGTAGGCATAGCAGGTCCCCAAGTTGCACCACGCCTTGGCGAACTCCCGCTTCTTCTGGATCGCTTCCCGATAGGCCCGGATGGCCTCGTGATACTGGGTCAGCTTCTCGTAGGAGAGCCCGAGGAAGAACCAGGCGGCCGCCTCCTTCGGGTAGGCGCTCGTCCATTTCCGGGAGAGATCGAGCAGCCGCCTCCACTCCTTCTTATCTTCCAGGGTGATCGCACGCTCGAAATAGGGCAGCTCCAGATCCTCGCCCCCCTGCGTCCCGTGCACCCCCGTAATGTCCGATTGGCGAAAGTGGCTCTCGGAGATCTCCTCAACAGGGACGGCGACGTCCCGAATGGCCGAGCCCTCGGAAAGGACCTGGTCCCCGACCGGCGAGGAAGAGAAGGCCGCCGGGCCTTCGCCCGCGGTCGATGCCCCGACCGCAACAGGAAGCAGCCCGAGTCCCGCCGCGAGGCAGAGGAGGAAGGAGAAGCCGGACGCCCGCTCGCGTTCCTGACGGGCGCTCCTCCCTCTCCCGGAGGATGACCCGCGGAAACCAAAGAGATCCTGGCAAAGAGCTTTCATCGGAAGAAGCGCCGCAAGATGAGTTCTGGGAGGCAATTCCATCTACATCTATGGATTGTCGTTTTGTTCCCAGGGAGTATGGCCGGAGGAAGCCTGTTTGCCAAAGGAATAAACGCAAGGCCGGATATTTTTTGCCGGGCTGCGCGAAGAGTCGGCGGACGACAACCGAAGCGCCGACCTCGATCGGTGAGCACGACCAAAGGGATTGCCGTTTTCCCGGCATGGCGGCATAAGGGTGGGGCAAAGGCAATTGGACGACCTCCTGCCGCGGATGGCCCTCTTCTTCCTCGATCTCACCCAGCGCCCGCCACGCAGCCCGCGGCTGCGCCTGGGAGGCCACGCCTGCCTCCCTCGCCTGCTCGACAAGGGGCGAGCCCAGCTCGCCGGCAAGGCGGGCGACTACCGGTACAACTGCCCGCTCGATCAACGCTGGTTTGCCTTTACCGGCCTCTCGGCCGATGCCCTTCTCGCCGAGATGGCCAAGGAACGGAGCGATGGCGAGCTATTGGCCTGGATCGCCACAAACGCACCTCTCCACCGCGACCCATGGGAGATCGCCTCCTGGTCGGCCTTCATGGAGGCCCGCGCTCCCGGGGACGCCGAATCGCACCAGATCTTCGCAGAACGGATCCAGAAGCTCGCCCCGAATCGGGAAGATGTCGTCACCTGGTTCGATCTCCTCGACCTGGATGACTACGTCTCCTTCGGCGGAAAGGCCTAGCCGGCCAGCCGGGCGAGCAGCCGATGCACGAGATCTCCGTTCGGCCCCGCCTCGATCCCCGGATGAGGAGATGCGAGCTTCTCCTCGAGGAGCCGGCAGGCCGCCAGGATGATCTGCCGATGATCGAAGGCCAGTGGCGGCAGGTCGGGCAGAGGAAACCAACGGACCGCAGCCGCATCGCTGCCGGCGGTGGCATCGACCGAAGCCGGATCGGCCCAGGCCAGATGGGCGACGCTGACGACGGGGCCGCGCGGATCGCGCCCGGCTTTTCCAAAGACCCCGACCTCCCAGAGGGTGAGCCCGGCGACCCCCGTCTCCTCGAACAGCTCCCGGGCCGCGGCCTGGCGCGGCTCCTCCCCCGCCTCGACAAAGCCTCCCGGCAACGCCCAGCCGCCCGCAAAAGGGGGATTCTTCCGCTCGACCAGGAGGACCGAGATCTCCTCCCGGCGGAGGCCGAGCACGACGGCGTCGGCGGTGAGGGCAAAACGCGCGATGTCGGCCCGAAGGCCGGGGGGCGGCGCTGATGCGGCCTTCATCCCTTCCTCGGGAGCCGAACGCTCCCGCTCCTCGGTCCGAAAGACGATCCCCTCCTTCTGGATCTCCCGGTAGGGCAGCAGCCAGACAAGAGACTCGTCATGGAGGTCGACGACCTGGATCCGATTGCCCCACGGGTCGCGAAAGTCGCAGCGAAAGCCGGGAATGAGCGAAAGGCCATACTTCCGGGTGATCTTCTCTCGGACCTCGGCGATCTGCGCCTCGTCCCGGACGAGGAGCCCGAAATGGCGCTCCGAGTCGCGCCGGATCTCGGGCACCACGAAAAGGGCGAGGAACTGGTGCTCCCCGAGCGCAAAGAAGGCGTCGCCCTCCCCTTGGTCGAGCAGCTCCAGCCCGAAGACATCCCGGTAGAAGGCGATCGCCTCCTCCCGGCTCCCGACCTCGATCGCGACATGGTTGCACCCATAGACCCGGACGCTCATGGAACGATTTTCCGCAAGCCGGCGGCGAAGCGCAACCCCCATTCGGGACACCGCTCCTACTCCGGGGAGTCGCGGCTCGAGCGGAGCCAGAAGGTGACCGGGCCCGCGTTGACCAGCGCAACGTCCATTTCGGCACCGAAGATTCCGCTCGCGACCCGGCCGTGGCGGTCGCGCGCCCGCTCGACCAGGTAGGTGAAGAGCGCCCGTCCGACCTCCGGAGCGGCGGCGGGGGAGAAGCTCGGGCGGGTGCCCTTCCGGGTGTCGGCGGCGAGCGTGAATTGCGGAACCAGGAGCAGGCCGCCACCGGTCTCGGAGAGCGAGCGGCCCATCCGTCCGGCTTCGTCGGGAAAGATCCGATACCTCAGCATCCGTTCGAGGAGCCTCTCCGCCGCCGCCTCCCGGTCTTCCCGCTCGACGGCGACAAAGCCGAGGAGCCCCGACTCGATCTCGGCGACCAGCTTCCCCGCCACCAGGACGCGGGCCTCCCGCACCCGCTGAATCAGCGCAATCATTCCCTCTCCTCCCAATCGAGGCTCGAAACTCGGGCCCGACGCCTCCTGGCCCACTTCCCACCGGAAACCGAAGGAGAATTGCCAGGAATTAAGCTTGCCAGCAATCCGCTTCGGACGTAGACGAAGGGAATCGGTTCAATCGCCTCAAGCGTAGGAATGCTCCGAAGTCGTTGGACCAGAAAACCGTTTAAGGAGGGAAACGACATGAAGGATCGTAGCATTGCGCTCCTGACGGCAGCCGCCTTCGCCGGCCTACTGGCGGGATCGGCCCTGCGCGCCAGCGGAGCGGATCTCACCACCGAATCGGGCAGCGCGCACGCCCAGATGACGGCGGAAAAGGGAAGCTGCGGACAGTGCAGCAGCAAGAAAGAGAAGAAGTCGAAGAAGAAGAAAAAGAGCAAAGAGGGAGAGCAGGGCACCCAGCAGTAGGCGGCCCGTCGGCTCGCCGCTCGAGGGTTCTTCCTGCGAAGGCAGGCGGGGCGACTCGCCTGCCTTTTCCCTCCCCGGCGGACTGCTCTCTGCCTGGCCGGCATGCCTCTCAACCGCTTCAACGCCCACTCTCGATACGGCATCGGCGTCGGCCTCCGTCTGCCCCACTACGATCACATCCTGCGGGAGAAGCCGGTGGTCGGCTGGTTTGAGCTCCTCTCCGAGAATTTCTTGTCCGAGGGCGGGAGGCAGCGGGCCGTGCTCGACCAGATCCTCGAGCAATACCGCGTCGTTCTCCATGGCCTCGGGCTCTACTTCGGCTCCGCTGGCCCCCTCGATCGCGACCACCTCCGGAAGCTCAAGGCGCTCGTCCGCCGGACGGAGACTCCCTGGTTCTCGGACCATCTCTGCTGGGGGAGCGCGGACGGACGCTATAGCCACGACCTCCTTCCCCTGCCGTTTACGATGGCGACCGCCCGTCATACCGCGGCCAAGATCCGCCAGGCCGCAGACTTCCTGGAGGTTCCCCTCTCCGTGGAGAACATCAGCAGCTACATGGAGCTGAGAGCGTCCACCATGACCGAATGGGAGTTCCTCTCCGAGGTCGCGGAACAGGCCGACTGCGGGATCTTGCTCGATGTCAACAATATCTACGTCGTAAGCCAAAACCACGGCTTCGATCCCTACACCTACCTCGACCAGGTCCCGCGCGATCGCGTCGCCCAGATCCACATCGGGGGCCATAGCCGCCTCTCGACCCACCTTCTCGACACCCACGATCAGCCGGTCGCCGATCCGGTCTGGAAGCTCTACGCCCACGCAATCGGCCGATTCGGTTTCACCCCCACCCTTCTCGAGTGGGACGACCGCATCCCCCCTTTTGAAGAAGTCCATCGTGAAGCCCACAAAGCCGACCGCTTCCTCGCCTCCCTCGCCCCGACCCCTGCCCCGGGCGGATAGCCTCGAGGAGCTCCGCGAGCTCCAGCGCCTCCTCTTCTCCTGCCTCACCAGGCCGCTCGGCCCGGAGGATCGGGTGCAAGGAGAACGCAATCCAGAGGAAAGCCTGGTTGCGCTGGCGGCGCGGCTCATCCGTCCCTCGGACCGGCTCGCCCCCTTCGATCGGCTCGAGATCTACCATCGCCAATACTGGCTCCGGCTCCGCGAGGCCCTCTCGGAGGACTATCCGGCCCTGGAGCGCCTGCTCGGCACCGAGCGCTTCCGCGAGCTCGCCCACGCCTATTTTCTCCACCATCCCCCCCGCTCCCCGATGCTCCGGGAGATCGGCTCCCGGCTCCCCCGCTTCCTCCGCGAGGAGCCCGATTGGGCGGCTCCCCTCCCGCACCGGCTCGTCGTCGACCTCGCCCGATTCGAATGGGCCAAGATCTCGGCCTTCCACGCGCCCGAGCATCCGCTTCCTCGCCGGGAGGAGATGACCACGCCAGAGATCCGGCTCTTTCTCCAGCCCCACCTGAGCCTCCTCGATCTCCGCTACCCGGTCGAAGCAGAGAGCCCGGAGGCGCTCTCCCCCGCCTCCGCTCCCCTCCCCAAGCCCCGCCGGGTCGTCGTCCACCGGCAGGGGGCAACCGTCTACCACAAGCTTCTCCCGCCCGAGGCATTCTTCCTGCTGGGCTCCTTTGCCAAGGGGCTTTCGCTCCTCCAGGCCTGCGAGCGGACGGCCGGGAGGTTCCCTCGCCTCGCTCCGGAACGCGCCCGGGATTGGCTCCAGGAATGGTCCTCGCTCGGCTGGCTGACGACCTCTCCCTCCCCGCGGGCCTCCAAGACTTCTTGACCTTTGCCGCCTTGTCGGATTTGGTTTGGCTGCCGCACGGCACCACACCCTCCATGGAGCTTCCTGAGACTGTCTTGCCGCGCTGGGAATTCGGTCGGGGAACGGTGCAGAAGGCCCTCCTCCGCTTCTTCCGGATCGCGGTCGCCGCGGCCTTCAACCTGATCATCCTCCTGCTCCTCTTCGGCTTGGGCATCGAAATCGTCCGGAGCGTCTGGGAGCTCGCCCCGACGCTCGTCGGAGCCGCCCCGGCCTGGAGCTTCCGGAACCTGGTCGGGCGCACGCTTTCGCTCGTGGTGCTCCTCGAGCTCCTGCGCGCCTTCGTCGAGTACTTCCAGTTCGACCGGATTCGCCTCCATGTGCTCCTGGAGGCGGCGGCGGCCTTCGTCCTGCGGGAGCTGATGCTCTCGCTCTTCGACGAGAAGATCACCGGCATCAACGTCCTGATCTGGAGCGTCGCGGTCGTCGTCCTCGTCCTGGGGCGGACGGTGGCGCTCTTTTCCCCCCCGCTCCCCGGCGCCGCGCCGAAGCGGACGCTCCCGGGAACGCAGCCGGAGGAGCCGGAGGAAAAGCGGCCGCCGGCGAGCTAGCAGATCCGCGGGAGCTGCTCCCCGGGGAGGAGCGGGAGCGGGCGCCTGCCGCCGATCGCGCTTCGCAGGAGCGTCTTGCCCGGGTGCTCGGCCGCCACCCGACCGATGGCAGCGGCCTGCGGCCATCCGCTCTGCTGGATCTCGAGCAGCGCTTCCTCGGCGATCTCGGGCGCCACGACCGCAACGAAGCGCCCTTCGCAGGCCACATAGAGGGGATCGAGCCCCAGGAGCTCGCAAGCGGAGCCGACCTCCTCTCCCACGGGAATGCGCGCTTCCTCGACCTCGATTCCCTTGCCCCCCTGCTGAGCCGCCTCGGCCAGCACGGTCGCCACTCCGCCCCGGGTCGCATCCCGCAGAAAGTGGATTCGGGATCCGAACCGGTCGAGCAGCCGGAGCACGGTCCGATGCAGCGGGGCGGTGTCGCTCTCGATCGCCGATTCGAAGGAGAGTCCTTCGCGCACCGAGAGGATCGCCACCCCATGGTCCCCCACCGGCCCATTGAGCAGGATCCGGTCGCCCACCTCCATCCTCCGGGCGGAAATCGCGGCCTCCGGATGGAGATCGCCCACCCCGGTCGTATGGAGGAAGATCCGGTCGCCCTTGCCCCGCTCGACGACCTTGGTGTCCCCGGTCACGATCGCCACCGAGCAGTCGTTGGCCGCCTGGCCGATCGAGCAGAGCACCTTCCAGAGCTCGGCGATCGGAAGCCCCTCTTCCAGGATCAGGCCGAGCGCCAGATAACGGGGCCGGGCGCCGCACATCGCCAGGTCGTTGACCGTCCCGTGGACGGCGAGCGTTCCGATGTCCCCGCCCGGAAAGAAAAGGGGAGAGACGACGAAGCTGTCGGTCGTGATCGCGATCCGGCCCGCCGTAGAGACGATCGCCCCGTCATGCTGCTCGGCCAGCGCGGGATGGGAGAAGAGTCCGAAAAGGGGCTCGAGGAGCTTTTGCATCAGCATCCCCCCGCTCCCATGGCCGAGCTGGATCTCCGAGAAGTCGAGCTTCGGGAGCGGGCAGGAGAACGCGGGATTCATGGGGCAGAGGCTGCGGATTCTTTGGTCTCGGCGCCCGAGGCGACCCCGGCGAAATGGAAGTAGGCGGCGCAGGCTCCCTCCGAGGAGACCATCGGCGCCCCCTTGGGGGCGATCGGGGTGCACTCCTTCCCGAAGAGCGGGCATTGGGGCGGCTTGAGGATCCCCTTGAGGATCTTTCCCGCCTGGCACTCCCCCGCTTCCTCGCTCCTTTCCGGATCGAGAGCAAACTTGACGCGCGCGTCGAAGGCCTTCCACTCGGAGCGCAGGTCGAGCCCGCTCCCCGGGATCGTTCCGATCCCCCTCCACTCCCGGTCGACTCGCGCGAAGATCCTCGTGAGCAGGGCTCGCGCCTCCGGATTCCCCTCCCGCCGGACGACGCGACCGTAGGCGTTTTTCGCCTCCGCCCTTCCCTCTTCCAGAAGAATGACCAGCTCGAGGATCCCTTGGAGAAGGTCGAGCGGCTCAAAGCCCGTCACCACGATCGGGACCCGGTGGCGCGCCGCCAAAGCCTCGTACTCCTCGCAGCCCATCACCGTACAGACATGGCCCGCGGCCAAGAAGCCGTCGATCCGGCAGTCGGGGTCGGTCAAGAGCGCCTCCATGGCGGGCGGGACGAGCACATGGGCCGAAAGCAGAGAAAAGTTCCGCAGCCCCTCCCGGGCCGCATGGGCGACCGCCAGGCCGTTGGCGGGGGCCGTCGTCTCGAAGCCGACCGCAAAGAAGACAACCTCTCTTCCGGGGTTCTCCCGGGCGATCCGAACCGCCTCGAGCGGAGAGTAGAGCATCCGGACGTCGGCTCCGCCGGCCTTGGCTTCCCGGAGGCTCTTCCGCGACCCGGGCACCCGGAGCATATCCCCGTAGGAGCAGAGGACGACTCCCCGCTCCGCGAGCTCCACCGCCTGGTCGATCAGCCGCCGGGGCGTGACGCAGACGGGGCAGCCCGGTCCATGGACGAGCGTGATCGCCTGGGGGAGAAGGGAGAGGATCCCATACTTGACCAGGTTGTGGGTCTGGCCCCCGCAAACCTCCATGATCCGCCACGAACGGGTGAGTGGCTCCTCGATCTTGCCCAGCAGCCGGCGGACGAGCTCGGGATCGCGGTACTCGGAGAGCAGCTTCATGGCGATCCCTCTTCTCCCGCTCCGGCAGCGGTCGCAGGCGCAGCTTCTGCCCCGAGCTCCTCGAGCTCCCCCATCTCCCGAAGCAGGGCGAAGGTCTTCTCCGCCTCGTCCGCATCGACCCGGGCGATCGCCAGCCCCACGTGGACCAGGACATAATCGCCCACCCGGGCCTCCGGCAGCAGCTCGAGGTTGACCTCCTTGACTACCCCGCCAAAGCTCGCCCTTCCCATCCGGAAGCCGTCCGGAAAGGGGGTGTAGATCTCCTTCAATTCCCCAGGAATCGCCAAGCACATCGCCTAACTCCCTTCCTTGTGGAGCGCCGGGAGCGCCACCCTTCGCCCCGCCGGCACCCGGTTGTCCTCTTTGAGCTCTCCGTTCGCCCAGGCCGAGGCGATCATCTGGCCGAAGGAGATGCTCTCGTCGTTGGGCGAAAGGTCCCGGCAACTATAGACCGAGAACCGCTCTCCCCACAAAGCCTCGATCAGGTCGACCAGAAGCCCGTTCTGGAAGACCCCCCCGGCGAGCGCCAGCTTCTGGCCGCCCACCGATTCGGCGACCCGCCCCGCAAGCTCGGCGAGCGAACGATGGAAGCGGAAGGCGATCTCCTCTGGGGGAGCACTGCGAGCCAGATCCCCGGCGATCCCTGCGCGCAGGCCCTCGAGGCTCACCACCCCTCCGGAGAGGAGCGGCAGCGGGTAGGGTTGCTCCTCCCTCCACCTCGCCACTCCACCGAGCGATCGCGCATAGCGGAGGGCCTTCGTCTCGAGCCGGCCCGCCGCCTCGCCCTCGTAGGAGGCGCGGTCGCAGAGGCCCAGGAGGCTGGCCACCCCGTCGAAGAGCCGACCGACGCTCGTCGTCCGAAAAAACCGGCCTTGTGCGAGAAGGCCCTGGTAGATCGGCCATTCGGCTGGCCGGAACCTCGCCTCCAACCGCTCCCGCATGGACGCGCAGGAGCCCCAGAGGGCGAGTGCCGAGAGGCGCGGCTCCCGGATCGCCTTCTCGCCCAGGAGCAGCGGAAACTCCTCCAGATGGGCCATCCGTTCCATCTGCCCTTCCCTCCAGAGGAAAAACTCGCCTCCCCAGATCGTCCCATCCTCGCCGAGCCCGGTCCCGTCCCAGACCGCGCCCAGAACCGGCTGCCGTTCCCAAAGGAGGGAGTGCTCCGCCAAGACCGCCCAGAAATGGGCCCGGTGGTGTTGCACCCTCTCCACGGGGAGCCCCCGCTCCCGCGCGCGGGCGAGGCCCTCCTCGACCGAGGCGTAGCCGGGATGGAGATCGACCACGATCCGCCGGGGCTCGAAGGCGAGCAGCCGGCAGAGATGGGCGACCTGCCGGCGGAAGTTCTCCTGCGCCTCCCAGCTCTCGAGATCCCCCAGGTCCTGGGAGAGCGTGAGGTTCCCTTGGTGGGCCAGGGTGACGGTCGCCTTCCGCTGCGCCCCCATCGCGAGGATGGCCGCGTCCGGGTCGACCGCGAAGCCCCCGGGCAGGAAGAGCGGGGCAAAGCCTCGGGCCCGGCGGAGGAGAAGGGGCTTGGCCAAAAAAGGAGAAAGCCGGACCACCGAATCATCCAGGGCGCTCTCGATCCCCCGGTTGTGGCTCAGGACCGCATCGACGACGCTCCCCAGGGAACCCAGGAGCTCTTCCTCGGTCGCCAGGATCGGGGACTCCGAGAGGTTCGCGCTCGTCGCCACGACCGGACCCCTCAGCCGGTCGAGAAGCAGGGCAGGCAGCGGAGCCGAGGGGAGCATGATGCCCAGGGTCTCCTCTCCCGGAGCGACTCCGGCGGCGATCCGGCTCGGCCCCTCCCTTCGACCGAGGATCACGACCGGCTTCTCGCGGCAAAGGAGCCACCGCTCCTCTTCCGGGCCGACCCGGGCTTCCCTCCGGGCCGCCGCGAGGTCAGGAAAGAGGAGCGCAAAGGGCTTGGAGGGCCTCCGCTTCCGCCGGCGCAGCTCGGCGACCGCCCGCGGATCGGTCGCATCGACCAGCAGCAGGTAGCCCCCGACTCCCTTGAGCGCGACGATCTCCCCCCGTCCGATCCGCTGCGCCGCCTCCTCGATCGCCCCGCTTCCGGAGGCCAGCGGCGTCCCCCGCGGATCGAGCAGCTCGACCCTGACCCCGCAAGAGGGGCAGGAGTTGGTCTGGGAGTGGAAGCGCCGGTCGGCGGGGTCTCCATATTCCCGGGCGCATTCCGGACACATCCGGAAGGGCTCCATCGTCGTCCGCTCCCGGTCGTAGGGCAGCCCGCGGAGGATCGAGTAGCGGGGGCCGCATTCGGTGCAGGTGATGAAGGGATAGTGGAAGCGGCGGTTCCCCGGGTCGTTCATCTCCTGCCGGCAGCGCTCGCAGAGGTCGAGATCGGGAAGGAGCAGGACCGTCGCCCTCCCGACCCGGCGGCTCTCTCGGACCACGAACCCACCATCCTCGCCCAAGGGCGCCTCCTCGATCTCGGCCCGGGTCACCACGGCGATCGGCGGATAGTCCCGGAGCAGGGCTGCGCAAAAGCGATCGAGCGCCTCGACCTCCCCCTCCACCCGGATGTCGACCCCGTCGAGGCCGTTGCTCACCCAGCCTGCCAGCCCCGACTCGCGCGCCAGCCGGTAGACGAAGGGGCGGAAGCCGACTCCCTGGACCTTGCCGTCCAGATGGATCCGCCGCGCCGCCCGGGAGGTCACCCTAGATCCCTCCCGTCCAGAGCCAGAAGACGCCGATCCCGATGGCAAAAGCCCCGGTCGCCAGGCGGGCGGCACGAAAGCCGCGACTCCCGCGTGCGGCGGGAAGGAGCACCCATCTGCCCAGCACCCAGGAAAAGAGCGCCATCCCGAGGATCGCCCCCAGCCCGAAACCGGCGATGTATCCCGCGGCCGCCACCCCATTCGGCAGGGCGAGCACCGGGAGGGCGGCGAGAAAATGGTGGCTGCCCGCCACGCCGTGGAGGAGCCCGATGCCAAGCGGGGCATGGGAGTGCCGGTGCGCCCCGCCCGCTTCCCGGTCGGAAGAGAGCGTTCCCTTCGGCTGAGCGACCGGAAAGGGGATCTGGCTCCGGAGAGCGCGCCGACAGGACCAGAGGCCGATCGCCACGAGCACGACGCCGACCAGCCGTTCGCCCCAGTGCGCGAGGGGTGCCGTCGGCAAGGCGTCCCGCAGCCAGAAGACGAGCAGGCTCAGGATCCAGACTCCGCCGCTGTGCCCGAGCCCCCAGGAAAGTCCCACCCGCCAGGCATCGCTCCGCCTCTCGATCGAGAGCGGCGCGATCGCCGCCAGGTGATCCGGCCCGGTGAGCGCATGCACGACTCCGGCAATGACGCCCGCGCCCGTAGCGGCGGCAACCAGCGAGTCGACCATCTCCGTTCCGCCCCTTCAACGAGTCACCGGCTCCGCATGGTACGAAGCCTTTGCGCGAAGCCATCCCCCCTCCACCCAGCGGAGCCACTCCTCCAGCCCCTCCCCCGTCTTTGCCGAGAGCAGCAGCGGGTCGAGGCCGGGCCGGAGCCGATGGGCGAACTCGACACACTGCTCTACGGAAAAATCGACATAGGGCAGGAGATCCGCCTTCGAGAGGAGGAGAAGGTCGGCTCCATGAAAGGCTTCGGGATACTTGCGGGGCTTGTCCTCCCCTTCGGTCACCGAGAGGATCACCACCCGCTTCCCCTCCCCCAGGTCGAAGAGAGCCGGGCAGATCAGGTTGCCCACATTCTCGATCCAGAGGATCCCCCGCACGGGGAGCGGGAGATCTTCGAGCGCGTGGCCCACCGCATGGGCGTCGAGGTGGCAGCTCTTGCCCGTCTGAATCTGCCGGACCGAAACTCCCGTGGCGCGGATCCGCTCGGCATCGAGCTCGGTCTGCTGATCCCCTTCGATGACCGCCATCGGGATCTTCTCCCGAAGCGCCTCGAGAGTGCGCACCAGAAGGGTCGTCTTGCCCGAGCCGGGGCTCGAGATCAGGTTTACCGCGAAGATGCCGTTCCGGCGAAAGACCTCCCGATTCTGGCGAGCGAAGGCGGCGTTGGCTTCGAGCAGGTCGGCCTCGAGGTCGATCCGCCTCCCGCCCCCCGCCCCGTGGTGATGGTCGTGCGCATGGGCATGTTCGTGTCCTTCTCCTCCGCATCCGCAAGTGGCGCACATCGCGTTCTTTCCTTTCCTCTTTCGTTTTCTCTTCCGTTTCCTTTGGGCCGCCCCTCGCTTCGGCTCAATCGACCTCGATCTCTCCGAGACGGAGCCCGATGTCCTCCTCGAGCATCAGCCGATAGCTCCCGCAACGCGGGCAGGCTTGCGCAAGCTTCTCCACCTTTCCTTCGTAGGAGCAGTCGAGGCAGGCCGCCTGGGCCGGGACCGGCCGGATCTCGAGAAGCGCCCCTTCGGCCAGGGTGCCGCGGGAGGCGACCCCGAACGAGAAGGCCATGACCTCCGGCTCCACCATCGCCCGGGGCCCCACGCGCAGCTCGATCCGGCGGACGCTCTTGTAGTGGTGCTGCTCGGCCTGCTCCTGGAGAATCGCGAGAATCGATCGACAGAGCGCGAGCTCGTGCATCCGTGTCCCTCTCCCTTCCCGGAGGGCGCCGCCTCGTGTCCGGCGCATGTCAGTACAGCTTCGCTCCGATCCGCTCCGGCGTCAGCAGAAAAAGCGCGCGGGCCCGCGCCACCAGATCTGCTTCCGCGTCATCTCCTGCAATCGCTCGTTTTGGGTTGCCTTCGTCGTCATGACAACACTAGGATAAAGCTAAGGAGCGCGGAGGGTGCCTATGCGAGTCTTCGGGAGAGGCGAAGGGGGGGGTTCGGCCGACGGGATCGGGGCGAGGAGCGAGTCCGAATACGAAGCGCTCCGCCGCCGGTGCGAAGAGCGCCTCCGGGAGCTCGAGGCTACCGAGCCGCTCAAGCAGGTCCATCTCCCCTCCCTCCTGCGGAGCGAGGGGATGAGCCGGCGCACCTTTCTCAAGTGGGCCTCGGCGACGACCGCTCTTCTCTTCCTGCCTGCGAGCTTCGAGAAGCTCGTCGCCCGTGCGGCAGCGGTCATGAACCGGGTGCCGGTCATCTGGGTCGAGTACCAGGATTGCGCGGGCAACTCGGAGGCCATCCTCCGCGCCGACGGCCCGACCATCGACGAGCTTCTCCTGGACGTGATCTCCCTCGAATACCATGAGACCCTGATGGCCCCGTCGGGCTTCCAGGCCGAGGCCCAGCTCGAGGATGCCCTCCAGGCATTCCGGGGGAAGTATATCCTGATCGTCGAAGGGTCGATTCCGACCGAAGGCGGCTTCGGGTTCAACGGCCCGCGCGGGGAGAGCTTCCTCGAGAACCTCAAGCGGCTCTCCCGGGATGCCCTGGCCGTCATCGCCGTGGGGAGCTGCGCCTCCTATGGCGGCATCCCCGCCGCCTATCCCAACCCGACCAAGGCGATGGGCGTCTGGGACATCGTCAAGGGAAAGCCGATCGTCAACATCCCCGCCTGCCCGATGAACCCCGCCAACCTGATCGGGGTCGTCCTCCACTATGTCCTGACCGGCACGCTCCCCGAGCTCGACTACCTCCTCCGGCCCAAGTTCGCCTTCGGCTACCGCATCCATGACAACTGCGAGCGACGCGCTCACTTCGACGCGGGCGAATATGTGGAGCAGTGGGGAGATGAGGGCGCCCGGAACAACTTCTGCCTCTACAAGATGGGCTGCAAAGGCCCGATGACCTTCAACAACTGCTCGATCATCCGCTACAACGACGGGACCAACTGGCCGATCGGGGTCGGCCGGGGATGCATCGGCTGCTCGGAGCCCGGCTTTTGGGACAAGTATGCGTACGAGCGTCCGATGGCCGGAGCCAACATTCCGGTTCCCGGCCTCTGGAACATGGGCATCGAGCGGAGCGTCGACCTTCTCGGCGTGGGCCTCTTGACCGCAGCCGGGGCCGGCATCGCGATCCACGCCTTCCTGAGCGCCAAATATGGGAAGAAATCGGACGAAGGCGCGCCCGGTGCCCCTCCCAAGGAGAAGTCATGAGCAAGCGCATCGTCGTCGACCCGATCACCCGCATTGAAGGCCACCTCCGGATCGAGGCGCGGCTCGACGACACCAACACGATCCAGGATGCCTACGCCTCGGGAACGATGTTCCGCGGGATCGAGACGATTCTCCAGGGCCGCGATCCCCGGGATGCCGGGCTCCTGGCGATGCGGATCTGCGGCGTCTGCACCGGGGTCCACTACTGGACGAGCATCCGAGCGGTCGAGGACGCCTTCGGAGTCCGCGTCCCGAACAACGCCCGGCTGGTCCGCAACCTGATCGCGGGCTCCCTCTACCTCCACGACCATCCGGTCCACTTCTACCATCTCCATGCGCTCGACTGGGTCGATGTCTTGTCGGCCCTCAAGGCCGATCCGAAGAAGGCGGTCGATGTCGCCTACCAGTTCACCGACACGCCCTGGAACGCGAGCGTCGAGCACTACCGGAAGGTGCAGCAGCGGCTCGGTGGCTTTGCCGCGCAAGGGCGCCTGGGGATCTTTGCCGGCGGCTACTGGGGCAATCCGAGCTACCGCTTCTCGCCCGAGGAGAATCTCGTCGCCCTCTCCCACTATCTCGATGCGCTGGCGATGCAGCGGGGTGCCGCCAAGATGATGGCGATCTTCGGCGGAAAGAACCCCCACCCGCAGTCGATCGTCGTCGGCGGGGTCACCTGCGTCCAGGACATTGAGAACCCGAGCCGGATCTCCCTCTTCCAGACCCTGCTCGAGGAGCAGCACCGCTTCATTCGGCAAGCCTACCTCCCGGATATCCTGATGGCCGCCCATGTCTACCGCGAGGAGGGCCTGGCCGGTATCGGGTCGGGCCTCAAGTCCTACCTGGCCTACGGCTTCTTCGACATGGACAACGAGGGTCCCGGCCGGGGCAAGACCCTCTACCCGAGCGGGATGGTGCTGGGAGGCGATCTCTCGAAGGTCTACGATTTCGACCCGGCGAAGGTGACCGAGGATCTCCTCCACTCCTGGTACCAGGGGAGCGACGGCCTCCACCCCTACGTCGGCCTCACCCATCCCGCCTTCAGCGGCCTGCGCAAGGAAGGGGAGATCGCCTATCTCGATACCGAGGGCAAGTATAGCTGGATCAAGGCGCCGACCTACGACGGCCATCGGGTCGAGACCGGCCCCCTCGCCCGCTTGATCGTCGGCTATGCGCGAGGCGATGCGCGGATCCGGGAGGCGGTCGACGGGATGCTCCAGCGCGGAGGCCTGCCCACCACCGTCCTCTTCAGCACGCTCGGCCGGACGGCGGCGCGGGCGATCGAGACCGATCTGATTGCCGAGGCCTTGGCCGGCTGGGCGCAAGAGCTCGCGAAGAACACGGCAGCCGGGGATCTCTTGACCTGGACCCCCTTCGATTTTGCGAAGGTCTCCCGCGAGGCGCAAGGCTGCGGCCTATCCGAGGCCCCCAGGGGAGCGCTCGGCCACTGGGTCAAGATCCGTGAGGGGAAGATCGAGAACTACCAGGCGGTCGTCCCGACCACCTGGAATGCCTCCCCCCGCGATCGCCAGGGCAGAAGGGGAGCCTACGAGGAGGCGCTCCTGGGCACTCGGCTCGCCAACGCCGACCAGCCCCTGGAGATCCTCCGGACCATCCACAGCTTCGACCCCTGCCTCGCCTGCTCGGTCCACCTGGTCGACTTTCGCGGGAGAGATCTGGGTACCTGGCGGGTTCTTTGAGCGGGAGGGCGTTCCGGAGGATGATGCGATGAACGGAGAAGCGAGCGGGACGATCGTCCGGGTGACCCGGATGCCGAAGAGCTGGCGGATCTTCCACTGGGTCAACTTCCTCGCGGTGTTCGCGGCGGTCGTCACGGGGATCTACATCGCCCGCCCCTACTACCAGGCGATGATCGCCGAGCCGGCGGTCCGGAAGTTCGTGATGGGATGGAATCGGGCGATCCACCTCTATGCGGCGATCACGATCGATGTCCTCTGCGTCGTCTCCTTCTACCTCTATTTCCTGAGCCGCTTCGAGCGACCGGTCCGCAAGCTCCTGCCGACCAGAGAGCATGGCCGGGAGTTCTTCGAGGTCCTGGCGAACTTCTTCACCTTCAACCGGAGGAAGCGCTTCGATTCGGCCGAGCTCGATACCTTCAACGCCGCCTGGTTCACCCTGCTCCATCTCCTCCTCCTCTTCCAGCTCTTCACCGGCCTCCAGCTCTACGTCTACAGCCTGGAGAGCGGCTTGAGCTCGGTCGGTGGCTGGTGGCCCTGGCTCATGCACGTCGCGACCGATTGGACCTACTGGGCCTTTGGCGGCCGGATGGGAGTGCGCTGGGTCCACCACTTCACGATGTACCTGCTCCTGGCCTGGATCGCCTTCCACGTCTACTATGAGATCTGGCGAACTGTCTATTGGCGCGAAGGCGACATCGCCATCGCCTTCGGTGGCGAGAAGATCGCACGCCGGCTCCCGGGAACGGCCGCCGAGTAACCTGGCCGTGATCGGCTTGGGGAACGTGATCCTGCGCGACGAGGGACTGGGCGTGCTGGCCACCTGGGCTCTGGAAGCCAATTACGCCTTTGCTCCCGAAGTCCGCTTCTTCGACGGCGGGGTCCTGGGGCTCGATCTCGTCTCCGAGCTCGAGCTCCATGCGCAGATCCTCGTCCTTGATGCGATCGCGAGCCTCGACCCGCCGGGCACGATCTACCGCTTTCCGGGCGAAGCGCTCTGGAAGCGGGAAGGCCCGGCGAGAACCGCACACGAGGTCGATCTCCTCGATGTGCTCAAGGTCGCAAGCCTCCTCGGCCCGGTCCCCGACCTGGTTCTCCTCGGCATGGTCCCCGCCGAGGTCGGCGGACCCGCGCTCGGCCTCTCCCCCGCCATCGAAAAGCCCTTTGCCCGCTTCCTGAGCCGGGTGCTCCGGGAAATGCGGAGCCTCGGGATCCGCATCCGGAAAAGGGCCGACACCTCCCTCCCCGAGATCCTCGAAGCCAAGATGCGGATCCGGCGGCCATGAGCGGCTCCTCGGCCCTCCTTCTCCTTCGGCTCGACCGGCTCGATCCGGAGAGCGGCCTCTTCGCCTCCTTTCCTGCTCAGCCCCGCGTCCCCCTGCTCCGCTTTGCTCCACTCCCCACCCATGGAGCTCGCATCCTGGAAGCGATCGCCGCCCTCGACGAAAACGCGGCACGGCTCCTGCTCCACTTCCGGAAACGCTTCCCGGCGATCTACGAGGCGGTCGAAGCGATCGGCCACGGCCTCCCGGAGGGTGAGGAGGGGAGCCTCTTCTTCTTTCTCTCGGTCTGCAGCATCGCTCTCCAGGTCGAAGAGGCGGATATTCAGGAAGCTGCCTCGCTCCCCTCCGGCCTGCAGATCGACTATGCCCTCGTTGCCCAAGGGGAGCGCTGGTGGATCGACACCCGGACGACCCTCCGCAGCCTCTGGAGCTACAAGCTGGCCGAGGTCCCGGGCGCGGTTCTCCTCTTCTCGCTCTTCGACTCCCTCGGCCAGGTGGTGGGAGCCTTTGCGGGCCGCTGCGGCGATCTGTTGCAGACCCAAGCGCTCCGGCTCTCGGGAGATCTCGCGGCCCACCCGTTTCTCCGCACGGGCCTCCGTCGCGGGCTCCCCCGGAAGTTTGCGATCGAGGAGGCGCCGACGATCGGCATCCTCTCTCCGGACGGGCTCAAGGCTTCCGGGCCAGGGACCGGGAGCTCCGACCCCGTTTCTCCTCCGGCCGCTCCCGCGGCGGGAGAAAGAGGGCCAGGCCGAGCAGAAGGCTAAGAACGATCAAGGCCATCCTCTTTCCTCTCCTCGTCTTGCTCCCACACTTCGGGCTTCACGAGCGCCCGCTCGAGCGCCCGAAAGACCACTCCGAACAGCTGAGGCGCACCCAGAAGGCCCATCATCGCCGTTGCCAGGAGCGCCGCTCCATCCGCGGGCGCAATCTCGGGGCGAAAGGCCCCCTCCTCCGTCCCCTTCCGGAGCATCGCCTCGAGGTCGCTTCTCCACTCGGCCAAGAGCCGCTGGAGGATCCGGGCGATCGCCGGAGACCGGCGGGCGCGGTGGATGAGCTCCTGCATGACGAGCAAGAGCCTCCGCTCCTTGGCCCAGTAAAAGTCGCCGTCGGCAAACTCCTGCCGGAGCCGAGCCAGCCCCGGGTTCCGCGCCCGGGGAGGCCCCGGCGCATGAAGCGTCCGAAAGCGCTCCCCCAAGTAGTCCGCCAGGCCCTCGATCAGCTTTTCCTTGGTCGCAAAGTAGTAGTGGAGGGTGGCGACATTGACGCCCGCCCGCTCGGCCACCCTCCGCGTCCGAAGCCCTTCGAAGCCATGCTCGACCAGCACCGTGATCGTGGCCTCGATGAGCTGGCTCCTCCGGTCGGAGGGGACCCTCCGGCCTGACCGCGTCGGTCCCTCCCTTTCCTGTACCGTCTGGCGAGCCTTCACCGTTTCGCTAGTCTGTCCCGCGGGAGGCGACGAGCAGCGGGGAGTGGGAACCAATCTCGAAGGATTCCACCTTGGGGAATCCCACCTCGGCCAGCCACTCGGCATACTCTTCCGCCGAGAAGACCCCGCCCTCCTCCGTGTTGAGGAACATCCGCAGCCCAAAGAGCACCGGGTCGAGCGGCCCCGTCCGCTCCCGGTTGGGAAGAAACTCGAGGATTGCGATCCTCCCCCCGGGCCGCAGCGCCTTGGCCACCCGCCCGAGGAGCTTGCGCGACTTCCCTTCCCCCTCGCTGTGAAGGATGTGGCCCAGGATCGCCAGGTCGTAGTGGGCCTCGGGCAGGACCACCTCCTGGACGTTACCCGGAAGATATTCGTACCGCCCGGCCAGTCCGTGGCGCTCCCCATAGCGCCGGGTGTAGGCGAGCACGCCGGGAAAATCGACCGCGGTAATCCTGGCCTCGGGATCGGCGTCCGCGACGGCAAGGCTCCAGACTCCCGATCCGCAGGCCAGGTCGAGCACCCGCAGTCCTCGATGGCCAGTACCCGCTCCGAGCGCCCGCGCAGCCGCAATCGCCGGAGTCCGGTTGACGACGTGCAGGAAGCGGATCAGCACCGGGAAAAACTCCTCGGCCCGCTTCTGGCGCTCGACCGGCTCGGCCGCCTCTGCCAGCCCTCCCTTTCTCACCGCCTCGGTGAGATGATCCCACGCCTCGTCCAGGATGGAGCCTTGGACCAGGTCGCCCAGGTAATCGGGGCTTCCCGGCACCAAGAGCGCTTGGGCGATCGGCAGGAGCCGGTAGGAGCCCTTCTCCTTCCCGAGAAGCCCCAGGGCCGTCAGGCCATCGAGGAGCAGACGGGTCCCACGCACGCTCACCCCGAGCGCACCGGCGACTCGCTCCGCAGGAGCGGCCGCCTTGACGAGCTGGGGGAAGACGCCGAGATCGACCGCCGCCCGCACGATCCGCGAGCCCCGGACGCTGTCCAGGCAAAAGAGAAAGGGAGCGACATCGAAGTCGAGGGAGAGCTTGCGTGCATCCATGAATTCCTCCTGGTTGGTTGTGATGGACCGCGGGAGCCTGGTCCGGCTCAAAAGTTCGCTGCGAGTGAATCAACTGATTAGTCCAGTGGCGGGAGATTGTCAACCGCTCTTTGGCGTCCAGAGGGGAGAGGCGCTCCATCGTCCCAGGGCGACGACAAAATCGAGGTCTCGGTCGCCTCCGCACGGGCTGGCTCCCGTAGAGAAAAAAAGGCCGCCCTCTGCTTCTCGGGAAAGCCGCTGGCCCAGCAGGGCTGCCAGAGGGAAGCAGCCGTAAGACAGCTTGTATCGATGATGGGGAAGGCTCTGCCAGAGAGCGGGTGACGGGACTCGAACCCGCGACATCAACCTTGGCAAGGTTGCACTCTACCAACTGAGTTACACCCGCAAGACAGCGTCCTAGTTTGGTCGGGGGGGAGCGTTGAGGCAAGAGGAAAAGATGCTTCCCTCGCGTGCCCATTGGCCATCGAGGACGTCAGGATCCCCTTCCGTAAGCGCCTGCTTGGCACTCTCGCCTCTCCCTTCTCCTCCGGGGACGGTGCGGCCGTGCGGTGGGCTGACCCCTGTCCGAAGATGCCTACGGAGCGGGCTTGACCCTGGCCCGGAGATTGCGATAATCTGATGCTCCACCAATCGGCCCGTCACAGCCCCAAGAGACTCTTGCCGCCGTGCTCGACCGACATGCAAACGGGGAGCCGCGTGAACGGAAAGCGACAGCCTGGGGGCTGACAAAAGGGGCGAAGGCAGACGATGGATCGCGGATTCCCCAAGGGTCTAAGAGTCCAAGGGTCGGTCGTCGACCTGACAACAGAGTGTAACCTACGTATCGATCGAAGGAGTTATCCAGATGGCTTATGATCAGTCTCACCGCTACAGCAATTTGAAGCTGGAGGAAGCGAAGCTCATTGCCGAGGGCAACCATGTCCTCTGCGCCTACCGGATCCAGCCGAAACCCGGCCACGGCTTCCTGGCGACGGCGGCGCACGTCGCTGCGGAATCTTCCACAGGAACCAATGTGGAGGTGAGCACGACCGACGACTTCACCCGTGGCGTCGATGCCCTGGTCTACTCGGTCGATGAGCGGGCCTTCGGTGATGGCGACGGCTTGATCAAGATTGCCTTTCCGCTGGAGCTCTTCGATCGCAACCTCACCGATGGACGCATGATGCTCTCCCAGTTCACGAGCCTCATCATCGGCAACAACCAGGGCATGGCCGACTTCGTCGGCTTGCGTCTTCTCGATGTCTACCTGCCTCCCAAGGCCTTGACTCTTTTCGACGGCCCGGCCGTCAACATCCGAGAGCTCTGGCGCATCCTCGGCCGGGCTCCCGTCGACGGCGGCTTCCTGGTGGGTACGATCATCAAGCCCAAGCTGGGCCTGCGTCCCAAGCCCTTTGCCGATGCCGCCTACGACTTTTGGCTGGGCGGGGATTTCATCAAGAATGACGAGCCCCAGGGCAATCAGCCCTTCTGTCCGATGCGGGAGGTCATTCCCCTCATGGCCGACGCCCTGCGCCGCGCCCAGGACAAGACGGGCGAGGCCAAGCTCTTCTCGGCCAACATCACGGCGGATGATCCCCGGGAAATCATCGCCCGCGGGGAGTATATCCTCGAGACTTTCGGCAACGAGGCCAATCACGTGGCCTTCCTGGTCGATGGCTTTGTCGCCGGACCGGCCGGTGTCGCCACGGTCCGCCGGCACTTCCCGAGCACCTTCCTGCATTACCACCGGGCCGGCCACGGAGCCATCACCTCGGGGGTCAACCCTCGCGGCTATTCGACCTTCGTCCACATCAAGCTCTCCCGGCTCCTCGGTGCATCGGGCATCCACGTCGGCACCATGGGCTACGGCAAGATGGAAGGGGGCAAGGAAGACCGCGACATCGCCTACATGATCGAGCAGGACAGCGCAGATGGTCCCTATTTCCATCAGGAGTGGCATGGCATGAGGGCGACGACCCCGATCATCTCCGGTGGAATGAACGCGGTCCGGGCCCCGGGCTTCTTTGATAACCTGGGCCACGGCAATCTCATCATGACGGCGGGTGGCGGCTGCTATGGGCATGTCGACGGTCCGGCTGCCGGAGCCAGGTCCTTGCGGCAATCCTACGAGTGCTGGAAGGCCAAGGCCGACCCGCTGGAGTGGGCCCAGTCCCATCGGGAGTTTGCCCGGGCCTTCGAGAGCTTTCCTCACGACGCCGATGCCCTCTACCCGCAGTGGCGCAAGGTGCTCAAGGTTGGTTGATCCCAGACTCAGTCGGCTGATCTCCCGCTGCCTGCCAGGCCAAGGGATCGGACGAGCAGGAGGGGCCCAGGGCGGAGGCACCCCGGCGAACCCTTCCCGCGGGTCCGGGAGATCGTCTACGGCAACCGGGACGAGGAAGGAGCGGGCTCCGGATATTCGCCGAGCTGGTGGATCAGCTTGGCGACCAGCGCGGTCCATCCGGCCTGGTGGGATGCACCCAGTCCCGCTCCGGTGTCGCCGTGGAAATACTCGAAGAAGAGCGGGCAGTCGGTCCAGGCGGGATCTTCCCCAAAGATCGGCCAGTTGCCGAAGACCGGGCGCCTGCCGTTCCCATCTCGCGTAAAGATCGAGACCAGCCTTCGGCTGATCTCCTGGGAGACCTCCCAGAGGTTCATGAGGCGACCCGTGCCCGTCGGGCATTCGACCCGGAACTCCTCCCCGTAGTAGTGGTGGTATTTCTGGAGCGACTCGATCAAGAGGAAGTTGATGGGGAACCAGATCGGGCCCCGCCAGTTCGAGTTGCCGCCAAACCGGTGGAGAAGGGATGCTCCCGGAGCATAGTCCAGCCGATAGAGCCTCCCGTCGATCCGCAGCTCGAGGGGATGGTCCTCGTGGAACTTTGACACCGAGCGGATCCCGAAAGGGCTCAGGAACTCCCGCTCATCGAGCATCACCCGGAGCAGCGAACGGAGCTGCTCCTTGCTCACGAGCGAGAGGAGGATCTCGCCGGCCTCCCGCCCTCCCTCCTTGTCCCCGGAAGGGGTCGTCGCGTGGAGCGGGACGATCTCCTTCTCGAGTGCGGGATGCGTGCGAAGAAACCAGCGGATCCGCTCCCGGACGCGGCCATCCTGGGCCTGGAAGAGGCTCTTGGGCACCGACCCCACCGCGAAGACCGGCATGATCCCCTGGAGGGAGCGGGCCTTGAGGGGAAGAAAGCGACCCGACGGGAGCCGGAGGACGTCGTAGTAGAAGTGGTCCTCCGGATCCCAGAGCCGCTCGCGGAGCGCCTCCGGCAGGGAGCAGACATGGTTGAGCGCCGCGGCGATGTTGCCGAAGTGGAGGAAGAACTCGGTTACGATGCCCTCGAAGGCCGGGTCCTCGCGGGCGAGCTCGATGGCGATCTCCATCATGTTGATCGTGAACAGCCCCATCCAGCTCGAGGCGTCGACCTGGTACATGGTCGAGCCGGGCGGGACCGCGCTCCGATCGAAGAGCCCGATGTTGTCGAGGCCGAGGAATCCTCCCTGGAAGAGATCGTTGCCATCCGCATCCTTCCGATTGAGCCACCATGTATAAAAAAGAAGGCAGCGATGGAAGATCCGGACGAGGAAGGCCCGGTCCCCCTTGCCGGTGTTCTTCCGCTCGATCTCGTAGATCCGCCAGGCGGCCCAGGCATGGAGCGGCGGGTTGACCTCGGAAAAGGACCACTCGCAGGCGGGGATCTGGCCGTCCGGGTGCATGTACCACTCGCTCGCCAGCAGAAGGAGCTGCTTCTTGGCATCCTCCGGATCGACCATCGCGAGCACCACCGCCTGAAAGCAGAGATCCCAGCTCGCAAACCAGGGAAACTCCCACTTGTCTGGCATCGTCAGGACCTCATGGGCGTAGAAATGGCGCCAGCGGGCGTTGGGCAGCCGATAGCGGGAGGCGGGAGGGGGCGGAAAGGCCCGATCCCCTTCGAGCCATTGCGAGACCACATAGTGGTAGAACTGCTTGTTCCAGAGCAGGCCCGCGAACGCCTGCCGCTCGATCCGGTGCAGCTCCTCGGATTGCCCGGGCACTTGCTTCCGCGCGTAAAACTCTTCGGCCTCGGAGAGGCCGCGCGCAAGGATCGCTTCCAGATCCCGGCTCCACTCCTCCGCGGGAAAGCACCGGCTCGAGAGCCGCAGCAGGATCTCCCGGCTCTCCCCAGGCCCGAGGAAGAGGGGGTAGTGGACCGCCGCCTTGGTTCCCTCCCGGAGCGGGTTGACTGTCGGAAGCCCGTGGATCAGGGAGTCGTGGATCCCATCCTTGGGATAGGGGGTCGTGTTCTCTCCCCACCCGAACCGCCGCCGGTTGGTCTCGTTCTCGACGAAGAGCAGCTCCGGGGCGGAGGGATGATAGAGCCTCATCGGGTCGAGCTCGGGATGCTCCGCCGCGATCCACCCGGAGGCGGCATCGGAAGGTCCACCCGCGCGCAGCATCGGCTTCCGCGATCCCGGGTTCCAGGACCAGGTGTTGCGGAACCAGAGCGTGGGAAGGACGTGCAGGTGCGCCGAGGCGGGACTCCGGTTCGTCACCCGGATCCGAATCGCCATATCGGTCGGCCCCTCCTTCGCATATTCGAGCCAGACATCAAAATAGGCTCCATCGTCGAAGATCCCGGTGTCCAGCAGCTCGTACTCCGGAAGGTGGAGGTCGGCCTTGCGCCCCCGGTTCTCCGCAAGGAGGTCGTCATAGGGGAACGCCCGCTGCGGATACTTGTAGAGGAACTTGAGGTAGCTGTGGGTCGGCGTGGCCTCCAGCGGAAAGTAGTACTCCTTGACATCCTCCCCATGATTCCCCTCGGTGTTGCTCAAGCCGAAGAGGCGCTCCTTGAGGATCGGATCGACCCCGTTCCAGAGCGCCAGGGCGAAGCAGAGGCGGCAGCCCTCGTCGCAGATCCCCCCCAGGCCGTCCTCCCCCCACCGGTAGGCCCGGGAGCGGGCATGATCGTGGGGGAAGAAGGACCACGCATCCCCATTCGGGCTGTAGTCCTCTCGTACCGTCCCCCACTGCCGGTCGCTCAGGTAGGGTCCCCACAGGCGCCAGGGGGCAATCCCCTCAGCCGCCTCCCGCAGCCTCTGCTCTTCCCGACTCATCGCCCCACACGTCATGGCGCCGCGGTGCGGGGTTCGCCTCCCGGTGGCTCTATCTTCTTCCCGCACAGCTCCCTGGGCATCCCCTCCCAGAGGCGAAGGCCGCCCGGAAAGGCGAGCGAGTTCTCGCCCGGGAAGCAGTGCGGAGGAAGCTTCTTGAGCAGCCGGCTATTCCCTCCCCCCAGGACCACGTAGTCCGCCTGCACGATGTAGCGGAGCAAGCTCACCACAGAGCGGACGTGGGCGCGCCATTTCCGGTGGCCGAGCCGCTCGAGGCCCGCCTCCCCCACATAGTCCTCGACCGTTCTCCCCTTGCGATAAGGCACCGCCTCGAGCTGAAGCGGTTGGAGCACTCCTTCGATGATCAAGGCCGAGCCCAGGCCCGTGCCCAAGCCCAAGAAGAGCATGTCCCCACCCCGGTAGCTCCCCAGGGCCTGCATCGCGGCGTCGTTGACGATCCGGACCGGAAGCCCAAAGCCCTTCTCGAAATCGAACGAGGTCCAGCCGGGGCCGAGGTGGCGAGGCTCCTCCGCCGGCCTCCCCTCGCAGACGGGACCCGGGTAGCCGATCGCCACACGGGAGTAGCTTCCATCCGGGGTGAGCCGGCGCACCTCGCGCACCAGCATCGCCGGCGTGAACTCGGGCCCGGTCGGAATCTCCAGGGGAGAGGGATGGCCCGAGGCATAGACCTTGACATGATGGCCGCCCACGTCGAGAACGAGCGTCTTCTCCGGCTGGCTCTCCTTTTTCTTCGACAAGATCTTCCCTTCTCCCCCCCCCAATGGGAGGAGATTCTACCGGCTTGAGCCCAGGCCACAAGAAAGACCATTCCCCTGCTGCCTCGTGGCTCGATCTTCTTTCCTCAAGCCCACTCGGGCTAGCACCCACCCGCTCGCAATCGGGCCCGCGGCACCCCCCTTCCCCTCGACGCGAAAGATGGGTGTAAGCCAAAAGTAGCCACGAGCCTGCCAATGCGGCAGGCGCAGAGCAGAGCCCAACAGCAACCCGTGGATTGTTCGCAGCCTCCGTTCGGTGCGGTCAAACCAGAGGTACGAGCGCCTACCGAGAGTGCTTGCTTCCTCAGCTGCCCTGCAAAGCCGCCGTTATGTGGCAAGATTCACTGTGCAGTAAATATTGTTTCCTCCTTGAATATCTAACATAGATATGATGTTTTCTCCGTAGGGAGGAAGGGGGGGTGAGCCAATGCAGGCTGAGCGAGATCTAGTTGAAAGCGTTGTGGAGACCCTCCGCAGCCTGCCCCAAGCTCACGCCGAACCCGGCCCATGCAAGCGGGCCGCCGAACAGGACCGCGGCCATGACGCGCGCATCGATCTGCACCTAGGCGGCCAATCCGTGAGCCTCCGGATCGCGACCAAGCGCGCCGTTTATCCCCGGGATGTGCGCGAGCTCATTTGGCAGCTCCGTCGCCGCGTGGATCCTGCGCCACAAGGGAGGGCCAAGGAACAGCGCCTGCCTTTCATCGTCGCGAGATTCCTCTCGCCGGGCGCAAAGGAGCTGCTTCGTGAGGCGCAGGTAGGATATTTTGACAGCGGAGGAAGCTTATATCTCCCCGGAAGGGGCGCCTACGTCTACATCGAAAAGCCGCCACCCAAGCCAGTCGCGAAGGCGCTGCGGTCATTGTTCTCCGGCCGCCGGTCACAGGTTCTCCACGCGCTCCTTCTTCGACCCCGCAGATGGGTAAACGTCAAAGAGCTCGCTGAGCGGTCCCAAGCATCGCCCGCAACCGTCTCAGAGGTCATGGCCGAGCTTGAGCGGTTCGATTGGCTGGAGACGCGAGGACAGGGACCCAATAAGGAGCGCCTCCTTCGAGAACCTGGCGCCTTGTTGGATGCGTGGTCAAAGCAGCTTGGGTTGGCTCGGCCGCCCGCGCTTCGACGGTACTACGTGCCAGCGGTCAAGCCGAACGATCTGCCGGAACGGCTCGATCGGGCATTCGAGCCGCATCAGGTGGCCTACGCCATCACGCATGAAGCGGCGGCGCAACGCTACGCGCCCTTCCTCTCCGGCGTATCGCAGGTTCGTTGTCGCTTGATGCCAGGGCGGCCGGAGGAAGAGGCGCTTGGTGCCCTCGACGCGCGGGCCGTCTCCGAGGGGGCAAATCTCGCAGTCATCGAGGTCCACTCATCGGGGGAGCTGCTCTTTCGGGAGAAGGTCGATGGAGCGTGGCTCGCCAGCCCAATCCAAGTCTACCTCGACCTTGTGCACAGTGAAGGTCGCGCAAAAGAAATGGCCGAGCACTTGCGCCATGAGAGGATCGGATTCTGATGGCCAAGCCCGCCACCCTCGGGCGGATACGCCGACGCCTACACGCTCGATTGCGAACGGGTCCTCTTGACGCTCCTTCGTGGCCTCGGGCCGTGGAAGAACTCTGTCTTCCTGGTCGGCGGGCTGACGCCGAGATATCTCGTCAAGGCGCGGCCCCCGGAAGTCCCGCTGCACGCCGGCACGCAGGACGTCGACATCGTCATCGACCTCCAGATCCTCGCGGACACCGAAGCCTACCAGACGCTCGAGGATAACCTTCGGAGGCTCGGGTTCATCCCGCCGCCTGCCGGCAGGGACAGTACAGCCTCTATGGAGAAGCCCGCGTCGATATGTCGATCGTAATAGTCGGGATCGGAGAGTGTCGTCGGATTTACCGGACTGAGGAGGAGTGCGATGGCATCGAGGATCGTGGTCTTGCCGACGTCGCCGCCGCCTAGAATGACATTCACGCCGCGCGACGGCTTCCACTTGAGAGACGTGATGCCGCGAAATCGCTCGACAGTGAGAGCGTAGATCGTTGGGGCCAGTGACGCGGCGTCGGTCATTTCGCCTCCCAGACTTGCCGCCAGGCCGCGAATTCCGAGGGCCGAATTCGATAGCGGGCGAAATTGCCTTCATGCAGGCTTGTGAGTTCGGCCTCGACGATCTCGCCGAAACGCTGGCGGTCGTCTTGGCTGATTTCTCTCGTTGACCAGGCGGCTATTCGCGCCGCGGCATCCCTGCGACTGACGCGCGCCCGGACGAGGTCGGCGATCAACTCCCGAAATTGCTCTCGATAGCGAAGCCGGAACGGATCGGGCTCACCAAGGGATTGACGAACGGCGGCGTAGCGGGCGGCCGAACGCTCGTAGGCCCAGATGAAGACGTCCTTGAGAAGATCGACCTTGTTCAGCTCATAGACGCCGAGTACGGCTTCCCTATAGGTCGCCCGGGGTACATCGGCGAATGATAGTGGCGATAGGTTGCGCTTGATGAGCGGGATGTTCGCCGCGAGGCGCGAAACGCGCTTGTTCCCGTCGTCGAAGGGCTGCAGGTAGGGGAGCTGCACCATGACGAAGAAGGCTTGCTCGAAAGGATCGGTGATCGCAGCCGCCGTCGCCAGAATCTGATCGAAGGTTTCCTCAACGAGCTGCGGCACTTCCAGCGGATGAAATGCCGAGCGCTCGATGCCGACCGCGATATAACGCAGCCTGCCGGCTGCTGTGGGATCGGCCAGGAGGTTGTTGGCCAGAAGCGCGTGGAGATTGAGGATGGTGTAACGGTTGAAGCCGATCTCGTCGGCAGCGCTGACCAGGAATTCGATCGCATCCTTGTGGTTCAGGATCATCTGCGCTTCAAGGTGCGCGCGCCCCTCCGCTTCTTCGCCCAACTCAATGAGACGCTTGGTATCGAGGAGCGAGTAGGTATTGCCTTCGAGGCGGCTTGAATTCCAAGCGAGATCGATCAGAAGCCTGTTGAGGATCTGCATGGCGTAGGTGCCGGCGGGCTGTTCGGCGATCTGCGAGCGGCCGATGGCCGCAAGATGTGCGCGATCCTCCTCGGTCAGGTAAAAGGAATCGTTCGGCCGATAGCGGTCGAGGAATTTACGGTCGTAGCCGACCGGCTTGCGGGCTTCGAGCGCGCGCTGAACATAGTCACGGATAGATGCCCCTGCCTCGGATAGAGGAATCGCGGGCGGTTCGGCCTCAGGACGCGCAGCGACCTCGGCTGGAGGGATAGCGGCGGCACCAGGGGATATCCGGTACCTCGCCCAGCGGCCTTCGCCGTCCATCACCAGTCGTTTTCGGTCAACGAGAGATTTCAGGCGGTACTGGAGGGTTCGAAGGGGAATCGGGCCCGCAAGGGAGCGCAGGACCTCTTGCGCCGACGCGCCGTCAGGATAGCGGCGGACGGCCTCTTCGATGGAGGCCAACGCATCGGCGGGGGTTTGCTTCGCCAAAATGGGACCTTTCTTGCGCGTAGAGCTTATGCGCAAGAATGGCTCGGGCTCGCGCAACAATCAAGTCTATGCGCAGGCATTCTATCTACGCGCAATAAACATTGCGCGTAGCGAGACTCAGCCGCCCTTGGCCTGTTTCCCGAACGCCGTAAGGAACGTAGCATTGATCCCATCCGGCTTCCGATGAGCCTTGGTTAGTGCGGTTTCACAGCGTTCCCACAGGGCATCTGCCCCGCCGGGGCTTGAGACGAGTTCGAGCAGGACACCCCTGAGCCACCATTTCTCACGAAGGCCGACCAGAACGGGAAGCAAGAAAGCCTGCAGAAGAGCACAGGAAAGGCCACCTTTCCCTGGTATAAAGTGCGTTAAGCAGACGTAATTACAACAAGGAAGGAAAGCGGCCTTCTCTGACAGAGCGGATCGAAGAGACTTTTGGGTTGAGAGCCTATTTTTCGCGTTGGGGGAAAGCGGGATTCCCCTAGGACGGGTTTCGAGCGATGGGGGCGCGATCCTCTTACGAAAAGCCGATCGGAAGATCCGTTTGTGAAGACGGCTGGAGCGCTGCTTCCGGGATCGACGCCATCCGGGGCGCATCGTACATCGGATGCGAGAGATGCAGGTACCCCGCATCTTCGGGATTGCGCTAGGCTACGAGGCTCTCAATGACCACGAGCAGCTGCATATCGATCCGTTGGTGGCTCTCCTGAGCGGCAAAAGGGATCGGGGAGAGGATCTGGCGGGCAAGAGTACGCTTGAGCCGCCTGGAACGGGTGGGTCGAAGAGAACGCTACCACAAGATCGATTCCTCAGCCGAAACCGTCGATCGGTGATTGGTCGATCTCTCCCTTGAAGCGCATCCCCAGCCTCCCAAGGAGGTGGTGCTCGGGTTTGATGCGCCCAACATCCCTCTTTACGGACAAGAGCCCGAGCGCTTCTTCCTTGGGGTTTCCGATGCGTATTGTGATTTGCCGCTCTCCATCTTCGCTAAAGATCAACTCCTCGGTGTGCGGCTTCGGCCATCGAACCCGGATGCGGCGGAGGGATCCCTTGCCGAGATCCTCCGGATCGTGGGACACCTCCGCACCCATTGGCCCGAGGTCAAGATCGTGCTCCAGGCCGACTCGGGGCTTCTGCCGGAAGTGGTGGACAAGGCCAACGCCCTCACCTCCTCGTGAGCTTTGCCCAGGGCTTGGGCTCCTTCAATGGGCCTGGCTGCTCAACAGCCTCCGGAGCCAGGGGACGGCCAAGGCCGCACACTGGTAGGCCTCCTCTCCTTCCGCTGCGGAAAAGGCTTCGGTCGGAAAGGCCTCGAGCTCTGCCACAACAAGGCTCCCGACCTCGTGCGCCCGCGGAGGATCGATCCCCAGGAATCGCAAAGCCGCTTTGAGCACAAGCGCAACCCTCTCTTGCGCCTCTCGCCGAAGATTGGCGTAGGATCGTCTCTCCCGGAAGACTCCGAGCGCCTCCAGCCGATCTTCGGCCAAGCGTAGATAAGCACGCCAGCTCAACTTGAGTCATCGAGAGCAAAGGAAGCCAAGCCTCCTTTTCCTCCGGGGCCTCGAAAATCCCAGCATTCCACCCCGGCCAGCGTGATCCTTCGCGCGCCTTCCCGCGTCCGCATCTGCCGGATCCTCTGGAGAAACTCCGAAACGAAGCCTCCTCTCTCAAAAAGAATCTTCGCTTCCTCCGGGAGATCGAGGAAGAAGGGAGCTCCCTCCCGCAGCTCCTCGGGCGTGCGAAAGATCCAGGAGCTCTCTGAGGGATACCCCCGGAGGAAGAGCGCTTCCCGCGCCTTCTCGAGCGACTGGACCGCCTCGCCGCCAAGCCCAGCATACCTCTCTCGGCGTCGCCGAGGCAGATCCCGAACGATCAGGAGCAGATCGAGGTCAGAGTCGAACCGGGCATCCCGCGCGCCACCGATCCGAAGAGCAAAAGACCGAGAAGGCTCTCGCCATTGATCTTCTGGCAGGCCTCGTCGCAAAGCGGCAGGAGCGTGCTCAGCTCCTCGGTCGCCTCCGTTGGCTTGCCCCGCTTCATCGAAAGCTTCTTCTCCTCCAAGTTCTTGAGCTTACCATCGCTCGATCGGGCTGCCAACGCCAAGCGCCCCAGCCTCGGGCAGAACTTTCGCTGGAACAAAGCACAACCCCTGCCAAGATTGGGGATGAAGGGTCGAATGGGGCTTTCCGCTTTTGACGACTCGTGTCCAGATGCTGTCCATCGTGTGCGATGGCGGCATGGGTTGATGCCATTCCGCGCACGAGCTAGGCGAAACGCTGCCGTCGGCCATCGGGCATCTCGACGCCAACGAATCGTCAGAGATTCGACAGGACCGCCGTCAGGAGCCGGAACTTCCGCTCTTGCTCCATTCGGACGAACATTGTGGACTGATCAACCCACGGGCAACCCTTTCCCCTCGTTGTGATCGCGACGTTCAATGCTCGTTGCTGATATCCTGGGCATACCTCATGGTATTGACGATGGGGCCCGCTACCGATAGCCAGCCGTTAATCCACGACCCTGCTCGAGAAGCGGTGGCATCGATACGCGGCTACGAGGCTCAATTCTGGAGGAGCGTCCTCGTCTGGATGAAGCTGGGGGACGAGGAACGCCTCTACCTCGAATGGGCGGAAGACTTCGACCGGATCAGCGGCACCGGGGCGGAGACTGTCCAGGTCAAGAACGTGGCTGGCAATATCACGTTGAGGTCGCCCGATGTGATCAAGGCCATCAACAACGCCTGGGAGCATCAACAACGCAATCCACAGCGCAACATAAAGTTTCGATTCCTGACTACGTCCGGAATTGGCGTTGAGCAGGGCGCTCCCTTCGGGCCCGGCATTGGCGGATTGCGGTTTTGGACCGAGAGCCGCGCATTGGAGGATGAAGGCGAGCGCGGACGCACTGCTCGGACGATTGCGGACTTTCTCTTGGACGAAGCAAAGGTTTCGCTGCGGGTGCAAACATTTTTGCAAGAGGCGTCGGACGCAGAGATTTGGAAGCGGATGATTGCCGTAGTCGAATGGGACACCGAGGCCGAAGAGGTTCCGGAGATCGTCCGCGAGATCGAGGATCGGCTTGTCCTGCTTGGAAAAGAGGCTTTCGTTGCGCCTGATAAATCCAAGGAGGTAGCGGACTCGCTATTCAAGACAGTCTTCGAGACTGCGACGCGGGAGAAGGACCCGTTTCTGACACGCGCGAAGCTGTGGGAGCTTTTCTATGAGCGGACATACGTCTCGATGCCGGCCGCAACCGCGAACATGCTACGCGGCTTTTTTGAGCAACATTGGAAGTCTGCCGGACCATTGCCGATGGCAATCGGTGGCAGGGCGAGTTGGATCGGTCGTCCACCGCCGCTACCGGCACGCTATTACCGTCGCCAGGCGATAATGGACGAGATCGCGGCTCGGCTTTCTTCCGATCCTGTGCTGGTTTTGCAAGGGGGCACCGGCGTTGGCAAATCGATTGCCGCCGCTGGCCACACTGCCCTATCGACCTCGTCTTGGGGATGGGTCGATATGCGTGGGGTGCCGGCTGCAACACTCGCCGATCTGCTCGATCGTGTCGTCGGCGAGCTTGCCGCAGAGGAGGGGATCAAAAATCTCGTGCTGGATAACATCGAGCTGCCTGCCGATGCGCGCGCTCTCGAGGCGCCCATGGAGCGAATTGCAGCTATTGTCCGTGAGCGCAGCGGCCATCTCATCGTTACTTCCGCCATAGCGCTGCCGCAGCGCTTGAGCCTCGCATTGGCATTGCCCGAAAGCGGGATGATGTCGACCCCGGCATTCTCGCGGGATGAGATTCGAGAATTTCTGATTCTCCGGGGATGTCCGGGCCCGCCCGTCGTCGATGGGTGGGCTGCCTTCATCGAATTACATACCAGCGGCCATGCGCAGCTCGTGCATGCGCGGATCGCCACACTCGAAGAACAAGGTTTCCCGACGCCGGAAATGCCAAGTGCGCTTGCAACGCCCACCGATGTAGTCAAAGCGCAGGAGGAAGCGAGGCGGCTGATTACCGCGCTGGATCTCCCGACGCGCGAGCTCGCCTACCGGCTGAGCCTGACGCCTCACGCTCTGCCCAAAGGCCAGGCGATCGCAATTGCAAATTTACAGTCGCCTATCCCCGAGCCGGGACTCGCGTTGGATCGGCTGGTTGGACCCTGGGTCGAAGTGGTGGCAGACGGGCTCTACAGGATCTCGCCCGTCCTGCGCAATCTCGGCGTGGAAATCCAGGGCGAGGCTTGGGCAACGCAGATGCATTGGGATATCGCCCAGAGATTTCTGAGCTTCGAGATCCTCTCGCCGATCGATGTTTCGACGATGCTGTTCCATGCCACGGCATCGAAGAATTGGTCGGCAGTAGCGCATCTCTCTTCCGGTATCCTGAAGGCAGACAACGAGACTTGGGAGGCCCTGGCACGGAGCGCGGGCTGGTTCGTTTTCGTGGGCATTAAAAGTGCGATTCGCCCGGAGACCGACGCCTCTTCACTTGTTCTGCTGCGAAGCTTGCAGTTCCGTTTGGCGGCCGCGGCTCGCGACGATAAGGGCGCTGCGGCCGTCATTGCCAGCATAGATGAAGAATTGCCGGCGACGGTCAACGATACACCGCAACGACTGGCGCGGTACTTCTTTCTCGGGCAAGTCCTGCTGCGGACAGAAGTGAAGCTGCCGATGACGCAGATCGTAGCGATGAGCCTCGAATACATCCGGCTCGGGGATGAATTGAAGGAGGTGCTCGTCGCCATCCATAAGCCCGAATTCGACCGCACCATGGCCGGACCGGACGGCATTCCCGATCTGGCCGGAGTGGCTGGCTTCACGCTTAGCTCGCATGTGGTGGATCGGCAAAGCTTGTCGTCGCTGCTGCTTGCGTGCGAGCCGCTCGATCCGACGGTGGTCCGCCGTCTTTTGTGGTTTGTCGGCGGCCGGGAATCTACGGCTCGACAGACCCTCGACCGCGTATGGTTGGCCGAATCGCAATTGGAGACGCCGGACTGGATCGCATGTCGACGGGTCTTCGAGGATACCTATGCGCTGGCGCGCCGCTGTGCGCTACTCGGCTTGGCCCAGGGTGCGGCCTACGCCATTGCGCGGTTGACCGATGAAAATCTCAACGACTCAGCCGATGCGCTGCGCCGCGCGGACGCGATGATGGCAGAGATCGGCTCATCACCGGTCCAGGAAGATGGTCGCGCGTTGATCTTGTTGCGCAAGGGCAATGCCTCGGATGCGCTAGCAATCTGGCGGGAGCTGCTCCCGCGCTGGACCCAGCGTGACGAGTTCGATCGCCAACAGACCGTTTCGCATCGACTTGCAGCGGTCGCTGCAGCGCGATTGGGTCACTGGAAGGAAGCTGCGGGCTGGTTGCGCAGTGCCCGGTTGCTGGCGGACAGCGTCAATGCGGCCCTCTACTGCGCGGGTCTGTGGGTCGACGAAGCATTTGCGCGCTGGAAAAGCGGCGATCATCGCGGCGCTCTCGATTGTGCGGTCGAAGGATTCGAAGCGATCGATCGGCTCCCGTCCGACGCCGCTGATGAAAGCACATATCTCCTACGAAAGCGCGCCAACCTCACCATCATCTGGATGGTGCGGTCGACTGCGGGCTCGCCCCCGACCAGGTTAACTGAGCCCCCTCCGGCATGGTGCAGCAGCCTGGAGCCCGTGAAGGAGGCCCAAAGAACGCCGACGCCCAGCGATGCGGCATGGCTACATATCCTGGAATTCGAGTTTGCTAGTGGCTTGGGCGATTCGCACTTCCGGAAGTTGGAAGCCCGGTTGAAAACCTCCCCCTACAGCCTGATTCGTTACGCATTCAATAGATTGCGCTTACAACACCGACTGCGCAGCCTAATGCTCGAGGATTTTCCAGAGGCAGTTGGTGATTGGACAACCAGTTTGGCTCTGTGCCGCCGTTCTTTCAAAAAAGATGGCCTCGGCGCAGGGGACTCCCTTGCTGCCGATGCAATCATACCTGAGCATGATCCAGTTGATGCGGAGCTGGTCCTCAGTGGAATGTTGAGCGCGGTTTTCGCGCTAGCCGCGCGAGGCGCGGTGACGAGCACCATGCTCAACCAATGGTCCTTGAGCGCATCGCGCGCCGACCTGTCTGCAACGATCGATCCTTGGTTGAAATTCGTAGCAGGGCTTTTCGTCGACAACACCATCAATGCGCAGACGGCTCTGCGCGATAGGTCCCTACCGTGGCCCTGGCGGGCGGTAGCGTCGGTCCGGGTAGCGATTGACCGTGCGACACGGCCGGTCGAGCTGCTGATGACTCACCATGATTGGACCAGCCTGCTGCCCAAGGGACCAGCTGGTTTCATTGTTCTTGCCGATGTGGAGCACCTGGTGGTGAGTGCATGGCTTCGGCTTGCAAAACGCCATTTCCTGCTCCGTGCGCCCGCGGTAACAGCTGCGTCGCTCGAACGGGCGTGCGCGAGCGCAGATAGAGGTTGGAGCAAGATCGGAAAGGTTCTGCTCGCGGCGTGCGATGCAGTGCCGGCCGAGGTTCCGGCGGAATTTCGGCCTCTTCGCTGTTTCAAGTGGGTAGGGCGGGAAGATCGAGCCGCAACTTTCCGGCTTTGAGGAACGCGGCAATTCTCAGGTAGCGGAAGCTCCGAAAGCCTCTGGCCATCCTTTTGGCCAGCTGGATCAGCCCGTTGATCGCTTCGATGGTTCCGTTGGTGATCCGGCTCTGGAGAAAGGCGATGATTCCCCCCAGATGCTCTTTGATGGTTTTGGAGAGTCTTCGGAAGGGGGCAAGCCGACTGCGATCCGCCCACCGGAACCACCAGCGGAGCTCTTGGGGATCCTCCTGGGAGAGGATCTCTTGGAGAGCCTCTCGCAACCCAATGGCTCTTCCCAATCGAGGATAGGCGGCGCAAAGGGAACTCCGCAGACCCTTCTGCTCCTCGCTTCGCGTCCATTCGTTACCTCGGAGCGCCCAGAGGCTTCCTTTCGGCAGCAACCCTTGACGCCCGAACTCCTTGCGCACCTGGTCGACCGCCTCTCCCGCCATCTGCATGACATGGAAATGATCAAAAATCCTCTCCGCCTTCGGAAAAAACTCCCGGGCTCCAGAGATGTAGGAGGGGCTCATATCCATGCAGATCGCTTCGATCTGCCCCGGATCGGCATTATGTTCCTTCATCTCCTTGGCGAAGGCCTCCAGAGCCTCCTTTCCTCTCCCCTCGGCAAGGAAGAGCAGCTTCCGGCTCTCCGCATCGGTAACGACCGTCACGTAACGGTGGCCCCGCTTGCTACTGGTCTCATCCACCAGGATCTTCTTGACCTCGCTCCAGTCCTCGCGTCGGTAGGCCTTTTCCACGTAGTGCCCCAAGACCCGCCAGAGCCGGGTATCTTGCTCCTTGAGCATCTCCGCCATCGCGGAAACCGACATCTCCCGGGAAAGCATCAAAATGACCGCCTCCATCATGAGAGTAAACCCGCTCCCCGCCCTGGCCCAAGGAACCTCCACCAGCCGAACTCCATGCTCCGGACAGTCGATCCGAGGAACCCGAGCGATCAACTCGGTCCGGTACTGCCAGAAGTTCCTGTGCCTCCACCGCTTCTCCACCGTGTCGTGTACGGGGGAAGCTCTTCGACATTCCGGACAGGGAAACCGATGACCTTGCTGAAAATCGAGCCAGATCTTCAGAGTGTGCTCCTTCGCGGAGAGCTCACTCCGGCTCACCTTCCATTCCGAACCCAGTTGCAGCGCCGCAGCAAAAAGCTTGTTCGCGTCCATTCCGCAAGCATCCACCAGGCAGCCCGGTCTGGCAATCCGCCGTCAAGGAGGATCGACGAAGTCGAAGTGTCCTTGACGGCTTCCTCTCTCCCCAAAAATCCGTCGAAGACGGATGGCAAGAACCCCGCTTCTTGCCATCCCTTAACGGAAAATCCGCTCCCCCCCTTACCCACTCAATTCAGCGAGGAGCCACATTCTCCCAGCAGGAACCCATACTCTTGCACCAATGCCTCGTCCTCGAACAACGATCGATCCGTCAACCTTGGGGCCACAAGCGCTTCTGCTTGGCCAGAGAAGACCCTCAAAAGATGGAGCGCGATGCGCCAGAAGATCTTGAAGCGCTTCCATTCGAGGACAATCACGACCTCTTCTATTGTCATCTGCCCGGCCTTAACTAAAGCTGTGGAGGCGTCGAGAACAGCGGATACCAACGCGTCCCTTATGGTGTGATCAATGTTTTGAGGATCGATCTCAATCGTGTTACGCCAGATGAAGGAGTCATCTTCCATTCGCCTCTCCGGCCCTTCCATCCGGGAACGGCCAATGGCCTTCCCCAGGAGATCGCACAGGAGCTTGAGCGCGGGCAGGCCGATTCCCGGTATAAGAGTCTTTAGGTAATGGTTTTTAAGAAACCGCTTGTAATTCCAGACATCCAAACGCGCTTGCGGTTCAAAGGGAGGACGAAACGCCTCGTTGGCCGGCAGGATGTCGAGCAGAACGCTAGCTACACGCAAGGCCTCATCCTTCTTTTCAGGTGGCCCTTCTTTTGCCCAGTGAGCGAGCAACTCCCCCAATTTGTTCGGAAGCTTTTCCGTACATAGATAAGGGCATTCTGCCCAGTGAACGACTTTATCCACTAGGCTAATCGACCGATCTGGCGGCATGGCGAGCAGCGCCCCTACCAAATCCAGCAGCACCGCAGGGTTATCGGTATGATCCATCTCCTGGATGATTTGCGCCACAAGCTCCGGCTTGCGTTTAGCTGCCCGAACGAGATACCCGGCCTCGGGCCACCGAGAAAAGCTAACGCAGCCTTCTTTGTCGTCGTACTCCACTTGAGGGGGATGTTGAAACCACCCTTTTCCTTTGAGGAGCTCTAGCCATGCGGGCGCTTCACTCCGCTCGAAGAAGTATTGCCGGAAGATGCGATTGTTGGGGACCTTCTGGGTAAGTGTTTGCAGATGATTTTTGGTAGGTTGCGGTTCCTTTAAAAGCTTATCGAGGACCGAAAGCCATTTGAAAAAGTTATTCCGCAACGCTGGCGATAGAAGCTCAAGCCAAAACTGACCTGAGGTCCAGAGCTCTCGGATTTCATCCACGGGTCGCGGCGGATCCAGATCGCACCGATGAGCCATCTTGGGAAGTTTGTCAGCCAACGCAAACCATGCTCGGGACACGGAACTCTTTTCCGGTATACCCAGAGAACGGAGGATAACACATATCTCTTCCCTCTGGTTTTCCTTCTGGCGCGATTTGTCTGCCCCATCTTCCGTCTTCTTTTGGAGTAGCGGTTTTAAAGCCGGGCCGATAGCCTCGCGTAGCAGATGTGCCACTAGGTGTGCCGTAGATTGGAGCTTATCGGGATTCTCCATTAGCCGACAGGCGTCTTGGAAAAACGCAAGCGACCCTGAACCGAGGTCACCCTCTTTCTGCAGGTGGGATTCAACCAAAGATCGTCTCTCCTTCCAAAACTCTAGAAACTTTTTATCCACAGGTGGCGGCGAAGCGAGACCGCGGCGATGAACCCATTTCTGACATTCCTGGTATAAGCGGAGTAACGGACAAGCATCACGGTTACGGCTTTTGTTGGGAGACTTTTTCCGCCGGGCCTCGCCGGTCAACGGCAGGAAGGCGCTACGGAGTGCGCTTTCCATCTCACGCAGCAGATGCGCTACCAGGTTCAAGGTAGTTTGGAGTCCTTGGGGATTGGCCATGAGCGAGCAAGCGTCCTGGAAAAACGCAGCCGGCCCTAGGCCGAGGATACGAAGGTTTTCGTATATCCTCTCCTGGCTCGGATCTAAGAACTGATGCTGCGGTGTTGGGCCTTGTGCTTCCCTCTTCCCGCGTATGGCCTTGCCCATGGTTGAGTGCTCCTAGGGTGCCGGATCCTCAGTCCTGGCAGCCCCGGTGAATGTAATTGCTCAGATCGTGCTTTCTGCCCATGCCGAGATGCTATCATACATGGCTCTGCTCCGGGAGGCAAACGGAAATGAGTCGTTCTGAAGGAGCTAGCAGAGGACAGCCGAGAATGATTCCCTAACGATATGGGAATGGACCCCTGGCGGGAACGGGAGGTGTTCATGGGTAAAAAAAGAGCAGAGCATCGACCCCTTGCGATGGAGCAGGAGGGAAGAGATGCGTGAGAGGCTCACCTTCCCTTCGCAACCCATTGGCAGCGCCACAGCCAAAATCTTCTTCGCGTCCATCCCGCAAGCCTCAACCAGGCGGCCCAGTCTGGCTATCCGTCGTCAAGGAAGATCTACGAGATCGAAGTGTCCTTAACGGCTTCCTCTCTCCCAAAAAATCCATCGAAGACCGATGGCAAGAACGCCGCTTCTTGCCCCCCCCTCGAACCGAAATCCGCACCCCTGGCCACTCCATTCTGCGGGGAGCCAAGAATCGAAGGAGGGTTCGCCACTCACTCGCCTCGCAAAAGTGGAGCGACGGTTTTCGCCACAATAGCAGCGCCCACCCAATAGGAAGCTCTGCCTTTTCAGAGCGGCAGCGGATCGGTTCCCTGGTCAAGCAACGCCAGACAGTCCGAATAGGAGTAGATCCGGCCACGGTGCCGTCCTGTAAACTCCCGGACGATGCCGATCTTGGCGAGATTCTCCAAGGCCGCGCCGGCGGTCGGGAAAGAAATGCCGAGCTTATCGGAAGCCGTCTTGATGGTGACGATCGGACTTGCCTGCATCAGCTCATGGACCCGAAGTGCCGACGAGGCCAATCGACCGAGGCCGGCGATCTTCTGCCGGTGGTCCTCGAACAGCGCCATGAGCTTGCGCGCCGTCTCGGCTGCTTGCTCGGCCGTCTGCGCGATGCCGGACAGGAAGAACTCCATCCAGCTCTCCCACGCGCCCGCCTCCCGAACCTCCTGTAGCAGACGGTAGTAGTCGTCGCGCCGGGATTTCAGGAAGAGGCTCAGGTAGAGGATCGGTTCGTGCAACACCCCGGCCTCACACAGGATCAGCGTGATGAGCAGCCGGCCCAACCGTCCATTCCCGTCGAGGAAGGGATGGATCGTCTCGAACTGGACGTGGGCCATGCCCGCCCTGATGAGGGGAGGGAGGGCCGGGTCCTCGGTGTGCAAAAAATGCTCCAGCGCATCCAGGCATTCATCCAGCCTGTCTGGCGGCGGAGGCACGAACAGGGCGTTACCGGGACGGGTTCCCCCGATCCAGTTCTGCGAGCGGCGGAATTCGCCCGGTTGCTTTGCGGCGCCACGCCCGGACTTGAGCAGGATCGCATGCATGTCGCGAATCAACCTGAGCGACAGAGGAAATCCACCGCGCAGACGCGAAACACCATGGTAGATCGCCGCGACATAGTTCGACACTTCGGTCACGTCGTCGAGGCCGACGGCTGGCGCCTCGTGATTTTCAAACAGGAGCAGGTCGGACAGCGAGGATTGCGTGCCCTCAATCTGCGCGGAGAGCAGGGCTTCCTTGCGGACGTACATGTAGAGGAAGAGCGGCGTCGATGGCAGGATCGTGGTCACACCGTCAAGGCGCCCGATGGAGGCGATCGCGCACTCGTAGACATTCATGAACCGCCCCAGCTCGAGCGGGGGATCGGGCGGCAACGGCGCAGGCACGTAGGCGCGCACGCGCTCGCCCCCTGCGCTCCTCTCGACATAGCTACCAAGCCTCCGGTTCCCCGCGTCCATCACCTGCGATCCTTTCATTAGCTCCGCCCGTTATTGAAACGAATCGGACTTCGCTTTAATAACTGGCCTGGCTAATTTAAGCGAGCCTCTCCGTCGCATTCCCTGCCTGAGCCAGGTCCGCGTCCCCGCCATCCCCCAGGCACATTCTGCCACCCAAGCTGAGAGATCCGGCGGCGCGGAATGGCTCCAGGGATCCGAAGCCGGTCCCCGTGGACCAAGCCATCGTGCATGTCCTCTGACCAGAGGGTGTCACCATTGGCCAGGGGCGCAGAAGCGAGATCAACGACGGATCGAGGAAGCTACCGGGCATTCGCCTTGTCCTAGCGGACAGTCGTGCACGAAACGCGCGCAGGCGCTTCAGGAGCTCTTCCGGCCCAGGATTGCGGGCGACCGCAAAGGCTCGCGCAGCGGCAACAGGAATTTCCATCTCGTCGCCTTCCTTTCGCTCCAGCGCGTCGACGACCGTCGCCGGCAGACGGACGGCCAAGCGATGGGCCCGCTTCGCGGCCTGCATTGCGATCCTGCTAAATGCCTCTTCTCCGTTTCCCGTAGGTAGAGCCGGAAGATGATGCCGCAACTTTCCGGCTTTGAGGAACGCGGCAATGCTCTGGTAGCGGAAGCTTCGAAAGCTTCTGGCCATCTTTTTGGGCAAGCTGGATCCGCCCGCGGATCGCTTCGATGGTTCCGTTGGGGATCCGAGTCTGGAGAAAGGCGATGATTCCCCCCAGGTGCTCTCGGATGGTTTTGGAAAATCTTCGGAAGGAGGCAAGCCGACTTCGGTCAGCCCAAGGGAGCCATCAGCGGAGTTCCTGCGGATCCTCCGGGGAGAGGATCTCTGGGAGAGCCTCCCGCAACCCAATGGCTCTTCCCAACCGAGGATCGGCGGCGCAAAGGGAACTACGCAGACCCATGTGCTCCTCGCTTCGCGTCCATTCGTTTCCTCGGAGCGCCCAGAGGCTCCGTTTGACGCCAGCCCTGGACGTTAGCACTCCTGCACTCCTTGGGCTCCTGGTCGACCGACCGCCTCTCCCGCCGAACCGCACGCTCCGGACAGTCGACCGAGAAACCCAAGGGATCCACTCGGTCCGGTACTGCCAGAAGTTCATCTGCCTCCAAAGCTTCTGCACGGTGTCCTGCGTGGGGGGAAAGTCTTCGAGATTCCGGAGAGGCGAACCGATGATCTTACTCCAAACCGTAGCGAGATCTTGTCAGCATGCTCGTTCGGGGAATGCCCACTCTGGCTCACCTTCCCTTCCCAACCCAGTGGCAGCGCCGCAACAAAAGGCTTGTTCGCGTCCATCCCGCAAGCATGAGTGTTCTTGACGGCCTCGTCTCTCCCCAAAATCCGTCGAAGACGGATCGCAAGAAGTCCGCGTCTTGCTAGCCCTTAACCGAAAATCCCGTCCATCTCACTCACTTAATTCAGCGGGGAGCCCCCAAGGGACGCTCCCAAACTCGCCTCCCGTGGAGACCTCTTGTTGACGTCCCTAAGGTCATTTATGGCTGTCGTTCGATGAGCGCTATGGGTAAGTTTGCCCTGTGCCAGCTCGGAGCTGAACTGAATTTGAGGCTTAGCCCACAGGAGATGAAAAACCCGTTGGGAGGTCTTGTGAAAAAACTATATCTTCTTGCCGCAACTAGCTTACTTCTAAGCATATCCAGCCTTCTAGCAGCTGCCAACAACTTAGCGGAATTGGAGCAAGCGGCCAAGAAGGGGGATGCCCAAGCGCAATGCAAGCTGGGCTTTGCCTATTACCAAGGCAAAGGCGTTCCCCGAGATTTTACAGAGGCAGTCTATTGGTTTCGGAAATCGGCTGAGCAGGGGAATGCCGAGGCGCAATTCATCAGCGGCCGCGCCTACTATGTTGGTGTAGGCGTTCCTCAAAATTATACTCAGGCAATCTATTGGTATCGGAAATCGGCTGAGCAGGGGAATGCCGAGGCGCAATTCAGCCTGGGCCTTGCCTACTCTGAAGGCAAAGGCGTTCCGAAGGATTACGCCCAGGCGGTCTATTGGTTTCGGAAAGCAGCCGAACAGGGGGATGCCGTGGCGCAATTCGCTTTGGGCTTTGCCTACAACGAAGGCAAAGGCGTTCCACAAGATTATGCCCAGGCAGTGTTTTGGTATCGAAAAGCGGCCGAACAGGGGAATGCCGCGGCGGAATTCAATCTGGCCATTGCCTACTTAGAAGGCAAAGTCGTCCCGCAGGATTCCACCCAGGCCGTGTTTTGGTTTCGGAAAGCAGCCGAACAGGGGGATGCCAAGGCCCAATTCGCTTTGGGCTTTGCCTACAACGAAGGCAAAGGCGTTCCGCAGGATTCCACCCAGGCGGTCAATTGGTTCCGGAAAGCGGCCGAACAAGGAGATGCCGCGGCGCAATGTAACCTAGGCTTCGCCTATGCGCATGGCCAGGGCGTTCCGCAGGATTCCACCCAGGCGGTCTATTGGTATCGAAAAGCGGCCGAACAGGGGAATGCCGCGGCGGAATTCAATCTGGCCATTGCCTACTTAGAAGGCAAAGGCGTCCCGCAGGATTCCACCCAGGCCGTGTTTTGGTTTCGGAAAGCAGCCGAACAGGGGAATGCCGCGGCGGAACTCAATTTGGGCCTTGCCTACCACGAAGGCAAAGGCGTCCCGCAGGATTACGCCCAGGCGGTCTATTGGTTTCGGAAAGCAGCCGAGCAGGGGAATGCCGAGGCGCAATGTAACCTAGGCTTCGCCTATGCGCATGGCCAGGGCGTTCCGCAGGATTATGCTCAGGCGGTCTATTGGTATCGAAAAGCGGCCGAACAAGGAGATGCCGCGGCGCAATTCAATCTGGCCCTTGCCTACGACGAAGGGAAAGGCGTTCCGCTGGATTCCACCCAGGCGGTCTATTGGTATCGAAAAGCGGCCGAACAAGGAGATGCCGCGGCGGAACTCAATTTGGGCTTTGCCTACGACGAAGGGGAAGGCGTTCCGCAGGATTCCACCCAGGCAGTGTTTTGGTATCGAAAAGCGGCCGAACAAGGAGATGCCGCGGCGCAATTCAACCTGGCCATTGCTTACAACGAAGGCAAAGGCGTCCCGCAGGATTACGCCCAGGCAGTGTTTTGGTATCGAAAAGCAGCCGAACAGGGGAATGCCAAGGCGCAATATAATCTAGGGTTCGCCTACGATGAAGGCCAAGGCGTCCCGCAGGATTACGCTCAGGCAGTGTTTTGGTATCGAAAAGCGGCCGAACAGGGGAATGCCAAGGCGCAATATAATCTAGGGTGCGCCTATGCGCATGGCCAAGGCGTTCCGCAGGATTCCACCCAGGCGGTCTATTGGTTTCGGAAAGCAGCCGAACAGAGGGATGCTGTGGCGCAATTCGCTTTGGGCTTTGCCTACGACGAAGGGGAAGGCGTCCAGCAGGATTCCACCCAGGCAGTGTTTTGGTATCGAAAAGCGGCCGAACAGGGGAATGCCAAGGCGCAATATAATCTAGGGTTCGCCTATGCGCATGGCCAGGGCGTTCCGCAGGATTATGCTCAGGCGGTCTATTGGTATCGAAAAGCGGCCGAACAGGGGAATGCCGATGCGAAGGAACGTCTTGCTGCCCTCGAAGCACGACGAAAATAAGCGGAATAGGGGAGCGTGTCCAAAAATTTGTGTGGTGGTCCCAACCGAGGATCGGCGGCGCAAAGGGAACGACGCAGACCCTTCTGCTCCTCGCTCCGCGTCCATGCGTTGCCTCGGAGCGCCCAGAGGCTTCCTTTCGGCAGCAACCCTTGACGCCGGAACTTCTTGCACACCGGATCGGCCTCCTCTCTCCCAAAAAATCCGTCGAAGACCGATGGCAAGAACGCCGCTTCTTGCCCTCCCTGAACCGAAAATCCGCACCCCTGGCCCACGCTATTCCGCGGGGAGCCCGATTGGGAGGAGCTCGGCCCGGGGCCGGGGACCGCTCCGCTCCTCGCCGGGAAAGGCAGGCTTGCCTTTCCGCGATCGCCTTTCTTTCTTCTAGCCCTGGCCGGCCTTCGGGAGCACTGGCGGCCAATGGTCAGGGCCCCTCAGGCAGGCAGGGAACGCCGGTCTTCAGAGAGGCAGTGCGCAGCTCCTTGTCGAGTGTCGCCAAGGGGAGATTGCGGCGCATCGCCAGCTCAAGATAGGCACCGTCAGAGAGCGTGAGCCCAAGAGAGGGCACCAGCTCCATGCTCGCAGTTGCCGCTCGGGGAGCCGTTTGCGGATCTGTCTCGATGGGGAGTCTCCCAAGGATGGTCAGGAAGTGGCTCGACTCGGCAACGGTCCAACGCTTCTGCCGCTCGGCCATGAGCAAGATGTCGCAAGCCTCCAATGCCCAATGTGCCGGAACAATAGCCTTTCCACCGTTGTGGAGCAGATCGAGCAACGCCTCCGTGGCGGCTGTGGCTTCCCCATCGAAGAACCACGAGAGGGTGACTGAGGAGTCGAGAACGAGCTCCCGGCTCAACGGCGTCCCTTGCTGCGCCACTGGAGGATCTCCTCAAGACTGGCACTTCTCTGCTTGCGGGTCGCGCGCATCTTGGCAATGGCCTCGAGGATGTCTCGCCGGGGAGGACGCCCGATCGGAACGATCCGGGCAATGTCGATATTGTGGCGGCTGATGACAATCTCCTCGCCCCGACTCACTCGATCCATGAGCTCGGAGAGCTTGTTCTTTGCCTCGGCAAGAGGAATAGAAGCAGGGGAGATCATGCCGCGCTCCGCTCATCTAGACTAAAGCTAGATTCTTTTCAAAGGAGAGATCCCGCAAGTCGGAAATGGGGGCGGATCGAGGGACCCCTCCGCTGCAGCCACGGCGGAGCTCACCCGATTTTCCCCTCTGGATCATCGAGCTCGCTACCGTTCCTAAAATCATAGACAACCATTCCACTACCAGGGAAGGTCATCGATGACGTCGGCCGAACAGTTCTGCCGACGGTTCGCGTGCCGGGATTGCGCCGGCAATGCCCAGGTTGCGCCCAATGCCCGCGTTTCCGGGAGCAAAGGCGCGGGCGGCTCTCGCAAGCCTCCCGACCGGGCATGCGCTGCATGCGCCGCTTTGAGCCTCCTCCGAACCTCCGACCAGAACGACCACACATGCTTCGCCCGATTCCTCGCGGGTAGGGCAAAGGTGAGGTGGCCGCCATTGCGGGCTGGCGCGACGGCCTCCCGCACGGTCGGACGCTCGGAGAGGCCCAAGCCTCTCCTGGCCACGGCATAGGCCGCGCCCTGGTGAGAGCTCACACCGTGACGACGCGCATGGTTCACCGCGCCAATCACGGAAGTATAGGCCGGATCGACTTCGATCACCTCGACTCCGGCTCGAAAAGAGGCCGCCTTGAGCAGGGAAATGGTCTTGGAGTAGCCAAACGACGAGATCTTCCTGGCGGCGGATGGACTTGCCACCTCAAGCTCAGCCCTCCTTTTCTTGAGATCCAGCCGCTCAAGGACCAGGGGAAGACCACGCTCCCGGGCCATCTCCACAATCCTCCTCGCCGCGTCGCCGATGATCGCCTTGGCTTGATCTTCGGTCTTGCCGTAGAGGTTGAGATCCACCCGAAGGGCCCGCCGCAGGTTGCCAAACCGGTCCGTCTCCGCCACGGCCAGATGGTCGTGGTTGATGTCGATCCCAAGCGCTCCCGCCAGACGGCTCGTCGCCATGGGAACGGGCTTGGCCGGGACGCTCGCGAAGACCCGCCAGCCCTTCCGGTCCCTCACAAAGCGGTAGCTCACGGCCACTCCTTCCCGCTTCCGGACAGGCTTGCCGCCCTTGGTTTGCGACAGAACGATCCGGCTCGCGGCAAGCGCCTGAAGGATCTCCTCCTGGCCATAGGCGAATCGCACGCCGGGAATGACCAGAAGCTTGCCATCCGAGGCCAGCGCATCGGGAAGACGCAGGCGCAGGGTCAGGCTGCCGTCGTCCTCGGCCGAAGCCCGGCAGGACTGGTTGCCCGCGGTCTCGTCCTTCGAGCCGATCACGAAGAACTGGCCGCTCCGTGCGGATTGCCAATCCTCTTTCCACTCCGCATGGCTGCCGTAGCCGTTCTCCTTGAGGGCAAACTGCTTGCGGAAGAGGCGGCGGGAGCCGAAGCAGAGGCGGACGCGACCCGAGTCCCGGTCGGCGATCCGCGCCGCGAGCCTGGCGCGAAGGCTCCCAAGCCGCCGCTTCTTCTGGTGCAACTTCTCGGAGCCCGGCTCCCTCGCCGAGAGGATGCCAATGACCCTTTCGGCTTTCTGGATGCGGGACTCGGCCTCGGCGATCCACTCTGGAAGCCGCTCCCGGATCGAGGCGATCTTGCCCTCGAGGCCCACGCGAATCGCGTTGAACTGCCGGGCGGTGATCCCAAAGCGCCGCAGGAACTCAAACTTGAGATCGCCCATCGGAATCCCCACCCGCATCCTGGCAAAGAGTGTCCGCTCGGCTCGCCCGTAGAGATCCGCATAGGCGTCCAGAGCCGCGACCTGCCCCTCCGTCAGCCTCAAGCGCGTCTGGTAGGTGAAGACCGGACGATCACTCATGCAGAGCCTCCAGCGCCTTTTTCGCCCGCATCCGCCGGTCCCGATGCTCGACCAGAATGACGCCGAACCTCGGATCGCGCAAGAGCCGCAAGAGCCCCTTGCGAGGTCCGTTCATCCCGGAGCCGACCTCCTTGACCGCATCGACAATCGGCAACCGCTTGGCGAGCGCCCACTCCGTCAGCCGCGCCAGCTGCCTGTCCAGATCGGCCTTCTGGTCGGCGCTGGAGACGCGCGCGTAAAGGGCAACTCCGCCGGGCTGCCTCTCCTCCGCATGCACGATCACCGTCCCGGTCGGCAGGTGCTCGACAGGCACCGGCATCTTCCCGTCCTTCCCCATCCGCCAAGCCGTCTTGTAGACAATCCCCTGCCGCCTTGCCCAGTCGCTCAGCTTCATGGGAAAATAATGCCATGCAAAATGACTTATATCTATGGATTAGTCAACTGTTGGCAGCCCTTGCTCACCAGTGCAAGATCTGGCCAAGCCAGGAGATCGCAGGCTTGCCCAAGGGGCAACGGCGCAGGCACGTAGGCGCGCACGCGCTCGCCCCCTGCGCTCCTCTCGATATCGGAACCAAGCCTGCGGTTCTCCGCGTCCGTCCCCTGCGATCCGTTCATTCGCTCCGCCCGTTATTAAAACGAATCGGCCTTCGCTTGAATAACGGGCCTGGCTAATTTAAGCCAACCTCTCCGTCGCATTCCCTGCCTGATGCAGGTCCGCGTCCCCGCCATCCCCCAGGCCCATGCTGCCACCCGAGCGGAGAGATCCGGCGGCAAGGAATGGCTCCAGGGATCCAAAGCCGGTCCCCGTGGACCAGGCCCTCGTGCATGTCCTTTGACCAGAGGATGTCACCCTTGGCCAGGGGCGCAGAGGAGAGATCGAGGAGGGGAGACCCCCGCAAAGTCCCGCGGATGGGCGATCGGGGAATGCCGGTCAATCGCCCGATTCGGGAGGGCCCGCCTTCGGCCAATGGCGATGGAACCAATCGGCGGCCAATCGAGCCACTTCCTGCAGGGTTCCCGGCTCCTCGAAGAGATGGGTCGCTCCGGGGACGATGGCGAGCTCCTTCTCGCAGTGGAGCGCGCGCAGCGCTTCTCGATTCAAGCGGAGCACCGGATGGTCTTCCCCGCCGACGATCAGCAGGGTCGGAGTCCGCACCCGGGCCAAGGCGGCCCCGGCAAGATCGGGCCTGCCTCCCCGGGAGACGACCGCGGCGATCTCCTCGCCCTCGTGGGCGGCGGCGACCAGGGCCGCTCCGCCGCCGGTGCTCGAGCCGAAGTAGCCGAGAGCCATGCGCGGGTCGCCCAGGCGGTCTCGCAGCCAGCGTGCCGCGCCCTCCAGCCGTCCGGCCAGGAATGGGATATCGAAGCGGAGAGCGGCGGTCCGCTCGTCCTCCTCTTCCTCCTCGGGAGTCAAGAGATCGAACAGCAGGGTGCCCGAGCCACTCCTCCGGAGGATCTCGGCCACAAACCGGTTGCGGGGACTGAAGCGGCTCGAGCCGCTGCCATGCGCAAAGAGCACGATCCCGCCGGCAGCGGGGGGCACCTCGAGCGTGCCGGGCAAGAGGATCTCGCCGAGGGCAACCTCGACCTCCTCCTTCCATCCTCCCTTTCTGGCCATAGGGACAAGAACGATCGGCAACGGTCCTTTTGGGTAAATTACCTCCAGGTTTCCTCTGCCGCAAGGCGCTTCCCGGCTTGCGCTGCCGGGGAGCCATCCTCTACTCTTCCCCCGACCGACCGGAAGAAGCTCCGGCGAAGCCGCGCGCGGGCCGGCACCCGAGTCAACCACCGAACAGGGAAACTCCCCCATGAACCGCTCCTCGCTCTCCCCCACCGTCCTCGTCATCTTCGGCGCTGCGGGCGACCTTGCCTGGCGCAAGCTCGTGCCCGCCCTCTACTGCCTCTCGGCCGAAGGATGGCTTCCCGAGAAGTTCGCCATCGTCGGCGTCGACCGCAAGGAGATGACCAAGGAGGAGCTCTTGGGCCACTTCCGCTCCGGCGTCGAATCCTTCTGCCGCCGCAAGCTCGACGAGGCTTCCTGGACGACCTTTGCCACCTCCCTCACCCAATACCATTGCGGAGACCTCGCCCATCCGGATACCTTCGGGGTCCTGGCCAAGGCGATCGAAGACCTTTCCCAGCAGTGGGGCGGGCCCGCCAACCCGGTCTTCTACCTCGCCGTCTCGCCGACGCTCATCGAGCCGATCGCCACGGGCTTGGGGAAGGTGGGGCTCGGCAAGAACACCCCCGGGAGCCGAATCGTGGTCGAGAAGCCCTTCGGGCGGGACCTCGCCTCGGCCGAAGCGCTCAACCGCTCCCTGGCCGAGGTCTTCGCCGAGAAGCAGATCTTCCGGATCGACCACTACCTCGGCAAGGAGACCGTCCAGAACATCCTCGCCCTCCGCTTTGGGAACGCCTGGTTTGAGCCGATCTGGGACCGCCGCTACATCGACAGTGTGCAGATCACGGTCGCCGAAACGATCGGGGTCGAGCAGCGGGGCGCATACTACGAGCATGCCGGCGCCCTGCGCGACATGGTCCAGAACCACCTCCTCCAGCTCCTCTGCACCGTGGCAATGGAGCCGCCGGTCTCCTTCGAGGCGGAAGAGGTCCGCAACAAGAAGACCGACGTGCTCCACGCGATCCGCCCCTTCCCCACGGAAGCCGTCCACCGGCTGGCGGTGCGCGGCCAGTATGGCTCGGGCTGGGTACGTGGCCAGCATGTCCCCGCCTACCGGAGCGAGCCGAGTGTTTCCCCAAGCTCCTTGATCGAGACCTTCGTCGCCCTCAAGGTCTTCGTCGATAACTGGCGCTGGCAGGACGTTCCGTTCTACCTGCGGACGGGCAAGCGGCTGCCGCAGCGCGTCTCCCAGATCGTGATCAGCCTTCGGCCCGTCCCCCACCAGGCCTTTCCCGAGATCGCGGTCGACCAGTGGCATCCCAACCGGATGATCCTCAATATCCAGCCCAAGGAGAGCATCCTGCTCAACTTCCAGGCGAAACGGCCGGGGCCGACGATCCGGCTCACCCCGGTCGACCTCCGGTTCTCCTATCCCGACGCCTTCCAGTCCGAATCCCCGGAAGCCTACGAAACCCTGCTGCGGGATGTGATCCTGGGGGATGGCACCCTCTTCATGCGCGCCGACCAGGTCGAGGCGGCCTGGTCCCTGGTCGATCCCATCTTGCAAGTCTGGGAATCCAACGCTCCGACCGACTTCCCCAACTACGCGGCGGGGAGCTGGGGGCCCGAGGCGGCGCAGGTCCTGATCGCCCGAGACGGCAGGAGCTGGTTCGAGAGCCCGGAGGACGGCGAGTAGCGCGCCTACCCCCGCTGCCGCCGGGCGAGCGTGCGCAGCCGGAGGGCGCTCAAGCGGATGAAGCCGCCCGCATCGCGCGGATCGTAGGCTCCCTGGTCGGCCTCCATGGTCGCCAGCTTGGGATTGTAGAGGGAGCAGGGACTCTTTCGGCCCAGCGTCTGGAGAGCTCCCTTGAAGAGGCGGAGGCGGACCGTGCCGGTCACGTACTGCTGGCTCTGCTCGATCGCCGCCTGGAGAAACTCCCGCTCCGGCGCAAACCAGAACCCGTAGTAGACCAGCTCGGCATAGCGGGGCAGGAGCGAGTCCCGCAAATGCATGACCTCCCGGTCGAGGGTCAAGGTCTCGATCTGGCGGTGGGCGAAGCGGAGGATCGTCCCTCCGGGACATTCGTAGACCCCGCGCGATTTCATCCCGACGAAGCGGTTCTCGACGAGGTCGACGCGGCCAATGCCATGCCTCCCCCCGATCTCGTTGAGGGCGCCCAGGGCCTCCGCGGGGGAGAGGGCCTTCCCGTTGACGGCGACGCAGTTTCCGCCTTCGAAGTCGAGATCGACCGTCTCCGGCTCATCGGGGGCACGCTCCGGATCGCGCGTCAGCCGGAAGAGATCGGCGGGCGGGGGCTGCCACGGATCCTCGAGGACCCCGCTCTCGTAGCTGATGTGGAAGAGGTTGCGGTCCATCGAGTAGGGCTTGGCCTGCGTGACGGGAACCGGGATCCCGTGCTTCTCCGCATAGCGGATCAGATCGGCCCTTCCCGCAAGCTCCCACTCCCGCCAAGGCGCAATGACGCGCAGGTCCGGGGCGAGGGCCGCAAAGGTGAGCTCGAAGCGCACCTGATCGTTCCCTTTCCCGGTCGCTCCGTGCGCGAGCGCGTCGGCTCCGAGCTCCCGGGCGATCTCGACCTGCTTCTTGGCGATCAGGGGGCGCGCAATCGAGGTGCCCAGCAGGTACTGGTCCTCGTAGAGCGCTCCCGCCCGCAGCATCGGAAAGACATAGTCCCGGACGAACTCCTCCCGGAGATCGGAGATGACACAGCGGGAAGCCCCGGTCCGGCACGCCTTCTCCTCGAGGCCGGTCAGCTCCTCCGCCTGTCCGACGTCGGCGCAGTAGGCGATGACCTCGGCCTGGTACTGCTCGGTCAGCCACTTGAGGATCACGGAGGTGTCGAGCCCTCCCGAATAGGCCAGAACGATTTTCATGGAAGCTTCCCGTACAAAACGGATGTTCTTTCCGACCGGGGAATCCCGCCTACGCGATCTCCCCGAAGGAGCTCTGCCTTCGCTTGAGGACGGGACGGAGCTTTTCCAGGGCCGCCGGGACGGTCAGGCCGTATTTCCTTCGCAGCTGATCGACCTTGCCATGCTCGATGTACTGGTCGGGCCAACCGATCCGGACGACGGGGACCGCAATCCCCAGCTCGGAGAGCGCCTCGAGCACGAGCGACCCAAAGCCGCCGGCCAGGACATGGTCCTCGATGGTGACGATCGCCTCCACGCTCCGGCCGAAGAACTCGAGGGTCCCCCGGTCGAGCGGCTTGACCGTCCGCGGATTGATCAGGGCGGCCGAGATCCCCTCGGCCTCGAGGGCCGTCGCGAGCTCCCGGCCCATCGGCAGCATCATCCCCAAGCAGAAGATCGCCACATCCCTCCCGTGCTGGAGGACCTCGGCCCGGCCGATCGGAATCATCTCCGGGAAAGGCTTCACGGCGACGCCGGAGCCGGCTCCGCGCGGATACCGGATCGCAACGGGGCCGGGATGGTGCATGGCCGTGAAGAGCATGTCGGCCAGCTCGTCCTCGTCCTTGGGATGGAGAAGGGTGATGTTGGGGACGCAGCGCAGGTAGGCGATATCGAAGAGCCCGTGGTGGGTCGGCCCGTCGTCTCCCGAGAGCCCCCCCCGGTCCATGCAGAACACCACGGGGAGGTTTTGGAGGCAGACATCGTGGACGATCTGGTCATAGGCGCGCTGCAGAAAGGTCGAATAGATCGCGCAGTAGGGCTTGAACCCCTTGGTGGCCAGCCCCGCCGCAAAGAGCACCGCGTGCTCCTCGGCGATCCCGGTATCGAAATAGCGGTCGGGGAACTTCGGTTGAAACCGGTCGAGCGCGGTCCCGTTCGGCATGGCCGCCGTGATCGCCACTACGTTCCGGTTCTGGTCGGCCAGCTTGACCAGGGTGTCGGCGAAGACCTGGGAGCAGGTCACGACCTCGCTCGCCGGCGTCTCCCCGGTTACCGGGTGGTAGGGACCGAGGCCGTGGAACTTCTTCTGCTTCTCCATGGCCGGGGCGAAGCCCTTTCCCTTCTGGGTCAGCACATGGAAGAGGACCGGATGCTCCTGGTGCTTGAGGAACTCGAACATCGAGATCAGCATCGCCACGTCGTGGCCGTCGACCGGGCCGTAGTAGGTCAGCCCGAGCTCCTCGAAGATGACGCTCGGCAGGAGCAGGCTCTTGACCGCCTCCTCCGCCTTCCGCGCCGCCCGCAGGACCCCGCGGTTGGGGATCTTCTTCAGGAACTCCTCCGCCCGGTCTCGGATCCAGGAGTAGGTCGGATGGCTGACGATCCGGCTGAAGTAGCTCGCGATCGCCCCGACGTTCTTGTCGATCGACCACTCGTTGTCGTTGAGGACCACGATCAGCCGCTGGGTCTGGTCGCAGACGTTGTTGAGCGCCTCGTAGGTGACGCCGCAGGTGAACGCCGCGTCTCCGCAGACGGCGACCACGTTCTCCTTCCCGCCCCGTCGGTCGCGGCCGACCGCCATGCCCAGGGCCGCGGAGAGGGCGGTGCCGGCATGGCCCGCTCCGTAGCAATCGTGCTCGCTCTCCTCGCGGTTGAGGAATCCCGAGAGCCCGTTCGGCTGCCGGATCGTCGCAAAGCGCTTGCGGCGGCCGGTCAGGAGCTTGTGGACATAGCCCTGGTGGCTGACGTCAAAGAGAAAGTGGTCTTCCGGCGTCTGGAAGACGTAATGGAGGGCGATCGTCAGCTCGACCACCCCCAGGTTCGGGCCAATATGGCCGCCATTCTTCGCCAGGACCGTGATCATCTCCTGGCGGATCTCCTCGGCCAGCTGAGGCAGCTCCGCGATCGAGAGCCTCTTGAGATCCGCCGGCGAATCGATCCCATCGAGTAGACGTGCCAAGGCTTACCCCTCCTTTTCGGCTTCCCCCCGGCGGGTGGAGTCCTTCTCCTCTTCCCGCGGCGCACCGGCGGCCGACAGGTCGCCACCGGGCCCTTGCGCCAAAACGGTGATTTTCTGTTCCGCCAGGGAGAGTTTGTCACTACAAAACTTCACCAGGCGCATCCCCTCCTCGTAGCGCTCGAGCAGATCCTCCAGAGCCAGGTCTCCACTCTCCATCCGGGAGACGATCTCCTGCAGCCGTCGAAAGGCCTCCTCGAAGGTAGGTCCGCCTGCGGGATCGGTTTTCGCCATGGCGAGCCGCGCTATCCCCGGATCTCCGAGACTTCCCGCCTCCGGATCCGCAGCCGATCGTCTCCGGAAAGGATCTCCTCGAGTCCCTTCCAGCCCACATCCTCGATCTCGTTGAAGAGGCGGAGGTAGATGGCCACGTCAAGGGCCGGGTAACGAACGAGAAGCCCTTCGAGCGCCGCCCGAAGCTTTTCCGAGGCCGGCTCCTCCGGAAACTCCTCGACCACCCCCTGCTGGTCGTGCGGGATCCCGAGCGCATCGAGCCAGTCGCAGAGCATCGGTGCGCGCGTCTGTACGAGCCAGCGGGAGAAGAGATGGGAGGAGATCTCCTCGCTCTGCGGCAGGGAAAGCACGCGGCGGGAGAGCTGATGCCGCTCGGTTTTGGCCATTTCCAGGAGCTTGGCCTGCCGGATCCCGAGGCGGCGGCTGGTCAGCTCGACCACGACACGGTAGAGCCGCTTGTCGGAGTCTCGCACCGCCAGAAGGACCTCATGGACCAATTCCTCTGGGATTTCCTGCCAAAGAGTGCACGTGGCCATGCGCGTTGTGGGAAGACATCTTGCCTCCGCAGTGCAAAAAGACAATCGTTTTCCACGATCCTCGGAACGGGAGCATGCGCAAAGCCCCAAGGAAGGAAGAAGTCCGGCAGGTCCCCGCCGCCCAAGACCGGGCCCCTGCCCTCCCGCTCTCCCCTTCCGAGCTCTCCGGCCACCTCCTGGGGGCCCATGTCTCGATCGCCGGAGGGGTCGAGCGCGCAGTCGAGCGGGCGCTCCAATGCGGCTTTTCCGCGGCGCAGATCTTCGTCAAGAACTGCCGGCAATGGAAGGCCCCGGCGCTTGGGCCGGAGGAAGCCGCAGCCTTCCGCACAGCGGCCTCCGCCTCGGGGGTCTTCTTCTTCGGCCATGCGGGCTACCTCCTCAACTTGGCCTCTGCCTCGGATCCCCTTGCGGAGCAATCTCTCCAGGCGCTCCGAGACGAGGGGGAGCGCGCCGAGCTCCTGGGCCTCCCCTTCCTCGTCCTGCATCCGGGCGTCGCCGCCCGCGGCGAAGAGCCCGAAGCGGCCCTCTCCCGGCTGGCCCGCCGGCTCCGGGCTCTCTTCCCGAAGGGCTCGGCTCTGCCGCGCGTCGGGATCGCGCTCGAGACGATGGCGGGACAGGGAAGCCAGCTCGGATGGCGCCTGGAGCAGCTTTCCTGGCTTCTCGAGGAACTCGACGACCCACGCCGGTTCGGAATCTGCCTGGATACCGCGCACCTCTGGGCAGCCGGCTACCCGATCGCGACGCCGGCCGGCTATCGGGCCTTCGCCGCGGAGCTCGAGGAGCGACGGCTCGCCGCCTGCGTCCGGGCCATTCATCTCAACGACTCGGCAGCCCCGTTCGGATCGCGGCGGGATCGCCACGAGCATCTGGGACGGGGAACCTTGGGCCTTTCCGCTTTCGGCCAGATCCTCCAGGATCCGCGCTGGTCCCGGACTCCGATGGTCCTGGAGACCCCCAAGGAGGACGGGATGGAGTCCGACTGCCGCAACCTGCGCGCGATCCTGCCCTTCCTTCCCCGCAACCCCATGGAACCCGATTGGAAAAGGCCCGCAGGGCATCGAAAAGCGGAAAAAAGCACTAGCGTTCCTCCCGGACCGGACCTATAGGGTATAGCATGAGTCAACCTAAGATCATTGCCTATCTGAAGCCCACCTGCGGCTGGAGCCAAGGCGTGCGGGCAATCTTCCGCAAATACCAGCTTCCCTACGAAGACCGCGACATCGTCAATGTGCCGGCGTTCCGGGAGGAGATGATGGAGAAGAGCGGCCAGCCCCTTTCCCCGTGCGTCGAGGTCGACGGCGAGATGCTCGCCGACGTCAGCGGCCAGGAACTCGAGAAGTGGCTCCTCGCCAAGGGATTGGTTCAAGCGAGCGATCGCCCGGTGGAGGCTCCGACCGACCAGGGATGCTCGGGCGAGCACCATGGCGAGATCCCCGTGCGGATCAACTTCTAGCTTCCGCGCCGCTCCCTCGGAAGCGGGCTCCCGAGGAGCTCGCGGGCGCGCGAGAAGACGGCGTCGAGCATCGCCTCGGTCAACCGGCCGGTGAAGGTGTTCTGCTGGCTCGGGTGATACGAGGCGAGGAGAGCGCGCTCTCCCGGAAGCGCGATCTCTGCGCCGTGGGCAAAGGGAGCCTTCGCCCGGAGGAACTGTCCCCTTTCTTCCGGCCAGCGCTCCCGGGCCCAGCGGAGCAGAGTCTCGAAGGCCATGCCGCCAAGCGCGACAAACACCCGAAGGTGGCTGAGCGCCTCGAGCTCCCGCGCGAGGAAGGGGTAGCAGTTCCGTCGCTCGGAGGGCAAAGGCCGATTTTCCGGCGGACAGCAGCGGACGGCCGCGCTCACGAAGCCGTCGGTGAGCCGCAGGCCGTCTTCCCGATCCCGCGAGAGGGGCTGATTGGCAAAGCCCGCCCGGTGGAGCGCCCGGAAGAGCCAGTCCCCGCTCCGGTCCCCGGTGAAGATCCGGCCGGTCCGGTTGCCTCCATGCGCAGCGGGAGCCAAGCCGACCACGAGCAGGCGGGCGCGCGGGTCTCCGAACCCCGGCACCGGCCTGGCCCAGTAGCGCGATCCCGCATAGCGCCTGGGGGCATGGGCCGCCACCTCCTCGCGCCAGGCCACCAGCCGGGGACAGCGGCGGCAAGCCACGACCTCGCCTTCGATCTCCGCGATGCGCCGCTCAGAAGGGTCCTCTTCCCCCGGCAAACGGCCCCCCTCGCCTTCCCGCCGCGTCATGGTCCGGAGCTCCCTCCCCGTTCTCCCTCGCGAAGCCCGATGTCTTCCTCCCAAGCGCGGGGAGAGCGGCGGATGAACTCCTCGAGCAGCTCCCGGCACTCGGCATCGTCCCTCACCTCGACCGCCACCCCGCAGCGGCGCAACAGCTCCTCCGACCCGAGGAAGGTCCGGTTTTCCCCAATGACCACCCGGGGGATGCGGTAGAGGAGGATCGCCCCCGTGCACATCGGGCAGGGCGAAAGGGTCGTATAGAGGGTGCAGGAGCGGTAGAGGGAGGCGGGCTGACGACCGAGGTTCTCGAGGGCGTCCATCTCTCCGTGACGGATCGCGCTCCCCCACTGGATCCTACGATTGCGACCCCGCGCCAGGATCTGTTCGCCCTGGACGATCACCGCGCCAATGGGGATGCCACCTTCTGCCAGGCCCGCACGCGCCTCGGCGATCGCCGCTTCCAGGAAGGGATCGGGGGAGCCCATCGTTTTCCTCCAGCTGCTCTTCGGGCGGTAGCAGCCTACCGCACAACCAGCCCTAAGCCCATCGCTTTGACCCTCTTCGTGCGCCTTCCCCGCCCTTCCCCTAGCCCGCTGATCGGTGGCGCACAAGAACAAACCAGCGACCGCCCCTTTGCCCAACTCCCGCCTTCTCCACCGATCGGAAGCTGAGGCCGGCGGGATTGGGGCCTGCGCAGGACCTCGATCACCCCCGATCCAGGATGCTGCGCGAAATCCCCGCGGAGTAGGTGGGAGGCTCCTCGCCGCGAGTGCCCTCCCCCTTACCTTCAACCCAACCTAGCCTGCCCGAGGAGAGCGCCAGCCAGGATCACGGTCGTTTGCCACGCTGATTCAGCGTCCGTCCTGAGGCAAGGGCATCTTGGCCAGAGCTCCCTTTCCGATCCGCGACATTCCGGTCCGCGGCGGGCCCGAAGGAAAAACCCTTGACGCGCCACTTCCCTGGGTCGCAGCATCTGCCAAGAGCTGGATGAGCAAGCCCATTGCCTAGGATCTCTTTCCAAGGCGCCTGCCTATGAGAATCGTCAGGTCCCTCGAGGAGCTGCTGGAGCTCCCGCGTGACCGGTGCGTCAAGGGCATGGGGCCGCGCGAGCCGCTGCCGCTCGAGATCCCGAACCCGAGGCGCTGCGATCCAATGCGCACACGGTTGCGATTCCCCCGCGTCCAGTCGCGGTCGCTCGTTCCGCGATTGGGCGCCTTGGCAATCGGCTTCCTCGCAAGGCTGCTGACGCTCCGGGACGCGCTGGCCGTTTGCGCGCGACTGCCGCAGGCCATCTCTGGCGCTCTCCGGCCCGCCCGCGATCCGCAGCCAACGATACGGTCAAGGAGACAGCGCAATGTCCGCCTGCACCCAATGGGCCGATAAGCGCGTCATCGCCTGCCAGGTGTGGGCGGAGCGCGGGAGGCGGCGCTGCCGGAATTGGGCGAGCAACGTCCGCCAAGCCTGCGATCGCTTCCAGGAACGGGGCGTCAGCGCTTGCCGTTCCGGGAGCAAACGCTGGTCGGAGCGGCTGCCGAGGCCGCTGGGCAATCTCTGCCATGCCTTCGAATGGGTCTGCCTCGCCTCGGTCTGGATGCGCAAATGGGCCTGGAAGGGCTCGACCGGCATTGTCGAAGGGAGCTGCCTCGCCTGCTTCTGGCTGATCGTCGCCGCCTCTACCCTAGGGTCCTCGCTGCTCAAGCTCGTTTGCCTCGCCTGGGACAGGGCGCGCTGCCGTATCGTTGCCGTCGGCGAAGGGATCGCACGCGCATCCGGGCGCCGACCCCGACGGCGCCGCAAGATCCAGCATGTCTTCGTGCTCATGCTCGAAAACCGCTCCTTCGATCACCTGCTCGGCTTTTCCGACATCACCGGGGTGGACGCAAGCACAGGCCAACCCACCAGGATCAATAACCTCATGGGCCATCCCTCCTCCAACATCGATCCTCGAACCAGCGCCACGATCCCCGCTGCGACGCCAGCCGACTTTGCGCTCTCCGCGGAAGCCGGTGACCCCGGGCATGAGTTTGAGGATGTGCTCGAGCAGCTGGTCGGCGCAGGCGCCGTCTATGCGCCCGGCAAACCCTATCCGCCGATTACCAACAGCGGCTTTGTCGCCAACTACCGCCGCCACGGGGCTCCCTTCCCCGAGAAGCCGATGCAGGTCTACACCCCGGAACAGTTGCCGATCCTGAATCTGCTCGCCCGCGAGTTTGCCGTCTGCGACAGCTGGTTCTCCTCCCTGCCCGGGCCGACCTGGCCCAATCGCCTCTTCGTCCACGCCGCGTCCTCCGCAGGGCTCGACAACAGTCCCCGCGGGTGGGAGGCGGCCACAAGAACGCTTCTCGACGGCTACCGCTTCGAGAACGGCACGCTCTACGATCGCCTTGAGGAGAAGTGCCTCGAGTGGCTCGTCTTCAAAGGCGACGAGACGCCCCAGGTGCTCTCGCTCTCCGGCATGGACCTCAACTTACTGGAGGGGCGCTTTCAGGATTTCCCACACTTCCGCGACTCGGTCAACCACCCGGCCTTCTCCGCCTCCTACTGCTTCATCGAGCCCAACTATGGCAACATCTTGCCCTTGACGCCGGGAGACTTCACCTGCGGCAGCTCGCAGCATCCGCTCGACGATGTGACCCGCGGCGAGCGGCTCATCAAGGAGGTCTATGAGGCCGTACGCAATTCGCCACACTGGGAATCGAGCCTCCTCATTCTGACTTACGACGAGCACGGCGGCTTCTTCGACCATGTACTGCCTCCACCCGCCGTCCCGCCCGGCGACCACGCGACGGACGAGGAGAATGGGCAGGTCCATTTCGACTTTTCGCAATTGGGACCGCGCGTGCCAGCCGTCGTGATCTCGCCCTGGATCCCGCGCAATACGATCGACCATCTTCCCTATGACCATTCCTCCGTGGTCAAAACCGTGACGGAGCTCTTTTCGCTCAAATCCCTGACCAACCGCGACCGCGCCGCCAACAGCCTCTGCCACCTGCTCTCGCTTGCGGTCCCGCGCACAGACGCACCCACCGAATTGCCGCCCGTGGCGGAATCCGGATTGCGCTGCGCGGGCGATCTGCTCGAGGCCGGGGTCGGGGAGGTTGCTTCTGGACTCCTGCCCCGCGACCAGCTCGAAAGCGAGAGAAGCCGTCGAGACCAACTGCGCCGCAGGCTCGAGTCGCGTCCGCCCGAGCCAAGCATCCGTGGCTTTGCGCGCGTGGCCCTACGGCGCTATCTCCGCATCGCACCGATCTCTCAGCGCGAAGAGATTCTCGAGCGCTTCCTGCGGATCAAGACCAGTTATGAGGCACGGCTCTTCCTCAAAGAGGCCAGAGAGGCGATCCGGCTCCACAAGCAAGCGCAGCCGCAAGCCAGATGATCGAAGGAGCCCCCAGAGGAGGAGACGGGGATTGCGAGCTGCGCGCCGCCCTTCCCCATTGGGTCCACCGATCGGAGACAAGAGCAAAGGATTGACTGCGCCTTTGACCAAACGCTATCCGTAGGGCCCGAGGGGAAGTTGGGGCCCGCATTTCCGGTCACCCCGCTCCGTAGACCGCATCCCAGGAGAGGAAGGAGTTCGTTCGGCTTCCGAGCTTCCGATCCCGGCATGCGGCTGGCAGGGGCTATGAGAAGATCCGAACGAAGCGCTCGTCCGTTTCTGGACGAAAGCGCTGCGGCAAACGGACCGACCGATCGACGAGAGGAGAAATCGCATGGACAGAAGCGAAGGGCGGGATGGAGCCAGCAAGATGGATCTTCGGGCCAGCTCTTCTCCCCGGGACGGGCAGTGGGCCGCCATCTTTGACTGGGATGGGGTGTTGGCCAACTCCATGGGCCCTCATCTCGAGAGCTGGCAGCGTCTCGCCCAAGAGGAGCGGCGGGTGCTTCCTCCCGACTTTTTTCTCCCCTCCTTTGGCCGGAAGAACGACTGGGTCATTCCTCATCTGCTCCGCTGGACGGAGGATCCCCAGGAAATTGCGCGGCTGGCGGAGCGAAAGGAGGAGCTCTATCGGGCCATCGTCGCCGAGCGGGGAGTCGAGCTTTATCCCGGAGGGCTGACTCTGTGCGCGTCGCTGGCGAAGGGGTCGGTCCCCAGGGCGATCGCTTCCTCGACGGTGCGAGCCAACATCGAGCTCACCCTGGATCAGTTTGACCTCCGGCATTTCTTCCAGGCGATCGTGACGGCCGAGGATGTAACGCGGGGCAAGCCCGACCCAGAGGTCTTCCTCCTCGCCGCCAAGCGGTTGGGAGCCTCACCGGAGCGGTGCGTCGTCTTCGAGGATGCGCCAGCCGGAGTGGAGGCGGGCGTGCGGGCGGGCATGCGGGTGATCGCCGTCACGACGACCAACCCGGCAGAATCGCTCCGGAGAGCGGATCGGACGCTTTCGGGCCTCGAGGGGCTTGCCGCCTCCCAGATTGAGGCGTGGTTCTTTCGCTGACCGGGCACCTCGATCGGAGGATTCCCGCAGGATTTTGGGAAAACTCCTCTTTTGGGATTGACCGTCCCGGAACTCTGGCTATGGTTAGCGCAACTCTTATCGAGAGCGGCGGAGGGATCTGGCCCGACGAAACCGCGGCAACCGGGGAGAGGCGAAAGCCGATCCCGTCAGGTGCCAACCCCAGCTCCGGGAAGGCCCGGGGAAGGATGAGAGGGATGAGAATCCCCATCCTGCTCTGTCGCATCGGTGAGAGCCAGAAAGGCAGCCGATGCAGTCCGAGTTGTTTACGAACCTCCGGTGCCGCGAATGCGGCCGGCTCTATCCCAAGGCGGCCGTCCACGTCTGCGAATGGGACTTCGGCCCCCTCGAGGCGGTGTACGACTACGAAGCCATTCGCCGGCGGGTCTCCCGCGACCGGATCGAATCCCGGCCTCCCACGATGTGGCGGTATCGGGAGCTGCTCCCCCTGGACGGAGAGCCGACGGTCGGCACGCAGGTCGGCTTTACTCCGCTCGTCCGGGCCGACCGCCTGGCCAAGGCCCTCGGGGTGCGGGAAGCCTATGTCAAGAATGACACCGTCAACTACCCGACCCTCTCCTTCAAGGATCGGGTCGTGGCGGTCTCCCTCTCGCGTGCGAAGGAGATGGGATTTAGCGTCGTCGCCTGCGCCTCGACGGGAAATCTCGCCAACAGCGTCGCGGCCAATGCGGCGAGCGCGGGCCTCGAAAGCTACGTGCTGATTCCCTCTGACCTCGAGGCGTCGAAGGTGCTGGGAAGCGTCGTCTACGGGAGCCGGGTGATCGGGATTCGTGGGCCCTATGACAAGGTCAACCGCCTCTGCTCGGAGATCGCCGGCAAATACCAGTGGGCCTTCGTCAACGTCAACCTCCGGCCCTACTACGCCGAGGGATCGAAGACCATGGGCTTCGAGATCGCCGAGCAGCTCGGCTGGCGGCTTCCCTCCCATACGGTGATCCCGATGGCGAGCGGCTCGCTTTTGACCAAGATTGCCAAATCCTACCAGGAGTTGATCGTGACGAACCTGGTCGAAGAGGCCCCGTTCGCCATCCATGGCGCTCAGGCCACCGGGTGCAATCCGATCAGCGACGCGTTCCGGAGGGGGACCGAGCTCGTGCAGCCGGTGCCCAAGCCCCAGACGATCGCCAAGTCGCTGGCGATCGGCACCCCCGCCGACGGCTATTATGCGATTCAGACGATCCGGAAGAGCGGAGGAGCGGCCGAAGATGCCTCCGACGCGGAAATCCTCGCGGGCATTCAGCTGCTGGCCGAAACCGCCGGAATCTTTGCGGAGACGGCGGGAGGAGTGACCGTAGCCTGCGCGCAGAAGCTCATCGCCTCCGGGAAGATTCCGGAGGACGCCTCGGTCGTGCTCTGCATCACCGGCCACGGCTTGAAGACGGCCGAAGCTCTCTCCGGAGCCTTGGCCCCGCCCCGAGTGATCGACCCGAGCTTGCGGGAATTCGACCGGCTGGTCTCCGCCGACCTGGGCCCAGCCTCGCTTCCGGAGGGGGCCGCACCGGAGAGCATTGATTTTCAACCAGAGAAAGGAAGATAAGACCATGAGCAAAGTGAGTGCAGCGCAGACGATTCCGGTGAGGATTCCCACCCCTCTCCGTGGATTGACCGGCAACAAGGATCAGGTCTCCGCGCGGGGCCAGACGATTGGAGAGCTTCTCCAGGATCTCCAAGCCCAGTTCCCCGGCATCGGAGAACGGCTCTTCGACCAGACGGGCGCACTCCGCCGCTTCGTCGCGGTCTACGTCAACGGCGAGGATATCCGCTTCCTCAAGGACCAGGAGACCCCGGTCGGTCCGGAGGACGAAGTGAGCATCGTGCCGGCCGTGGCGGGAGGCTGAAGACCGTGGCAAGAGAGAAACAGCGGCTCTGGCTGACCTTTGGCGAGGCGCTCTGCCAACGGCCGATCATCTGGGAGCTCAGCCGCTCATTCGAGCTGGCCTTCAATATCCGAAGCGCCCAGGTCACGCAGACGACCGGAATCGTCGCCATCGAGCTCGAAGGGGAACGAGAGGTCCTCAAGCAGGCGATCCAGTGGCTCGAGAAGACCGGGGTTGCGGTCGAGCCGGTCGAGCTCAGCACGATCGAAGGCTAAGGCGCCTCGAGCCCTCCCCGAAGCCCCTTCGCTTCCTGCGTCAATCCAGTCGCTGCGCAGGCAGCAACGCCTCAAGCCGAAGTCGCTGGCGTCGAGGAGGCCGCTTTCGAAGGCTCTTCGCCTCCGGCGGCGGGGGCGGTCGCCTCCGTCCATTCGATCACCGCCATTCGGGCGGCATCGGAGAGGCGATGCCCGATCTTCGTCACGCGGGTATAGCCCCCGGCGCGCCCGGCAAATCGCGGTCCGATCTCCCCGAACAGCTTCTGGACCGCCTCCTTCCCGTGCAGGCGGGAGGCAGCCAGGCGCCGGTGATGAAGGGAGCCCTTCTTGGCCAGGGTGACCAGCTTTTCCGCGTACGGTTGCAGTGCCTTGGCCTTGCTGAGGGTGGTCTTCGTCCGGTTATTCCGAATGAGGGCGGTGGCGAGATTCGCAAGGAGCGACTCCCGATGCTTGGAGAGCCTCCCCAACTTGCCGCGTCGTTTCAAATGGCGCATCGTCGTGTCCCCTGGTTATTCCTCGCTCGTCGCTTCCGAAACCTCCGGGGCCTCCACCTCCAGGAGCCCCGGGCCGAGCTTCATTCCGAGGGAGAGGCCCAGCTGGGCGAGCTTGGATTTGATTTCGTTCAGCGACTTCTTCCCGAAGTTTCGATATTTGAGCATCTCCGCCTCCGTCTTCTGCGCCAGCTGGCCCACCGTGGCGATATTGGCGTTGTTGAGGCAGTTGGCGGCCCGAACCGAGAGCTCGATTTCGTTGACGCTCATGTTCAGAATCTTCCGAAGGCGGTTCTCCGCTTCCTGAACGGGCGGCTTCGGCTTCTCGAACTCCACCGTGTCCTTGCCGTAGCCGACAAAGAGATCGAGATGGTGACGAAGGATCGCCGCGGCTTGCACGAGCGCGTCGTCCGCGGTAATCCGCCCATCGGTCCAGATTTCCAAAATCAATCGATCATAGTCGGTCCGCTGGCCGACGCGGGTGTTCTCGACCTCGTACTTGACACGGCGGACCGGGGAAAAGAGGCAGTCGATCGGAATGAGGCCGATCGCCTGATCCGGCTTCTTGTTCTCTTCGGCAATCAGGAAGCCTCGGCCGACCTTGACCTCCAGCTCCATCTGGAACTCCCGCTTCTTGTCGAGAGTGCAGATGAGCTGGCCGGGGTTGACGAGCTCGACGCCGGTCTCGAGCTGAATGTCGCCAGCGACGACGGGTCCCTCCTTGACCACCTCGAGCGCGAGAGAGCGCGGCTCCCTCGAGGGAATCCGGAAGAGAATCTTCTTCAGGTTCAACACGATCTCCGGCACGTCCTCCACGACACCCGGCAGGCTCGTGAATTCATGGAGAGCTCCGTCGATCTTGATCGCCGAAATCGCGGCACCTTCGAGCGAGGAGAGGAGGGCGCGACGCAGGGAAGTCCCGATCGTCTGCCCATAGCCGGCCTCCAGGGGCTCGACGACGTAGCGGCCGTACGTCTCCGTGGAAACCGCTTCATCCTTCGCCAAGGAATGGGGCATTTCAAAACGACCTAAGCGCACTGCCATAGAACAGATTACCTCCTACGTCCACCCAAGTGCCGGCCGCGCCGACGCGAGGCAAGCCTCCCGCTCGGTCGCAACCGGACCCTGATCGTTGCGATCCTTACGAATAGAACTCCACCACCAGCTGCTCGTTCGCAATCGGCCGCAGCTCGTCCTTGCTCGGCAGCCGCTTGACCTCACCGCGAAGCTTCTCTCGTTCCAGCACGAGCCAGTCGGGGATGCGCGCGGCCTGCATCGCCTCGAGGTTCCGCAACGCCAGCTTTCGCGATTGCGGCTGGTCACGCACCTCGACCCTGTCTCCCGGCCGCGTGCCGAAGCTGGGGGTCATCGTTCGGCGGCCGTTCACCTGCACATGGCCGTGGGCAATCATCTGCCGCGCCCCGAAGCGCGTCGTCGCGAACCCGAGCCGATGGACGATGTTGTCGAGCCGAGATTCAAGGAGCTGGAGCAGCACTTCTCCCGTGACGCCCCGTTTCTTGAGGGCAGAGGCGAAATAGCGACGAAATTGGCGCTCGGTCACTCCGTACATCAGGCGGAGCTTCTGCTTTTCGGCCAAGGCGATGGCGTAGTCGGACTGCTTGCGCCGACTCTTCTCTCCATGAACCCCCGGCGGATAGGGACGCTTCTCCAGAGCTTTGCAGGGCCCGAAGAGGGCGACGTTGTATCGCCGCGCCTTCTTCGCTCGGGGACCAAGATATCGTGCCATAAGACCTCTTCCGTTACCTGCCGAACGTTCGGCTCAGACTCGCCTCGATTTCCGTGGACGACATCCGTTGTGGGGAACCGGCGTGACATCGAGGATCGTCGTCACCTCGAGCCCGACAACTTGCAGGGCGCGAATCGCGGATTCCCGACCCGTCCCCGGCCCCTTGACCTTGACGAGCACCTCCCGTACGCCCTGCGCCACCGCTTGCCGAGCGGCATCCTGCGCGGCAAGCTGCGCCACATAGGCGGTCGACTTCCTCGAGCCGCGAAAGCCGCAACGGCCGGCGCTCGACCAGGAGATCGTCCTGCCGTTGAGATCGGTAATCGTAACCACGGTGTTATTGAAGGTGGCGAGAATGTGCGCGACCCCGCTATGAATGCCCTTCCCGCCCTTAGCCTTGTGCTTCTTCTCCTTCTCCTTCTCGGCGGGCTCGGCTACTGCCGTCTTCCCCTCCGCGGCCTTGGGCGAGGCTCCGCCCTCAGGTTCCGCCGGGCGCCGCACCTCTTCCGATACCGGCTGCGTCTTTTCTTCCCCCGCCATAAGATCTCCCCGCTACGGTCCCCTTACACAAATGCTCGAGGGGCTACACCTTCCCCTTCTTCGCTTCTTTCCTCCGCACCACTCCGACCGTCCGCCGCGGACCTTTGCGCGTCCGCGCATTGGTCGACGTCCGCTGCCCGCGAACCGGCAGGCCGCGGAGGTGGCGGATCCCGCGATAACACTTGATCGCTTGCAGGCGCTTGAGATTCTGCTGGATCTCCCGGCGGAGGTCGCCTTCGATCACAAAGCTGTTCTCCTGGATGACCTGGACCATTCGATTGATCTGCTGATCGGTCAGCTCCTTGGCGCGCAAGTCGGGATCGATCTCGGCCAGCTCGCAGATCCACTTCGCCCGGGAAGGGCCGATTCCGTAAATATAAGGGAGAGCCGCGACGGTTCGCTTGGCCCCTGGGATTTCCACTCCGAGGATACGAGGCATGGTCTTTGTTCTGTCCTGATGTCCGGACCTATCCCTGTCGCTGCTTGAGCCGGGGGTTCTTCTTGTTGATGATGTAAATTCGTCCCTTGCGACGTACGACTTGACAGTTGGCGGTACGCCGACGAACGGAGGCCCGAACCTTCATGAAGCTCCTCTTGGTATTGCCTGCTCGCTTCTCATCGCTCACACGATGAAGGGGTCGATTGTTAGCGGACTGGCATTCCTTTGGCAAGTTTTTTTGTTGTTGACCGCCCCTCACTCACCAGAGCCTTCCTCCTGCCCGGTCGCCACCACCCCTTTGCCATTCGAGGCGCCGGGCATCCCGTGGTCGGTGAGCACCTCGGGCTCCCCCGCCGTAATCAGTACCGTATGCTCGAAGTGGGCGGAACGCCGACCATCGGTCGTTACGACCGTCCACCCATCCGAAAGCAGCCGGACCGCAGCCCCGCCGGCATTGACCATCGGCTCGATCGCAAGCGTCATGCCCGCCTTCAACCGGGGTCCCGCTCCCGTTCGACCGTAGTTGGGGACTTGCGGATCTTCGTGGAGCTTGCGACCCACGCCATGGCCGACAAACTCCCGCACCACCTCGAACCCCTGCGCCCGGACGCAGGCCTCGATCGCCGCACCGATGTCGCCGATCCGATTGCCCGCCCGGGCCTGCGCGATCCCTACCCAGAGCGCCCGCCGCGTGACTTCGACGAGCTTGAGGTCGCCGGGCTCCCCCATTCCGATCGGGAAGGTGGCCGCCGTGTCGCCGACCCAGCCATCCTTGACGATGCCCACGTCGAGCTTGACCAGATCCCCATACTGGAGCAACCGGTCCCCGCCGATCCCGTGGACCACCTCCTCGTTGACCGAGATGCAGATCGTCCCCGGAAACCCGCGGTACCCGAGAAAGGCGCTCTTCCCTCCGCGCGCGGCGATCAACTCGGCAGCGTAGCGATCGACCTCGCCCGTCCGGACCCCGGGAGCCAGGATCGAACGCAATGCGTCGACCACTTCCGCCACGAGGCGGCCGCTGCGGCGCATCCCGTCGATCTCCTTCCCTCGCTTGATGGGGATCATGGCGGCAATGGCAAAAAGGAACCGGCCGCCTCTCTCTTCCGAGCAACCAGCGGCGATCTCACGCGGAGGATCTCTACTCCTGCTTGGCGGCTTCCGCGCCGGAGGCGGTCGAAGCGAAGAGCGTCCTGGCTACTCGCTGTTTCCGTCGGGCGGCCGCGTTCCGAGTGAGCCGTCCCCGCTTGACGAGCCGATCCAAGACAGACTGGTACTGGGAGAAATAGCCGATCGCCTCTTCCTTGTTTTCGGAAGCGGCCTTCTCGCGCATCTGGCGCGAGACCTGCTGCAATTCCTTCTTGGCTTTCAGGTTGTATCCTCTTTTGCGGAGACTCTTCCGCGCTTGCTTTGCGGCTGATCGAGTGTTAGGCATGGGGGTTTCCTAATAAGAACCTTCTGCCGGCGGTGTCAAGCCTAGCGAAGATAATTAAGTTCCTCCTCGGGCTCGGTGCCATGCCGCTCATCGCGGCCGAGGTTCTGCTCCTCAAGGATCTTCTCGAAAGCTATTTCCGGGAGGGGGGCTGGCTTACGGTTCCCGTGGAGAGCTTCGCGGGCGGGCTCCTCCTCTGGTCCTTCGCCTGCTTTCTGTGGAGGATTCCCGAGAGGCCCTACATCTTCGCCCACGAGCTGACCCATGCGCTCGCAGTCTACCTTCATGGCGGGAAGGTTTCCCGGTTCCGGGTCGGTCGCCGGAGCGGCAGCGTCCGCTGCAACCGGTCCAACCTCTGGATCGTCCTCTCCCCCTATTTCGTCCCCTTCTATATGCTGCTCTGGCTGGCCTTGTGGACCATCGTTGACTTTTACTGGCCGATCCGGTCCTATCAATGGCTCCTCTACGCGGGGACGGGGTTCACATGGGGATTCCATCTCTTCTTTACCGTGGAAGCCGTGCATCGGGAACAGCCGGATCTCCACGTAGAAGGCTGGTTCTTCTCCCTCGTAGTGATCGTGGGGCTCAACTTGTGCATCCTGGCGGCTCTCCTTGGATTCCTCTCGCCGACTTGGAACGTCTCGCGCTTCCTCTCGCGCTTCGGAGACCATCTCCATTTCTGCTATCGGCTCTGCGGCCAGGGCCTTGCGGCCTTCTCCTCCTGGGCGACTCGACCGGGGCCGCTTTCCCCGCACGCGGACCATCCCTGATCTTCCCCTAACCCCCGGATCCCCCGAAAGGCTTTCGCCATGCAATTTCCCGCCGAGTTCTTAGGAGAGAAGCTGGCCTCCGTCCTCGCGACGTACGGGTTCGGCTCCCCCCTCCCCGAGCTCCTCATCGAGCCTTGCGCGGATCCGCGCTTTGGCGATCTCCAGAGCAATGCCGCCCTGATCCTGGGCAAGCGCCACGGTCGGGAGCCGCGCATGCTCGCCGCCGAGCTGGCGGCCAGCGTGGGAGCGACCGAATGGTCGCTTCCCCCGGAGGTCGCCGGTCCCGGGTTCCTCAATTTCCGGCTCAAGCCGGATCGGTGCGTGAGCGCCTTTTTCTCCCTCATCGGGGATTCCCGGCTCGGCATCGAGGAGGCGAAGGAGCCGCAGCGGGTCGTCGTCGACTTCTCGAGCCCCAACATCGCCAAGGAGATGCACGTTGGCCACCTGCGGAGCACGATCCTGGGGGAGTGCCTGGCCCGCGTCTACCGCTTCCTGGGCCATCGGGTGACTACGGTCAACCACCTGGGCGACTGGGGCACCCAGTTCGGCATGGTTCTCCTCGGCTTCAAGCGACATGGGGAGGAGGCACGGCTGGAGGAGCGTCCGCTCGAATATCTCGAGGAGCTCTATCAGCAGATCCAGTCGGCGGCCAAGGAGAATCCGGCGATTCGGGAGGAAGCAAAAGCGGAGCTCTGGAAGCTCCAGAATGGAGACCCGGAAAACCTCGCTCTCTGGCGCCGCTTCATCGCAGCGTCGCAAGTCGAGCTCTCCCGCCTCTACGAGGAGCTCGGCGTTCATTTCGACTTTACGATGGGAGAGAGCGCCTATCGCGATCAGCTCCCTTCGGTCGTCCGCGATCTCCAGGCGTCCGGCATCGCGCAGCCGAGCCAAGGGGCGGTCTGCGTCTTCTTCCCGGACGACCCCGAGCTGCAGGACAAGCCCTTCCTCATCCAGAAGAGCGACGGGGCCTATCTATATGCCACGACCGACTTGGCCGCCCTCCGCTTCCGGGTCGAGGAGTGGAAGGCCGACCGGATCCTCTACATCACCGACGGCCGGCAGCGCCTCCACTTTCAGCAGCTCGCCGCAACCGCGAAGCGGTGGGGATTGCCCGTCCGGATCGAGCATGTCTGGTTCGGCTCGATCCTGGGCGAGGACAAGAAGCCGCTCAAGACCCGGGAGGGGAAGCCGATCAAGCTGCGCGAGCTGCTCGCCGAAGCGTTGCGCCGCGCCTACGCGATCCTTGCCGAAAAGAGGCCCGATCTTCCCGAGGAGCGGAAGGTCCGGATCGCGCGCGCCGTCGGGCTCGGAGCCCTCAAGTACGCCGACCTCTCGCAGAACCGCAATCTCGACTACGTCTTCCGCTGGGAAAAGCTCCTCTCCTTCGAGGGCAACACCGCTCCTTACCTGCTCAACGCCTACGTCCGGATCCGGGCGATCCTTCGGAAGGCGGACGCTTCGGGGATCTCCGCAGCCCACGGCCCCCTTCGGGAGCCCACTGAGCTGCGGCTGGTCAAGCTCCTCCTCGACTTCTGCCCGACCCTCGAGCGGGTCGAGTCCGAAAGCCGGCCGCACTTTCTCTGCACCTACCTCTATGAGGTGGCCCGCGCCTTCCACCGGTTCTACGAATCCTGCCCGGTCTTGCAGCCGGGTCCGCATCCGGGCACCGAATCGGTGGGGAGCCAGCGGGCGGCCCGGCTGGCTCTCTGTCAGGGTACCGCAGCCACCCTGGGCACGGGGCTCGACCTGCTCGGAATCGAGCGCCTGGAGGAAATGTAGGGCAAAGGCGACGAAAGCCTTGCAGCGCCCCTGGGAGACGATCATGCTTCTTCCGGTCATGGCACGAAGGACCGCGAAGCTCGACAAGGCCGGTGTTCCCCGTGAGCCCTGCGGCCTTTCCGTCGCCGACTGCCTGGGAGCTGAACGGATCCAGGGCTTTTGCACCATCGCGGGATGGATGCATCAGATGCTCGACCAGATGTTCGAGGGGATGCTCGTTCTCGGCGCCGCGCTCTCGATCGAAATCGCCAACCGCGCGGCCGCGGGCATCTTTGGCTATCTCCCGGGCGAGCTTCTCGGGCGACCGCTGGCTTCGCTCTTGCACACGCCAGAGCAGACCGTCATCCCCTCGGTCGACTTCCCGCATCGCCCGTCCAGGACTCTCTCCTTCACGACGGGCCGTCACGAGGCTCTCGGACGAAGAAAGAACGGAGACATCTTTCCCCTGGAGTTGTCGGTCAGCCAGTCGCTCGTGGAAGGGCGTCCTGCGCTCACCATTCTCGTACGGGACCTGACCGAGCGGAGAGCCCTGGAACGGGCTCTCTTCGATGCCGAAGCCCGGGAACGGCTACGGATCGGGCAAGACATCCATGACAGCCTCTGCCAGATGCTGATTGGAGTTCACTACCAGGCGGAGCTCCTGCAATCGAAGCTTTGCGAGCGCTCCGTTCCCGAAGCGGCCCTCGCCGCGCGGATCGGCGAGCTCGTCCGGGAGGCGAGCGGCTGCGCGCGCGCCCTCGCGCAGGGGCTCATGCCGCTGGCGATCTCCCCCGCCCAGCTGCCGCAGGCGCTCGGCGATCTGGCTCGGAAGAGCGAAGAGGATTCGGGGGTCTCCTGCCGCTTCGCGCTGATCGGCCAGCCGGCCCTTCGGGATGCGGACACGGCCATCCACCTCTACCAGATCGCCCAGGAGTCGCTCCACAATGCGATTCGGCATGGGAAGCCGCGCCACGTCGAAATTCTTTTGGGCGGGGGGGACGAGTCCGTTTATCTTCGCATCGCGGACGACGGAGAGGGGATGCGACCGAAGGCCGCGTCGGCTTCCGGTCTCGGGCTACGTTCGATGCGATACCGCGCCGGATTGATCGGAGGCGTGATCCGCTTCGAATCGAAACCCAAGGGAGGAGTGATCGTCCTTTGCACGGTTCCTTCCGCCCCGAGGGGAAACAAGAAAAAAGGGGTAGCTGGAAATGAAAGAGACCAGAGGCAAGTCGGGCCAGCCTAGGAAGGTCCTGATCGTCGACGACCACGCGCTGGTGAGCGAAGGGATCGCACAGCTCATCGGAGCCAAGGGAGGGCTCACGGTCTGCGGAACGGCGGCGACCGCCCATGAAGGCTTCGACCTGGTCGGGAAGACGAAGCCCGATCTGGTCATCGTCGACCTCTCCCTGCCGGGAAAGAGCGGGCTGGAGCTCATCAAGGACGTCCACGCCGCCTATCCCGAAGTGGCGATCCTGGCGCTTTCGATGCACGAGGAGTCGCTCTATGCGGAGCGGGCGCTCCGGGCGGGGGCGAGAGGCTATCTCATGAAGAGCGAGGGGGGCCAAAAGCTCCTCGAAGGCATTCAACGAGTGCTCGAAGGCGGCATCTTCGTCAGCAACTCGGTCGCCACCCGCGTCCTCGAGCGCTTTTCCGGCCGGCGGGCCACGCCGACGCTCTCCCCGGTCGAGTCGCTGAGCGACCGGGAGTTCGAGGTCTTCCTCTTGATCGGACGGGGCCTGGGAACCCGGCAGATCGCCGATCAGCTCCACCTGAGCATCAAGACCGTGGAAGCCTATCGGGGCAGCCTCAAGGAAAAGCTCAAGCTTGCCTCGGGACCCGAGCTCGTCCATTACGCGATTTCCTGGCAACAGTCCCAGGCGGTCCCCAGCGCTTGACGCATCCGCTCGACCTTTTCCGCGATCGGGCGGAACCTCGCAGTCATGGACCCGTCTCCCTGGATGACCGAAAGCGTCCTCGAGTCCGCACGCTCCCTCGGGGAAGCTTGCTGGCTCGCCACTCTCCTCGGACGCTTTACATTCTGGAACCCGATCGAGCGGGCCCTCCGGGATCGACTACCGCCCAATGCCGCCCTCTCGACGGAAAGGGCCATCGTCGGCTTCCTCGCGGTCGGAGCCATCCCCGTGCTAGGCTCCCTTCTCCCGGCGCTGGGAAGAAGCCCAGCCCCGGCCACCTTCGGTGCCTTCCTGGGCGGTCTCTTCGGCCTCGGCTTTCTTTTGTCCTTGCCCTTGCGGAGGCCGACGATTCCCTGGTCCGGGCTCCCCTGGACGCTCTGGGCCCTGCTGGCCGGCACCCTTCTTCTCGATCCCGCCGGGAAACCGGCTACCCCCCTCGGGCCGGAAGCACCCCTGCTCTGGAGGGTTCTCGTCCGGCTCCTTCTCCTTTCGCTCTCCTTGTGGATGGCCACCCTCCTCGCCGAGCTGCTGATCCTGACCCCGGTCCTTGCGCGAACCGGCAGGCGCGATCCCTTCATCCTCCTCCTCGGAACCGGGTCGCTGGTGAACAGCTATGCGATCACTCTCTTCGGCATGAGCGGCCTCGGCCTGGTCTGGCTGCTCCTCTTCCATCCCCTCTCCTCCTCTTCCGGCCCTTCCGGTTCGCTTCGGGAGGGGATCGGGGCGTTCTCGCTCTTCGCCCTCCTTCTCCGATCCTTCCATCAGATCTTGGCCGAGCCGGCGGCCACAGCCGTGCTGATGCGTCCCCGGGCCCGCCGCTCTCGCGACGCCCAATCCGGGGCCCCGTCTGCCTGCCGCCTCCCCTTGACCACGCATGCACTCGAGCTCTTCGCCGTTACGGGGACGCTCGTGGCGGGGAACTTCCTGGCCGCCCGCCCGCTGGCCGGCGTGCCTTCGGTTCTGGCATTCCGCCCGACCGACCTTCTGCTTCTGCCCCTGCTCGCACTCGTAGCCGCCGGAGGCCATCGGCTCTTTCACTTTAGCCGGCAGCTCGTCCAGGCCTGCCTCGATCTACCTCGGGAGGAAAACCCCGACCGGGTACCGCCGGTCCTGGTCCTGCTCGGGCTACGCCAATGGCTCTGGGCGGGAGGACTCTTTTCCCTGGGTGCGGTGGCGATCGTCACCATGGCGAGCCACCTCCGTTGAATGCGAAAGACCTCGCGGACGCCTTTCGCGCTTGCCGCTCCCGCCCGGTTCTGCTTTGCTCCTCCCGTAAGCGCGCGCACAAGCATCGGCCGCCCGACCCCATTGTGTAGTGGTTAGCACCCCACCCTTTCAAGGTGGTAGCACGGGTTCGAATCCCGTTGGGGTCGCCATTCCCCGGCAACCATTCAACCTTTCGGTCCGTCGACCGTGACGTCGAGATCCTTGACCAAGCCATCGGCCAGGGAGTAGACCCAGCCGTGGATGGAGACCACCTGTCCGCGCGCCCAGGCCTCCTGGAGGAAGATGTCGGAGGCCACATTGCGCACCTGGCGGATCACGTTGAGCTCGCAGAGCCGATGGAGGCGGGATTGAGAATCGGGAATGGCCTCGATCTCCTCCCGGTGATCTCTCCAGACCTCGCGGATCGGATGGAGCCAGTGGTCGACCAGGCCTCGGCGCTGCCCGTCCACGGCCGCACTCACCCCGCCGCACCCGTAGTGGCCGACGACCAGGACGTGCTCCACACGGAGGACGTCGACCGCATACTGGAGCACGGAAAGGTAGTTTGCGTCCTGTGGAGGGGCCAAGTTGGCGACGTTCCGGTGCACGAAGAGCTCGCCCGGTCCCAGGCCGATGATCTCGTTGGCCGGCACCCGGCTGTCGGCGCAGCCGATCCAGAGGCATTTCGGAGACTGCTGCCCAACGAGCCGCCGGAAGAAGCCGGGGTCGCGGGCCACCATCCGCCGCGCCCAGGCCCGATTGTTCGCTTTGAGCTCTTCGATCATGTCTGGCTCCGCCCGAAGGCATCGAGCGTCGGGTAGTCGGTGTAGCCTTTTTCCCCGCCGCCATAGAAGGTCGCGGGATCGGGCGCATGGAGCGGAGCTCCCCGGCGGAATCGCTCCGGCAGGTCGGGATTGGCCAGGAAGAGCTTGCCGAAGGCGATCGCATCTGCGATCCCCGCAGCGATCGCCGCCTCGGCACGGGCGGCGGTATAATTTCCGCAGAAGGTCAAAACCGCAGAAAAGGCCCTGCGCAGCGCACCCCTCTCCTCGTCGGTGAGCGGCGAACCGCCCGCCCAGTCGGGCTCCGCGATATGGAGATAGGCGATCTTTCGCCTGTCGAGCTCGGCTGCGACGTAGAGCGAGGTCTCCCAGCTCCCTTCGACGCTCATATCCGAGAAGACCCCATTGGGGGAAAGCCGGACCCCGATCCGCTCGCGACCGATCGCTTCGGCGGCCGCATCGACGACTTCGAGCAGGAATCGCGCCCGGTTCGGGAGCGAGCCCCCATATTCGTCGCGGCGCTGGTTGGCCCGAAGGTCCAAAAACTGGTTGAGGAGGTAACCATTGGCTCCATGGATCTCGACCAGGTCGAAGCCCGCGCGGCGTGCCCGGAGGGCCGCAGCGGCATATTCTCCGACGATTCTCCGGATTTCCGGCTGCGAAAGCTCCCGCGGTGTCTCCACTGGCACCTGGGCCGGGGTGCCATCGGCGAGGACGACGAAGCATTCGGTCTTCTCGGCGCGAATCGGGGAAGGGCCTACGGGTGGCTGGTGGCCTTCCTGGAGGAGAGGATGGGAGACCCGGCCCACGTGCCAGAGCTGCAGCGCCATCCGTCCCCCGGCGTGGTGGACCGCCTCGACGACCCGGCGCCAGCCCGCTTCCTGCGCGTCGGTGTAGATCCCCGGGGTCCAGGCATATCCCTGCCCTTCCCGGCTGATCTGGGTGGCCTCGCTGACGATGAGGCCCGCGGAAGCCCGCTGCGCGTAATACCGGGCATTGAGCTCGGTGGGGACGTCTCCGGGCTGCCCCGCCCGCGATCGCGTCAGGGGAGCCATCCAGATCCGGTTGGGCGTTGGCACCGCTCCCACGGTCAATGGGGAGAAAAGATGAGATAGAGAAGACATGAGGACCTCCGAGGGTTCAATCGCGACACGCAGTGGCTTGGTAGCGGATTTTCCAGCCCGAGTCGAGCCGCGAGGCGGGCGGATCGCCAGACGATCTGCTATCCTTCGCCCGATGAGCCAAAAAGCCCCCCGCCTCGACTCCTATTTTGCCCGGATCGGCTACGGCGGCCCGGCGACCGCTTCTCTTGAGACGCTCTGCTCCCTCCACGCGCTTCATCCCCAGGCTATTCCGTTCGAGAACCTCGATCCGCTGCTCGGCCGGGTGGTGGCGCTCGACCTCGGCTCGATCGAGCAGAAGCTCGTCCTCGGGGGCCGCGGAGGCTACTGCTTCGAGCAGAATCTCCTTTTTGCCGAGATCTTGCGCTCTCTCGGATTCCCGGTCACCGGGCTCGCCGGGCGCGTCTGCTGGAATGTCCCGGAGGGGGCCACGCGGCCGCGCACCCACATGGCGCTTCGGGTCGACCTCGAGCGTCCCTACCTCGTCGACGTCGGCTTCGGCGGGCTCACCTTCACCGCCCCTCTCTGGCTTGAAACCGGCCTCGTCCAGGAAACATCCCATGAGCCGATGCGCATCGTCCGTTCGGGAGAGGGTCTCTTGACCCAGGTGCTCCTCCGCGGGGAGTGGCGCTCCCTCTATCACTTCGACCTCCAGCCCCAGCTGCCGGTCGACTACGAGATGGCCAACTGGTATCTCTGCTCCCACCCGGAGTCGCCCTTCCGGAAGGAGCTGGTGGCGGCCCGGCCCGATGCCGGCCGCCGGTATGCCCTGCGGAACCACGAGCTGACGATCCACCGGCTCGACGGAACGAGCGAGCGGCGGCGGCTGGCGAGCGGGACCGAGATCCGGCGGGTGCTCGAAGAGGATTTCCGGCTCACCCCGCCCGAAGAGCCGAGACTCGACGATCTCCTGGAGGCGATAGCCGCAGGTGGGTGCCCCAGCTCCTCCTCCCGATCGGGGAAACCCGGATAGGGCGAAGGGGACAACGCCCGTAATCTTTCCCCTTTCTCCGGGTGGCCAAAGAGGGAATCTTCTTTTGATGGCTCGCCCGATGGCCGGCGCTTCCGGTTTCCGGCTCTTTGCCGCTCTTTCCCTGCTCCTTTTCCTCGGGGCTCCCTCCCTCCCTGCCAAGAGCGGGCGCGCCCTCTTCCTCGAGAACTGCTCGGTCTGCCACGGGTCCCGCGGAGAAGGGCTCGATTCCATCCCGCCTTTACGGAACTCTCCCTGGGTGACGGGCGATCCGGATCGGCTCATTCACATCGTCTTGAACGGCTACGCCGGGAGGATCCGCGTCGGGGAGGAGGAGTACCGGGGCCGGATGCCCTCCTGGAGAACGAGGCTCGATGACGATCAGGTGGCTTCCCTCCTCTCCTATCTGCGCTCCGAATGGGGGGGAGAGGAGATCACCGCCGAAGCGGTCGCGGCCGTTCGCCAGAAGACCAAGGGCGAGCCGACCACGGGAGCCTTTTCCGGCTGCATGGGAGGTCGAGGCGGGATGGGGCACGGACATCGCCAGGGAATGGGATGCGGGATGGGAGGCTGCGGCGGCGGGAGATGATCCCCCGGCCCCGCTACGGACGGAGCAGCAGCAGGGCGATTGCGGTCGGCAACAGCGCTCCCGCGGCCAAGCCGAGAGGGGAGATCCCGTTGGGGAAGTATCGGCTCAAGAGGGCCTGACCCGCCGGGTTGGGAGCGTTGGCGATCACGGTCAGCCCCCCACAGGCGATCGCTCCGGCCATCACGGCCTGCTTCGAGGATTCCCCCAGATCAGGAACGAGGCTGGCCAGATAGGTCACCAGGGCATTGTCGTTAAAAGCGGTGATGACCGAGCTGCTGAGCAGGAGGTCAGGTTCGTCGAGCCGCTCGAGGAGCGGGCCGATCCACCAGCTCTGCCGGCTCCCGAGCAGCTCCAACCCGGCCAGGAAGAAGCCGACCAGCACCGCTTGCCGGAGGGAGACCTCATCCTGGAATGGGCTCGTCACGCGTAGGAAGCCCAGGAAGAGGAGGAGGCCGCCCACGCAGAGCGCCGGGATGGCCGCGGTCGCCACGATCCAAGCCAGAAAGAGGAGATGGGCGCCGGTGATCCAGGGCGGGACCCGCTCTCCTGCGGCTTCTTCGGTTTGTCTCCCGCGACGGAGCCCCTCCAAGCGGGCAAGCTCCTTTCGGAAGGCCACGAGGCAAGCCAGGCTCCCCAACACCGTGGCCACCGCCGCCTTCCATCCAAAGTGAACGAAGAGATATCCGCTCCCCCAGCCCCAGGCCCGCGCGGCCAGGACCACCGGAGGGGCGGCAAAATGCGTCAGGGAGCCACCGATCGAGACGTTGACGAAGAGCAGGCCGATGGTCGCATACGAGAGGGCCGGACGCGGACCGAGCGCAAAAAAATGCTTGCCGAGCAAAAGAGCGCTCACCGTCATCGCTCCCGGCTCGGTGACGAGGGAGCCCGCCAAGGCGCCCAGGGTCAGAAGGGAAAACCACCAGGCGGAGACTGAGTCCCGGCCGATGGCCGCAACCCGTCGCAGCAAGCTCTCCAGAAAAAGAAGGATGGGGCGGCTCGAAGCGACCGTCATGACCGCGACGACAAAGATCGCCTCAGCGAAATCCCGGCCCAGCCCCAAGCGTTCGATCGCACCGCTCCAGCCCTGGACGCCCACCAGGATCCAGAAGAGCGGGATGACCCAGAGGCCGAAGACGACTTCGACCTCGCCCAGGAGAAGGAGCAGCTCCGCGGCCACCTGCTGCGTCGCCGCCTGCGAGCTCCGACCGGGTTCAAGCGCGTCGGCGCGCGCCAAGCGACGGCTTCCCAGTCGATGGAGGGTAGGAGCCAGAAAGGTGTGAACGATCGCCAGGAGGAAGATTCCCGCCTCGACGAGCCGAAGCGGATCCTCCCGGACGGCCTTCCGCAGACACTCCGCCAGGGGGAGAGTGCCCGCTCCACTCGCAAGGACCGTAAACCACGCGATCATCGTCTCTTTCCACTCTCTTTTGCTTGGGCGTCATGGCAGCTCCTCCCAGAGCGCCCGCTCGAGCGCGCCCACCATCCCGGCCAGATCGCCGGTCGTGGCACAGAGGGGAGGGATCAGCACGAGGACATCCCCGATGGGCCGCGTCAAGAGCCCGTGCGCCCGCGCCCGCTCGCAGACCCGGAAGGCCACCTCCCGCTCCGCGGGAAAGGGTGCCCGATCCTCCCGCCGCTCCACAAGCTCAACCGCCAGCACGAGGCCTTCCTGCCGGACATCCCCCACGTGGGGATGCCGCCAGAACCGCCGGGAAAGGGCGCCCAGGGCCTCCGCGGCCCGGGCGGTCCGCTCGAAGACCGCTTCCTCCTCGAAGAGCGCGAGCGTCGCCAGGGCCGCCGCGCAGCCGATCGGGTTTGCCGTGTAGCTGTGCCCATGGAGGAAGGCCCGGCCCTTCCCGCCCGTGAATCCCCCGTAGATTTCTTCTCGCACGAGGGTAGCCGCCAGAGGCGTCATCCCCCCGGACAGCCCCTTGGCCAAGCAGAGCAGGTCGGGAAAGGCCCCTTCCCTCCGGCAGGCGAGCCACTCCCCCAGCCGGCCGATGCCTGTGAAGACCTCGTCGGCGATCCAGAGGATCCCCCTCTCCCGGCAGAGGCGGTCGAGCTCGCGGAGGTAACCCTCCGGATGCATCCACATCCCGGCGGCCGCCTGCACCTTGGGCTCGATCACGAGAGCGGCCACCCGATCGCCGTGGCGATCGAGCGCCTCCTCCAGCGTCCGGACGCACTCCCAGGCGCAGCGGCGGTCGAGCCTCGCATCCCGGCTCCCCGCCGGCGCCCGATTGAAGGGACAGCGGTAGCAGGCCGGCGGGAGGATCGAGGCCGAAGGGAAGCGCAGCCCCTCGAAGATCCGGTGAAAACGGCTCTGGGCGACGCTCATCGCACCGACGGTGTCCCCGTGATAGCTCTCCCCAAGGCAGAGAAAGCGATCGCGCTCCGGCTGGCCGTTCTGCTGGAAATATTGCCAGGCGATCTTGACCGCCGCCTCGATCGCGGTCGCCCCGTCGTCCGAGAAGAAAGCCCGATAGCGCCGACCGCTCTCGCCCGCGGCAATGGCGGAGAGCCTTTCCGCAAGCTCGACCGCCCAGGGATGGGTCAGCCCGAGAAAGGAGACATGGTCGATCCGATCGAGCTGCTCCCGGATGGCCGCCACCACCCGCGGATGGCGGTGCCCATGGACATTGGTCCAGATCGAGGCATTGCCATCCCAGTAGCGCCTTCCCTCCTGGTCCCAGAGGTAGGGTCCCTCCCCACGCACGATCACCGGCAGGCGATAGGCGGGGTCCCGCCAGGGCTGATCGGGGGTGAAGGGATGCCAGACAAAGGCCTTGTCCTGTTCCTCCGCACTCATCCTTCTTCTCTCGAAAGCTCCGACCGGAGCCTCCGGATCTCTTCGGGCGTGTGGAACGCGCAGAGCGAGATCCGCAGCCGTGCCTTCCCCTTGGGGACGGTCGGAAATCGGATGGCCGGGGCGAAGATTCCCTTTTCCCGCAGCCGGGCGGCCACCGCGACCGCCCGCCTCTCCTCCCCATAGATCACGGGGAAGATGGCGGAGCGGTCTCCCTCACCCCCTCCCCAGAGGGCGATGAGCGATCGCAGCCGCTCCCGCCGCTTCTCCCCCTCGGCCGAAGTCAGCAGGGCGAGCGCCGCCTGCGCCGCCGCGGCCGCCGGCGGCGGCAGGGCCGTCGAATAGACGAAGGAGCGCGACCGGTTGACCAGGAGCTCGACGAGCTCCCGGTCCCCGGCGACAAACCCGCCCCCCGATCCCAACGCCTTGGAAAGAGTCCCCAGCTCCACCTCGACCTGGCCTTCCAGGCCGAGCGCCTCGATGAGCCCTGCCCCGGTTCCTCCAAAGATTCCCTCGGCATGGGCTTCGTCCACCAGGCACCAGGCCCGATGCCTCTCCTTCACGGCGACCAGCTCCCGCAAGGGAGCGGTGTCTCCGTCCATGGAGAAGACGGATTCTGTGACCAAAAGCACCCGCCGAAACTTCGCCCTCATCCGGAGCAAGATCGCTTCGAGCGCGGCGAGATCGTTGTGGGGGAAGACGCGCACCGTCGCCTTGCTGGCGCGCGCCCCGTCGATCAGCGACGCATGGCTCAGCCGGTCGAGGAGGACCAGATCCCCCCTCCCCACCAGGGCGGGAATCGTTCCGGCCGCCGCCGCGTAGCCGCTTGAGAAGACCAGGGCCGCCTCGCGGCGCTTCCAGGATGCGAGACGGGTTTCGAGCTCGCGATGAAGAGCCGCGTCGGGACAGAGCAGCCGGGAGGCGCCGGCCCCCGACCCCTGCTCGCGGAATGCCCGGCAGCCCGCCTCGATCACCTCCGGATGGCGGGCGAGGCCGAGGTAGTCGCTCGAGGCAAAGTGGATCCAGGGCCCCGCCGCTCTCACACCCCCTGGCTGCGGCAGGGAACGGAGCAGGCCCGCTTCGGCGAGCCCTTTGAGCTCCGTCTGGAGCTCCCCGCGAAATTCCGCGCTCACCGGTACCCGCGCCCCTCCGCCCGGAGCACCTTCCCATCCACCATGAGGAAGAGAGGCTCCTCCCGCCCTTCCACGCAGGCTTCCCAGGGATCGGTGCCGCTTGCCCACCGAAAGGCGGCCAAGTCGGCCCAGGCTCCGCCCCGGATTTCGCCCAGGGTGCCGGGAAAGCCCAAGGCTCGGGCGGGTGCCGAGGTGACCATCTCCCACCAGCGCTGGGCCGGGATCCCGGGATGCTGCCGGCGAGCCGCGCGGATCTCCTCCCGCAAGTCGAGGGAGTCGTTGCTGGCCAGGCTGTCGGTCGCCAGGCAGACGGGGATGCCGAGGGAGAGCATCCGCTCGAGAGGGAACGGAGCGTACGAAAAGAAGGCGTGCGACTTGGGGCAGTGGACGACCGGGTGCTCCCCTCGCGCCAGGAGAGCCCAGTCCGCATCCGCCAAGTAGTTCAAGTGGACGAGCAGCATGCCGGGGACCAGGCCGCCGATCCGCTCGAGCCACTGGAGCGGGGAGAGCTCGCGGCCGTTCTCCCTTGGGCTCCCGGCCTGCCGGACCAGATCGAGGAGAGCGCCGCCTCCCTGGCAAAACATCTCCCACTCCTCGGGCGACTCGGAGAGGTGCGTGGTCACCGGAAGGCGAAAGCGCTCGGCGCTCTGCCGGACGAGCCGGTAGAGCTCTGGGGAGACCGTGTAGGGCGCATGCGGTGCGAGCCCCAGCTTGCCGAGCGGGCGGTGGGGATCGTCAAAGAAGCGGAGCGCCCCGCAAGTCGCCTCGGGAGACCAGAGGTGGGGACGGATATCGAGCAGCTCGAGGAACCACCAGCAGCGGAGCGGAAAGCGGTCGGCCAGCAGCAGAAGCTCGGGATAGGCCTCCATGTTGGCCACTCCGGTCGTGCCGGACCCGGCGAGGAGACCGAAGCCCTCCTCGAGCGCCGCTTCGAGCTCCAGTGGGCTCAAGGAGGCCTTGAGGCGGACGATCTCCTTGACCCAGGCGGGAAAGGAGTGGGCGGGAAGCTTCCCCCGGAGTCCCGTGTAGTCGAGATGAACATGGGCGTTGATCAGGCCCGGGGAGAGAACCGCATCCTCGAGGACGACCCGCTCCTCGCCGAGCCGCAGAGGAATCTCCTCCGCTACCTGGACGATCCGGTTCCCGAGGACGCGAACCGTCCCGGGGGCCAGGAGCTCGCCGGGTCCGAGGATGAGAGCCTTTGCGCAAATGAGCATCTGTCGTTACCCGATCCCGCCTTCCTCTGCTTCCTGCGGCTTCTCCCCGCGCCGATCCCGGGCGTAGAGGAGTCGGGGATGGGCGGCAAAGAGGCGTGGGGAAACCTGGGCTCCCCACCGGCGCCAGGCGTAGGCGGCCCCAGAGGAGAGCGCCCAGCCATAGAAGGCTCCCGCAAGCCAGCCGGCGAGAACGTCCGAGGGATAGTGGACCCCGAGATAGATCCGCGAGTAGCCGACCAGGAGCGCCCAGAGCCAGACCCAGGCCAGCCGCGGCCCGTAGAAAGCGGTCACCAGGTAGGCGAGCGCTGCGTTGTTCGCCGCATGCCCGGAAGGAAACGACCGGCCCCGTGGGCCCTGGCTCGGGTCGGACCAGGAGATCTTCCCTTCCTCCACCTCCCGAACCCCGGGAAGCACCGAAAAGGGACGGGGGCGGTTGACGAGGTGCTTGAGCCCGTCGGTCATGCCCATATCCCCGACCACGAGGCTCAGCCCCACGAGGCCCAGGAAGCAACGCTCGCGGAAGCGGCCGAAGAGGGTCAAGAAGACCACCCCCGCCAGAACGATTCCCTGGAAATGGTGATAGTGGGAGACGAAGGGCATCGAGCGGTCAAGGAGGGGACTGGTCCAATGGGTGTTGATCTCGTAGAAGAGCCAGAGATCCCAACCCATATCGTTTGACCGCTCCGCCGCGCTTCCTCGCGCTCCCCGTCGCCGGGAGCGCGAACCCCCTTCGTACGTCAGCGGCGGTAGAGTCGCAAGGCATTCCCGACGACAAAGAGGTCGGACATGCCCATCGCCGCCGCGCAGACGGCGGGAGCGAGCACGCCGAAGATCGCCAGAGGAATGGCCGCCGCGTTGTAAAAGAAGGCCCAAAAGAGATTCTCGTGGATCGTCCGGAGCGTCTTGGCGCTCAAGGAGAGAATTTCCGGGATCGCCTCGATGTCCCTGCGCAGCAGGATCACATCGGCCGATTCCCGGGCGATGTCGGTCGCCTGGAGCACGGCGATGCCGAGGTCGGCCTGGGCGAGAGCGGGCGCATCATTGATCCCGTCTCCCACGAACGCGACCCCCTCCCCTTGGGACTGGAGCTTCTGCACAAGCTCCGCCTTGGCTTCCGGACGCACCTCGGCAAAGGTCCGCTCCGCCGGGATTCCCACCTCTCGGGAGAAGGCGAAGGCCGCCTCGGCCCGATCGCCCGAAAAGAGGTAGACCGCATAGCCCGCTTCCTGCAGCCCGCGGAGCACCTCCGCCGCCGAGGGCTTGGGCCGGGCGAGGATCGGCAGGGTCGCCAGGAGTTGCTTGCCCGAGGCGAGGCCGAGCGTTCCGTTGGCTCCGCCTGCCACCTCCGCAGGCAGCGAAACGCCGAGCTCTTCGAGCCAGCGCAGCGAGCCCAGCCGCACGCTCTCTCCCTGGAAGGATGCCCGCACTCCCAGGCCGCGCTCCTCCTCCCAGTCCTCCAGCTCGACACCCTCCGCCTCCGCAAAATGCCGGGAGACCGCTTGGCTCAACGGATGGCGGCTCGGAGCGGCGAGCGCCCGTGCGAGCCCTTCCGCTTCTGCGGGCTCGCAGCCATAATAGGAGGGCTTTCCCACGGTCGGCTCGGTGAGCGTGCCGGTCTTGTCGAAGACGATCCTCCGGATCCTCCCGCACTTTTCGAGCGCCTGGGCATCTCGCAAAAGAACCCCCCTCCGGGCCGCCACGTTCGCAGCCACCAGGATCGCCGCCGGAGTCGCCAGCCCCATGGCGCAAGGACAGGCAACGACCAGGACCGAAGCGGCGCGCAAGAGGGCCTTTTCCCACCCGAGCCCGACCCATCCCCAGCCGAGGACGGTTCCCGCGGCGACGGCGAGGACCGCGAGCACGAAGACGTTGCTCACCCGATCGACCAGCCGCTGGATCGCCGCCCGGCTCTGCTGGGCCCGCTCGACGATCGCCGCGATATGGGCGAGCACCGTCTCCGACCCCGCGGCCGCCACCCGCATCACGATCCGCCGGCTCACATTGATCGTTCCGGCGTAGAGCAAGCCTCCCGCCGCCTTCTCCACGAGCTGCGACTCTCCGGTCAGCATGCTCTCGTCGAGCACCCCCTTCCCTTCCTCGATGACCCCGTCGACAGGCACCCGGTCCCCCGGCCCCAGAACCACCAGATCCCCCTTCTTGAGCTGCTCGACCGAGACCTCCTCCTCTTCTCCGCCCGGGTGATGGAGGCGGGCTTTCGGAGGCGCAAGGGACAAGAGCGTGCGCAGCGTTCGAGAGGCGCGCAGGGAGACGCGGGCCTCGAGCCAGTGGCCCACGCTCACCAGGGTAAGGATTGCGGCCGCCTCATCGAAATAGCCATGACCGAGCGCCCCCGGGCGCAGCAGCCCATAGACGCTCAAGAGGAAGGCGGCCGAGCTGCCCAGGGAGACGAGCACATCCATGTCGAGCCTGCCGTTGCGAAGCTGCCGATAAGCCCCCTGGTAGAAGGGCCCCCCGGTGATCAGCTGCACCGGCAGGGCCAGGGCAAGCTCGACCCAGCCGAGCCAATGCGGATGAGGAGGCGCCCGGACGAGCCAGGGCAGGACGAAGAGAAGAGGGGTGAGAATCACCCCGACCAAGAGGCCCCGCTGCCAAGGGCCCGATGAGTCCTCCTCGTCGTCCGCGGGTGCGGCCTCATAGCCGGCCTTCTGCACCGCTTCGACGAGAGCGGCCGGCGAGGGGCCTCCTTCGCCAACCTCCACCGTCGCCCTGCCCTTTTCGAGATCGACCCGCGCCGAGCTCACCTTGGGAACCGCGCAGAGCGCTGTCTGCACGTGCCGGGCGCAGTTGGAGCAGGTCATTCCGCCAATTCGCAGTCGGATGTTCATCCCTCCACTATACGGGATTCCCGCCGAAGCCAAAGCGGGCAGATGCTCCCGAGAGCGCGAAGGGGGAGCAAGAGGGCCGGATCTTGCCCGTGACCGATTACGATCGCTTCCCGCCCGTTATCACAGGATCGCCGCAGCGCGGCTGGTTTTTTCAACCCGCGGCCAGGAGCTCGAGGATCTGGACGGCGTTCCAGGCCGCTCCCTTGAGGAGCTGGTCTCCGCTCACGAAGAGGGCGAGCGCGCGCGGATGGGAAGGATCCTCCCGAAGCCGGCCGACCAGCACCTCCCGCTTGCCCGCCGCCTCCAGGGGGGTAGGAAAGCGGTTGGCCTTCCGGTCGTCGACCAGCGTGAGACCCGGGGCATGGCGGAGGATCTCCCGGGCCTCCTCGGCGGAGAGCTTGCGCCGGGTCTCGATCACGACCGCTTCGGAATGCGCCCGAAAGACCGGAACCCGGATGCAGGTGGCGCAGATGCCGAGCTCGGGCTCTCCGAAGATCTTCCGGATCTCCTGCGCAACCTTGTTCTCCTCCTCGTTGAAGCCCGACTCGCCGATGGGCGTGTTGTGGGAAAAGACGTTGAAGGCGATCTGCTCGGGAAAGACCTTCTTCTCGATCGGCTCTCCGCCCGCATATTGCCGGACCTGGGCGTCGAGCTCGGCCAGCGCCTTCGCCCCGGCACCGCTCGCCGCCTGGTAGGTCGCGACAACGATCCGCTCGATGACGGCAGCTTGATGGAGGGGCCAGACCGCGGTGGCGAGGATGGCCGCAGTGCAATTCGGATTGGCGATGATCCCCGAATGACGGCCAAGGGCCTTGGCGTTGACCTCGGGCACCACCAGGGGGACATCGGCCGCCATCCGGTAGGCCGAAGAGTTGTCGATCACGACCGCCCCGCCTTCGACCGCCGCCGGCGCATGCTCCCGGGAAACTGTGCCGCCGGCGCTGAAAAAGACGTAATCGAGCCCGGCGAGCCGCTCCGCCCGGATCTCCTCGACCCGGACCGGCTCGCGGCGAAAGGAAAAGGATCGGCCTGCGGAGCGCGCCGAAGCAAAGAGCCGGATCTCGGAGATCGCGAGGGTCCCCTGCTCGAGCAGGCGAAGCGCCTCCTGACCGACCGCTCCGGTGACGCCGACGATGCCGATGCGCAAGCCCATGGGGCGCGGGTGGATGCGCCGCGGCCTAGGCGGCGGCTCCCTTTTCAACGGGCTTCGCTTCTGCGCCGGGAAGCGGCTTGGTCGACTCGGTCCCCTTTCCAACCCTCGCGGGCGTGGTTTCCCGAACGCCGGGGCTCAACATCTTGAAGAAGGAGGCGACGTCGGGTTTCTCCACCTTGTCCGCCTGCAAGCTCTCGGACCTTCCAACGAAGACTGCGCCCTGCTCGATCGCAAGCGCTCCGGTCTGCACATCCCCGAAGACGCGCGCCGATCCCACCATTTCCAGGCGCTCGCGAGCAAGAATGTTGCCGAATACCTGACCACGGACGACCACCTTCTTCGCCCGGATGTCGGCTTTGACCAGGGCCGTATCGCCGATGACCAGGGTTCCGTCCTCCGAGAGGATCTCTCCTTCGAGCCTCCCGTTGAGCTGCAGCTCTCCTGTGAAGCCGACCGTCCCCCGGAATTCGGTATCCCTCGTCAGCACGGTCACCTTGGGACCGAGATTCTCGCTCTGGCTCTTCATCGCTTCGGTGGAAATGTTCATAAGAGATCGCGGGAGGGCTTTTCGCTTGGCATAGCAAACGCGGCCCCCTGGTTCTTTTCAATCTCTTTTTTTCGGGCTTTTCCGGCGCTCCCACGCTTTGCGATTTTCTGGCCGGGAGGTCGCTGCTAAGATCCCGGTTCCAATGACGGGCGATGGACAAGAGCCGGCACGGACCGGCCCTCCCCGGAAGAGACGATTTCTCCGGCGCCTCGTCCTGACGCTCGCGCCGCTGCTCCTCCTCCTCCTGCTGGTTTTCGCCGGCGGGCCCTGGGTCGGTCGGCGCATCCGAGCCAATACCGCCTTCCTCCTTACGGGGCTCGCCCGCCGCTTCGACCTTCCGCTCGACCTCGCCTCGGCGGACTGGCTGTCGCCAACCGCTTGCCATCTTCACGGCGTCTCGTTGGGAGACGTCGCCCTGATCTCCGATGTCGTGATTCGGTGGAGATGGGACGATCTCCTCCTGCGGCAGCGGCTGGCCTATGTCGAAATTCAGTCTCCGACGGTCTGGACTTCGGCCCTCATCTCCTTTCTCGAGCGAGCCTCGACGGGAGGAGGCCAACCGAACCGGTGGCTCCAGCTTTTCCCCCGACCTCGCCTCCAGATCGACACCGTCCGGGTGGCTCGGGCGACGATCAACATCGACCGCCTCGCCCCCCACCTGCCGCCCATCCCGCTCGCCTTGGGCTTTCATGACCAGCCGATCGAGCTCCACGACATCCCGGTTGCCGGGTTGAGCCAGGACGATCGCCTCTTAAGCATCGCCGCCGCACGGAATGTGACGATCTATTCTCCCTACGATCCGCTCTCCAAGATCCTCACGATCGGTGCGCTCCGCGTGAAGTTTTCCTGGCGCGGGCTCTCGGAGCACCGGATCGACCAGCTGGCGATCTTCCATCCGGTGCTCTATCTCGGACCCGATCTGTTCTGGTACGTGGAGCAGTTTCGCAAGGAGGAGGAGATCCGACGAAAGAGGGGGCGTGAACGGACCCTCGAACAGTGGAACGCCGACAAGGTGCTCGTTCGAGGAGGACAGTTCGTGATCAGCGCCTTTGGAGCGCCAGGAGTCGTCCTTCCGTTCCTCTTCGGCCTGACTTCCGCCAACGTTCCGCTCAACGACTGGACCCAGGCAAGCCTCAAGAACGAGATCGAGATCATGCCGGAACGAATCGATTATCCTTCCTACCATGTCGTCCTCGATGTGCGCCGAGGGCGCCTCTCCTTCAACCTGCCCCTGAGCGAAAGCAAGGCCAACAACCTCGTCCATACGATCTTCTTCCGTTCGGTGTCCTGGCGGGGGATCACGGCGACCGACGACTGGCTCGACATCACCTTCAACAGCAGCGGCATCTTCGGCCACTTCGGAGGGGAGCTCTACGGCGGATATGGGGATGGGGGATTCTCCGTCCTCTTCCAGAACGATTTCCCGTGGGACGGATGGATCCACCTGAGCGGCGTCTCCGTCGAGCCGATCGCCCGTCAGCTCACGAGCGACCGCTTCGCCCTTTCGCTCACGGGGACGGCGGGGGGACGCCTTCACCTCGATGCGCGGGGAACGAGCCTCCGGAGCGCGATCGGCTTTTTGACGCTCGACGGCCCGGGAAGGCTCGAGATGCGCGACATCGACTCTTTCCTCCAGCGCCTTCCTGCCGATTGGAGCCCGACCAAGCGGCAGCTGATCGAGATGCTCGCCCGATCCCTTCGCAGCTATGCCTACCATGTCGGCTTCCTCTCCCTTTCCTATGGTCTGCCGGAGAGCCGCCTCCGGCTGGAATTGCGCGGGCCCGAAGGGAAGAGGAACTTCACGATTCGCTGGCAGCAGGATCCTCGCTTGGGGAAACCGATCGCAAGCGGCTTGTCTCTCGAGCAAAATTCTGGTCAGGTGCCGGAGAACGCGCATGGAGAGTATCCTCCGATCTCCCCGTAGGGGATGGCTTCTTCTGGCCATCCCGCTTCTCCTGCTCGGCTGCTCTCCGACGGTGCGCGTCACGACTCCGGAGCCGGTGAGGATCAACGTCCACATGGGAGTCGTCGTCACGGAGAAGGAGAACACGCGCGCCGCGCCGGTCCCGCCCGAGGTCGCAGAGCGAAGGCGGCTCCGCTCGGGGGAGATCCAGGGATTGAAAAACGCGGGTGTAGTCGGAGAGGATCGCGACGGATTCCTGGCCGTCGTCAACCCTCCGGCGGATGCTGCCTACAAGCAGTATGCGGAACACGTCGTCCAGGAAGAGAACCGGGATCGCTTGAAGCTCTACATGGCGCAGACTAAATTGCAGGGAAAGCCCCTCGAAGAGATCCAGGACGAGTACGCGCGCCGCTGGGCCAGGCGCACCTTCCCGGGAGAGTATGTACAGCAGCCGGACGGAGCATGGATTCGCAAATAACGAATCGATGAGCTTCGCCCTCCGATCGGGTCTGGTCGCGCTATCCCTCCTTCTTGCCGCCCTCGCCGCTCCCCACCGGGCCCAAGCGCAAAGCGACCCCGAATATCCTCTTCCGGCCGCGGGGGAACCCTCGAGCCCCGCACCCGAGCAGGCCCCCTCGGAGACGCCTCTTCACCCGGTACAGATGGGCCCGGCCAACTCCCCCGCGCCCGGGCAGGTTCCCGGAGTCGGCGGCTCCCCCGCAACCGGCCGGGAGGCACCGTACGATCCGACGGGAGGACTGCGGGAGTTCCTCGAATCCCTGCCAGAGAAGCAGCGAAAAGGGATCGAGCACCGGCTCAACCGGAAGGCGACCCATGCGCTGGTCGGCAGGACCGACTCGCTCAGCGGGACCTACATCCTCGTCCACGAACGGCCTCCGCCCCCGAGGGCTCCCCTCGTCCATGCCTTCCTGTTGACTGGCGGAAAGGTTCAGCCGCTCTTCACCAGCGGCATTCCCTTCCGGGTACCCGCGAGCCTCCGCATCGCCCGGGAAGACAAGATGTCCCTGCTCCTTTCCTACATCTTCTTCCAGCAGGCCAACCGGGTTCCGCCGGTCCTCTCCCAGGAAGCACAGCCAACGGGCCCCTGATGCGGGGAAAAGATCGAGCCTCGTGGGGAAGGGCGGAGCTATTTTCCTTGATCCTGCGCGGGAATCGTTTCAATTGAGCAGGAACTCCGATGCGGTTCGTCGAGCGCCCGAAACGGCAACCCCTGATCAACCTGGTTTCGCTGATCGACATCTTGTCGATCGTGCTCCTCTTTTTCGTCGTGACGACGACCTTTCAGCGGGAGGAGCCCGCCGTGAAGATCGACTTGCCGGAATCGGCCCGGGCCAAGCCGGTTCGGGCGGACGTCCCGCGCATCCTCTACGTGACCGAGGAAGAAAAGGTTTTCCTCGACGACAAGCCGGTCGAGCCCAAGGAGCTGGGCCGGATCCTCAAAGAGACCCTCGCCAAATCTCCCGAGACGAAGATCGCCCTCAAGGCGAGCAAGAAGGCTCCTTTTGAGATCATCCTGCAGGTGATGGATGCCGCCAAGGTTGCCGGCATCACCAATCTGCCTACCTTTACCGTAGATCCCAAATCCACGCAGAGCCCCCAACCGTGATTCTCCCGATCGCTCTTTACGGCAACCCGGTCCTTCGCCAAGCCGGGGCGCCCGTTCGCCGCTTCGATCCGAATCTCCGCAAGTTCGCCGAAGAGATGCGCGAGACCATGGTCGCCCATCATGGAGTCGGGCTCGCCGCTCAGCAAGTGGGCAAGGCTCTGCTCTTTGCGGTCGTCGACATTACCGCGGCCAAGGCTGCCTCCACGATGGTCGTGGGCGGCATGCCGGTGCCGGTCGAAGAGCAGATGCCCCTCTTCCTGGCCAACCCCGTGCTCTCGCTGACGAAGTCGAAGGAGATCGGCAACGAGGGCTGCTTGAGCTTCCCCGGCCTCCGGATCGACGTTCCGCGCTCCCGGCGCGTCTCGGTCCGCGCACAGGATCTCCACGGGAAGCCCCTGGTCTTCGAGGCCAGCGGCTTTCTCGCCGTGGTCATCCAGCACGAGGTCGATCACCTCTATGGCAGGCTCTTCATCGACTATCTCAAGCCCGCGCAGCGAAAAGAGATCAAGGAGGAGCTCATCCGGATCCAGAAAGGACTGCCTGCGGGCACGCCAGACTGAGGGTGGCGCTCACCCTCAGCGCGGATCAGGATAGATCCTTGTCGCGGAGGAAGGCCTCGAGCTCCTCGGCGCCGAAGTCGGCAAGCACCTCGTCTCCCCATTCCATGGTCGGCGCGCGTGACTGGCCGGAAATCGCCTTCATCCGGCGATAGGCCTCCGAATTGCGCAGGACATCGAAACGGTCGTAGGAGATCCCATACCGCTGGAGCACGGCCTCCACTTCGACGCACCAAGGACAACCCGTTTTCACGTAGAGAGTGACTCGTTGCATGGATCAAAACAGCTTTACACTCACATTCATTTCCTTCGCCGAACTCGCTTTCCCTTCCGTCGCAGAGAGTCGTCGAGAACTCGGGAGAGAGGACGGTTCAGACGGCAAGCCGACCGAGGATCTCGGCGAGCGGCGCCTGCAGTCCGGTAAAGAACGGGCCGAACTCCCCATAACGGGCACTCACCGGATCGAAGCGCATCTCCGCCACGATCGCCTTCACATCAAAGGGGTCGTGGGCAAACAGGGTGACTCCCCACTCCCAGTCGTCCAATCCGGTCGAGCCCGTGACGTACTGGATCACTCGGCCAGCGTAGCGCCGACCGACCAGCGCGTGCCCTTGCATCAGCTCCTTCCTTTCCGCAAAGGGGAGAGCATACCAGTTGGCACCCGCCTCTCTCTTCTTGTTCATGGGATAGAAGGCGAAGAAGCGCCAGTCCGGCAGGGTCGGATAGAGGCGGACCTCGGTATAGCGGTGCATCCGCTCGCGAAAAGAGCCCATCTTCTCCTCGAACTCGGGCGAACCAGGGACGAGCCCCTCCTGAGAGGAGAGCTGATCGGCATGTTCCTCTTCGGAGGGGGTGTAGTCGGAGCGCTCGGTCATGGAGAAAAAGGAAAAGACCTTCTTCCACCCGTGGCGACCGAGCAGCGCGGCAAGGCGCTTCTCCCATCCGTGCAGCCGGTGGAGGTCCGGGGAGAAAAAGAGGAAGCCGAGGTCGGCCCTTCCGATCAGGGAAAGCGTCGCCGCTTGGCTGCGATCCGCCGCCCGGGCTTCGGTGACCAACGCCTCCAGGCCTCCGAGCAGCGTCTTGGACGACCCCGCCCCCGCAGCCTCTCCCGCCGCGAATTGATAAAAAAGATGCAGGACGAAAAGTCCCTCCTTTGGCTCGAGCTTCTCGATGGTTGCTTGGCTCACAACCCATGGATCTTTGCGGAAAACGGCGCAGAATGCCAATCGAAACTCTCTCCCGCCCCCCCCTCGCCGGCAGGAGCCCGTTGCAGGACATCGGCCCTTCTGGTATTGTTCGCAAGCAGCATGGACAGATCCCGCCAGGGCGGCCTACCCGATCCGGCTTTTCCCCACTTCGGCTCCCGAGGAGAGATCTCCCTTCCTCCCTGGGGACATCCTCCCCCGCCCGGCTCCGCAACCTCCCTGCCGCACGACACGGCACCGGAAGTCTCCGAAGCCCCGGGGCACGAGAGGGAGGCCCACTTGGTCCAGCCCCGGGTCCTCCACCGAGCCGAAGGGGAGGAAGAGGACGGGATCTACCCCCTCTCCGCAAAGGGGCTCGTCAAGCAGTTCGGCCACAGGCGCGTCGTCAACGGAGTCGATCTGCACATCGCACGGGGCGAGATCGTGGGCCTCCTGGGCCCCAACGGGGCTGGGAAGACGACCACCTTTTACATGCTCGTCGGCCTCATCCAGCCGACGCAGGGCGAGGTCTTCATCGACGGACAGAGGGTCACGCAGATGCCGATGCATCGGCGGGCGCGGAAGGGACTCGGCTACCTTCCGCAGGAAGAGTCGATCTTCCGCAAGCTGACCGTCGAGGAGAACCTGATGGCGATCCTGGACTTTCTCGACGTCGACGCCGAGGAGCGCGAGACCCGATGCGAGGCGCTCCTCGAGGACTTCGGCATCGCCCATCTCCGCCGGACCATGGCCCTGGCCCTGAGCGGCGGCGAAAAGCGACGGCTGACCATCGCCCGAGCCCTGGCAACGGCTCCGACGGTCCTTCTGCTCGACGAACCGTTCAGCGGTGTCGATCCGCTGGCGGTCGACGACCTGCAGCAGATCGTGCTCGGCCTGCGCAACCGGGGCTTGAGCGTGCTCATCAGCGACCACAACGTGCGGGAAACCCTCGCCATCGTCGATCGTGCCTACCTCGTCTGCGAGGGACGCGTGATGAGCCATGGATCGAGCGAGTTCCTGATCAACGATCCGGTGACCCGCGAGCTCTACCTCGGTCCCCGCTTCTCGATGTGAACGAGCCAGCACTCCTCTGGATATGGAGCCGGCTCGTTTCGGCCAAGATGGCCGACTGCTGGGTCGAGCGTCTCCACTTCCTCGGGGAGGGCAGGCTTGCCCTCCACCGTCTGGCGGGCCGCCCGACCGTCCGGCTGGAGGCCTACCTGCCCGACCTTTCCGCGGGCCACGATCTCCTCGCCCGGTACGGGGGAAAGCTTCGAAAGGTCCCCTCCGCGGGCTCGGTCCCCGCTCTACCGGGCAAGCCGATCCGCATCGGGGGAAAGCTCCGGATCCTGACGGAGACAGAAGCCGGCACCCCCGCCCATGACCCTTCCGGAAATCATCCCCTCTCTCTGGTCATTCCGGCGGGAATGGCCTTCGGCACCGGACGGCATGCCACGACCGGGATGCTCCTGAGGGAGATGGCCGCACTCCCCGATTGGCGGGGAAGCCGCGTGCTCGACATCGGAACCGGCAGCGGGATTTTGGCGCTGGCCGCCCGGCGCCTGGGAGCGACCCGCATCTGGGCGCTCGACACCGACCCCTCCGCCCTCGAGGTCGCCCGCCAGAACGAAGGGGCCAACTTTGCTGCAGCCGCCATCCGCTGGATCGAAGCCGATCTGGCCCGCTGGCGCTCCCGGGTGCGGTTCGAGCGGATCCTCGCCAACCTCTTCCTGATGCCCCTGCTGCAAGGAGCGGCCCGGCTCGCGGCCTGGCTCGCCCCCCAGGGCGTACTCCTGGTGAGCGGCCTGCTTCGGGAGCAGGCTCCGGAGGTCGAGGCGCGTTTCCGGGCAGAAGGTCTTTCCCTCCACAGGAGGAAACGCCGGGGCAACTGGATCATGCTCCGCTTCGGTGCGCCGGGGCATTGTCATTCGACGGGAGCCCCGCTACCTTGATCCGACCGTGATTGACTACGGAAAGCTCCTCAACGAAGAGCAGCGCCAGGCGGTAACCGCCGCTCCCGCGCCGATCCTGGTCGTGGCGGGGGCCGGCAGCGGAAAGACCCGGGCGCTCACCTACCGGGTCGCCTACCTCCTGGACAACGGCGTCGAGCCCTCCCGTATCCTTCTGGCCACCTTCACCAACAAGGCCGCCCGGCAGATGCTCGAGCGGGTCGCCCGACTGATTCCTCACGGGACCGAGGCGATCTGGGGCGGGACCTTCCACCATATTGCGCACCGGCTTCTCCGCCGCCACGCCTCGCTGGCGGGCTACGACCCGAGCTTCACGATCCTGGACCGCTCCGATTCGGCCGAGCTCCTGTCCGAATGCTACGAGGAGCTCAAGCTCTCCCGCAGCGAGCTCCACTTCCCGCGACGCGAGGGAGCCCTCGAGATCTTCGGGCTGGCGGCCAACCGGGAGATACCGCTGGAAACCCTGATCGCCGAGGAGTTTCCGCATTTCGCCGAGCGGACCGACCGCCTGATCGAGCTCGCACGCCTCTACCGCAAGCGCAAGCAGAAGGCATCGGCGGTCGACTACGACGACCTTCTCTCGGAAGCCGCCCGGCTCCTCCGCGAGCAGGAAGCGCTCCGGGAGGAATACCAGGACCACTTCCACCACATCCTCGTCGACGAATATCAGGATACAAGCCGGCTGCAGGCCGACTTCATCCACCTTTTGGCCTCCGGACACCGGCAGATCATGGCTGTCGGGGACGACGCCCAATCGATCTACTCCTGGCGCGGGGCCGACATCCGGAATATGCTCTCCTTTCCCGAGCGCTACCCCGACTCCCGGATCCTCTACCTGCGGGCCAACTATCGCAGCACCCCCGAAATTCTGTCCTTGGCCAACGCGGCCATCGCGGCGAACCGCTTTCAGTTCCCGAAGGAGCTCGCTCCGGTGCGGCAGGGCCAACGGCTCAAGCCCTCGGTCGTCTGCTGCCCGACCGCCAACGCGCAGGCCTCCTTCGTCGCCTCCCAGATCCAGGAGCTGCGAAGGGAGGGGATCCCGTGGAACGAGATCGCCATCCTCTATCGCGCGCATTTCCATGCCCTCGAGCTCCAGCTCGAGCTCACTCGGGCGGGCATCCCCTTCGCCATCACCAGCGGCCTCCGCTTCTTCGAGCAGGCCCACCTGAAAGACGTCGCCGCCTTCCTGCGGCTGGCAACCAACCCGCGCGACTCGGTCGCCTTTGCCCGGCTCGTCCGGATGTTCCCGGGAGTCGGGGAGAAGACCGCGGGGCGCCTCTGGGAAGAATTTTCCCGAACGGGGGACCTCGCCTCCGTCGCTCCGCCCAAGGCCTCGGCCACCCTATGGAAGGAGTGGGTCGCCCTCCAGCGGGAGATCGCCTCGCCCGAGCTACGGCGAGAGCCCGCAGCGCAAATCGAGAAGGTGATCCACACCTTCTATCGCACCTACGTCGAATCGCAGCATGCGGACGCCGCCCACCGGTTGGAGGACCTCTCCCAGCTCGTCTCGTTTGCCGCCGAGTTCCCCGATACCGAAAGCCTGCTCACCCAGCTCACCCTCTTGACCAACACCGATCGCTCCGACGCGCGGGAGGGGGTCCAGCTCTCCACCATCCACCAGGCCAAGGGCCTCGAATGGCGGGCGGTCTTCGTGATCATGCTGGCCGATGGCCTCTTCCCCTCGGGCCGCTCCGCCGAATCGCTCCTGGGGGAAGAGGAGGAACGCCGGCTCTTCTACGTGGCGACGACCCGCGCCCAGGATCATCTTTTCCTGGTCTATCCCCGCTACCGCGCCTCCCATTATGGGGAAAATTCGCTCCGCCCCTCGCGCTTCCTTGCGGAGATTCCCCGCGAGCTTTACAGCGATGTCCGCGCCTCGCGCACGGGATGAAGGCCGCGAGGAGAGGCGAAAAAAGCGTTTCGCGCGAAGGTGCTCCGATCGAGTAGGGTTGCACCACCGATCATGGCGTCCACCGATTTTGTTCACCTCCACGTCCACTCCGACTATAGCCTGCTCGACGCGACCTGTCGGATTCCGCGGCTCGCCCAGGCCGCGCGCGAGGCGGGCATGTCGGCGGTTGCCCTGACCGACCATGGCAACCTGTTCGGCGCCATTGAATTCTACAAGGCCTGCCGGTCAGCCGGGATCCAGCCGATCCTCGGATGCGAGGCCTACCTGGCTCGAGAGAGCCGTTTTGCCCGGACGGGCGGCCAATCCGAAACGAGCCACATGACCCTTCTGGTTCGGAACGAGGAGGGCTATCACAACCTCCTTCGCCTGGCGACCGCCGCCTACTTGGAGGGCTTTTACTACAAGCCCCGGATCGACAAGGAGCTTCTGCGTGAGCACGGGAAAGGGCTGATCGGGACGACCGGCTGCCTCAAGGGAGAGGTCCCGCAGCGCCTCCTCGAGGGAGACCTCGATGGCGCACGCCGGACGATCGAGACGCTCGCCTCCGGCTTCGAGCCCGGCTGCTTCTATCTCGAAATCCAGAACCACGGGCTGCCCGAGGAAGAGATCGTCCGGGATGGCCTCGCCCGGCTCTCCCGCGAGACGGGCCTTCCCCTGGTCGCCACCAACGACGTTCACTACCTGCACAAGGAGGATGCCGCCGCCCACGACGCGCTCCTCTGCATCGGGACCGGGGCCCGGCTGACCGATAGCGCGCGCAAGCGCTACGGGGCCCCCGAGTTCTACTTCAAGTCGGCCGAGGAGATGGCGAGCCTCTTCCCCGACCATCCCGAGGCCTTGGCCAACACGGTCCGGATCGCCGAGAGCTGCCGGCTCGAGATCCCGCTCGGAGCCAACCGCTACCCCTCCTTCCCCCCGCCCGAGGGCCAGAGCCAGGCGGGCTACCTGCGGGATCTCTGCGCAAGGGGCCTGGAGGCCCGCTACGGAAGCCCGAGCGAGGAGTTGCGGCGACGGCTCGACTACGAGCTCGGAGTGATCGAGAAGACCGGATTCGTCAGCTACTTTCTCATCGTCTGGGACTTCATCGACCACGCCAAGAGGCGGGGCATTCCCGTGGGGCCGGGCCGCGGAAGCGCGGCCGGCAGCCTAGTCGCCTATGCGCTCGGGATCACCGACATCGATCCGATCCGCTATGGGCTCGTCTTCGAGCGTTTCCTCAATCCGGAACGGATCTCCCCTCCGGATATCGACATCGACTTCTGCTATACCCGCCGTCCCGAGGTGATCGACTATGTCCGCAAGAAGTACGGCGAAGGCTCGGTCGCCCAGATCATCACTTTTGGCACGCTCGGAGCCAAGATGGCGGTGCGGGACGTCGCCCGCGTCCTCGGGCTCTCCTACGGGCAGGCCGATCGCCTGGCCAAGATGATCCCGACCGATCCCTCGATGACCCTGGAGCGGGCGCTGCGGGAGAGTGGCGACCTCCGTTCCGAGAGCGAGCACGACGAGGATGCGCGGGAGGTATTGCGGCTCGCCCAATGCCTGGAGGGATTGACGCGCCAGCCGGGTGTCCATGCCGCCGGGGTGGTGATCGCCCCCGCCGATCTCGTGGAGTTCGTCCCGCTCGCCCGGGGCGAGCAGGGCGAAACGGTCACCCAGTGGTCGATGGAGCCGCTCGCCGACATTGGCCTGCTCAAGATGGACTTCCTCGGGCTCAAGACGCTCACGGTGATCGCGGATGCGCTCGCGGCAATCCGGGAGCACACCGGCCTCCGGCTCGAACCGGGCTCCATCCCCCTCGACGACACCCTCACCTACGACTCGCTCTCCGCCGGAAGGACCGTGGGCATCTTCCAGCTCGAGTCTCCCGGCATGCTCGATCTCTGCCGCCGGCTCAAGCCGCGCAACATCGAGGATGTGATCGCGCTCGTGGCGCTCTACCGCCCGGGACCGATGGAGAACATTCCAGCCTACGCCGACCGGAAGCTCGGCAAGATCCCGATCGAGTATGCCCACCCCCTGCTCGAGCCGATCCTCAAGGACACCTACGGGGTGATGATCTACCAGGAGCAGGTCATGCAGGCGGCGAGCCTTCTCGCCGGCTACTCGCTCGGGCAGGCTGACCTCTTGCGGCGCGCCATGGGAAAGAAGAAGCCGGAGGAGATGCGCAAGCACCGGGACCTCTTCGTCCGCGGCTGCTGGGAAAGGAACCGGATTCCGGAAGAGCAGGCCGGAAGGATCTTCGACACGCTCGAAAAGTTCGCGGGCTACGGCTTCAACAAGGCCCACAGCGCCTGCTACGGGCTCCTCGCCTACCAGACCGCCTATCTGAAGGCCCACTACCCCGTCTATTTCCTGAGCGCCCTGCTCTCCAACGAAATGGGGGAGAGCGACAAGGTCGCCTCCCTGGTCGCTGAGGCGGCCCGGATGGGCATCCCCGTCCTCGGGCCAGACGTCAACCGGAGCGAGGCCCGCTTCACGGTCGAAGGCGGGGGAATCCGGTGGGGCCTGGCCGCGATCAAGAACGTCGGCGTCGGCATCGCGGAGGGTCTCGTCCAGGCGCGGAAGCAGAAGGCCTTCTCCTCCTTGGCCGATCTCTGCCTGCGCACGACCGGCAGGACGCTCAACCACAAGCTCTTGGAGAGCCTGATCAAGGCGGGGGCCTGCGACGGCTTCGGCCGCTCGCGCGCCCAGCTCTGCTCCGAGATCGACCTGTCCCTCTCCTCGGCGTCGACGGCGGCCCGGGAGCGAGCCGAGGGACAAGGGTCGCTCTTCGACCTTTCCGTCGCGCCGGCGCAGAATCGGGAGGAGATGGGGCTTCCCGAGTTTCCCACCTCGCAAAAGCTCCGTTTCGAGAAGGAGCTCCTGGGCGTCTATCTCTCGGGCCACCCGGTCGAGGAGTTCCGGAGCCAGCTCCGCCCCTTCCAGACTGCGGAGATCGGAGCCCTCTCCTCCCTTGCCGATGGCGCCCCGGTTCGGCTCGCCGGCATCGTCGGCCGCATCGAGGTGCGGACGTCGAGCCGCGACGGGCGTCCCTTCGCCCGGCTCCAGATTGAAGATTCGACGGGTTCGGTGGAAGCGATCGTCTTCCCCGATCTCTACGCCTCCCTTGCCAAGGGGTGGGAGCCGGGCGAGCTGGCGATCCTGGCGGGCACGGTTTCCCGGCGGGACAACGGGACGAGCGTGCGGACCACCGAGCTTCTGTCGCTGCCGGAGGCCTGCGAAGGGCTCGCCCAAGCCCTGCTCCTCCACCTCTCCCTCGACCGCTGGACCTCGGAACGCTGGCAGGAGCTGGCCGGCATTCTCCGGCAGTGGCCGGGAAGGCTCGCCGTGCGCCTCCATTGCCGGCGAGCCGACGGAGCCTGGGTCGAGATCGAGCCCTCGCGAAAATTTTTTGTCCAGGCGACGCCCCCGCTCCTCGCCGCCCTCGAGGAGCTGCTCGGCTCGGATGGGGTCGAGCTTCAGGTCTCCTCCCCCATTCCGAGGCGCGGCAGCTCCCGTCGGCGGAGCCGGGAGGAGCGGCCGAGCGCTTCCTCTCGTCCCGCCTCCTCTTCTTCTCTACATTCCTCTCCATGAATCCCATCTGCTCCGTCACCGTTTCGGCCGGCAGCCGCACCTATCCCGTCCGGATCGGCAGCGGCCTCCTGGAAGAGCTTGGACCCCGGCTTTCCTCCCACTACGCCCTGGGCGCGCGCCTCGCGCTGGTCGCCGACGCACGGCTGGGCTCCTACGCGGAAGCGGTCCGGAGCTCGCTCGCGAACGCGGGCTTTGAGCCCGCGGTGCTCTGGATTCCTTCGGGGGAAGGTTCGAAGAGCCTTTCTCAGCTTGGCCTCCTTCTGGAAGCGATGGCCGAGCACCGGATCGATCGGAAGGGGGCCCTGCTCGCCCTGGGCGGAGGGGTGGTCGGCGATCTCGCGGGCTTCGCGGCTTCGATCTTCCTCCGGGGGATCGCTCTCTTCCAGATCCCGACAACCCTCCTCTCGATGGTGGACAGCGCGGTCGGGGGAAAGACGGGGATCAACCTCCCCCAGGGGAAGAACCTGGTTGGAACCTTTTATCAGCCCTGGGAGGTCCTGGCCGATCTGCATACCCTCGCCACCCTTCCCGAGCGCGAGATCCGCGCCGGCCTGGCCGAAGTGATCAAGTACGGCATGATCGCCGATCCTTCGCTCCTCTCGACCCTCGAGGAGAGATCGCTCGATTGGGAGGCGATCGTCCGGCGGTCGGTGGAGATCAAGGCGGCGGTCGTCGGCGAGGACGAGCGGGAGACGGGCGGAAGGCGGGCGATTCTCAACTTCGGCCATACCATGGGCCACGCCCTCGAAGCCGCCCTCGCCTACGGAACGCTCGTCCACGGAGAAGCGGTCGGCCTCGGCATGCGGGTGGCGACCCTCCTCTCCCAGCGGCTCTGCGGGCTCCCCGAATCGGCGGGCGCCCTTCTCGACCGGCTGCTCGTCCGTCATGGCCTCCCCCGGGTCGTCCCGGGAGTTTCCCGGGCCCGGATTCGCGAGGCGCTGCTGGTCGACAAGAAGCGGGAGCGGGGAGTCAACCACTGGGTCCTGCTTCGCGCCCTGGGCGATCCGCTCATCACCCGCGTTCCCGAGGAAGAGGTCGACCAGGCTCTCGCCATCATCCTCGATCCGCCGGCATGACCCACCGCGAGGCGGTACTCCTCCTTCACCTGCTGCCGGAAATCGGCTCGGCTCGCGCCCGCCGGCTGATCGAGGCCTTCGGCTCCGCCGAAGCCGTCTTTGCCGCAGGGGAAGCCGCGCTCGCCCGCCTTCCCGGGATCGGGCCCAAGCTCGCTGCGGCAGTCGCCCGCGCCGATCCCGCCGCAGCCCAGAAGGAGAGGGCTCGCTGCCAGGCCCTGGGAATCGAGCTTCTCTTCCTTGGAGAGCCGGGCTATCCCGAGGCGCTCGCGGAGATCCCCGATCCTCCGCTTCTGCTCTACCTGCGCGGCGAGCGACCCGAGCGCTGGCTGCGCGGAGTCGGTGTCGTCGGGTCGCGCCGCACGAGCGTCTACGGAATCGAAGCGGCCCGTCGGCTCTCCTACCAGCTCGCCTATTCGGGCATTCCGGTGATTTCAGGACTCGCCCGCGGCATCGACACGGCCGCCCACATGGGAGCCTTGGCCGCTCAAGGATCGACCTGGGCCGTCCTCGGCTGCGGCATCGATCGCGTCTACCCTCCGGAAAACGAGGCGCTCGCCCGCCGGATCGAGCAGACCGGCTGCCTCTTGAGCGAGCTCCCGCTCGGCACCGCCCCCGCCCGTCATACCTTCCCGCAGCGCAACCGGCTCATCAGCGGCCTCTCCTCGGGAGTGGTCGTGATCGAGGCGCCGATGGCGAGCGGGGCGCTCCTCACCGCCCAGTGCGCTCTCGAGCAGGGCCGGCAGCTCTTCGCGGTCCCCGGCCGGATCGACAACCCCCTGGCCGCCGGCTCCAACCGGCTGATCCAGCAGGGAGCCAAGCTCGTGACCGAAGCCGGGGACATCGTCTCGGAGCTGGCCCTCTGGCTCCCGGCGGCTCCCGTAGCCCGGGAGCGCCCCCTCCCCCCCTCCCTGACCGAGGAAGAGCGAGCGGTCTTTGCCGCACTCGGCCTGGACGAGAGCCTCTTTGATGCGATTGTCGCCAGAACAGGTTTGCCATCGCCGACCGTCTCTTCTACGTTGCTGCGACTCGAAATGAAGCGGCTCGTCCGCCGGCTGCCGGGAAACGCCTTCGTGCGTGTCGCCTAGCGGAGCGCCAGGCACCCGGCTCGCAAACCCAGAGGAAAACCCGCGGAAGAAAGGCGCGTCATTCGAAAAGGCATGGCCAAGACTCTGATCATCGCCGAAAAGCCGAGCGTGGCCGCGGATCTCGCCTCGGCCATCGGCGGATTCCCCTCCGGTCGCCATGATGTCTACGAAAACGATCGCTACCTCATCTCCTCGGCGATCGGCCACCTGGTCGAGCTCTGCCGACCCGGCGACATGGACGAGAAGCACAAGGAGTGGTCGCTCGAGCATCTCCCGATCCTCCCCTCCGCCTTCCAGCTACGACCGATCACCCAGACCAAGCAGCGGCTCGATCTGCTCCTCCGGCTGCTCCGGAGGAGCGACGTCGAACGGATCATCAACGCCTGCGATGCGGGAAGAGAAGGCGAGCTCATCTTCCGCTACCTGATCGACTATGCTCGCGTCCAGAAGCCGGTCGACCGCCTCTGGCTCCAGTCGATGACCCCGGAGGCGATCCGCCAAGCCCTGAACCATCTTCGCCCTCAGGCGGAGATGGAGCCTCTGGCCCAGGCGGCGCTCTGCCGCTCCGAAAGCGACTGGCTCATTGGCATCAACGGCACCCGCGCACTGACCGCCCTCCACTCGAGACCCGGTGGCTTTGCTCTCACCCCGGTCGGAAGGGTGCAGACGCCAACCCTGGCGATTGTCGTCGGGCGGGACCGGGAGATTCAGGATTTCCGTCCCCGCGACTATTGGGAGCTTCACGGGACCTTTCAAGCCGCTACGGGCTCCTACACCGGACGCTGGTTCGATCCTGCGATCGCCGCCTCCAGGAGAAGAGCCGAGGCCTCGGAGGAGAGACCGGAGCGGATCTGGGAAGAGGCGCGGGCCCGGGCAATCCGGGAGCGCTGCCTCGGGAAGAGCGGGCCCGTCACCGAGGAGCGGAAGGTCCTTCTCCAAGCCGCTCCCCCCCTCTTCGACCTCACCTCCCTCCAGCGGGAGGCCAACGGACGCTTCGGCTTCAGTGCCAAGCGGACCCTTCAGATCGCCCAGGCTCTCTACGAGACCCACAAGGCCCTCACCTACCCGAGAACCGACTCCCGCCATCTTCCCGAGGACTACCGGGCGACTGTCCGCGGCGTCGTGGAAAAGCTCGCGCAGCTCTGGGAGGGCTCGGCCCGCACGATCCTCGAGAAGGGCTGGATCCAGCCCAACAAGAGGATCTTCGATAACGCCAAGGTCTCCGACCACTTTGCGATCATCCCGACGGGAACCCTGCCGGGCGGGCTCGATCCGGCCGAGCGGAGGATCTACGATCTTGTGTGCAAACGCTTCCTGGGTGTCTTCTACCCGCCGGCCCGCTTCGAGGCGGTCACCCGGATCACCGTGATCGAGGGAGAGAGCTTCCGAACCGAGGGAAAGATCCTGCGCGATCCGGGCTGGCTCTCCGTCCACGGGAGAGAGGCCGTGGCGGAGAGGGGCGGGGAGGGAGAGGCCAACCTCGCTCCCATCCCCGATGGGGCGATGGCCCGGGCGGAAGCGCTGGAAGTCGTCGGGCTCTCGACCAAGCCTCCCCCCCATTTCACCGAGGCCACCCTTCTCTCGGCGATGGAAAACGCCGGAAAGCTCGTGGAAGAGGAGCAGCTCCGGGAGGCCATGGCCAAGAAGGGCCTCGGGACGCCCGCCACCCGGGCGGCCATCATCGAAGGCCTCGTCCAGGAAGAATATCTGCGCCGGCAGGCCCGCGAGCTTCTCGCGACTCCGAAGGCCTTCGCCCTCTTCGAGCTCCTGCAGGCCGCAGGAATCCCCGTCCTCTCCTCCCCCGAGATGACGGGCGACTGGGAGTGGAAGCTCCAGCAGATCGAGCGAGGCACCTTCACCCGGTCCCGCTTCATGGAGGAGATCTGTCGACTCACCCGCCAGATCGTCGACGATGCGCGCCGCTTCGGCTCGGCCGATGCCTACGCGAAACCGATGGAGGCTGAGGGACCGGACGGCTCTCCCCTCGTCGAGACGCTCTACGACTATCGTTCGTCGAGCGGCTTCCGGATTCCCAAGTTTCTCGCGAGCCGGCCGCTCTCCCGGGAAGAGGTGACCACACTCGTCCGGCAGGGCGAGATCGGCCCCCTCTCGGGCTTCCGGAGCCGCTCGGGCCAGCCGTTCTCGGCTCGGCTCAAGCTCGGGCCCGAGGGGAAGGTGACCTTCGTCTTTTCCCAAGAGAGCTCCGAAGGAGCATCCCGGCAGATCATCAATGAGGAACCGGTCGGCTCTTGTCCCGTCGACGGAGGAAGCGTCTTTGAGACCGCCACCGCCTACGCCTGCGAGCATGCCCTCAAGGAAGCTCCTGGCTGCTCTTTCCGGATCGGCAAGCAGATCCTGAGCCGGGAGATCTCCCGCGAGGAGGTCGCCCAGCTCCTCCGGGAGCGGAAGACCGCACTCCTTTCGGGCTTCCTCTCTCGAAAGACCAAGCGCCGCTTCTCAGCCTTCCTCGAGCTCAAGGAAGGAGGGAAGATCGGCTTCGCCTTCGAGAAGCGCTCCCCCTCCTCCGCTCCGAAAGAGGGCTCCCGCCGGTCCGGCGGCGGCGCGAAGGCAGCGCCCGCCCGGGCCAAGAAGGCCGCGAAGAAAAAATCCTCTTCCCGGGCGCGCGGGAAGACCGAGAAGAAGTAGCCGCTGCAGTCCCAAGCCTCCCTGGATGGTCGAATCCCGCTTGCGCTCGAGCCGGGCCTTTTGCCAAACTGTCCTCGTCGTCGGCTTCCGCCGCATCACACCAACCATCCACCGGGAGACTTCGTCCCATCATGACCCCCCTCTCCGCCGAAAGACTGGAAAAGCTCGACTCCTATTGGCGTGCGACCAACTACCTGGCCGCGGCGCAATTCTACCTCAAGGAGAACCCGCTTCTCCGGGAGCCGCTCCGACCCGAGCATCTCAAGCCGCGGATCCGTGGCCACTGGGGCTCCGCTCCCGGCCTCAACCTCATCTACGTCCATCTCAACCGGCTGATCCAGGATACGGGCGCCCGATTCCTCTTTCTCACCGGCCCGGGCCACTGCGCCTCGGCCATCTTGGCCAACGTCTACCTGGAAGGCACCTACTCGGAATTCTTCCCCGAGATCACCCATGACTTGGCGGGCCTCACCCGCTTCTGCCGGCAGTTCTCCTCGCCGGGAGGCGTGCCGAGCCATGTGAGCGCGATGACCCCGGGCTCGATCCACGAAGGGGGAGAGCTCGGCTACTCCATGCTCCATGCTTTTGGGGCGGTCTTCGACCGGCCGGAGCTCATCGCGGTCGCCGTCGTGAGCGATGGCGAGGCGGAAACAGGCCCTCTTTCCGGAAGCTGGCAGTCGATCCACTTCCTCAACCCGAAGCGGGACGGGGCGGTCCTGCCGATCCTTCACATCAACGACGGCAAGCTCTCCGGCCCCACGATCTTCGGCCGGATGGAGGACGAGGAGCTCCGCCTGCTCTTCTCGGGCTTTGGCTACCAGGTGCTTACGGTCGCCGGCTCCGATCCCGCGAAGGTGCATCCCGAGTTGGCGCAGGCCCTCGACCAAGCCTACGAGCAGATCCGCTCCTTCCAAAAGGAGGCTCAGGAGAGCGGCGTCAAGGGACGTCCGCGATGGCCCTTGATCCTGTTGCGCACCCCGGATGGGTGGACGGGCCCCAAGATGGTGGACGGCGTTCCCCTGGAGGGCACTTGGCGGGCCCATCGCTCTCCCTTGATGGACGCAGGCGAGAATCCCGAGCATCTCCGACTCCTGGAAGGCTGGCTGCGCAGCTACAAGCCCGAGGAGCTCTTCGAGGAGAGCGGACGGCTCCGGTCCGAGCTCGAGGCGCTCGCGCCCAAAGGCGATCTCCGGATGGGGGCCAGCCCCTACGCCAACGGGGGGAAGCTCCTGGTCGAGCTCGACCTGCCCGATTTCGCCAACTATGCGGTCTCGATCAAGCCGCGCGGGGCGGTCGACGCGGAAGCCACCCGGGTGGCGGGGAGCTTCGTCCGCGACGTCATCCGACGCAACCCCAACAACTTCCGTGTCTTCTGCCCCGACGAGACCGATTCGAACCGGCTCGGGGCGGTCTTCGAGGTGACCGACCGCTGCCTGGTCTCCAAGGTCTTGCCCGGAGATGACCATCTCTCTCCCGACGGGAGGGTCATGGAAATCCTGAGCGAGCACGCCTGCGAGGGCTGGCTCGAAGGCTATCTCTGGACCGGGCGCCATGGCCTCCTGGTCTCCTATGAGGCCTTTGCCACCGTCCTCGATTCGATGGCGAGCCAGCATGCGAAGTGGCTCAAGCTCTACAAGGAGATCCCTTGGCGCCACCCGGTCGCTTCACTCAACTACCTGCTCACCTCCCACGTCTGGCGGCAGGAGTATGACGGCTACACCCACCAGGGACCCGGGTTCATCGACACGCTGATCAACAAGAAGGGCGACGTCGTCCGGATCTACCTTCCGCCTGACGCAAACACGCTCCTCTCGACCCTCGACCACTGCTTGCGCAGCCGCCACTACGTCAACCTGATCATCGCCGAGAAGCAGCCGGCGCTCCAATGGCTGAGCCTCGAGGAGGCCCGGGCCCATTGCGCCCGCGGCGCCGGCATCTGGGACTGGGCGGGGAACGATGGGGGCGACCCCGACATCGTCCTCGGCTGCGCGGGCGACGTTCCGACCCTGGAGGCGGTGGCAGCCTCCTGGCTGCTCCAGACCCACATTCCCGAGCTCCGGGTCCGGGTCGTGAACGTCGTCGACCTGATGTCCCTGTCGCCTCCGGCCTACCATCCGCACGGGATGGATACCCAGGACTTCGTCAACCTCTTCACCGAAGAGAAAGAGGTGATCTTCGCCTTCCACGGCTACCGGCGGATGGTTCACGACCTCGTGCACGGCCGGCCCAACCCGGCGCGCTTCCATGTGCGGGGCTACGTCGAGGAGGGGACGACGACGACCTCCTTCGACATGGTCGTCCTCAACGAGATGAGCCGGTACCATCTGGCCATCGAGGCTCTTCGCCGCGTCCCCCGCCTGGCTTCCCGCGCCCAGCCGGTCATCGATCTCTTCGAGAAGAAGCTGGCGGAGCACCGCATCTACGTGAAGAGCCATCTCGACGACCTTCCCGAGATCCAGAATTGGACCTGGAGCGCCCCGCACCCGGCAATCGGATAGGGAAGAGGCGGAGGGGGCGATTCCAGCCGGCGATTCCCGGCCTCCTCCTCGTCCTCCTCTGCTGGCCCGCCGCGGGCCGGGCGTGGACGGAGCCACCGAAGAGCGCGCGGGGGCTGCACGAACGGGCCGTCCGGGTCTTCGGCCCGCTCACGCCGGCAGAAACCGCCCTTCTGTCGGCGGTGCCAGCCGGGCTGCCGGCACGGATCGGCTCGACCGTTCCCCCATGGCTTCCCCGCAATCCCCAGAGCCTTCCTCCGGGGGAGCTCCGCCGGACGATTCGCGCCGAGATCATCCGCTGGCTCCTCCTGAATCGAACCGCGCGGGGCTTTCTCACCCAGCGCGGGATCGAGATCGATGGAGCCAGGATCTGGGGGCCAGTCTACCTCTCCTATCTCCGGATCGCCGTTCCGCTCCGCCTTCGCCACTGCTTCCTCCACTACCCGGTGGATATCCTCCACTTGACCATCCCGGCGCTCTCCTTCGCCGGATGCGCCGGGAGCGCGATCTACGGAGAGCGGCTTGTGGTCTCCGGCGACGTCGACCTCCGCGGCCTTCAGGCTTCGGAGGAAGTACGGCTTGGAGGCCTCCGCGTCGGCGGGAACTTCGATGCTTCGCAGGCGCGCTTCACCTATCGCCGCCCCTGCGCCCTCTTTCTGGAAGATGGTCGAATCGACGGTTCGCTCTCCCTGCGCGACAGCTCGTTTCTCCAGACCGGGGCGATCCTCCGCCGCCTCCGGGTTCGAGGCAGCGCCGACCTCCGCGAGATCCACCGTGGACCAGAGAGCAAGTTCGATCTGCGCCAGATGAGGGTCGGCGGCCGGTTCCTGGGATCCCAATTCCTCCGACGGGACTGAGGCGCTCCATTCCCCGGCACCGGCTAGTAATAGAAGCGGAACATCAGGTCCCAGGCATGGTGGAAGATGGCCGGCTCGGTCACCGCGATCTCGTAGCCCACGCCGAGCACCACCATGTAGCGCGTGCCGGGGATCGGAACGTAGCCGATTTCCAGCTCGGGCATGAGGACGACCTGCGTCTCCCCGGAATAGGGGCCATTGGCCCAGTACGTGGAAAAGACCTCCAGCGTCGGCCAAAGATAGGTGAGCCAGTTGTACTGCATGGCTACCCGGAGCGAGGCGGGAGTCCCCAGCTCCGAGGAGAGGCCGGTCGGGATCGCGACATCGACCCCGCTCTGGATGTCGAAATGACCCCAGCCTTTGCCGACCACAAAAAAGGGATCAAAGATCCAGGCACCCGTGCTGACCGGCATGGGCCCGATCGGTGCCTCGGTCAGCAGAATGACGCTCACCGCGTAGTTGCCGTTCTCCTCGTTGGCGGAAGCGATCCGGTACTTGAGGAAGGCCGCGGCATCTCCAAACCCGTTCGTCCCCGGTCCTCCCACATTGGTGGCGTACATCGGCGGGCTGAGCGCCAAGGCCAGGTTGTCGCCGAGGATATTCTTGATTCCGGTGAACGGAGCCGCGTACTGCGTCGCCTGGATCCCCCCCGGGGATTGCTGCCAGCCCTGCGAGTATTGCATATACTCCTCCAACCTCGGGGTTTGGGTCACCATGGCCGCGGGCCAGATCGGCTGCTCCTGGGAACGGGCGATCTCGGAATGCGTGAGCCAGCGATCGATCCAGAAGTGCGGCCCCAATCGGACGGGCCCGGCGGAGGCGGAGCTCGCCCTGCCGGAGGCGGCCCCCGGGTTTCCATCCTCGGCCGCCTCCAGCCAGTTCCCCAGATATTGGCGGCGACTCGCTCCCTCCACGTCCGCCCATCCTGGCCGCGCGTCGAGGAGCCAGAGCAAGCCGACCAGCCCGACGACCACCGCCGGCCAAGGGCTCGGCACCGAGGCAAGGATCGTCCGCCGGCCGAACGGTCGGCCGCCAGGCTGGGTAGCGCGCAGGAGAGTTGCCACGAGAGCAGTTGCCACGAGCAAGAGAGCAAAAAAGGAGCGCTCAGGCGAGCCCCCTTCCTCCGCGAGGAGCCTTTCCCGGACAGGAAGAGGCTCCCTGCCGGCTGCCCAGCTCTTCCCGGGCGCGATTCCTGGCGCCCTCGACCGCCGCGGAGGTGACCTGGAGCGCGACAAGCCTCGCCGTTCAGGGCGGGGAAGGATAGCGGGGGAGGCGTTAGCTTTGGCTGAGTGTCCGTTGCTGGATGGACTCGTCACTGGACATTTCACGGAGACCAGGGAACGTTTGCATCCATCATGATACGCCCGTATGATTGAGCGCAATGCGGCGGCTGCAAGCCTTCAGGTTTCAACTGCGGCCAGACGGCCAGCAAGAGCGGCAAATGCGCCGCTTCGCTGGCTCGTGTCGGGTTGTGTTCAACGAGGCGTTGAACTTGCAGATGGCGCGTTACGATGCCGGAGAGAAGAGGCTCGGTTACGCCGGGCTGTGCAAGGAGCTTACGAAATGGCGTAACGGCGATCCCATGCCTTCCGGGCGTGTCGCGCCTTGGCTGGCCGATGCGCCCGTTCATCCCTTGCAACAGGCGCTCAAGGACTTGGAGCGGGCCTACAGTAACTTTTTTGCCAAGCGGGCCGACTTCCCGCGCTTCAAGAGGAAGGGCCAGTCGGATCGCTTCCGTTACCCCGACCCGAAGCAGATCAAGCTCGACCAGGCGAATGGCCGCCTGTTCCTGCCCAAGCTCGGCTGGCTGCGCTATCGCCTCAGCCGGGACGTGTTGGGAGAAGTGAGGAGCGTCACCGTCAGCCAGTCCTGCGGCAAGTGGCACGCGAGCATCCTGGCCGAGCGCGAAGTCGAGCAACCCATCCCGAAGGGCGGCGCGGTCGGCATCGACATGGGCGTGGCGCGGTTCGCCACGCTTTCGGATGGCACGTTCTATGCGCCGCTCAACAGCTTCAAGCGGCATGAAACCGCCCTGCGCAAGGCGCAGCAGGCCATGAGCCGCAAGGTCAAGTTCAGCAACAACTGGAAGAAGGCCAAGGCCCGAATCCAGAAGATTCATTCCCGCATCGGCAATGCCCGCCGCGACTACCTGCACAAAGTCACGACCACGATCAGCAAAAACCACGCGATGGCGTGCATCGAGGACTTGCAGGTGCGGAACATGTCCAAGTCGGCTTCGGGCACGGCGGATGCACCGGGAAGAAACGTTCGGGCCAAGTCTGGACTGAACAAGTCCATCCTCGACCAAGGCTGGTTCGAGTTCCGGCGGCAGCTGGAGTACAAGATGGAGTGGAGAGGCGGCCGCCTTCTGGTCGTGCCGCCGCGGAACACGAGCCGGGCTTGTCCGTGTTGCGGCCACGTGTCGGCGGACAACCGTCGGACGCAAGCCCGGTTCGAGTGCGTGGAGTGCGGTTTTGAGGAAAACGCCGATTTGGTCGGCGCGATCCATGTTTTAAGGGCGGGACACGCCCGGATCGCCTGTGAAGTGAGCGGCATCGAGCCGCCAGCAGCAGGAACCCACCGAAGCGGCTCATTCCGGTTTAAGCCCGGATTGAGCGCCGTAGGAATCTCCGAACTTTAGGCCGGAGAGGATGTCAACTCCCTTACCGAGCACAAGGAGTGGCCGCTCGCGGAAGGCTTGGCTCGGGAAGAACGGCTTCCCTAGCTGTTCCGCCTCACGCGGCGGCCTTCTTCCGCCGCTCGAGCGCTTCAGCCGAGAGCAGGATCACCTCGATCTCCTCGGTGATCTCCTCCTGCCGGAGCCGGTTGGCCGCGCTCGTCAGCTCGGCGACCCGCTTGTCCAACCGGTCGAGCGCATTCTGCATGTGCTCCATCCGCTTGCGGTTCTCAGCGGCAAGCGACGAGTAGAGGGCTTCGTGCAGCGCCGCCAGCAGGTAGGTGTCGACCAGATCCTCCGAAACGTGGCGGGGCGAGATCTGCAGGAGAGGAGGAACCCCGGCGGCTCCCTTCCGCAGCATTTCGGCGGCGATGGGAAGGGGCAACAGCCTCCGCTCCTCGATCGACTCCGGATCGGGCTCATGAAAGATGACGATGAGCCCGGTCGAACCCGCCTCGACCAGCTCCCGGATCGTGGCCATCAGCCGCGGGAGGAAGTCGGCCACCTCCTCCCAGACGCTCGGTCCCGCCAGGGATCGGGAGATCTTGGGAAAGCCCGCCGCCCGTCCCTCCAACCGCCCTCCGACCAGGATCAGCTCATAGTCCCCTTTGGCCGCCACCGCCTTGACCCGCTCCTCCCAGAAGCGGACGAGCGAGGAGTTGAAATCGGCGCAAAAGCCCCGTTCCGAACCCAGGAGCAGATAGATGGGCCGGTCCCCGGGACGATCCGGAGGGAGCAGCTCGGGATGTGCCCCGTAGAAGCCTTTGGCCATCCCTTCGAGAGCCGCGATCAGATCGCGCTGGACGCCCGAAAACTTGGCGAGCTTGCGCACTTCGACCAGCGCCATGTTCTTCATGGCCTTCATGATCTCGCCGATCTCCTGGAGGGAGTGGCGATAGTGGAGGATCTCGCGACGGCGGCTCATGCGGCAACGGGCGCGGGTTGGCCTGGAGCGGGGCCGGGTGTCAAGGGAGAGAGCGGCACGAGGACCTCTTTCGCGAGGGCCAGCCAGCGCTCCCGGGGCTCCTCGACCGTAAGGCCCGATTCGGCGATGCGGGAGAAGAGGGCCGCTTGCGCAGCCCGGACCCGATCGGTCGGAATGGCGTCGAAGAGATTCTCGTTGAAGGCCGCCAGCCAGCCGAGCTCCTGCTCGGGGCTCGCTGGGACCAGCTTTTCCTGCTTGAGGAGCTCGCGCAGCAGCCTTCCCCGTTGGATCCTCTTCTCGAGCGATGCCTCGAGCTTGGTTCCGAACCGGGTGAAGACCTCGAGCTCGAGGAACTGGAGGAAATCGAGCTTCATCCGTCCCGCCTCCTTCCGCAGTGCGGGATGCTGCGCCGCTCCCCCGATGCGGGAGACCGATCGCGTCACGTCGATCGCGGGAAGGGTGCCGGCGGCGAAGAGGCTCTGCTCAAAAAAGACCTGCCCGTCGGTAATCGAGATCAGGTTCGTCGGGATGTAGGAGGCGAGCTCCCCCTGCTGCGTCTCTACGATCGGGATCGCCGTCAGGCTTCCTCCGCCTTGAGCAGCGCACAACCGGGTCGACCGCTCCAGGAGCCGGCTATGCAAGTAGAAGATGTCTCCCGGGTAGGCCTCCCGCCCCGGAGGCCGCCGCAGCAGGAGCGAGAGCTCCCGGTAGGTCTGTGCATGCTGCGAGAGATCGTCGTAGATCACCAGCGTCTGCCGTCCCGAGCGCATCCACTCCTCGGCCAGGGCGCAGCCGGCAAAGGGGGCGAGGTATTGGAGCCCGGGGAGCGCCGTCGCCTCGGCCACCACGACCGCCGTGTATTCGAGAGCTCCTTGCGCCCGGAGAGTCTCCACGACCTGGACGACGCTCGAGCGCTTCTGCCCGATCAGGACATAGACGCAGAGCACGTCCCTTCCCCGCTGGTTCATCACCATGTCGAGGCAGAAGCTGGTCTTTCCCAGGCCATTGTCCCCAATCACGAGCTCGCGCTGCCCCTTGCCGATGGGAACCATCGCGTCGACGATCTTGTTGCCCGTATAGAGGGGCTGGTCGACAGACTCGCGGTCCACGATCGCCGGCGCCGGAGCTTCCAGGAGTCCCCTCCGATCCGCCGCCGGAGGGGCCTTCCCGTCGAGCGGGTTTCCCACAGGATCGACCACTCGGCCCAGCAACGAGTCTCCGACGGGAATGCTCAGCCGCCTTCCCGTCCGGTGCGCGAGCGTCCCGGCCGTCAGCCCGGTGGTCTGCACCAGCAGCATCACCCCGACCGATTCGCGGCTCAAGCTATAGACCAGCGCTTGGCTCCCGTCTTCCAGCTCGAGCAGATCGTCGATGGCGGCCGAGGAGAGCCCATCGATCCAGGCGATTCCGTCGCCGACGGAAGTGACCCGGCCGAATTCAGCAACCTCGGGGGCAAAATGATACTGCTCGACCCAGTTCGCCTTCTGCTCGAGCGGGGAAAGTTCCTTCGTTTCCAGCATGATTTACCCCTCTCCTTTCGAAGCGAAAAACAAAAGCTCGTCCTTCACGTTCGCCCGGGCCATCCACCCGCCCACGACCGCCCGCACCCCCGCCCCGAGCGAACCGTCGACGAGGCAGTCACAGGGCAGCTCCTTCCCGCACGCCACCCAGAGCGCGCGCACGAGGCGCTCACGCCGGGCGGGATCGAGCGGAAACGCGGTTCGAACCTCCATCCGCTGGACGCCTTCCCGGGTTACGGAGCCTCGGATTTCGGCGAGCGTCTCCTCGGGCAGCCGCTCGATCTCCTCGATCGCCCGATCGATCAGCTTCGCCTCGAGATCGGGTGTCGCCAGATCGTGGAGGAAGCGGCTGGCGAATTGGCTGGCGATCCGCAGCGCGCGGCTCTCCGCCTCCTGGGAGAGAGCGGCCAGCCGGTGGGCTTCCACCGCTCGCGACCGCTCCCGCTCCTCCCGCATGAGCCGCTCGTTTTCGCCCTGCAGCCGGCTCCGTTCCTTCTGCATCTCTTGGAGAAGCTTCGCCCGCTCCTTCTCCTTCTCTGCCTCCCAGAGGCTCATGCGATTGGCATAGGCATTCTGTAGCTCCTCGCCCTCCTTCTTGACCCGCTGGGCTTCCTCCCACGCCTTCGCGGTCGCCGCCTTCCTCTCCGCGAGCAGCCGCAAGACGGGACGGAAGAGGAGCCGGTGGAGGAGCCAGACCAGGACAAGGAAGTTAATGACCTGGAGAAGAAAGGTCGTCCAGTCCAAGCTCACAGCGATCGCCTCTCGTTCGATTCCACCCGGGACCTACTTGTGGAGCAGGTAATCGAGCATCGGGCTTCGGAAGAGAACGATGAGCACGACGACCAGGACGTAGATCGCCAGCGATTCGATCATCGCCAGGCCGATCAAGAGCCAGCGCATGATCGACTTTTCGGCCTCCGGCTGACGGGCCAGCGCCTCGAGCGCCTTGGCGATCGCCATCCCCATGCCGATCCCCGGCCCCAGGACGCCGAGTCCCATGGCCAAGACCGCGAGCGCGGTCACGAGCGTGGTGAACAGACCCAAATTGCTCATCGTGCGATTCCTCCCTTTTGTTGTTCCTTCTCGGCCAGCGTCTGCATGCTGCCAGCGATGTAGACCAGGGCCAGCATCCCGAAAATGTAGGCCTGCAAGAGAGCCTCGATGAGATGGAGGAAGAGAAAGGCGACCGGCACCAGGAACCCGGCGAGCAGGAGCAGGATGCCGATCGCCACCTCCATCCCCGTCATGTTGCCGAAGAGACGGACGGCCAGGGTCAAGGTTCGGGTCAGCTCGCTCATGAGATGAAAAGGGAACATCCAGAACATCGGGGCGAAATATTCCTTCAGGTAGGCGGGCAGCCCCTCGGCGCGCACCCCATAGAAGGGCACCGCCAGAAAGACGATCGCCGCCAGCGCCCCCGTCACCGAAAGGTCTCCGGTCGGGGAATGGAGGCCGGGAATCAGCCCGATCAGGTTGGCGAAAAGAATATAGATCCAGAGCGCTCCAATGAGCGGCAGAACGCGCTCCGGCGCCTTGGGGATCGACTCCCGGACAGTCGATTCGATCGCTTGAACGGCCATCTCGAGGACGACCTGCCAGCCAGCCGGGTCCCGGAGGCGCAGCCGGCTCTTCGCCCAGCCGGCCGCCGCGGCGAGCAGGATCGTCAGCGCCGTTGCGCTCACCGCCGACTCGCTCAGCGCGAAGGAGCCGATCCGCAGCATCGGCTGCCCAAGAAGTCCTCCCGAGCTCATAAGTTTTGTCGGAGGTGGTTGTAGACGCTCAAGGCACCCAGGATGACCCCCAAGAGAATCCCCGTGATCGTCCAGTGGATGGCATAGCCCGCCAGATGCTCATCGAGCCATCGCCCGACAAAGGCCCCAACGACGACCGGAAGGATGAAGAGAAGGCCGATCGTTCCGAGGGAGAGCCACGCGGAGAGGACGTTGTGCTTCTCCTTCTCGGCTTTCTTCATCCGCTCCACGTCCTTACCCACTTGGCCTGCCAACCGCCTTCCGTCTTCTTCCGGCAGCCCCGGCTGGGCTCCCCGGCCCGCTCCGTTCTCTTGGTGATCCTCCACAAGCCCCGCTCTCCCCATGCCTACAGCCCCGGCTTCGAGCCGGTCCGGCCCAGCTCCCAGAGCCGCCGGAGCATCTCCCGCTCGAGATTGCGCGCAAGGGCGTGCATCTCCCGAAAATCGGCTTCCTCCCGCTGGATCTCTCCCTCGAGAGCCTGCGCGATCCGATCCCGATCCCGGTCGAGAAAGAAGTGTCGGGTGCAGATCGTCGCCGTGTTGTCCTCGAAGGAGAGGAGGCCGCTGGCCAGTGCAAGATAGGTGACGCCGTCGTCAGCCGCCGAGCGGAAGCGCGCCAGCCCGAGCCGGAGGGAGGTCAGAAAGCGCTCATGCCCGGCCAGAATCCCGAAGCTTCCGGACGAGTCGGCTCCCACGAAGGAGATGACGTCGTCGCGACGGACCACGTGGGTCGGATCGCGCAAGACCAGCGAAAAGGCTCTCATGCGTCCTTCTTCTCCTCCTTCATGCTCCCGCGCATGTAGCACTGCTCCTCGGTCAAGCCGTCCCAATCTCCCCGGAGGAACGCCTCGCAATCGTCGAGCACCTGCTCGAGGGGGACCGTCTGCCCCGCGATCCCGGTATGAGTGGCGGTCGTGAAGAACGGCTGCGTCAGGTACCGCTGGAGCTTGCGGGCCCGCAGGACCGTCTTCCGATCGTCCTCGGAAAGCTCCTCCATGCCCAAGAGATTGATGATGTCCTCGAGCTCCTTGTAGCGGGCGAGGACCTTCCGGACATCGACGGCGATCTGATAATGGCGCTCCCCCAGGAAGGTCCGATCCATCATCCGGCTCGTGGAGAGAAGAGGATCGACCGCGGGATAGAACCCCTTGGCCGCCTGCCCCCGGGAAAGGATCACCACCGTGTCGAGATGGCTCAGGATCGCCATGACCGCCGGATCGGTCATGTCGTCCGCCGGAACGTAGACCGCCTGGACGGCGGTGATGTTGCCCCGCTGGGTCGAGACGATCCGATCCTCGAGCTCGGCCACTTCGGTCAGAAGGGTCGGCTGATAGCCCACCATCGCCGGCATCCGGCCCAGCAGCCCGGAAACCTCGCTGCCGGCCTGGACGAAGCGGAAGAGGTTGTCCATGAGGAAGAGCACCTCCTTCTGGAGGGTATCCCGCAGGTACTCCGCATAGGAGAGGGCCGTGAGCCCGACCCGGAAGCGGACCCCGGGCGACTCGTTCATCTGCCCGAAGACCATCAGGGTCTGCTCCATGACCCCCGCTTCTTGCATCGAATGCCAGAGCTCGTGACCCTCCCGGATCCGCTCGCCCACCCCGGCGAAGACCGATACGCCCTGGTAGATCGACGCCACGGCATGCATGAACTCCATCATGAGGACGGTCTTGCCCACCCCCGCTCCACCGAAGAGCCCCGTCTTCCCCCCTTTCACGAAGGGGCAGAGCAGGTCGATGACCTTGAGCCCGGTCCGCAGAATCTCCTTCGGACCGATCATCTCCGAAAGCGGGGGAGGCTCCTGGACGATATTCCGGTGCTCGGTCGTCGCGATCGGTGCCTTCCCGTCGAGCGGCTCCCCAAAGACGTTGACCAGGCGGCCCAGGCACTCCCGAGAGGTGGGAACCCGGAGGAAGCCCCCCCCGTCATACACGGGCATGCCGCGCCGCAGGCCCGCCGTCGAGTGGAGCGTGATCGCGCGGACATGGTGCCCATCGAGATGCTGGTGGACCTCGAAGGTGTAGCATTCGTGATCGAAGCGGGCCCGGAGGCACCAGTGAATCGGCGGGAGCTGCTCGCATGCGATATCGACCACCGGCCCGTGGACCTCCACGATGTGACCGGCGGCCACCGATGAAGAAGGGATAGGAGCTGCAGCGGGGGAGCTCTGCGGCATGACGGCGGGAAGCCTAGCATCGCCCCGGCAAGCCCTGCAAGCCCCCCCGGAGCCCACTCCTGGGACGCACGCGCGGCTTGCCGGCGGCCCGCTTCTCGGTCATCTAGTTCTATTCCTCCAGGAAAACGGATGAACCTCGAATCGACCCTCCTCCTTACCGATCTCTACGAGCTGACCATGCTCCAGGGTTATGTCCATGCAGGAATGACCGAGAGAGCCGTCTTCGAGCTCTTCGTCCGAAGGCTCCCGAAGAGCCGAAACTTCCTCGTTGCCGCCGGCCTCGAGCAGGTGCTCGCCTTCCTGGAATCGGCCCGGTTCGAGCCCGAGGAGATCGACTGGCTGGCCGGTCAGGGCTTCCGCCCGGAGCTCCTCGCATCCCTCCGGGAGTTCCGCTTCCGGGGCGAGGTCCACGCGATGCCCGAGGGCACCGTCTGCTTTCCCGAGGAGCCGATCCTCCGGGTCACCGCTCCCATCCCGGAAGCCCAGATCTTCGAGAGCCGGATCATGAACCTGCTCCACTTCCAGACCATGATCGCCTCCAAGGCGGCCCGGTCGGTGCTGGCCGCCCCCGGCAAGGAGCTGGTCGATTTCGGCCTGCGCCGGGCACATGGCGCCGAAGCCGGACTCTACGCGGCGCGCGCCGCCTTCTTGGCCGGCTTCTCGGCGACCGCCACGGTCCTCGCGGGCCAGCGGTTCGGCATCCCCCTCTCCGGGACGATGGCCCACTCCTTCATCCAGGCGCACGACTCCGAGGAAGAGGCATTCTTGCGCTTCGCCGAGGCCAACCCCGAGCGGGCCGTCTTCCTGGTCGACACCTACGATACCGAGGAGGCCGTCCGCAAGCTCGTCGGCCTCGCCCCACGCCTGCGGGAGCGGGGGATTCGGCCGCTGGCCGTTCGGCTCGACAGCGGGGATCTCGGCGCCCATGCGCGACACGTCCGCCGGATCCTCGACCAGGCGGGCCTGACCGACGTCGGCATCTTCGCGAGCGGGAACCTCACCGAGGAACGACTCCAGGAGCTCATCCGGACGGGGGCTCCGATCAACGGCTTCGGGATCGGCACCTCCCTCGACACTTCCGCCGATGCGCCCTACCTCGACTGCGTCTACAAGCTCGAGGAGTACGCGGGCAAGCCCCGGCGGAAGCGCTCCGAAGGCAAAGCGACCTGGCCCGGATGCAAGCAGGTCTTCCGGCAATGCAGTCGCGATGGCAAGATCGCCTCCGACCTCGTGGCTCTCGAAGGGGAGGACCATCCCGGAACCCCTCTCCTGCTTCCCGTGATGCGAGAGGGAAAGCGCCTGGCGCCTCCCGAGCCGCTGCGCTCGGCCCGGGAGCGGGCCGCCCGCTCCCTCGCCTCCCTGCCGGAGGATCTGCGCGGGCTCCTTCCCGTAGCGGCGCCCTACCCGGTGCGCTTCTCGGCAAAGCTCGACGCCCTGCGCCGCACCCTCGAGCGCACCCTCGCCTGAGGCGGAAACGAGGGAGGCGCGTCCCCGGGGAAAGGCGTCCGGAAGCCGCCCGAGCAACTTCCCCTTGCCAACCCTGGCCTTTCGGAGCTTGGCTGGGAGGCATGCGGCGACGATCCCCGATCCCGAGGTTCGAGCTGCCCGCCGGGGCAAAGAAGGTCCTGCTCCACTCCTGCTGCGCCCCTTGCTCGGGGGCCGTCATGGAGCGCATCCTGGCTGCGGGCGCCGAGCTCACCGTCTTCTTCTACAACCCGAACATCCATCCACTCCGCGAGTACGAGCTGCGCAAGCGGGAGAATATCGCCTTCGCCCAGAAGCTCTCGGTACCCTTCCTTGATGCCGATTACGATACCGACCACTGGTTTTCCCGGGTGCGGGGCCTCGAGTGGGAGCCCGAACGGGGCGCGCGCTGCACCGCCTGCTTCGATCTGCGCTTCGAGCGGACGGCCCTCTATGCGGCTGAGCGGGGATTCCCCGTGTTTACGAGCAGCCTGGGCATCTCGCGATGGAAGGATTTCGACCAGGTCACCGGAGCTGGGATGCGGGCCGCGGCCCGCTATCCCGGCCTCCTCTACTGGACCTACAACTGGAGAAAGCTCGGCGGCTCCGAACGAATGATCGAGATCTCCCGGGAAGAGGGCTTCTACCAGCAGGAGTATTGCGGCTGCCTCTATTCGCTGCGCGACGCCAACCGCTGGCGGACCGCCCAAGGCCGCCCCAAGATCGAGCTGGGAAAGAAGTTTTACGGGAGACCGGCGCCTCCCGCGTAGCGATGCTCCACTCCTCCGACGAGAAGCCCTTCCTCGACCACCTGGAAGATCTGCGCTGGACGGTCTTCAAGGCACTGGCCGCCCTGGCGCTCGCCTCCGTCGTCGGCTTCATCGAAACCAAGCCGATCCTCCGTCTTCTCCTCGGACCGCTCAAGCAAGCGGGAGAAGACCCGGCCAAGATTCTCCGCTTCCTGGGAGTCGTCGATCCCTTCTCGGTGCAGCTCCAAATTAGCCTCCTGACCGGAATCGTCCTCTCCCTGCCCGCCGTCCTCTACTTCGTCGGTGAGTTCCTCCTTCCCGCGCTGACCCCAACCGAAAAGCGGGCGCTCCTTCCCATCTTTTCCACCGGAGCCTTCCTCTTCCTCCTCGGCGGATTCTTTTCCTACGCCGTCCTCCTGCCCCAGACGCTCCGCTTCTTCGTCCAGTACAGCCACGACCTCGGGGTCGAAACCCAGTGGACCCTGCCCAACTACCTCGACTTCGTCGTCCAGATGGTCGTCGGCTTTGGCCTCGCCTTCGAGCTTCCGCTGGTCGTCGTCCTGCTCACCCACTTCGGCATCCTCCGCGCCGAGCTCCTGCGCCGTTACCGCCGCCATGCGATCGTCGTCATCATCGTCGCCGCCGCCTGCATCACCCCCACCTCCGATCCCTTCACCCTCTTCCTCCTGGCGGTTCCGATGTATCTCCTCTACGAGATCTCCCTCTGGATCGCCATCGGTATCGAGCGGAAACGGGGCCGGCCGATCTCCTCTCCCGGGTCGCCGCCCGCGCTCGAGCCCGAAGCCGAGCAGGACAAGCCGGTGCCTTAGCGGGTCTTCCGGCTCGAGGTCGTGCCCTGCAGCGCCGCTTCGAGCTCCTTGCGCAGCCGCCGGACGACGGGGCCGATGGGAAAAGCCCGACCCAGGTACCGGTTGACCGGCATGATCCCGATCCAGCTGTTGGTCAAGAAGATCTCCTCCGCTTCCTCGAGCGTGGCAAGGGGGAAGCATCCCTCGACGACCTTGCACCGGCCCATGACCCATCCTCGAACCACACCCGCCCGGCAGCCCGCTTCCGGAGCGGGGGTGAAGATCGACTGCCCGCAGACCCAGAAGAGATTGCTGCAGGCTCCCGACGCGATCTCGCCCCTCTCGTTGCAGAGGAGCGCCTCGTCGGAGGCCACCGCCCGCCGCGCCTGCCAGTGCGTCAAGTAGCTGAGCGTCTTGAAGCGGGCATCCCAGTTTGTGGAGCCGACGCGCTGCGGAGCCGGCTCGAGCGAATAGGCAACCCGGCCGGAGGGACTCTCCCGGGCAAAGCTCTCCCACTGGTCTTCCCAAGTGACCACCCAGCGCCAGCGGCCCGTTTCCCCGGGAGGCAGGCCGGACGCCCGCCTCCGAAAATCGACTTTTCGGTCGATGCCGAGAGCCTTGGCCGCTTCCCCGAGAGCCTGCCAGTGCTCCTCCACGAATTGCGGCAGCCCTTTTTCGACGCGGAGCGTTTCAAAGACACCGAATCCGGGAAAGAACGAACGGCCGCCTTCCGGCATCCGCAACGGTTCGCTGCGCTTCACGGGCGGGCCTGCGGCGAGGACGAGAGCGCGGGTGCCCCGGGGCCCGGGCTCGGAAGCTTCTCAAGCTCGTCCAGGAGGATGCGTGGGGTCAGCAGCTCGGGAAGCAGCTTCGGCTCCGACTGGGGATCGGGTCCGTAGAGCGCGTAGGTCGGTACCCCGCTCCTTCCCAGCTCGCTCAAGGCCTGCGTGATCGCCGGATCCCGGTTCGTCCAATCGGCCACCATCCAGACGACCCCGCGGTCGGCAAAGCGCTTGCGGACTTCCGGGTTGTTGAGAGCAATCCGCTCGTTGACCTTGCAGGTCAAGCACCAGGAGGCCGTAAAATCGAGGAAGACAGGAACCCCCTCGGTCCGCAGCTCGTTGAGTCGCGCCGCCGAGTAGGGAGTCCAAGGCTCCTCGGCTCTTCGGCTCGACGCATCTCGCAGGAGATACCCGATGGCAGCACCCACTACGAGCACCCCGACCAGGCCCGCGACCAGCCGGACCGGCAGGATCCGGCTCGGGTTGGCGTATCTTCCGAATAGCCAGGCGCCGAAGCCTACCCCGATGAGGGCGAGGAGGAGAGAGCCCACACCGTCGATCCCGCGCAGCTTCCCATAGACCCAGAGAAGCCAGATGACGGCTGCCATCATCGGAAACCCCAGGAGCTGCTTGAAATCCTCCATCCACCGCCCTGGACGGGGCAACAGCCGCATCAGCACGGGAAAGGAGCACAGGAGAAAGACGGGAGCAGCGACCCCCAGCCCCAGGGCGCCGAAGACCAGCAAGGCGACCCACATCGGCTGAGCCAGGGCAAATCCGAGTGCCACCCCCATGAACGGGGCGGTGCAGGGACTGGCCACCACGGTGGCCAGCACCCCGCTGCCAAAGCTCCCCCAGAGGCCCCGAACCCGATCGGCGACCCCCCCCATTCTCCCGAAGGAGGCTCCGAGCTCGAAGACGCCGAAGAGGCTCAACGAGACCAGAAAGAAGAGGACCACCAGAAACGCGACGAACGGAGCGGATTGGAGCTGAAAGCCCCATCCGAGCTCCGCTCCTTGCGCCCGAAGGGCGAGCAGGATCGTCGCCAGAACGAGGAAGGACGAAACGACTCCAACCAGAAAGGCAAGCCCATGCGCAAACGAGCCGCCGCCCTCCTCCCGACCCCGGTCGACCAGGTGCAGGACCTTGAGCGAAAGGACGGGGAAGACGCAGGGCATCAAGTTCAGGATCAGCCCGCCGAGAAAGGCAAAGCCGAGGATCAGCCAGAGCTCCTTGGAGACGGGAAGGACGCGGAGGCCGATGGGCGCGGACACCGGCTCCGCTTCGAGCGCCCAGGCGATCTTCCGCGTCCCCTTCCATTCGGTCGATTGGGCCAGAAGCAGGCCACCCAGCTTCCTGGGCAGGGGTTTGGCCTTCGCCGGCTGAGGAATCTCGAGAAGGATGCCGAACTGCTTGAGCCGGAAGGTCTGCGGTGCGCTGTCGACGATCAGGCCCTCCTCGACAGGCAGGAAGCGGGGGGACTCGAGGACGGCCGCCTTCTTTTCGGTGCTCTTCAGCTCGAGGTGGAGCTTGCCACGTTCGACCCAGGCGGTCGCCTGCACCGTCTTGGGCGGAGCCTGCGGCAGGGCCGCGCGCGCCTGCAGAAAGGCCGCCCGCAGCGAAGCATCGATCTTCCCCGGAGCCGCCACGACCGGAAGGACGAGCACGAGATCGGCGCTCCCCGGAATGCAGCTCTGCGCGCACTCCACCCAGCTCACCTTCGCCGAGAGGGCCATGGTTTGCCCCAAGGGCAGCGATGCCGGAGGCGTCACGGAGACCAGGAGCCACGCTTCTCCCTCGTAGCCGTAGCTCGTCAAGGGAGGAACCGAGATTACCTCGGGCACCGGCCACTGGATCGGGCCGGCGCGAAAGCCCTCGGGAAGCTTCCACTCGATCCGCGTCGCCGATCCGGCATCCCCGGGATTCCGCCAATAGGTGTGCCATCCCTGCTCCATGCGGAGACGAACCGCCATGAGGACCGGCACCCCCGGGGAGAGGGAATCGGTCTCCGAAAGCAGAACCGCTTCCACATGCCTGCTACCGGCCGGCAGGGATTCCGCAGCCCGGGAAGCCCGAGGATCGAGCGCACAGAACGCCAGGGCGACCAGCCCGAAAAGCCAAGCTCCTCTCTTCATCGTGGAAAGATGTACCATAGGCGGACGTCCGAAAACATGCCAATGATTCTCATAGTCGACTCCGATGAGCGTTGATCGATCCGAGCTCGAAAAGGCGGTGCGCGATTTCCCCCAGGCGCCCGGCGTCTACCTCTTTCGCGATCGGCTCGATCGCGTCATCTACGTGGGGAAGGCGCGCAACCTCCACAAGAGGGTAGCCCAATATTTTCATCCCTCCCGCAGCAGCGCGGCCAACCGGAAGATCCGGGCCATGGTGGACGTTGCCCGTCGCATCGAGTTCCACACGGTCCGCTCGGAAGCCGAGGCGATCCTGCTCGAGGGCAAGCTCATCAAGGACTATCGCCCACGCTACAACGTCAGCTTCCGGGACGATAAGCGCTTCCTCCTGGTGAAGACCAACCTTCGGGAGCCTTTTCCGCGCTTCCAGATCACCCGCCTGCGCAAGGAGGACGGCTGCCGCTACTTCGGCCCCTTTGCCTCCTCGGGAGCGCTACGGACCACGATCAACTGGATGAAGAAGATCTTTGGCCTCCGGTCGTGCGCCCCCCTCGTGCCCGGCGAGCGGGACTACAAGCACTGCCTCGACCGGATCATCAAGAACTGCTGCGCTCCCTGCCTCGGGACGCAGACGCAGGAAGAGTATCGCCGACGGGTCGAGGCCGCCTGCGCCTTCCTCGAGGGCAAATCCCGGGAGATGGCCGAGGAGATCCGCAAGAAGATGGAAGAGGCGGCCGCCCGGTTGGAGTTCGAACGGGCGGCCGACTTGCGGAACCTCTGGGAGGACCTGCGACAGACGACCCGGCCGGTCAAGCGCTTCCTGCGGGCCTACGAGCCCGCCCTCTCTCCCAGCCGGGATTTGGAAGAGCTCGCGGCGGCTCTGGGGCTCACCACTCCCCCGCCCGTCATGGAGTGCTTCGATATCTCGAACATCTCGACCCTCCATAAGGTCGCCTCCATGGTCGTCTTCGAGCAGGGGAAGCCCGCGCGGGGGGGCTATCGGCGCTACCGGATCCGCACCGTGGCCGGCCAAGACGACTTCGCGAGCATCGCCGAAGCGGTGCGCCGGCGCTATCGGCGGGTTTTGACGGAGGGGACGCGCCGCCCCGACCTGATCGTCGTCGACGGAGGAGCGGGCCAACTCTCTTCCGCCCGCCGCGAGCTTCTCGCCCTCGGCTTGACCGACATCCCCCTCATCGGCCTGGCCAAGGAAAACGAGGAGATCTACCGGCCGGATCAGCCGCTCCCGCTCCAGCTTCCGAAGGAATCGGGAGCGATCCGCCTCCTGCAGCGGTTGCGCGACGAAGCGCACCGCTTCGCCAACGCCTACCATCAGCTCCTGCTCCGCCAGCGGGTGCGCGAGAGCCGGCTCGACGACTGCCCCGGAATCAGCCGCAATCGCAAGCGTCTCCTTCTCCAGACCTTTGGCTCGGTCGATCGCCTTCGAAAGGCCTCCGTCGACGAAATCGCCCGAGTGAAGGGCATTGGCCGGAAGCTCGCGGAATCGGTGAGTCGCTACCTCGCCGACGATCGCCCGTCCGGCTAAGGTCGGATGCGGGAGAGCCGGAGCTCCCGGATTCGCCCGATCGAGGAAGAGAAGCGCGTCCTTCTGACCAGAGAATGCGGCATCTTTTGCATTGACGTTATGAAAACCGTACATTTAATATGCCGCGAACAAATATATGTTTGCAAACCTTACCTTCCGGGCGGCGGGGTCGCTCGCGCGCTGCGGCGGCTTCCGTCTCCTCTCCCTCGCCGTTCTCTTTGGATCGCTCGGGCCCCTCGCGGAGGCCAAGACCTTCCCGGTCCCCGCGGCGCCTGCCTTGCGCACGAAGGGGATTGCTTCCTGGTACGCCGAGTCACGCTTCACCTCCACCGGGGAGCGCTACCGGCCGGGTGCCATGACGGCCGCCCATCCGACCCTTCCCTTCGGCACCCTGGTGGCGGTCCGCAACCTGAAGAACGGGAAGATCGCGCTGGTCCGCATCAATGACCGGGGTCCCTACAAAAAGGGTCGGATCATCGACCTCTCCCGCGCCGCGGCCGACCGCCTCGGCATGCTTTCCGATGGCTTGGCCCTGGTGGAGCTCCGGATCGTCCGCTCCACTCCTCGGCTTTTTTCTTCCGCAACCGGCACCCTCCGCCCGGTTTCGAGGCGGGGGCCGGTTCCGTTCTGAGATCCTTCTTCCCGAAGGATCGAGAGCCGGGTCGCCCCTCCCCCCTTCTCCTCCGCGCCTTCCGAGCGCCCCTCCCGATCGGGCCTGCCTCGACTTTCGCGCGCGAAGAAAAAATCCTTTTTCCTCGCAAAGCGGGGTGAGTATGCTTAACCACTCATCGAATTGACCCCGCAACCTACCCATCTCGTTCCGAACGGCCGGCGCCGTCCGGCCCGGTGATTCTGTCGTCGTCCAACTCATGAAGAATGTCCTCTTTGTCTGCACGGGAAATGTCTGTCGGAGCCCCATGGCGCAAGGCTTGTTCCAGGACCTGGTGCAGGGTCGCCAGGATATCCGGGTCGAGTCCGCGGGCATTGGAGCGGTGAGCGGGATCATCCCGAGCGAACAGGCGATCGACGTCATGCAGGAGATCGGCATCGACATCTCGGCAATCCGCAGCAAGCCGCTCTCGGCGGAGCTCGTGCGCCGGGCCGACTTCATCTTCTGCATGAGCTATGCCCATCTCGACTCGATTCTCCTGCTCTATCCCTCGGCCGCCGAGAAGACCTATCTCCTCCTCGAGTTCGATTCCGATCTGCCCCTCTCCTCCCGCGAGATTCCCGATCCGATCGGCAGCCCCATCGAAATCTACCGGGTCTGCCGGGACCAGATGCGCCAAGCGATGCCGAAGATCCTCTCTTTCGTGCTCGAATCGGAGCGCACCACCCACCCGGAAGCGGGCGAGAGCCTGCGGATCGCCTTGGGCTCCGACCACTTCGGCTTGTCCCTGAAGCAGGCGGCGCGCGATTGGCTCAAGGGGAGCCAGCTCGCCTTCGAAGACTATGGCACGATGAACGAGCTTCCCGTCGACTACCCCGACTACGCGGAACGGGTCGCCCGAGCTCTCCTTCAAGGCAAGTCCTCCCGGGGCCTCCTCTTCTGCCAAGATGGGATGGGCATGGAGATCGCGGCCAACCGGATCCCCGGCATCCGGGCAGTGCGCGTTGCCCTCCCGGAGGAAGCGGCTGCCGCTCGGGTCCGCTACTCGGCCAACATCCTCTGCCTGGGGTCCAACACCGTCCATGCCGCCGAGCTCCCGGCCATTCTTCATGCATGGCTCGCCGCCCAACCCGACCCATCGGGACACGACCGGCCGCTTCGGAAGATCGAGCTATTGAGCAAGGTCCCGGCCCGTTCGTCCCTCTCGGCTCCGCCCTCATCGCTGCCGGCCATCGACCCGGAGATCCACGCGCTCATCGAACGGGAGAGCCGAAGGCAGAGCGAGAATCTCGAGCTGATCGCATCCGAGAACTTTACCAGCCGCGCCGTCAGGGAAGCTCAGGGGAGCTGCCTGACCAACAAGTATGCCGAAGGCTATCCCGGCCGGAGATGGTACGGCGGATGCGAGAACATGGACGAGATCGAACGGCTGGCCATCGAACGGGCCAAGGAGCTCTTCGGGGCCGAGCATGCCAACGTCCAACCCCACTCGGGGAGCCAGGCCAACATGGCCGTCTACTTCTCCTGCCTTCAGCCAGGAGACAAGGTCCTGAGCATGGACCTGGCCCACGGCGGGCACCTCACCCACGGCTTCAAGATGAACTTCTCGGGGCGATTCTTCCACGTCGCTCACTATGGGGTCAGCCCGGAGGACGAGCGGATCGACTACGACGGGCTCGCCAAGACTGCGGCGGTCCATCGACCGCGGATGCTCGTCGCCGGGGCCTCTTCCTATCCTGCGATCATCGACTTCGCGGCCCTCCGACAGATCGCCGATTCGGTGGGAGCCCTTCTCTTCGTCGACATGGCCCACGTGGCCGGGCTGGTCGCCGCCGGCCTCCACCCCTCCCCGGTCCCCTACGCCGACTTCGTCACCACGACTACGCACAAGACGCTCCGGGGGCCTCGGGGCGGCATGATCCTCTGCCGGGCACCCTACGCCAAGGAGATCGATTCCCAGATCTTTCCGGGCATCCAGGGTGGGCCCCTCATGCATGTGGTGGCGGCGAAGGCGGTCTGCCTCAAAGAGGCCCTCCAGCCCGAGTTTCGGAGCTACCAGAACCAGGTGTTGCGCAATGCGAGGGCCCTGGCCGAGTCGCTCAAGCGCCATGGCTACCGCCTCGTCACAGGCACCACCGAGAACCATCTTCTCCTGGTCGACCTCCGCCCACAAGGGATGTCGGGGAAGGAGGCCCAGGAGCTGCTCGATCGCGTCGGGATCACCGTGAACAAGAATGCGATCCCCTTCGACACCCTCCCGCCCTACCAGGCGGGCGGCATCCGCCTCGGAACCCCGGCGGTGACCACCCGCGGCATGCGGGAAAACGAGATGTTCGACATCGGCGAATGGATCCACCGCGCGCTCGCCCAGCGGCACGATCCGACCGCCCTCGAGAAGATTCGCGAAGAGGTCTTGTCCTCCACCCTGGAGTTTCCGCTCCCGGGATAGCCGGGATCGCTGCAAACTTTCCTCTCCCCTCGAGAGTCGGTTGACAAGATGAGGGCGGAAAGGCTTAATCGAGGGACTCATTCGCAAAACCCTTATGGATCCCGCCAGAAAACTCCCCTTCTCGCGTCTCTTCCTCTTGACTCTCGGCCTGCTGACCGTAGTGGCCATCACCGGCTGCGACTTTTACGCCAAGAAGAAGGAGAGCCAGCCGCAATCCCAATCGGAGACGAAGAAGGACGCGGCCGATGGACCGGATGCGGAGGCCGGGCTGGAAGAGGGAGCCCCTCCCGCTCCGGAACCGCCGAGCGCCGGCACGCCTTCGACGACCGCCCCTTCTGGGGAGGGAGCCCAACCAAACCCGAACGCTGCGCCCTCCGTCAGCCCCTCCACCGGAGGAGAGCTTCCGCCTCCGGCTTCCTCCGGCACCCCTGCCGCTGGGGGAGACGCCTCCGCTCCGACCCCCCCGGCTCCTCCGTCTCAGGCTTCCTCGGCCGAGCCTACCGCACCGAGCGAGAGCTCTGGCCAGGATGCGACCGCGCCGAAGCCGGCTCCGGAGAATCCGTAAGCACCGAGTCCTCGGTGCGGCGACCGGGCGGATGCCGCCACCTCTTCGCCCGCGCACAAGGGAATAGGTTGCATCCGTTCCCGGACCGCCTAAGATCAAGCTCGCCAGGGGCGGCGGAGCTGCCGGCAGGGTAACCCCGCCAGGTCCGAAAGGAAGCACCGGTAACTTGACCGCGGTTGTCGCTGCTCCTGGTGCTCCCTCCACCGGAGCGACACGACTCATGGCCTACGAAGTCTTTGCCAGGAAGTACCGGCCGCGCAGCTTTGCGGAGATCATCGGTCAGCCGCACATCGTGCGGACGCTCGCCGGAGCGATCCGGCAGGGGCGCGTCGCCCAGGCTTATCTGTTCGCCGGACCCCGGGGGACCGGCAAGACCTCGACCGCTCGCATCCTCGCAAAAGCCCTCGAGTGCACGGGCGGTCCGCGCGTCGATTTCGATCCCTCCGATCCGATCTGCTTGGAGATCGATGCCGGCCGCTCCCTCGATGTCCTCGAGATCGACGGAGCCTCCAACAACGGGGTCGAGCAGGTGCGCGAGCTCCGGGAGAGCGCCCGTTTCGCCCCCGCCCAGTGCCGGTTCAAGATCTACGTCATCGACGAGGTCCACATGCTCACCCAGGCGGCGTTCAATGCCCTCCTCAAGACCCTCGAGGAACCGCCGGCCCACGTGAAGTTCATCTTTGCCACGACCGAGCCGCAAAAGGTTCCGGCCACCGTTCTCTCCCGATGCCAGCGGTTCGATTTCCGACGGATTTCCGAAAGGGAGATCGCCGGCCATTTGTCCTCGCTCTGTGCCGCCGAGGGCCTCACCGCGGATCCAAAGGCGCTCGCCCTGCTCGCGAGGAACGCGGAGGGCTCTCTCCGAGATGCGGAAGGATCCCTTGACCAGCTCGTCGGCTTTTACGGCGGCGAGCTTTCCGAGAAGGTCGTCCTCGAAATGTTCGGCATGGCCGGAACCGGCCCGATCTCGAAGCTTGCCCAACGGATCACCGAAGGGGCAGCCGGTGAAGCGCTCCGGCTGCTGCGCGGGCTGCTCGAATCCGGGAAGGAGGCGATGGTCCTCTCCCGGGAGCTCGTCCACCTCTTCCGGAACGTCGCCGTCTACCAGGCTGCACCTGCCCTCATCCAGGAAGAGCTTCCGGCCTCGGAGCTCGCGGAGGTCGAAGCATTGGCCAGGACCATTTCCCCCGACATGACGCTCTCCCTTCTGGAAGACCTCACCCAATGGGAAGGGCGCCTGCGCTCGGCGGCCAATCGCAACCTCCTGCTGGAAATCGGCGTCCTCGAGCTGACCCATCACAAGGAGAAGGTTTCCCTCGAACGGCTTCTTCGCGAGCTCTCCCCTTCCACTCCCCGGTCGGCCCCCGCCGATCTCGCGAAAGTCCCCTCCGCCCCGAAGGGATGCGCACCCGTTTCCCCAGAGCCGACTCTTCCGCCCGCTCTCTCCGCTGTTCCGACCCCGAAAGCGGAGGCCCTCGTGGAACCCGGGTCTCCGGGAGCGGCCTCGGCTCTCCCGGCATCGGCTGCCACCCCCGCCCCCCCGGAGGAAGCGTGGCGGCAGGCGGTCGACCGTTTCGTCCAGAAACGGCCCCTGGAGGCGGAATCGATCCAGAAGAGCCGTTTCCTCGAGAAACGGGGAGCGATCATCGAGATCGCCCTTCCCAAGGACTTCCGCCAGAAGGCCTCGTACTTCACCGATCCCCAGAACCTTCCGATCCTGGAAGATTCCCTCCGGGAGCTCCTTGGTGAACCGGTGACCGTCGAGTTCCTGCTGATCGATCCTCCGGTTGTGCCGGAACAGAAGAAGCGCCCGGAGCCGTCGGCAAAGAAGGAGAAGAGCGTCGGTCCGCAGGAGCCGGTCACCGAGGAAGCATTTCGCAACGACCCGCTCATTCAGGAGGCGCTGCGGGTCTTTGAAGCACGGATCGTTTCCGCAACCCCCCCTCAACCCAAGACGATATGAACCTGAACAAGATGCTCAAGCAGGCCCGAGAGCTACAGGAGCGGGCCCAGAAGTTGCAGGAAGATCTCGCCTCCCGGCGCTTCGCCGTCGAGGGAGCCGGCGGAAAGCTCCGCGCGGTCGCCAGCGGCGGAGGCGAGCTCCTTGATCTCTCGATCGCTCCTGAGCTCGTCGCCGAAGGGGATGCCCAGATGCTCTCCGAGCTCATCCTGGCCACCGTCCGGGAGGCTCTCGACCAAGCTCGCCAGGCGAGCGCATCGGAAATGCAAAAGCTGGGAGCCGGCTTCGGCATGCCGGGCATGCCCTGAGCCAAACCGAGCGCCCTCCCATGGCCGATTATCCCCCGACCGTTCGCGAGCTGCTGGCCGCCTTGCGCGAGCTGCCCTCGATCGGTCCTCGTTCCGCAGAGCGGCTCGTCCTCTTCCTGCTGGAAGAGACCAAGGGGACCAAGGAGCGTCTCGCTCGCACCCTCCAGGCGGCGGGGACGCGGGTGCATCCCTGCGCGCGATGCGGCTTTTATGCGGAGGAAGAGCTCTGCGAGCTCTGCCGCGACCCGATCCGCGATCCGCTACTCTGGTGCGTGGTCGCCTCCGCTGGGGATGTCCTTCGCATCGAGCGGGCCTCGGCCTTCCGCGGCCTCTACCACGTCCTCGGCCGCAAGCTTTCCCCACTGGAAGGGATTGGGCCCGAAGAGCTCCCGACCAGCCATCTTCTGGCCCGCATCGAGCGGGAACATCCCCGGGAGATCATCCTCGCCCTCGGCACCGACGCCGAAGGAGAGGCGACGGCGCTTTACCTGGGTCAGATCCTCAAGAAGACGGGCGCCCGAATTTCGAGCCTGGCCACAGGCCTCCCCGCCGGAGGCGGACTCGAGTTTGCCGACAGCGTCACGCTCAGCTACGCGCTGGCGGGACGTCGCGAGTTGTAGCCGGATCGGCCATCGTCCCGGCCTTGTCGCGCGATTCCGCACCGGCCTGAGCCGTGCCCACCGACCGCGGCACCCGCGCGATCAGGACAGCGCAAGCCGCCTCTTCGCTGACGCGAGCCGCGACGCTGCCGAGAGCCCTCCCCCAGGCCCCGAAGTGGCCGCTGTGGCCGAGAACGATCAGCTCGAACCCTTTTTCCTCCGCAAACCGGACGATCTCGAACGCGGGGCTCCCGGTCTTTCGGGCAAGGGTCGCGGAATGCCCCCATCGCCGAGAGGCCGATTCGACATCCTTCTCGATCTCGGCGAGGAAAGCCTCCTCCCGCTCCTGCTGCATCTCGATCTCGCGGCCGATGTCGAAGAAGAAATAAGGCACGGGAGGAACGACCCAGAGCACCCCGCACTCGCTGCCGAGCGAGCGCGCCAAGCAGAGCCCCTCGTCGAGGGCGGTCCTTCCCCCTTCGGAACGGTCGTAGGCGACCAGGATTTTCTTGTACATGGCTCCTCCGCTCTTCCTAGTCGAGCGGGAGTCGGCTCGCAAAAAAGATCTTCCCCGCTCGCCCTATCCGAGCGACCCCGGGAAGAGCGCCGCCCAGGCAGCAGGCGGTCGGGCTCCCCGATCCACCGGCCCGGATCAAGGCCGCGGCCTCCTTGCTCTCTCCAGGAGTCGCTTGCGCCAGAAGCGATAGCCGAGAAATCCGAGGATGATCACCGCCACGACCTCCCCGATGCCGAGCGAGGCGAAGCTCTTTGGAGAAGGCATGCCGACGGCGATGGGAAACCGGAGCACGACTGGCTGGCTCGCACCATTCACAACCCCTTGGGGCTTGACCTCCAGGATATAGCGTCCCGGGTTTGAGAAATAGACCCGAAAGGAAGCGATTCCTTCTCGATAGACATGCGCCGGCGCCTCCGCCACCACCTCCCGGCTCGCCTCCCGGACCAGCGTCAGGACGATCGGCATCTTCCAGAGCGGGTGGCTGATGAGATCGAGCACCAGGGTCACCTCGCCGGTCTTGGGAACGTTCTCGCAATAGCTCTCGTACATCTTCATCGGCTCGTACTTGCAGATGTCGAGATGGGCGGTGTAGCCAGCTTCGCTGACGATCCCGCAATCGATCGGTCCCTTCGGACGGTGGCGGTGGGCAAAGGAGGAAGTCGGAAGAAGGAGAGAGGCAGCCAGGAGGCAGAACGCGAGCCGAAGCAGCCAGCCGGAAATTTCCCGACCTCGTCTCCCGCCCGCACTGCCTGGGAGGCTTTCCGGCGCTGTGGATCCGTTGCTCACGTTCTCTCGTCAAGCCTACTCGGGAGCGAAGAACGGGGCAAAAGGAAAAAACGAAAATCCCCGGCAGAAGCCGGGAGGCCCTAGGATCATGCAGGGAAGACCCCCGTCCAGAAACCGCCATCTCTCGCGGCGCCCGGATTCCTTTGCGCAGAAGGGGCAAAAAGGGAGAGCGGCCCTCGACGCAGCGGTCTTCCCACTCTCGCCCGCGGCGGCGAAAGCCAGGAAGCGCGTGGCTTCCCAGGCGGAAGGGAGATGGTTCGCGCATCGGGGAATCTCCTAGGCCAGACGCCATGAAAAGCCGGGAGACTTTCTTCTTGCCGCGACGGCGAAAGTGCTAGTAATTGGTGCATTAGGCTCAAATATTGTCCCGTTCGCCTCTCACGCGGAGCAGGGATCAGCAAAAGGAGAACTCGATGCGGAAGAAATGGCTCACCTTGGGACGGATCCTGGGGATTTCCCTCGCCCTTGCCTGGGGCGCTCAACCGCGCTTGGCCTGGGCGCACGGCGGAGGAAGCGGCGGGCTCGAATGCGGCATGATGCAGCAGGGGGGGTACGCGATTCACATGGATGTCTATGTCTACGGCCACGGCGGCATGGCCGGCATGGGCGGCATGGGGAACTTCAAGACCTATTGCCGGAACGTCCCGACAACCGGGAAGATGAGCCTCGTGCTCGATCTGGTGACCCCGCAGCTTCGGAAGATCCCGATCGAGTGCAAGGTGCTCTCTTCCGACGGCCAGGTGGCCGCCCACTTCCCCGCCCAGATCTACTCGAGCGGAGTCGCCTCCTTGGACCTTGATTTGCCGAACCGAGGGCGATACATGGTGGAGCTCACGCTGGTCGACAAGGCCGGACCCGATGGCAAGCCGCTGGTCTTCCGCTTCCCGATCACGATTGGAATGGGCGTTGTCTGGATGGGGCTTGGGGCTGCGGGGCTGCTCGTGGTGGCAGGAGCTGGTATCCTCGTCTATCGCCGGATGGCGCGCCGGACGAGGCTCGCCGGACCTCCCGGCATCGAGGCGAGCGCCTCCTGAGGCTCCCCTGGCGCGATCGGGCATCTTCGGCTATTGTGAATCAAAAGGATAGAATCCTTCCACCAGTGAACAAGGGGAAAGAGATGCTGCAACCCGTAGGAAGAACGAAGAGGTCGGCTTGGCTGCTCCTGCTCGCCGCAGCGGTCGTCGCCGCCGCCGGGAGCCTGCTGCTTCTCCAGAAACGTGGCGCCGGCCCATCCGGGCATTACGACTTCTCGGTCGATCCCGACGCCTATCCGGGCACGAAGCCTTCTGAGGTGGTCCACCTGAAGGATGGGGAGAGCTTCTCGCTTTCGGCCGTCAAGGTGCAGGAGACGATCGCGGGAGCGAAGGTCAAGCAGCTCGCCTACAACGGCTCGGTTCCTGGTCCCTTCTTCTGGATTCCGCAGGGGGCTCATATCACCGTCTCTTTCGCCAACCAGACCGGGATCGCGACCACGATCCACTCCCACGGGGTGCGCCAGGACAACGCGCAGGATGGCGTTCCGGATGTGACCCAGCCGGCGATCGCTCCGGGAGCCAGCTACGTCTACCATTTCCGCTTCCCAGACCCCGGAGTCTACTGGTACCACCCCCATTTCCGGGATGATTTCGAGCAGGAGCTCGGCCTCTTCGGGGTCTACATGGTCGAGCCCACCGAGAAGGATTATTGGGGTCCGGCCAACCGAGAAGTTCCGCTGGTCCTCTCCGACATCCTGATCAAGGACGGCGTGGTCCCCGAATATCATGCCGACTATATCAACTTCGCGTTCATGGGAAGGTACGGGAACATCCCGCTCGTCAACGGGAAAACGCATGCCGTGATCGACGTCAAGAAGGGAGAGGTCCTTCGCCTCTACCTGGTTGACAGCGCCTCGGCCCGCCCCTTCCGGATCCAGACGCCCGGTGTCCAGATGAAGCTCGTCGGTACGGATGGGGGACGCTACGAGCGCGAGCAGTGGGTCGACGCCGTGGTCGTCTCTCCCTCGGAGCGGCAGATCGTCGAGTGCTACTTCCCGAAGGAGGGGGAGTACAAGCTCATCCACCACGCCGTCGACCCGCTGGTCGGCGCGCGGACCTACGAGCTCGTGACCTTCCGCGTCGGCTCGGAAGAGGAGAGCCAGTCCTACGCCAAGGAGTTCGCAACTCTGCGGGAGAACAAGGCGACCATCGACGAGACGGAGGCGCTGGCTACCCGCTTTCGCGACACGCCTCCGGACAAGACGATCCGCTTTCTCGTCTCGGTCTCAAAGCAGGCCGCCAAGGGGCTCGAGGAGCCGGGGAGCGCCCCTTCTGGCGCTCCAAAGCCGGGTGCCGCCTTTCCCGGGCTCCTGACGATCCTGGCCAAGACCGGAGCCAAGGTCGAATGGGAAGACCACATGTACAATCAGAACAAGGCATCGACCTCGCGCGAGGTACACTGGCAGATCGTCGATCTCGATACCGGCAAGGTCCTGGGACAGAAGATGGAAAAAGGCATGGGCGACATGGGGGGCAACATCGACTGGACCTTCAAGCAGGGAAGCTTCGCCAAGATCCGGATCATCAACGACATCCATTCCCTCCACCCGATGCAGCATCCCTTTCACATCCATGGACAGCGTTTTCTGGTCCTCAACACCAACGGAGAGGATAACCCGAACAAGGCTTGGAAGGACACGGTGCTCGTCGGCGCGGGCGACACGATGGATATCCTGGTCGAGATGAGCAATCCCGGAACCTGGATGGCCCACTGCCATATCCTGGAGCATCTCCATAGCGGGATGATGTTTTCCTTCGCTGTCACACCTTAGCACGTAGCCATCCTATTGCTTCGTGCGATTCCTGCCGTTATGCTCTCTTGGGTAGTCTCGGGAAGAGGAGAGCGCTATCGCTATCGCCCGCTAGGGCTACGAATCGCGATCTGACGAGGATGGAGAGCGCAGAGGAAGAGGAGCCTATGAGAGGAAGTCAGCGAGTCCTGGCGATTGTCTGGATCATAGCCGCTTGGGCATCGGCGGCCGTTGCCGCGCCCCTTCCTCCCGACCTCGACGCGGTGATGCCCCCCTACCTCGCGATGGGAAAGGCGCTCGCGGAAGACTCGCTCAAAGGAATTCCCTCCCAGGCGACTGCGATGAAAGGCCTCGTCGAGCGCGCAGGAAGCGGCTTCTTCCCGAAGGAGCTGCCCCAAGATCTCGATCGACTCGCCAAAGCGGGCGATCTCGATGCCGCCCGTCTCGCATACAAGGACGTCAGCGACCGGCTGATCACCCTCTTCCGGGAGCACAAGGTCCAGACGGGCCGCTACTTCGTCTGCACCTGCCCGATGGCGCAGGCGAGCTGGATTCAAGCCGACAAGGAGATCAAGAATCCCTATTACGGCTCGGCCATGCTTCTCTGCGGCGATGTGACGGAAACTTTTTAGCTTGGCCGCTTTCCGTTACCGCAGGAAAAGCGGCAGGCCCCGCAAACGGATCCGAAGAGAAAAGCCGCTGGGCTGCTGAAGCTCCGTTCGTGAACCGAACTGAGCCGACGGACTAGAACCCCCCCGCTGAGAGGTACGTCGGACCGTGAGCGAGCGTCCTGGATTTGGCTACCCTCGCTCTCGGTAGTCGCTTGCCTTGCTCACTACCCTGCCTGCAGGCCGGCTGCCCGTTTCCGTCCCATTTCTCGGTCGATCCGGGCAGACCGCCTGCAAAATCGTTCCGACTTGTGCGAAGGTGGTTAGCCCTTGATCGCAAAAGCCGCGACGAAAATCAGCATCCAACAAAGGACGAGCCAGATTGCACCCATATATCTCTCCTCCTCTCCCTGCAGCGGGCCACCCGCTTTTCCTCCCACTTCTGGTGGGCGGTGCCGCAGCCCGCTCCGATGCTCCCAACTTTGCCCAACGGACGCGAGGCGCGCAAGAAATTTGTGCTCTTGAACTGCAACGAAGGGAATGGGCCGAATCGACCTTCCGAAAGGTCCGGGAGAACGAGATCGCATTTCCGGAAAACCGCCTTTGTGGCAGGAGACTTTTCCCGAGACGGCTCCGCTCTCATGCGGAAACCGTCCGCAAGGCCAACTTTCTTCTCCGTCTGCATCATTCTTGCATTTCCAAGCCCGGAAACTTTGCTAGGTTAGTCCTTATGGTTGCCAATCCCAAATGGCCGCCCCCGGGAGGAGACGGAAGCGATACGAATTTTCGCAACCTCTTGATCTTTCTTTTCGTCGTGATCACCCTCACCGTCATTCGATTTGCCTACGAGTTGACGGGCGGATTGGGATTTTTTTCGCCCGCCCAGTGGTAGTTCAGCAGCTCCACCGGCGAAGTCCGGAGCGCCTCGCTCCCGCCGCAGGCAATTATGGGCGGTGGCTTCGCGCAAGGAAGGCGAGCACGGCCAGCAGAAAGCAAAGCCCAAGGACCACTGCGAGATCGCCGCGAAGCCGTGCCGGATCGCGCTTCCAACTATAGGCCGCCCGTAGTCCGTAGGCGGCCAAGAGAAAGAGCAGGAGGCCGCCGGCCCCACTGAGGAGCAGACGCCACAGCCTTTCGCTCATCGGTGCTCCCGCGGCCTGCGCGGCAAACCGGGCCCGGCGAACCTACTTCGCCTCATTTCGGGCCGCAATCGGCCCTTTCTTCGCGGAGCCATCCGCTCCGACCGTAAGCTCCTCTCCACCATGGAGCCCATATTGCTCCTTCTTCGCCCCGACCGTCACCGCCGCCTCTCCCGTAACGACCTCCACGACCTCCTTCCCCTCCTTGAGCGCGATCGAGTAGCTTCCCGCCTGCTTGCTCGTCGTCGTCGACTGAGGGGTAGCCACCTCCACATCCTTGCCGGTAAAGCGCATCTTGCCCGCAACGAGCCGGAAGCGCATCGGATTTTCTCCTACCAGCTCGGCGTTGCTCGACGGCTCGACGACAACCTTGTCCGGGCTGCCCGCCCAACCGAGCGTGCAGGTGGCAAAGCTGTTCGTCCGGATGACCCGGCCCGCATCCAGGGTATCCCCCTCGCTGAGCTGGACCGCATAGTTTGACGTCGCCAAGCCGGTCCCCTCGATGGAAAGTACCTGCGCCCCAAAGGTGGCGCAAGGAGCAAGCAGCAGCGCAAGCATTCCCGCCACCGGCAGGCGAGGCGCCCGTCTCCCACTCGTTCGGCCCGACGGAGGATTCCTCTCTCCGCTTCTCTTTCCCATCCTACGCTCCCATTCCATCACACATCCTCCTTTATTTCTTTCCGGTGCCCGCCTCAGCCCTAGACTAGATTGCCCGATCGGGCCGATCCCAGACTCCATTCCGGGAACGTTCCTAATGCATTTGCACGCAACATAGCAATCACGACGTGCACCCTTTGCGCTCTTTCCGGGTGCCCGCCACGGCAGCGCTCTTTGTTCTTTGTGCGCTCCCGCCGATCGGAGTGCGCATTCCGAGGCGGATCAAAAAGAGGCGCGCCCCACCCTCCCCTTCGGGGGGAGGCGCAGGGCGCGCCTGACGCAACTCTTTCGCTGCGGTCGAGCCGTCCTACATCTGCGTCACGCCGAACTTCGGAATCACGAGCTGATCGGCGACGGCGATGATGCTCCGCGCCCCGGTCGGGTCGCTGAAGAAGAGCAGGCCGCCGAACCGATTGGTCGTCTCGTGGTACATCGTCAGCCGCTGGTTCTCCCACTCCGCACTCGCCATCACCACTTCGAGCACCTTGGTCTCTCCGGGCGCAACCGGCTCGGAGGGAGTGATCTTCATCGCACCCCCGTAGACCTCGGGGAAGTCCGGATTCCAGGCATTCCCCGGAACCTGCTCGTTGAGGAAGCGAACGTTGGCGGTGGTGAACTCCTTGAGCACCAACGGGCGATCCCCAGTATTGTGCACCTCGAGCCGGAAGGCGAGCGTACGACTCGGCACATCGTAGGTCGCATCCAGCACCTTCGCCTCCACGCGGGAGGGCTCAGGAGGAAGCGGCTCGTTCCGGATGATCGTCTCCTGAATCGGGATCGTATGCGGGAACTGCGATGCCGTCATCACGTTCGCCACCACGATCAAGCCGATCGTGCCCAGCGCGAAGATGACCGCGACGGTCTTATCCGCACCGCTGATCAGCTCCTTCGCCCGCCCAGCCGCGACCACGCCCAACCGCGTGGTAAAGGGCCTTCCCAGCCAGAACCCGAGCCAGGCGATCCCAATCAGGGTGGTCACCAGGGTCCACATGAGCATCCGGCTCTCTCCATAGTCCTCCAGGTTGACCGTGTTGCCCAAGAGCGTCTTGATCGGGTTGGTGAAGCCCTCGTGGCTGCCATCCACGTCGACGTAGATGGACGGCCCGATGAGCGGACCCGCATCCTTCATGCTCAGCATCACCCCAACCGGCCAGTGACCCGGATACCGCGCCCGGGTGATCGTCTTGTACTCATAGGTGCCGCCAAGCTCCAGCAACTGCGAGCAGGACATGAACCGACCGTTGATCCAGCTGCCCACCCGCAGGAACTGAGGCCCGGGAACGAAGAAGTTGAGCCAGGAAATGCCCGTGAAGGCGATCTCCTTCGGCCAGATCGGCAGAAGCTGAAACTTCCCCGTCACCGTCATCTCGTCCCCAACCTTGAACTTCCGTCCGGAAAACTGGGTGTCATAGAAGATCACCGTCCGCATCCGGAGGAAGGCCTCCTGCGACTTCTCGCCCAGAGCCCAGAGGCGATTCGTCGGTCCTGCCAGGATCATCCCCAGCAGGGCCAAGGCGCCCGCCCGCCCCATCATCCGCATTACTCTCTTTCTCATCGTCTTCCTTCCTCCCCTCAGGCGTTCTTCACCTCGGCAGTAGCCGACTCGTAGTTCTTGAAGAACTTCGTGCTGCCGAAGAAATGAGCACCCATGAGCCACCAGGGCACGTACATGCAGACCGAGCAGAAGGCCGAGAAGAAGGCGGCCACACCGGTCACCCCTCCCGCGAAGCTTCGCATCGTTCCCGTCTCCACGATCCGGAGATACTCCGGCGTCGAGGTGCGGACATACATGTAGTTGATCACATCCGCGATGCTCATCAATGAGCCCTGATACTCGACCGGCACGTGGAATGGCGCAACCATCACCCAGTTGGTCGGATAGAAGAGCCAGCCCCAGAGCTCGCCCCCCACCAGAGCGGTCACAATCCAGTTGCCGGTCAGCATCAACACGATGTCGAGCACGACCGCCGCCGGAATGAAGGTCTCCGGAAAGACGAAGTTGAGCGGATAGTGGGTCCATCCCCAGAAGTTGATGTACCGGTTCATCCACTCCCCAAAGAGCAGCCCCAGGCAGCAGAACGTCGCCCCGATCGGCATCCGGAACTTCGTCCAGAGAACCGCCTGCACCGCCGCCGGGAAGGTGATCTCCAGGACCGGAGCCACAATCGGCCACCAGTTCCGATCTTTCCAGTCGATCCAGAACGACCAGTCTCCCGCCACCAGCATCTGGTGGACATGGAAGCCCGCGATGAGGACCAGGAAGGTCGACATGATGACGACCAGGTCGAACTTGCGTGCGACCGCCTTCGCCTCCGCGTCTACTTGCGAATATTGCATTGGTTACTTTCCCCCTCTGCAAGAGTGGGGGCGGGGTGGCACCCCGCCCCTCCTCTTGCTTTCGTGTTTTCTTCTTTTTCCGATTCTCTCGGTCCCTGATCGGTCCGCTTATGCGCGCCTAGAGCACGCAGGCAACGCAAGCAGCGGGATCGCACGAGCTTTGCGGATCCCTCATCACCTCGGCCGGGCTCTGAATCGGCTTGCCATAGTAGATGTGGTTGATCAGCGCCAAGACCCGCGGGCAGACCTGCAACCAGGTTCCGAGGATCGCCAGCGCACCCCAGCCGAACGTCACGAAGCCCCAGTGGAGCGGAGCCACGAAGAGCTCCTCCATGAACCACCGGGTGTGGCCGAACTCGTTGAGTCCGACGTTCGGGAAGATCATCAACGGAGCGCCCACCAGTACCGCGTAGGGCAACGAAAATGCCTTGGCGAACTGGGGCAACCGGGTCATCGCGTAGACCAGCGAGCCCACACCGAAGATGATGTAGATGGGATAGCTCTGATAGAACTCGATCACATGGCTCGGGGTGAAGTCGGTATCCCGAATCACGGTCTGGTGCCAGGTGCCGTCCTGCTCCGTGAAGTAGCTGGCACCCGCATATGCCGCATAGGTATAGGTCAGGACAAAAAGTCCCAAGGCCCAATACCGCTTGAGCTCTTCCGCCGGAGAGAGGCGCTCGAGCGCCCGATCCCGCGTCATCCAGAGCCAGCCCCAGAGCGCACCCGCCGTGACCGCTTCCATGACCAGCTCCGCAAAGAGCATGCTCATCCAGTAAGTCGTATAATCCGCCGACGTGTAGTCGAGCCCTTTTGCCAGGGCGTAGAGCCTCTCGTACACGTTGATCAGGACGTCAAAGACGATCAACGCGCCAATCGCAACGACCGCACTCTTCCAGGAAAAGGCGGTGAGCGGCGGACGCGCGACAGCCGTTGCCGTCGTTTGTGTCTGTGCCATACGTTTGATTTCTCCCTTTCTACCACTCTGCTTCTCTGCGCCCCGGATACACCTTCCAAGGCGCGACCGCCAACCTCCGGGGAGGGCGATCAAAAACCGCGTGACCTTTCGCCAAACGGTGTTTCGCAAGCAACCGTAACGCAAGACCATGGGTTGGCAAGAAAATTTGCGTATGAAACGTATAACGTAGTGCCTACCAATATACTACGAATATCATTCTTCTTCGTGCGTGCTCTCGCTTGGCGCGCTCGTATTAAGGAGTTTCCATTAGCATCATTAAGGCACTTGCCCGATCCTCGATTACGTTTTTCCCTGATGGTACGTTTCGGAAAAAGCACGCGCCCTTCGTCCCCCGGAAAGGGAGGCGAAGGGCGCGCTCGTTTTGGTTCTTTTGAATGAACCGGAGGAACTTACATCTGCGTCACGCCGAACTTCGGAATCACGAGCTGATCGGCGACGGCGATGATGCTCCGCGCCCCGGTCGGGTCGCTGAAGAAGAGCAGGCCGCCGAACCGATTGGTCGTCTCGTGGTACATCGTCAGCCGCTGGTTCTCCCACTCCGCACTCGCCATCACCACTTCGAGCACCTTGGTCTCTCCGGGCGCAACCGGCTCGGAGGGAGTGATCTTCATCGCACCCCCGTAGACCTCGGGGAAGTCCGGATTCCAGGCATTCCCCGGAACCTGCTCGTTGAGGAAGCGAACGTTGGCGGTGGTGAACTCCTTGAGCACCAACGGGCGATCCCCAGTATTGTGCACCTCGAGCCGGAAGGCGAGCGTACGACTCGGCACATCGTAGGTCGCATCCAGCACCTTCGCCTCCACGCGGGAGGGCTCAGGAGGAAGCGGCTGGTTCCGGATGATCGTCTCCTGAATCGGGATCGTATGCGGGAACTGCGATGCCGTCATCACGTTCGCCACCGCGACCAAGCCGATCGTGCCCAGCGCGAAGAAGACTGCGACGGTCTTATCCGCACCGCTGATCAGCTCCTTCGCCCGCCCAGCCGCGACCACGCCCAACCGCGTGGTAAAGGGCCTTCCCAGCCAGAACCCGAGCCAGGCGATCCCAATCAGGGTGGTCACCAGGGTCCACATGAGCATCCGGCTCTCTCCATAGTCCTCCAGGTTGACCGTGTTGCCCAAGAGCGTCTTGATCGGGTTGGTGAAGCCCTCGTGGCTGCCATCCACGTCGACGTAGATGGACGGCCCGATGAGCGGACCCGCATCCTTCATGCTCAGCATCACCCCAACCGGCCAGTGACCCGGATACCGCGCCCGGGTGATCGTCTTGTACTCATAGGTGCCGCCAAGCTCCAGCAACTGCGAGCAGGACATGAACCGACCGTTGATCCAGCTGCCCACCCGCAGGAACTGAGGCCCGGGAACGAAGAAGTTGAGCCAGGAAATGCCCGTGAAGGCGATCTCCTTCGGCCAGATCGGCAGAAGCTGAAACTTCCCCGTCACCGTCATCTCGTCCCCAACCTTGAACTTCCGTCCGGAAAACTGGGTGTCATAGAAGATCACCGTCCGCATCCGGAGGAAGGCCTCCTGCGACTTCTCGCCCAGAGCCCAGAGGCGATTCGTCGGTCCTGCCAGGATCATCCCCAGCAGGGCCAAGGCGCCCGCCCGCCCCATCATCCGCATTACTCTCTTTCTCATCGTCTTCCTTCCTCCCCTCAGGCGTTCTTCACCTCGGCAGTAGCCGACTCGTAGTTCTTGAAGAACTTCGTGCTGCCGAAGAAATGAGCACCCATGAGCCACCAGGGCACGTACATGCAGACCGAGCAGAAGGCCGAGAAGAAGGCGGCCACACCGGTCACCCCTCCCGCGAAGCTTCGCATCGTTCCCGTCTCCACGATCCGGAGATACTCCGGCGTCGAGGTGCGGACATACATGTAGTTGATCACATCCGCGATGCTCATCAATGAGCCCTGATACTCGACCGGCACGTGGAATGGCGCAACCATCACCCAGTTGGTCGGATAGAAGAGCCAGCCCCAGAGCTCGCCCCCCACCAGAGCGGTCACAATCCAGTTGCCGGTCAGCATCAACACGATGTCGAGCACGACCGCCGCCGGAATGAAGGTCTCCGGAAAGACGAAGTTGAGCGGATAGTGGGTCCATCCCCAGAAGTTGATGTACCGGTTCATCCACTCCCCAAAGAGCAGCCCCAGGCAGCAGAACGTCGCCCCGATCGGCATCCGGAACTTCGTCCAGAGAACCGCCTGCACCGCCGCCGGGAAGGTGATCTCCAGGACCGGAGCCACAATCGGCCACCAGTTCCGATCTTTCCAGTCGATCCAGAACGACCAGTCTCCCGCCACCAGCATCTGGTGGACATGGAAGCCCGCGATGAGGACCAGGAAGGTCGACATGATGACGACCAGGTCGAACTTGCGTGCGACCGCCTTCGCCTCCGCGTCTACTTGCGAATATTGCATTGGTTACTTTCCCCCTCTGCAAGAGTGGGGGCGGGGTGGCACCCCGCCCCTCTCCTTGCTTTTCGTGTTTTCTTCTTTCCGATTCTCTCGGTCCCTGATGCGGGCCTACATCGCGCAGGCAGCGCACGCAGCGGGATTCACCGAGCTCTGCGGATCCTTCATCACCTCGGCCGGGCTCTGAATCGGCTTGCCGTAGTAGATGTGGTTGATCAGCGCCAAGACCCGCGGGCAGACCTGCAACCAGGTTCCGAGGATCGCCAGCGCACCCCAGCCGAACGTCACGAAGCCCCAGTGGAGCGGAGCCACGAAGAGCTCCTCCATGAACCACCGGGTGTGGCCGAACTCGTTGAGTCCGACGTTCGGGAAGATCATCAACGGAGCGCCCACCAGTACCGCGTAGGGCAACGAAAATGCCTTGGCGAACTGGGGCAACCGGGTCATCGCGTAGACCAGCGAGCCCACACCGAAGATGATGTAGATGGGATAGCTCTGATAGAACTCGATCACATGGCTCGGGGTGAAGTCGTTATCCCGAATCACCGTCTGGTGCCAAGTGCCGTCCTGCTCCGTGAAGTAGCTCGCGCCGGCATATGCCGCATAGGTATAGGTCAGGACAAAAAGTCCCAAGGCCCAATACCGCTTGAGCTCTTCCGCCGGAGAGAGGCGCTCGAGCGCCCGATCCCGCGTCATCCAGAGCCAGCCCCACAGCGCACCCGCCGTGACCGCTTCCAGGACGAGCTCCGCGAAGAGCATACCCAGCCAGTAGGTATTGTAATCCGCCGACGTGTAGTCGAGGCCCTTCGAAAAGGCGTAGAGCCTCTCGTACACGTTGATCAGGACGTCAAAGACGATCAACGCGCCAATCGCAACGACCGCACTCTTCCAGGAAAAGGCGGTGAGCGGCGGACGCGCGACAGCCGTTGCCGTCGTTTGTGTCTGTGCCATACGTTTGATTTCTCCCTTTCTACCACTCTGCTTCTCTGCGCCCCGGATGCACCCTCCGAGACGCGACCGCCAACCTCCGGGGAAGGCAGCCAAAAGACCGAACGGATTTACTCGAAACGGCCTTTTAGCAGTGATCGTAGTCCAAAGGATAGGGATGGCAAGTAGATTTACGGCCCTTTTTCTAAGGCGTTCCCCTACGTAATCTTCGGTGCTCTTCCCTCGCGATGGATCGAGATCATCCAGGAAGGCGCGGGCGTCCCGGAGGGAGAGAGGATGCGTAGATCGCCAGCATTTCTCTGAACCTGGACGGGGATAGTTCTGGACAGGACGCTCCGCCGTTGCTGCAATTCCTGCCATGGAGGAAATCCAATCATCGGCGCGCTACTTCGAGGAAGTCGCTGCGGAATGGGATACGCTCCGGAAGGGGTTTTTTCGAGACGCGGTTCGGGAAAAGGCGCTCGATCTGGCAAAGGTCCAGGCGGGCGAACGAGCGGCGGATATCGGGGCGGGGACGGGTTTTCTGACCGAAGCCCTCCTCAAGCGGGGCCTGGAGGTCGTCGCCGTCGACCGTTCCCCCGCCATGCTTGCGGAGCTGACGAGGAAGTTCGGCGGTCGATCCGGCTTCCGGTGCATGCCAGGCGAGACCGATGCGCTGCCGCTCGAGGCGTCCGCCGTGGACTGCTGCTTTGCCAACATGGTGCTCCACCATGTCGAGAGCCCGGAAGCGATGATCCGCGAGCTCTTTCGAATTCTCAAGCCCGGCGGCCGGGCGGTCCTCACCGATTTCGAGCGGCATGGCTTCGATTTCTTCCTGAGCGAGTACTACGACCGCTGGCCGGGATTCCCTCCGCCCGAGGTGGCTTCCCTCTTCCGGGAGGCAGGCTTCGCCACCGTGGAGGCAGGCCCCCTTGGCGAAGTCTGCCAGGCGGAAAGCTCCACCGGCATCCGGGGGATTGTGCCAATCTTCTTTGTCCGGGCGGTGCGATAACCCCTTGGTGATCGGGCTTCGACCGAAAAAGGCATTTGCGGACAACGCGTCCGGGTTTTATACTATTTTCCGATGGAGAACAGCCAGCCTCCTGAAGGACAGGGCGAGGAGAAGGACAACAAGACCCCAAGCTCCCAACCCAGTCCAGAACCAACTCCAAAAGAAGGGAAGCCGACCGACAAGACCTTCTATTGGGTCGTCGCGTTGGCTTCTCTCTTTTTCCTCTATCTCTTCTATTCGGTTCTCTTTCACGACACCGTCAATATTCACGGCCACTGACCTTGGTGCGCGTCAAGCCCCGTCCTCCAGGGCGGGCAAGGAGGGCGCGGCCGTCTTTGGCCTTGGCTGGGTGTCTGTTGCTGGGTGGAGTCGCCGCCGGACATTCCACAGAGACCAAAAAAATGGACGTTTGCATCGATCATAATACGCCCGTATGATTGAGCACAATGCGGCGGCTCCAAGCGTTCAAGTTTGAGCTCAGGCCGGATGGCCGCCAGGAGCGGCGGATGCGTCGTTTTGCCGGAGCATGCCGCTTCGTATTCAACGAGGCGCTGGCGTTGCAGAAGAGGCGTCAGGAGCAGGGTGGGAAGAGGCTTGGCTACGCCGGGCTCTGCAAGCTGCTTACCGGCTGGCGCAACGGATCTCCGTTGCCGAGCGGGGGTGTCGCGGCATGGCTGGCCGATGCGCCTGTTCATCCCTTGCAACAGACGCTCAAGGATCTGGAGCGGGCCTATGCCAACTTCTTCGCCAAACGCGCCGACTTCCCGCGCTTCAAGAAGAAGGGCTGGTCCGCGAGCTTCCGCTATCCCGATCCGAAGCAGATCAAGCTCGACCAGGACAACAGCCGCGTCTTTCTGCCGAAGCTCGGCTGGTTGCGCGATCGCAACAGCCGGGGCGTGTTGGGAGAAGGGAAGAGCGTCACGGTGAGCCTGTCGGGCGGCAGGTGGCGTGCGAGCATCCAGACCGAGCGGGAAGTGGCGCAGCCCATCCCGCGGGGTGAGGGGGTCGGCATCGACATGGGCATCGCCCGTTTCGCGACACTTTCGGATGGCACGTTCTATGCGCCGCTCAAGAGTTTCAGGCGGCATGAGGCGGCGTTGCGCAAAGCGCAGCAGTCGATGAGCCGCAAGGTGAAATGCAGCAATCACTGGAAGAAGGCGAGAGCACGAGTTGAGAGGATTCCTTGTTGCATTGGCAACGCTCGGCGCGACTACCTGCACAAGGCTACGACCACGATCAGCAAGAACCACGCGATCGTGTTCATGGAGGACCTGCAGGTGGGGAACATGTCCCAGTCGGCGTCTGGCACGGTTGAGAATCCAGGAAGGAATGTTCGGGCCAAGTCTGGCCTGAACAAGTCGATTCTCGACCAGGGATGGTCCGAGTTCCGGCGGCAGCTGGAGTACAAGATGGAGTGGAGAGGCGGCTGGCTCCCTGTCGTGCCGCCGCGGAACACGAGCCGGACCTGTCCGTGTTGCGGCCATGTGTCGGCAGCCCATCGGCAGACGCAAGCCCGGTTCGAGTGTGTGGAGTGCGGTTTTGAGGAAAACGCCGACGTGGTCGGCGCGATCCATGCCCTAAGGGTGGGACACGCCCGGATCGCCTGTGAAGTGGGCGGCACCGAGTCGCCCGCAGCCGCCCGCCGAAGCGGCTCATTCCGGTGCAAGCCCGGATTGAGCGCCGTAGGAATCTCCGGACTTTACGCCGGGGAGGATCTCAACGCTCCCCGAGCCTCGGGCCCGGCGGGACGAAGTGCGAGTGGGTATTGCGCCGGGCCGGGCTAGGCTTATATTGCGTTGTAGAGCAATGGGGAGGGCAGAGCAAAAGGAGGCCCTATGGCCAGCGCGCTTGGTGATTGCCCGGTGCTAAGACGGTTCCGTCTGGGGCGGGCGAGAATGCTCCTTGCGATCCTCTGCCTGAGTGGGGCCGCTTCCTGGACGCAGGCGGCTGCTGGCCCACCTCCCGCATCCGGCGCCTCTCCGGAAGCCGAGATCCGGGCCCTGATCGGGAAAGATCTCTATCCTGGAGAAAAGATCGAAGGGCTGATGGTCGTCCCGGAGCCGGAGCAGTCCCGCATCGCGGCGCGTTGGGAAGCTCACCTGATCGATGATGGGAAGCACTTCCATCCCCTCTTTCATCCCCCCACGATCATTCTTTTTGAGGCTCTGCCCGGAGAGGCCCACTTTCCCGCTCATGGGACCGCACTCGCGGAAAACGCCGCCTCCGCGCCGGAATTCCAGACTTGGCAGAAGAAGTTGGCGTTGACTCGAAGCTTGATGCGCCAAGTCGTCGTGCTCCGCTGCATGCTCTACTGCCGCCACCAGATGGACACGCTCGACCAGGACAACCTGAAGGCGGCCGAGCAAGAACTCTCGGAGCTCACCGCAAAGCATCCGCAGCCGTGAGAGGGTGGACCTCCGCCTTTCCCAATCCAGCTGCGGACTCGATGGTTCCGCGCCGAAGCCTGCTCTGCATTCGGACAATCCCGCCCTTCCCTTCCCATTTTACGGCGGCTGCCGGAAGGGAAAGGGCTCGAGCGCCGACGGTGATCGGCAAGGCGCTCGACGCCCCTTCTCTCCCTCCCCCAACCGTCGCCATCATTTGATCGAGTGCATTTCCTCCAGCCGATCAATGTAGGCCAGCGCCGCCTCCGCTAACTTATGGGTGTAGGTCATCTCCTTGCTTTCCCCCGCTCCCTTTTCGTGGAGCTCCGTCATCGCCTTGCTCTGTAACACGCTCTTTACAAGCCCCTTCCCTTCTCGAATCATCCCTTTTCCATGCTCGACGGCCTGCTCGTCGATGCCGGGAGCCATGTTCATCTCACCGAGCATGGCGAGGCTGCTGCCCTCGGCCGCCATTTGCACCGCATGGTTGATCACCAGATGCATGTGATGGAGCTCCATCGAGGCCCCGTGATGCTCTTGCGCGTTGAGAGGACGGACGCCCGATCCGATGCCCAGGAGCGCAATCGCAGCCACGAGTAGCGTCATTCTTTTCATTCTTTCTCCCTCCATTGAGTGGTTGGTATCTCTCCCTTCCGCTTGGAAAGGAAGGACTTGGTTATCACTGTAACACAACTCTTTATCTTACAAAGAAAAAGTTGTAAACGCTTCCCATCTTCCGGGAGGCCGCTGATTTGCGGCGATCGGGCCCGAAGCGTTTCGAGGCGGACGGTCGCTCGGTTCCCACCTGCCGGCTGTGGCCATCCTGTGGCCATAAAGACCAAGCCTGGGGAAGGACTTGACAGCGCGGGCCTCTTTCGCTTCCCTCATGCTTCGGAAGAATCGCCCACGCGAGAGGAGGACATGACATTCACAAGACCGCATTGGCTCCTTGCCGGCTGCTTTTGCTCCCTCCTGTTCGCCCTCCCTCTCTTGGCGGAGAACCTCTCGCCAGCGCCGGGCCTTCCGCTTCCGGCCTCCGCCCGGCTCGTCTGGGTGGCCCACGCGACCGGATTTCAGATTTACAAGGCGCAGGCGTCGACAGGCTCCCCGGCCCCGCTCCGCTGGGTCTTCCAGGAGCCGGAAGCAACCCTCCATGATGCGGCAGGAACCAAGGTGGGCCGCCATTTTCGCGGCCCATGCTGGGAAGCGGCGGATGGAAGCCGGATCGAGGGATCGGTCCCTCCGCTGGCCCAAGCGCCCGGCCGCGCCCCGGCGGACGTCCCTTGGCTGGTGATCTCGGTCCATAGCACCGGAACCGCCGGGGTCCTGGCCTCCGTGACCCATGTCCTCCGGATCGACACCCTGGGCGGTGCCGCGCCCGTAACGCCACCTTCCCGAGCGGGCCAGACCGTTCGCATTCCCTACCGGGCCATCTACCTCTTCCTGGCTCCGAGCACCGAATCGACCCCTTCCCCGCGCTGAGGAAGATTCCGCAACTATCGTTCCCTCCGCCCGGCGAGGAAGAAGGCGTCAACCCGGTAATGGGGCTTTGCCGGACCGAACTCCTCCATCGGGCGCCAGCCGCGCATCCCGGAGGAGAGCGGAATGTCCCTCGGGTTGCCCGCGCTGCCGAGATAGGTGAGGTTCCGGTTGATCAACACCAGGGTGTCGCAGCCATGCTCCTTGGCCATCGCGCAGAGGCGGCCTCGTCCCAACGGGGACGCCCAGGCCTCGGTTTGCCCCTGGTAGTAGAGCCTTCCCAGGACCTTCCAGCGGAAGGAGGGCGCGGCCCCATAGAAGGAGACTCCCTCATGTTTCTCGAAGGAGCTGGCTGGCGGGCCCACGGTAATGACTGGACCGGAAAAGGGCTCCTTTTCGGCCACCCAGCGCACGCTCCCCGCCCGGGCCTCAAAGGCAACGCCCGCAAGGATGGAAGCGAGGACCGCCAGCCAGAGCGCCGCCCGTTGCCTCCGCCCCATCCCTCTACCGGGCCTTTCCTTCGTGGATGATCGAGGGATCGAGGGGGCCCTCGACCACGAGGCTCCCTCCCAGGCCTCTCTCCTGCTTGGCGAAAAAGTGGTCGACGAGCGGATAGCTTCCAGGAACCCTCGGAACGAACTCGACGAATCCCGCGCCCCCGGCCGGGACGAAAATCGAGCAGCTATTCTCCATGGGGGGAGTCGCCAGGCTTCCATCCTCGTAGATCCGTTCGAAGATCGCGCCGAGGGCGTGAAGGTTGGAGGAATCGTTGGGGCCCGCGTTCCCGAAGAAGATCCGGACAGCCTGGCCGACGCGGGCTTGCAGGGGGTGGCGAATCAGAGAGCCGACCGAGCCGTTGAAGACGTAGTAATCGGGCTTTCTCTCGAGGACCTTCGCGAGGTCCGGCTCCTGGGGGCCGGCTGCGCCGAAGGGGCCGGACGTGTAGATCTCCCCCTCCATGAAATAGAACTCCTTGTCCACCTTCGGAAGTCCCCCGGGCGGCTCCACGAGGATCAGGCCGTACATTCCGTTGGCAATGTGCTGGGCGATCACAGGCGTCCCGCAGTGGTAGAGGTAGAGGCCCGGGTTGAGCGCGCGAAAGGTAAATCCCCTCTCCCCGCCTGGAATGGTCTGGCTGAGCATCGCCCCACCCGAATACCCCCACGCCGCATGGAGGTCGACGGAGTGGACCATCCGGCTGCTCGGGTCGTTGCGGAGGCGAACTTCGACCGTGTCGCCCACCCGGACACGCAGGAAGGGACCCGGAACCTTCCCATTGAACGTCCAGTAGTGGAAGGTAGCCGCGTCGCTCAGCCGCCCCTCGAGTTCCCGGGCCACTAGCTCAATCTTGACGAGCTTGGGGGCGCGTCGGGGCAGAGGACCGGGGAGGTCGGTAGGCTCCCGGCTGATGTCGGGGACTCCGCCCTCCGCAGCCCGGCAGGCAACAGGACGATTGCCGGAAATAAGGCCGAGGAGCAGGAGGAGAATCCCGGCGACCCACCAGGAAGAGGCCGGGGGCCGCCAGCCTTCCTTCATGCGTCCGAGCATAGCTTGGCCAAGAGACCGCGCAAGCCCGAATGGCGGCATCCGCCGCTTCCCGGCAGAAAGTCCCCGCCACCCGCCCGCTATTCCGGCTCGCTCTTCGCCGTCGGCTCGCCTGCCTGAGGCTCATCCCGCTCCTCGGCCTGCGGGCAAAGGACGAAGGGGAGCACGACAACCGCCCAGAGGGCCAGGGCTCCCATCCAGAGAAGGGCCGAAAGGGAAAGGAGTGGGGACCGCCAGCTGGAGAGGTGGTCGGCCCCGATCCTCAGGATCATCGCCACCATCACTCCGCCGATGGCAAACTCGAAAGGAATGAAGCGGAAGCGAAGCAGGAAGCCTCTCCCGCTCAGGCCGTAGACGACCCGAGCGCCCACCGAGAGGATCATCAGCCCGATCCCGCCGAGGAAGAAGAGGTGGAGAGAGCCGGCCGGAGCGAGGAAGGAGGCGAGCAGCAACCCCAGGAGCGAGAACGCAAGAGCGAGACGGGAAGCGGCTGCAACGGTACCCCGGGCCAAGAGCTCCGGGGAGGCGGGCAAGGTTAGCGCCAGATAGCCGGCGGACGTAGCCACCTTGAGCAGCCCCCCCAGGAGCCGCTGGCCGCTCGCCTCGAGAAAGAAGCTGGCGAGGATCAGCACTCCCGCTCCCGTGGCCACAAGAGCAGACCCGCTCCCTTTTCCGGAGGGATGGCCTACCGCCGGCGGAGCCTCCGCACTCTCGCTTTCGTAGAGCCGCGGGAGGAAGAACGCAGCCAACCCGAGCAGCGGAAGGAGGGGCAGCCCCTGAAAGAGCAGAAGCGAGCTGAGCTGCTGAACCAGAGGGCTCATTCGGCTTCCGGCCGTCTTCTCCGCTTGCAGGAAGGCGCCCACCACCGCTCCCACCACTCCTAGCAGGACGAGAATGAAGCTGGGAGGCGCATTGTCCTTGCGGTGTCGAAAGCGCAAGGTAAAAAAAACCAGGGGCAGGAGAAGAGCAAAGCTAAAGAGCAGGTCGCCCGCCCACTGCCCTCCCAGAAGCTGGAGTATGCCGCCGGTCAAGAGGCTGACGGAGAGGAGAAGGAGCAGGTTTCCGCTGAGCGGCTTGATCCCGAGAAGGCGCGGCAGGGAGGTCCCGAGGAAGCCGAGGAGAAAGGAGCCGACGAAGCCTTCGATCATCAGCCGGGGATGGCTCTGGGCCGGCGCACAGGGAGCCCATCCCAGGGACGCCAGAGGCCAGACGACGACCCCCAGGAACCCGAGGACCGTGCCCAAGGGAAAGAGGATCCGGTAGGGCTCGCCCGCACAGCGGCGCAGGTAGGCGCCCGGCGGGAGCGGCCCGGTCAGCTCAGGCGTCGTGTCCATTTCCATGATCCACTTTGGTGGCGGGCTTCTGCTGCGGATCGTCCTTATACCATGCCCTTCGGGCTGCGATCCTCCTTTTTCTCCGAGTCTTGCAGAATTTGCCAAGCGCCTGCTCCGACCGGATTTCCCACCTTTGCACACGAAGGCGGGCAAAAGGGCGCTTCCTCGGGTCCCCGCGCACCGGTTGTCGAGCCGCGGTCTCTTTCCCATTTTGCCAATTTGTTGCCTCGACTGCGGGGCCGCATTCGCTCCATGCTTGTGCTCCGCCCGCCACGGGAGGCGAGCAAGCCGGCAGGTCGTGCCGCTCTACGCCCCACGTTGCGGGGAGGCCACCGGGCCTTGTCCCGTGAACGGATGGGGATCGTGATGCTGCGGAGCTTCGGTTTTCTGCTGATCGGCGGACTCGCCCTCATTGGCGTGCTGACCCTGGTTGGGGTCGTTCTCTCCATCCGCCAGGGGTTCGGCTCCCGCGAAGCGCCTCCTGCCTGGGAAGCCTTCGTCGCCAAACGGATCTACCGGCTCTCGATCCCCGAGGAGGCGCGCCTTCAGCAGAATCCCTTTCCGCCGAGCCGCGACTGGCTCCAGCAGGGGATGGAGCACTACGCCGACCATTGCGCCCAGTGCCACGCAAACAACGGAAGCGGGGAGACCGAGATGGGCAAGAACCTCTACCCGCGGCCCCCGGACATGCGGAAGCCCGAAACCCAGCGCCTCACCGACGGAGAGCTCTACTACATCATCCATAACGGCATCCGGCTCACGGGAATGCCCGCCTGGGGGGAAAACGGCCACGATGCGGAGAGCTGGAAGCTCGTCCTCTTTCTCCGCCACCTGCCCAAGCTCACCCGCGAAGAGGAGCTCCAGATGGAGCAGCTCAACCCGAAGGGGCCGAAGGAGCGGGCCGAGGAGCAGGAGGAGGAGCACTTCCTGGAAGGAGAGGACAAAAGCTCTCCTTGAACGAGCGCCTGGGAGCCGATAGGCTGGTGATCGAGGTCTGCTTTCCGCAACGTCGGGGAAGCGAGGCCAGAGGGCGGAAAATTTGAAAATCGGAGGGAATACGATGCGTAGCGGGGTTGGAGCTCTGCTTTCCTGCTTGCTCTTCAGTTTCAGTGCGCTTTCGACCTTTGCGCATGGCAATGAGATCCATGTCATCGGGGAGGTCGCTTCCGTGGAAGGGAACGTGCTCACGGTCAAGTCGCGGGAGGGCAAGTCGGTCCCGGTCGAGCTGACCGACCGTTCGCAAATTTCCAAGGGGAAGACAAAGGAACGCGCTACGGTCGCCGATCTCCTTCCCGGGGAGCGCGTCGTGATCCATGCCCGCAAGGCGGGCGACAAGCTCCAGGCCAATACGGTACAGATCGGGAAAGGCAAAGCGGGCACAGAGAAGGCCAATACGCAGCCTTGACGGTGCCTCGAGCTTAGCCGGAGGCGAGCCAAGGCTTCCGGATTCCTGCGGGTCGCCCTCGCGCCCTCAAGCCCGCGCCAGGTCGAAGCGGTCGAGGTTCATCACCTTGTTCCAGGCGGCGATGAAGTCCTCCACGAACTTCCCTTGCGCATCGGCACTCCCGTAAACCTCGGCCAGCGCGCGCAGCTCCGAGTTGGAGCCGAAGATCAGGTCGACCCGGGTGGCGGTCCACCGGAGCGCCCCGGTCTTCCGGTCCCTTCCCTCGAAGAGCTCCTCTCGCTCGTCCACGGCCTTCCACTCGGTGCCCATGTCGAGCAGATGGACGAAAAAGTCGTTGGAGAGCGCCCCCGGTCGATCCGTGAAGACCCCGTGTCGGCTCCGGCCGACGTTGGCATCCATGGCGCGCATGCCGCCAACGAGCACCGTCATCTCCGGTGCGCTGAGCATCAGGAGCTGCGCCTTGTCGACCAGAAGAGCTTCGGCGGGCACGCTGCACTCCTCCTTGCGGAAGTTCCGAAAGCCGTCGGCCCAGGGCTCGAGCACGGCGAACGACTCCACGTCGGTCTGCTCCGCCGAAGCATCGGTACGACCCGGGACGAAGGGCACGGTCACCGAGCGTCCTCCGTTCCTCGCCGCCTGCTCCACCCCAGCGCAGCCCGCGAGCACGATCAGGTCGGCCATCGACACCCTCTTGCCGCCGTCGGCTCGTGCGTTGAACTCCTCCCGGATCCCCTCGAGCCGCGCGAGCACCCTGGCGAGCTGGGAGGGCTCGTTCGCTGGCCAATCCTTCTGCGGGCTCAGGCGGATCCGGGCACCGTTGGCCCCGCCCCGCTTGTCCGAGCCGCGGAAGGTAGAGGCCGATCCCCAGGCGGTCGAGACGAGCTCCGGGACCGTCAACCCCGATGCCAGAACCTTGGCCTTGAGCGCCGCGACATCATCCGCTTCGATGAGGGGATGATCGACGGCGGGGATCGGGTCCTGCCAGAGAAGATCCTCCTTCGGAACCTCGGGGCCGAGGTAACGGGCGCGCGGGCCCATGTCCCGGTGGACGAGCTTGAACCAGGCGCGGGCGAAGGCGTCGGCAAAGAGATCCGGATGCTCGTAGTAGCTGCGTGAGATCTTCTCGTAGGCCGGGTCGAAGCGGAGCGAGAGATCGGTGGTCAGCATGGTCGGGCGGCGCTTTTTGCCGGAGTCGAACGGATCGGGCACGATCTCGGGGGCATCCTTGGCCACCCACTGCCAGGCGCCCGCAGGGCTCTTGATCAGCTCCCACTCGTACTCGAAGAGAAACCGGAAGAAATCGTTGCTCCACCGCGTCGGCGTCCTGCTCCAGACGACTTCCAAGCCGCTGCCGATCGCATCGCCTCCCTTGCCGCTGCGGAAGGTGCTGCGCCAGCCGAGGCCCTGCTCGGCGATGCCCGCCGCCTCTGGCTCGGGGCCCACGAACGAAGCGGGACCGGCTCCGTGCGCCTTGCCGAAGGTGTGGCCGCCGGCGATCAAGGCTACCGTCTCCTCGTCGTTCATCGCCATCCGGGCGAAGGTCTCGCGGATGTCGACCGCCGCCGCCACGGGGTCCGGATTGCCATTGGGGCCTTCCGGATTGACGTAGATGAGGCCCATCTGCACCGCAGCCAGAGGCCGCTCGAGGTCGCGCTTGCCCGAGTAGCGCTTGTCCTCGAGCCACTTGCCTTCCGACCCCCAGTAGATCGACTCGTCGGGCTCCCAGGAATCGACCCGCCCGCCGCCAAAGCCGAAGGTCTTGAGGCCCATCGACTCGAGCGCCACGTTGCCGGCGAGGATGATCAGGTCGGCCCAGGAGATCTTGCGCCCATGCTTCTGCTTGATTGGCCAGAGGAGCCGGCGCGCCTTGTCGAGGAGCACGTTGTCGGGCCAGCTGTTGAGCGGGGCAAAGCGCTGCTGCCCGCTCCCGGCTCCTCCCCGGCCATCGCCCACGCGATAGGTGCCCGCGCTATGCCAGGCCATCCGGATGAAGAGCGGGCCGTAATGGCCGAAGTCGGCCGGCCACCACTCCTGCGAGTCGGTCATCAGCGCATGCAGCTCCCGCTTCACCGCATCGAGGTCGAGGCTGCGGAATTCCTTCGCGTAATCGAAGTCGGGACCCATCGGGTTCGAGAGCGGCGAGTTCTGACGAAGGACCTTGAGATGGATTCGGTTGGGCCACCAGTCCTCGCTCGTCTTGACCCCGCCTGCAGCGGCGGTGTGGTGAAATGGACAGCTCGTTTCGTTCATCATTGGTGCTGGTTCCTTCCCTACGCAACTTCACGTTGCTTTTGCTAGGCTAGATTGTACTCGCGGATCCGTACAATCCATTTTTCGGGTGAATGGCCGATGCTCTGGTCATGAGTCCTTCGGCGCCCGTTCGCTCGAGCAAGCTGCGGATTGGGCAGCCCGCCCTCCTTCGAGGCTTTCGGTTGCCTTGGCAAAGGGAGAGGGGAGAGATACGATGTCATCTTCCGTGGACACCATCCCCGATTCGCATGGCCGGGACGGGCGCGGCCCGGGCGCGGGCTCCGGTGGGGAAGCCTCCGACCTCCCCGATCTCCAACCGAGCCACCTCGTGACCTTCGCGCTGGTGGCCGAGCTCGGCAGCGTAAGCCTGGCCGCCCGGCGCCTCCATGTCGTTCAAGCGGCGGTCTCGGCACAGCTGCGCCGCCTGCGGGAGGCGGTCGGAGATCCCCTCTGCCATTTCGAGCAGGGCCATGTCCATCTCACCCCCGCTGGGGAGGAGCTCCGGAAGCATGCCCTCCGCGTGGCCGAAGGGGTCGCCGCCGCCCGAGAATTCGCCTGGAGGCTGCAAAAGCGGATCGAAGGCCGGCTCCGGATCGCCCTGACCGTCACGATCGGGAGCTACTACCTCCCCTGCCCTTTGGTCGCTTTTCAGGATCGCTATCCGGGCATCCGGGTCGAGATCGAGACCGGATCCTCCCGAGAGATCGTCGGGCGTGCAGAGGATTTTGACCTCGTCTTCGTCGAGGAGCCGCTGGAGGGGCGCCCTCCGCCCGATTACGTCCGCAAGCCTTGGATCGAGGAAGAGATTCTGCTCGTGACCCCTCGGGAGAGCCGCCTCGCGCGCGACTTTCCCAAGGGGGTGGCGCTCGGTCACCTGCCAGGGGAGAAGGTTCTCTGGCGGGAAGCCGATTCCGGTGTCCGCCGAGCGGTCGAGAGAGCCTTCAGCGCGCTGCGGATCGCGCCTCCGGGCCATGTCGAGCTGCCGAGTGCTCAGGGAGTCATCGAGGCCGCCCGGGCCGGGCTCGGGATCGGCTTCATTGCGACCAGCGTGCTGCCGGAGGAGGATCCCGGGCTAGCCGCGCTGCGGATCAACCCTCCCGAGGGGCTCTGGTGGAGCCTCGCCATCCTCGCCCCCCCTCTGGCGCAACGCTCCGCCGGCGCCGCCGCGTTCCTGGCCCTGCTCGAGCAAAGCCCCGGCAGGATGGTCCGCGGCGGCATCCCGGCTCCGAAAGGCGGCTAGACGCTGTACGAGTGGGCACCCACGCCGGCCAGCCTGCCCCCTTCGACGATCAAGTACTCCTTGCGGATCGGCTTGCCCGCGAACCAGCACTCGAGGATCTCCCGGACTCCCGCCGCATAGCGCGCCTGGGCCGAGAGGGTCGTTCCCGAGATGTGGGGAGTCATCCCCTCATGGGGCATCGTCCTCCAGGGATGATCCTTGGGAGCCGGCTGCGGGAACCAGACATCCCCGGCATAGCCGGCGAGCTGGCCACTTTCCAGGGCCCGGACGATCGCGTCCCGGTCACAGATCTTCGCGCGGGCCGTGTTCACCAGGTAAGTACCCCGCTTCATCTTGGCCAAGAGCGCCTCATTGAAGAGATGCTCGGTCTCGGGATGGAGGGGACAGTTGATCGTGACGACATCGCAGTGCGGGACCATCGAGGCCGAGTCGGGATGGTAGGTGAGGCCCAGCTCCGCCTCGACCTCCGAAGGCAGGCGATGCCGATCGGTGTAATGGAGGCCGACATCGAACGGCTTGAGCCGCCGCAAGACGGCAAGGCCGATCCGGCCCGCCGCCACGGTTCCTACTTGCATCCCTTCGAGGTCGTAGGCCCGCTCCACGCAGTCGGCGATGTTCCACCCTCCCCGCCGCGCCCAGTCATGGGAGGGGAGATAGTTTCGGACGAGGGAGAGGATCATCATGACCACATGCTCGGCCACGCTGATGCTGTTGCAGTAGGTCACCTCCGCCACCGTGATGTTCCGCTCGGTCGCCGCTTTCAGGTCGACATGATCCGATCCGATGCCGGCGGTGATCGCCAGCTTGAGCTTCGGCGCCTTGGCGATCCGCTCGCGGGTCAGGTAGGCCGGCCAGAAGGGCTGCGAAATCACCACGTCGCTATCCGGCAGCTCCTGCTCGAAGCGCGACTTCGGACCTTCCTTGTCGGAGATCACGACGAGGGTGTGTCCCCGCTCCTCGAGAAAGCGCCGCAGGCCCAGCTCCCCGGAAACGCTGCCCAGGAGCTCGCCGGGCCGAAAGTCGATTCGCTCGGGATTGGGGACCGTCTGCCCATCCGGGTAGCGCTCGATCACCGGGATCGAATCCCGGGCATAGGAAGGGGGATATCCCTTCACCGGATCATCGTAGAGAACGCACAGGATCTTCATCTTCTTTTTTCCTCTTCATCATCATTTCGCAGAAAAGGCCGCTCTCCCATCCGGGACGACCTCTTATCAAACGTAAGCGCTTAAACGGTGATGATGGAAATAATCCTTTCTTATGATCCGATCGCGTTTCGTTATGTGGCAAGGGGCGGCAGGAGCTTTTCGACGAGCAGGTAGACGGTTGAGCCAGGGATCCGGGGCCAGTCTGTGCAGGGCGGAGAATTCCGCTTCTTCGCCCGGTTGACCGCGTCGCGGATTTGTTCTTCGCTGAACGCCGAGGCGCGGATTCCTTTGTCGTAGCCGGGAAGATGCTTTTTTAGTCGCCGCAGGCAATCCTTAGCCTCTCCGTCCTCGAAGTGGAGCAGGAGCCAATACTCAAAGTTGGGATTGCTGAGGGCGACACAGTAATGACAAGCCTCTTTGGTCCATTGAAACAGCGGAGCCAACTCTTCATCGCTCCGCTGATCGTGATCGACCACCAGCCACGCTTCGTCGGAGTCCTGCAATGCTTCTTTCCGTAGATGATTGCTCATCCGCTCCAGCACCTGAGCTGGCGAGCTTCGGCGACCGGGTGGGAGCAGCTTCAGATAATACTCCAGTTGCCGATTCCTAAAGAGGGCGAGGGAGAAATAGTCCGGCTCGGTCTTGGCCCCTTCCGTGGCAATGACATAAAGCTTGCGGTAGCGCCGTTTTCCCTGGGGTGGGCGGAAGCTGCGCCTCTTAGAGCCCATCCTTCCCTTTCTCTTCTCCTTCCTGCTCCGCGGAGAGAGAACGGCTCGCCAAAGCTCCGCACCAGAGGATCCGGGGGATCCCTCCCAATCGCCCCTGGAGGTAGCTCTTGCGGATGTCCTTGTCATACCGGACATCCTCATACTCGCTGAAGGAGAAAAGGTCCGAGGCTCCGGAGCCGTCTCTCTCGGTCACCCAGATCTCATCGCGACGGAGGAGCTCCTGATCCATGAGCAGCAGGTCATGGGTCGTCAGGAGGAGCTGCGCCCGGCTCTGGGTCGAGCAGCTGCCCAGATAGGCTTCGAGCAGCCTCCGGGTAAGCAAGGGATGCAAGCTCCGGTCGAGCTCATCGATCACAAAGACCCTCCGGGAGCCTTCGCCCGAGAGATCCAGAAATGCCGGCAAAAGGTCGACGACCCGCTGCGATCCGGCCGACTCCTCCATCAGCTTGAACTTCACCTCGTTGCCATCCGCCCTGGGATGGTAGGTGACCAATCTCTTGGCCACGAACTTGCCCCCTTCGAAGCTCACCAGGGTGCGATCCGGCAATCGAACCGTCTCCCCCCCTTTCGCTTTTTCTTCTACCATCCGCTTGAATTCAGGGGCCATTGGATAGCTTTGGAACTCTTCCTCCTCCCATTCCAGGCGGGCGATCCCCGTGTCGAGCCGCGATAGCCACTCCTCCAGGATCGACAAGCGGGGATCCTCTCCGTCGAAGTACTTGCCCCATCCCGTAAACCCGGTTTCGGGTCCAACGAGGGTCAGCTGCTTGGCGAACCAGTCATAGACTGGCCGGAAATGCTCCACCTTCTGGGAGACGGAGTTGGTGAGGAAGAGCTGGTTGTCCCGAGTTCCCCGAAATGCGAAGTCGAGGAAGCGATCTTTCTCTTTTTCCTTTAGCGTTAGCGGCGGGTAAAAGTCGATCTTCCTATCCCGCCGGTCGTAGAGGACCGTCTCCGTCGTTGCACCAATCTTGACGAGCTTCTCCTCCAGCACCTTGTCGCTGGTCACCGCAAAGCTCAGCTCATAGATCGTTTCGTCGATCAGAAGCTCGAAGCAAAAGCGCGACGGTTGCCTTTCCTGGTTGGGATCGAGGCGAAACGGCTCCACGGGAATCTCTTGGTCCGGTCGTGTGCCTTCCACCACTAACCGCTCGGCAAAGCGGAGAGCTTCGAAGAAGTTGCTCTTTCCCGATGCATTGCCCCCGTAGAGCACCGCAATCGGGAGAACCCTTGTCCGGTACTTCGTCAGTTTTGGAACCCGTTCTCCATGCTGGCGTTCCCGGCTGGCAACCATCGAAAGCGTCGCCTGGTTGCGGAAGGACTTCCAGTTCTCCACCGAAAACTTTACGATCATGGCTCACCCATTTTCCGCACGAATCGCCTCGCTTGGTGAGACAATATAGCTGTATTTCGGAGAAAACCTATCCTGGAACGAGACAATTTCTCATAACAGGCGGATTCGCGGATCCGGGGCGAAGCAAGGGCATTGTCCTTGCAGCCGTCGATTGCACTGGAGCCTCAACGAGGCGTCCAACGAGGAAGAGGGAAGAGAAAAACCTCGCCGGGAAGGCTTACGCTTCCCGAGCGAGAAGAGCGGAGGACCTCTGGTGCTCAGCGCGAGCGGTGCGGGATCCGGGTCCCCGTTCGATCCAGGGAGCGCGTGGGCCGGCTTGCCCAGCCCACGCTCAAGCAATCTAGAATCACTCCGATCAGGAACAGTCGCAGTCCTTGTGCTTGTGGACCGCGCACTCCTTCTTCTTCGCGCACTGATCGGCGCAGGAGCACGCGGGCTTCTTCTTGGCCAGGTAGGCCGACTCAGCGTGCAGCGGCGTTCCGACGGCGAACAGGAATAGAGAGAAGACAGGAAGCAACAGCAATTTTTTCATGATGCCCGCTCTTAGCAAGCAGGGGCATTTGTGGGCAAGCGGTTTTTTTGGTGCACGGGGTGCATCCGCGCCTAGACAGCCAGAAGACCCGGAACGGGAACGGGCCAGGGGCCGACAACCGGGAATCCGGTGGCCCCTGATTTTTGGTTCAGGCCTTCTGGCTCAGCTCTCCTCCAGCTGAACCGGAGCGCCCCTCCAGACCCAGCCTTCGGAGAGGACCTTCGCGTAGACCCCGACCTCGGCGTGGTTGTGGCGCGCCGCCGTCCGGAGAATGCCCGGATCTTGGGGAAGATCCCCCTGCGGAAGGGTCGTCATGACACAGCGACCGCAGCCCATCGTGATCTCCAGCCGAAGCGAGTCGCCGATCCGGAGCCGCTTCCCGACCCACCCATTCTCGACGAAGCCACGCTCCCCCTCCGGCAGGGCGATCACGAAGTTGGGCCGGAACCGGCGCGCCTCGAAAAGGCCCTCGGGATAGAGCTCCCGCAGCGTTCGGAGGGTGGCGGTCGTGACGAGATGGATCGGGGCTGCGTCGAAGAAGGTCCCCGGGGGCATCTTCTCGTCGGTCGTCGCCTCGCGGTGGGCGAGCCCTTCGATATCGGGCCAGTACTCCTCGAGGCTGACCGTGTCCAGGGCGGAGGAGAGCAAGGAGACCTTCCGGCCGAAGAGAGCGCCCAGCGGCTCGGCCGCCGACGGATCATCGCTCCGCCGCCACTCCCCTCCCGGAAGCTGGAAGCGGACGACCGGCTCCTTCGACTCCTCCGGGGAGCGAACCCAGGAAACCGGCAGGCTGAAGATCTTGCCCCACTTCGCCGGATACTTGGCGCTGACGATCTTTCCGGTTTCGGCGTCCCGGAAGGCGAAGTGGCGGTCGCCGACCACTCCCTGCGAGCCCACTCGGACCGCGGTGAGCTCCTCACCTCCCATCGACTTGACGGGATAGCGGCGAAGAGAGATGACCTCGCCCTCTTTTTTTCCTTCGGTGCTCATCGGATGCTCCCCTTGATTGCCCCCATTGCCATCCTGGCAACAAGGCTATCCCCAAGACGGAAAGGCCGGCAAGGAAAACCGCCTTCGGGAATCGATTCGAAAAAGGTTTGTCCGCCTGGGCTCGCCTCCTACAATTTCCCCATGGCCGCCACATCCTTGATGACCCCGCTGGGAACCCAAGCCCCTCCCTTCTCGCTTCCGGACCCTTCCGGGAAGCGGGTCTCGCTTTCCGACTTCGCCGGAGCTCCGGCGCTGCTCGTGATCTTCCTTTGCAACCACTGCCCCTATGTGAAACATCTGCAACATCATCTCGCGAAGCTGATCGCCGACTATCAGCGCCGAGGGCTTGCGGCGGTGGGGATCAGCGCCAACGATCCGGTCCGCTACCCCGATGACTCGCCCGAGCGGATGGCCGAGGTCGCCAAGGAGGTCGGCTACACCTTCCCCTACCTCTTCGACGAAACCCAGGCGGTCGCCAAGGCCTATCGGGCGGCCTGCACTCCGGATTTCTTCCTCTTCGATCGGGATCAGCGCCTGGCCTACCGCGGCCAGTACGATGCGAGCCGGCCAGGGCATCCAATGCCCGTCACAGGGGCCGACCTCCGGGCGGCCATCGATGCGGTCCTCGCGGGGAAGCCGGCTCCCGCCGAGCAGCGACCGAGCATCGGCTGTAGCATCAAATGGAAGACCGGCAACGAACCTGAGTATTGAGGCAGCGCCCCGGAAGCCCGGAACTTCCAAAGCCGCGGTTTCTTGTTGCATTATATACTAACTCTATGGAGTAATGTACATATGTCCTCAAGCCCGGTCGAACAGATCAAGGAAGAGAGCCGCCAACTACGCGGGACCCTCGCCGCAGGGCTCCGCGACGCCACTTCCCCCCACTTCTCTGATACCGATGCGCAGATTCTCAAGTTTCACGGCAGCTACCAGCAGGACGATCGGGACCGGAGGGCCGAGCGGCGGAAGGCGGGCCTCGACAAGGACTGGATCTTCATGATCCGGACCAAGACCCCGGGCGGACGGCTGAGCGCCGCGCAGTACCTTGCGCTCGATCGGCTGGCAGAGACGGTCGGCAATGGCACCCTGCGGATCACGACCCGTCAGGGGATCCAGCTCCACGGTGTTCGGAAGCTCGACCTTCGCCGAGCCGTCGCGGAGATCATCTCCTCGGGGATCCTCACCTGGGGCGCTTGCGGCGACGTGGTGCGGAACACCCTGGCCACGCCCGTTCCGGCCGCGGGTTCGATCCACCGGGAGCTCCAGGAGCTCGCCGCGGAGCTCAGCCAGATCTTCCTTTCCCGCAGCCGAGCCTACAGCGAGGTCTGGATCGACGGGGAGCCGCTCCCGCTCGGAGACGGCGGCCCCGCGGAGGATGAGCCGATCTACGGAGCGACCTATCTTCCCCGGAAGTTCAAGATCGCGATCGCCCTTCCCCCGCGCAACGACGTGGATGTCTTCTCCAACGACCTCGGCCTCGTCGCCCACGCGAGCGGCCAAGAAGTGGAGGGCTATACGCTCCTGGTCGGCGGCGGCCATGGGATGACGCACGGCCTCCGCCAGACGCAGCCCCACCTGGCCGAAGCCCTCTTCTACGTTCCCAAGGAGCGGGTGCGGGAAGCGGCGGTCGCGGTGGTCACCGCCCAGCGGGACTACGGGAACCGGGAAGACCGGAAGCGCTCCCGGCTCAAGTATCTTCTGCTCGATCGGGGGATCGACTGGCTGCGCCAAGAGGTCGCCTCGCGCCTCTCCTTCGCTCCGGAGCCGCCCCGCCCGTTTTCCTTTACCACGGTCGCCGATCCCCTGGGCTGGCACGAGCAGGGAGACGGCAAGCTCTTTCTCGGGCTCTTCGTTCAGAACGGCCGCATCCTCGACCGGGAAGAAGGGCCGCGGCTCCGCCAGGCACTCCGGCAGGCCGCGATCGATCTGGGCCTCCCCATCCGGCTGACGGCCAACGGAAACCTCTTTCTGGCCGATGTCGGGCGGGAGCGAAAGGCTCAGCTCGAGGAGCTTTTCGCCAAGCACGGAGTCTCCACCGCTCCCCCAAGGACGGCGACGCGCGCCATCTGCCATGCCTGCGTCGCCCTGCCGACCTGCGGGCTTGCGCTCGCGGAGAGCGAGCGGGTCTTTCCCTCCATGATGGAGCAGATCGATCGGAGCCTGGAGGAGCTTGGCTTGCGGGAGGAGCCCATCCTGATCCGGATGAGTGGTTGCCCCAACGGCTGCTCCCGGCCCTACAACGCCGACCTCTCCTTCGTCGGCCGCTCTCCGGGCAAATATGCCTTCTATGCGGGCGGGAGCGTCGCCGGAGACCGCCTCGCCGGCCTGGAAAGACGGAGTGTCGGCTTCGAGGAGATTCCCGAGCTGGTCCGCAGCTACCTGGCGGCCTTCGCCCGAGATCGTCTCCCCGAGGAGAGCTTCAGCCAGTACTGGGCCCGGACCCGACCGCGCGGCCCTCTGCCCTCCCCCGACCAGTTCCACGAGGAAGCGGCGGCGGCAAAGCCGGGAACGCCGGCCTGATCCGCAGCGGCGGGCTCAGGCAGAAACGCCCGGCTTCTTGGACCGGAAGAGCCGTCCGTCCAGGCCCCAAGAACGGCCCGCGTCGGCGCATCCGAGCACCAGGAAAAGGATCAGGAGCAAAAGATCCAGGTTTCGCTGGCAGAGGCCCATCCAGAAATTGGCCAGGAAGTAGTTGCCCGTCAGGAAGGCGCCGGCGAAGGACGCAAAGCGGGTCAGGAGACCGATCCCGAGCGAGAGGCCGATCAGGAGCTCTCCCCAAGCCACCAGGGAGGCGAAGAGCCGCGCGTGGGGAATCCCCACGTGGTAGAGAAAGGAGCGATACCAGGACAGAGGATTCTTCTCGGCGAACTCCAGGAGCCGCCGCGGCAACGACTGCTGCCAGCGCTCGGAAAGGGCGGGAATCGGCAGCCCGGCTGCGCGTTCGCCCCAGCTCAGCTTGTGAATCCCGCTCTCCAAGAAGAGGAGGCCGACCGCGATCCGCACTACCGCCATCCAGCGGCCCGCAACCGTCATCCCTCCCTGCCCCCTCCGCCCCCCTCGGGTCCGCCCTGGCTCCCACTGCCTCTCTCGTGCATCTGCGGAAAGACGGGGGCAAAGCTCCGCAGCGGCATCCCCACCGGCACCACCCCCCCCTCGTGCCGGCTCGCCCTTTCGAGCTCCACCTCGTAGGCGACCCGGTCGGAACGATAGTAGCGCTTCTGGAAGTAGATCGGCTTGTTCCCCGTTGTATAGGTAAGGCGGCTGATCCGGAGCACGGGCTGGTGCGCTCCGATCCCCAGGGCCTTGGCCACCTCGGGCTCGGCTTCGACCGCCTCGATCCGGTAGTGCCCGCGCAGGACCGGGATCCCGTGCTCGGCTCCGAGGATCCGGTAGATCGTCTCCTCCGTCAGATCCCGCCCTTCGAGCCTTCGGCCATACTCGGTCGGCAACCAGGTCTGATCGAGCGCGATCGGCTGCCCATCCCCCAGCCGCAATCGATCGAGCCGGATGCAGGCTGCCCCTTCTGCGAGACCCAGGCAGCTGGCGATCGGGGCGCTGGCCCCCTCCCGGCCGTGAAAGAGGATGCGCGAGCTCGGCTTGAGCCCGGCCTGCACCATGTCCTCCGCAAAGTCGGTCAGCCGGACCAGCCCTTGTCGGAGCCGGCCCTTCGCCGCGAAAGATCCCACTCCCTGCCGCCGAAAGACCAAGCCGTCGGCCTCGAGCGTCTGGAGGGCTCGCCGCACGGTGATCCGGCTCACCCGGAACCGCTCCTGGAGCTCCTTTTCCGAAGGGAGCCGGTCCCCGTGTGCGTAGCAGCGCGATTCAATCTGATCGCGCAGCCAGAGGGTCACCTCCTCGTGGCGCGGGAGCCTACGCCCCGCCGCGGGCCCTCGCCGCACCCGCTTCTTCTCCTTGGCCGACGCCCTCCTGGCCATCCTTCTCATCCTGCCGCCCCCATTTCCAGACCGCAAATCTTGACATTCCTGGATGTGATTACAATATTTTTCGTCATGACGGCGGCGGCAAAACCCTTATCCCTCCTCAGTCTTTCCCTTATCTCCCTTCTCCTGGGCATTCTCCTATCCTTCGGGGGACGGGCGACCGCGCAGGAAGAGGAGGAGCTCTTTACCCAAAAGGAGGTCGAGACGGAAGCCCGCCGTTACATTGACCAGAAGAGTCAAGAGCACCAGGGCGTCTTCCTCTTCCAGGATCCCGTCGAAAACCAAGCCATTCCCCTCCTCTTCGATCGGATCCGCCTCGTCCGGACGATCGCGGGCTACGGCTACTTCGCGGCGGTCGACTTCCGGGAAAAGGGGTTCGAGCCGCCGAAGCCCTATGAGCTCGACTTCTGGTTCAAGCCGCGTGGCAAGAAGCTGATCCTCATGGATATCCGGATTCACAAGGTTCCACGGAAGGAGGGGAGCGAGTGGGTGCTGGTGAGCCGCCTTCCGGTCCCCTGGTGGTGGTTGCCAGTGAGCGAGCATCCCGGCCACACCGAGTACAAGCGGGCCTGGGAGGTCAAGGCCGCCATCCACGAGTACCTCGCCGACAAGATTCGCGAAGGGGGCGGGGTCCTCCGGATCAAGGACGAGAAGACCGGAGAGGAGATCCCCTTGGAGTTCGTAGAGATCCACAACCCGGTCCGCCGCATTCCCGACAAGGACTACTTCGCCTGCACCGACTTCCGGGAGAAGGGCGAGCCCGAAAAGATCTACGACATCGACTTCTGGCTTGCGGAAAAGGACGGCAAGCTGGTCGTCGACCAGGTGAAGATCCACAAGGCTCCCGAAAAGGAGGACGGCCGCTGGATCCAGGTCGAGCGGTACTCCTTCGAAGCGGACAAGCCCGTGATCGTGCCTTAGGCTCCCGGCATGTCCGAGGAACGCTCCGCTGCGACGCCCGCCGATCGTCTGGTTCCGGAGCTCGCCGCGTTCTCCTTCGATCTCCCCGAGGAGCGGATTGCGCTCTTCCCCACGCCCGACCGGGCCGATGCGAGGCTGATGCTCGTCGATCGCCAGAGCGGCGCGATCGCCCACCACCGTATCCGCGATCTCCCTGGGCTCCTCGCCCCAGGCGACCTGCTGGTGCTCAACGATTCCCGCGTGATTCCGGCCTTCCTTCCCTGCGCGGAGCCCCCTCTCTCCCTCCTCCTCCTGGAGGAGCGGGAGCCCCTTCTCTGGAAGGCACTCGCCGAACCCGCCCGAAGAGCCCCTCTCGGACGGTCGCTCCTCTTCGTCGCCGATCCCGGAAGGCCCGGGGAAAAGCGGCTGGAAGCGGAAGTGGTCGGGGTCGGCCCCCGCGGAGAGCGCCTCCTGCGCTTCGCGCAGCCCTTTTCGCTCGAGCGGTTCGGCCGCCCGCCCCTCCCCCCCTATATCCGCAAGCGGCGTTCGGGCTCCTCCCCGCCCCCGCTCTCCGACCGGGAACGCTACCAGACGGTTTTCGCCCGCAGCCCGGGATCGGTGGCCGCCCCGACCGCGGGCCTCCACTTCACCCCGGAGCTCCTCGCCCACCTTCCCCACGTGTTCGTCACCCTCCACGTGGGCCCCGGAACCTTTCGCCCGATCGGTCCCGAGGAGTGGCAGGCCGGACGCCTCCACCCGGAACGCTTCGCCATCCCCGCGGGGCTCGAGGAAGTGGTGCAGAATGCCCGCCGGCTCGTGGCCGTCGGCACGACGGTCGCCCGCGTTCTCGAGAGCGTCCCCGACCTCCGGCCGCGGAGCGGGACGACCGACCTCTTCCTCCGCCCCCCCTGCGCCTTTCGTCGCACGGGATCTCTCCTCACCAACTTCCACCTCCCCCGGTCGAGCCTCTTCCTGCTCGTCTGCGCCTTTGCCGGCCTCGACCTGATCCAGGAGGCCTACCGGGAGGCCGTCGCGGACGGCTACCGCTTCTACAGCTACGGCGACGCGATGCTCATTCTTTGACCAGCGAGGAGGTCTCCCGAAGCCCGCACGCCTTCCGGAGCCGCGGCAGCAGCCGGGAAAAACGGCGCTCGATCCGGTCGTTCTGGATCGCCGCGGCCAGCGCCCGCCATTGCCCGACCAGGACGGCCAGCCGCCTGGCGCGGGTCAGGGCCGTGTAGACGAGGTTTCGCTGGAGCAGCAGGTACTGCTGCATCGCCAGCGGCACGACCACGGCGGGAAATTCCGACCCCTGGGACTTGTGGATCGTAACCGCGTAGGCGGGGGCGAGATCATCGAGCTCGCCAAACTCGTAGCCGACCTCCCGCCCCTCGAAGCGGACCCGCACCAGCTGCTCCTCCGCATCGATCCCCACGACCTCGCCGATGTCGCCGTTGAAGACCTCCTTCTGGTAGTTGTTCTTGGTCTGGAGGACCTTGTCGCGGCGACGGAAGCGCCAGCCGAAGCGCTCGATCTCTCCCTCGCCGGGTCGCAGCGGGTTGAGCTCCTCCTGGAGCCGGGCATTGAGCGCGAAAACGCCCAGGCTGCCCCGATTCATCGGGCAGAGCACCTGGATGTCACGCAGCGGATCAAGCCCGAACTTCTTCGGAATCCGGCTCCTCACCATCTCCACCACAACCTCGGCGATCCGCTCGGGCTCCTCCCGCAACACGAAATAGAAGTCCGACTCCTCTCCGTGCGATCGCTCCGGCAAAAGCCCCTGCCGCATCCGGTGCGCGGTGGCGATGATCCGGCTCCCCGCCGCCTGCCGGAAGACCTCGGTGAGCTCGGCCACCGGGACCACCCCGCTCCCGATCAGGTCGCGGAGCACCATTCCCGGCCCCACCGAGGGGAGCTGGTCGGCATCGCCCACGACGAGCAGGCCGGCCTCCCGGGGAAGCGCCCGGAGAAGGTGCGCAAAGAGGGGGATGTCGACCATCGAGCACTCGTCGACCACGAGCAGATCGCACTCGAGAGGCCGGTGTTCGTCTCGAGCAAAGCGTCCCGTCCCCGGCTGGACCTCGAGCAGCCGGTGAATCGTCTTGGCCTCCCTTCCCGTCGCTTCCGCCAGCCGCTTGGCCGCCCGCCCCGTCGGCGCACAGAGGAGGAGGCGCACGCCCTTGGCCGCCAAAATCAGGAGGAGGGTACGCAAGAAGGTCGTCTTTCCGACCCCGGGACCCCCGGTCACCACGAGCATCCGGCTCTCCCGCGCCCGCTGGAGCGCCGCCTGCTGGCTCGCCGAAAGAGCCTTCCCGGTCCGCTCCTGCGCCCAGGCGAGAGCCTTGGTCCAGTCGATCGGGGGATAGCCGGGCGGCGCGGAAAGCAGGGAGGCGATCCGCTCGGCGATCCGCTGCTCGGCCCGCTGGAGATACGGGAGAAAGGCCCAGGTCTCCCCCTCTCTCTCCTCGAGGACCAGCTCCCCCTGCGCCGCCGATCGCCCGAGCGCCTCCCGCAACCGCGCCTCCGGGAGCTCGAGCAGCTTCTCCGCCCCTTCGAGCAGGAGCGGGAGGGGCAGCGCGCAGTGGCCCGATTCGGTCGCCTCCAGGAGAAGGTGGGCGAGCCCGGCACAGGCGCGGTCGAGCGAATCGCTGGCGATGCCGACCCGCTGAGCGATCTGGTCCGCAGTCTGAAAGCCGATCCCCGGGATCTCCCGGGCGAGCCGGTAGGGCTGGGCGCGGACGGTCTCCACGGCCTCGGGGCCGTAGGTCTTGTAGATCCGCAGCGCCCGGCTCGTTCCCACCCCGTGGGAGTGGAGGAAGAGCATGATCTCCCGGACCGCCTTCTGCTCGTTCCAGGCCTCCTTGATCCTCCCTCTCCGCGTCGGGCCGATGCCGTCGACCTCCTCGAGGCGGGCCGACTCCTTCTCGATGATCTCGAGGATCTTCTCCCCGAACCGCTCGACGAGCTTCTTGGCGTAGACGGGGCCGATCCCCTTGACCATCCCGCTCCCCAAGTATCGTTCGATCCCTTCCACGGTGGTCGGCGGGCTCGTTCGGAGCGACTCGGCCCGGAACTGGAGCCCATGCTCCCGCTCCCGCACCCAGCGGCCCCGAGCCGTGACCCACTCCCCGGCCGCGACCGAGGGAAGCGAGCCGACCACGGGAACCAGGTCCCTCCGGCCCGCCACCTTCACCTTGAGCACGCAGAACCCGGTCTCCTCGCTGAAGAAGGTGACGCGCTCGATCAGGCCGGAGAGGCTTTCGGGGGACGGAAGGGAAGCGGCCACGGGACTCCTGCCGGAAAAGCTTGTGGCCGATCCTTTCGAAAACCAACCCTTTTTCATGCAGCCGCCTCCCGGTCACCCGCATCGTGGTCGCAACCGTGGCATCCCGGGTGATGCGGCTCTTCCATGCGGAGCCCGCGGCCGATCGCGGATCGGCGGACGATCACATCAGGAACCGCCAGAACGAGGCGAAGAACTCGTTCGCCCGCTCCCGGAAGCTCCGGTGGCGCCAGGCGCCGAGCGTGATCTCCCGCGACCGGGCGATGTTCTGCTCGATGATGGCGCGGGCGGCTGCGGCGGTCTTCCCGCCGAAGACGATCGCATCGACCTCGTCGTTGTAGACCACGCTTCTCCGATCCATGTTCGAGGATCCGACCGCGGTCCAGGCCCCGTCGATCGTCGCAAACTTCGCGTGGAGCACGGCTCCCTCCACCTCCCAGATCTTCACTCCGGCTTCGAGCAGCTGTCCGTAGTCGGCCCGTCCCGCCGCGCGCACCTCCCGGTCGTAGACCGGCGAGGGCAAAACCAGCCGGACGGCGACGCCCCTCCGGGCCGCCCGGGCGAGCTCCTCGATCTCCTGCCGGGTGGGCACGAAAAAGCCGGTGGAGAGATCGACGCTTTGGCGCGCGATGTGGACCGCTTCGAGGAAGCTCCCATAGTAGAGCGCCTCGCCCCGTCCCGGCCCGCTTCCGATCACCCGGACCCGTTCGCTCCCCGCCTCCTTCGGATTGGGGAAATCGGTTCTCTGCTCCACGATCGGCCCGTGTTGGCTCGACCAGGTCGCAAAGAAGAGGCGCTCGAGCTCGGTCGCCGCCGGCCCCTCGATCCGGGCGGCGATATCGCTCCAGTAGGCGTGGCGAAAATCGCCCCGCGCGGCCGCCCGGGGATCGGAGTGGTTCTCGTAGACCCGGGCAAGGTTCACCCCCCCGACGAAGCCGACCTTCCCGTCGACCACCAGGATCTTCCGGTGGTCGCGATCGTTCGCCTTGGTCATCTCGAGCATCGTCTCCGGCGTGAGCGGGTGGAAGACGAGGATCCGCGCCCCCGCCCGGCGCAGCCGGTCCAGAAACGCGCGGCTGGTCCGATAGGAGCCGTAGCCATCCAGGATGATGTTCACCGCCACGCCCGCGTGGAGCTTTTCCCGCAAAAGGCGGCCCAGGCTTCTCCCCCCGGCATGGACATCCTCGAAGATGTAGTATTCGAGGTTGATGTGGTCTTGGGCCCCCTCCATCGCCGCGAACATCGCCTCGAAGGCTCGCATCCCGTCAGGAAGGAGGGTGACTCGGTTCCCCGGCGCGACCGGCATCGTGTACAAGGCCGCATCGGCGGCCAGGTTCTGCGCAAGCGCATCCCCGGGCGGATCGCCCCCGAGGTCGATCGTAGGCGTCCGGGCACAGCCGGCCACCGCCAGGAGGACGAGGGCGAGGACCGCCAAGCGAAGACCCGTGTTCCCTTTGGTCCGGCTCATCGTGCTGGCCATGCTACAGAAGGACGCGCCAGAATGAAGCGAAGAGCTCGCCCACCCGCTCGAGGAAGGCGCGCCGACGCCAATCCCGAAGGGTGATCTCCCGGCATCGGGAGATTTCGTCTTCCAGGATCGCCCCGGCCGCCGACGCGGTCTTCCTCCCCCGGACGATCGCATCGACTTCCTGATTGAAACGGATGCTCCGCTCGTCGAGGTTCGACGATCCGACGGCCGTCCAAGCTCCGTCGATCCGGGCGAGCTTGGCGTGGAGCACCTCCCCGGGCATCTCCCAAATCCGCACCCCCGCTCGCAAGAGCTCGCCATAATCGGCGCTCCCGGCGATCTCGATCACCGGATGGTAGAGGGCCGAAGGCAGGACGAGCCGCACGGCCACGCCCCTCCGGGCCGCCCGAACGAGCTCCTCGACCAGTTGAGGAGCAGGCACAAAGGAGCCGGTACAGAGGTCGACCCTCCGCCGAGCCGCATGGATCTCTTCCAAAAGCGCCGTGTAGAAGAGCGCTCGGCTCCCCTTGGGCCCGCTTCCCATCACGCGCACCCGTTCCGCTCCCACCGGCGCGATCTGCGGAAAATAGGCCTTCGGCTCGACCGGCGGCCCCTTCTGGCTTGACCAGGTTGCAAAGAAGAGCCGCTGGAGATCCGCCACCGCAGGACCTTCGATCCGTGCCACCAGATCGTTCCAGAGCACATGATGAAAATCCCGTCGCTGGACGGCTCCAGGCTCCGCATGGTTCTGGTAGACGGGGTAGAGGTTGATCCCGCCCACGAAGCCCACCTTGCCGTCGACGACCAGGATCTTCCGGTGGTCGCGCTCGTTGAGCGCGTCGATCCGCAGGATCGCCCCGCCGCTCACCGGATGAAAGATGAGGACTCTCGCCCCTTCCTCTCGCAAGCGCTCCAGAAGAGCGTGGTCGGTCTTGTGGGAGCCGTAGCCATCCAGGATCAGGTTCACCGCGACACCCGAGCGGAGCTTCCCGGTCAGGAGATCTTCGAGGCTCCGTCCCCGGACCGAGAGATTCTCCAGGATGTAGAACTCGAGGTTGATGTGGTCTCGGGCCCCCTCCATCGCCGCGAAGAGGGTCTCCAGCCACTCGGGTCCCTTCGCCAGGAGCAGCACCCGGTTCCCCACGGTCTCCGGGACCGCTCCGCCGCCGGCGGCTCCCTGCCGCGGGAGCGGATCGCCCGGAGGATCCTCGCCGAGAGGAATCCTCGGTACGCCCGCGCAGCCCGCCAGGACCAACAGGAACAAACCAAGACCCGCCCAGCCGTCGTGCCTCCTCCGGTGCGTCGCTCCCATACCGCAAAGCGACGGGATCATTCGGCCCCGCGCCGAGGGGAGCAAGTGATTTCTGCTCCCGCTCCGGTTTCCGAAGGCTCCCTCCCGCACGCGAGCCTTGTTCCCGCCGCCGGCTTCCCCTAAGCTTTCAGCAGGATGCGGGCGAGCTCGGTCGCCTCCGCAAGGCCTCGCCTCCGAAGCCACGGTCCCGTAGCTCAGCAGGACAGAGCAGCGCTTTCCTAAAGCGTTGGTCGGCCGTTCGAATCGGCCCGGGACCAGCCTGTTCATCCTGGAGCGGCAACAAGGCCCTTGACGCATCCGGGGCTCCGCCCAGGGTCGACGCCCTTCGCTTTCTTGACGGATCGCACTCTTTTGGCTAGTCCTTGCTACCCCAAGAGAGGGAGGGGAAGCCCACCTCCTCGAACGGCCGCCACAGCGGCACGAGAAGAAGACCATGTTTCCTCCGGGCGAGCGATTGTGGTTCTGTTTGCGTGCGCAGCCGAAGCGCGAGCGCATCGCCCAGGAATCGCTCCTCCGGCTCGACGGGGTGGAGGCCCTCCTTCCCTTGATCCGCTATGGCCGCTTGCGTCAGGGCAAGCGCGTCTGCACGACCGAGCCGCTCTTTCCCGGCTACCTCTTCGCCCGCTTCGAGCCGCTGGTGCACCTCAACGCGGTCCGCTATGCCCAAGGGGTTGCGAAGATCGTCCAGTTCGGAGGCCGGTATCCCCACATCCCTAGCTCCGCGGCCGATCATCTCCGCGAGATCCTGGGTCCCGAGAACCTCCTGACCCTCGAATGCCGGATCGAGCCGGGCATGGAGGTCAAGATCGGGGCGGGACCGTTCAGCGGCATCGGCGCCGTCGTCCGGGAATACCTTCCCGGCAAGGAACGCGTCCGCATCCTCCTCGACTGGCTCGGCCGGCAGCTCGAAACCGAAATCCCCGCCGCAGTCGTGGTCCTTCCCGATTCCCGGCTTCCGCGCATGCTGGCGATGGGAGCGCCGGAGCCTCCCAAGAAGGAGAATCCCGCCTCGTGAGCCTCCCCTCCCCGCAGCGGAAGGCTGCGCACCGGCGCCGCCTCCGCTGGATCGCCTTTGCGGCCTATGCCCTTCTCCTGCTTGCCCTTTCCAGCATCCCAGGGCGGAGCTTGCCGCAGGAGCTGAGCCGGGTGAACGACAAGCTGCTCCACGGCATCGCCTATTCGGGAGCCGGCCTGCTCGCCCGTCTCGCCACCGGAAGCACGCCCGCGGCTACCGCCGCCGTCGCGGCCCTGGGTGCCATCGACGAGAACTACCAGCGGCTCATTCCGGGACGGACCCCCGATCCGCGCGACTGGGCCGCCGACCTGGTCGGTGGATTCCTGGGCGCCCTCCTCGCAGCCGCTGGTACTCGATACCGGAGCCGGAGGCCCCCGCCGCGTTCGGCTTCGCCCGCCCGTGCCGACCTGTCGAAAGAAGAGGAAATCCGGGAAGAAGGATAGGTTTTCCCTCCTCCTATTTTCCCTCCCGAACCCCGCTCCGCCTGGCTCGAGACGCCCCGTCCCTTCGTCCTTCCAAAAAGAAAACGTGCATTGGCGTCCGCTCCACCCTATCTTTGGCAGCTTTATGTCGTTTCGTAACCTCGTTCTCTGTTCTCCCATTCTCGAAGCCATCCGCGAAGCCGGATACACGGAGCCGACCCCGATCCAAACGGCGGCGATTCCACCGATCCTGGCGGGCCACGACCTCATCGGCATCGCACAGACCGGCACCGGCAAGACCGCGGCTTTCGCCTGGCCCATCCTGACCAAGCTTTCCGAGCAGGCGACGCCAGCGGGCCGTCGGGCACCACAGGCCCTCATCCTCGCGCCGACTCGGGAGCTGGCCGCCCAGATCCAGGAGAACCTCCGCACCTACGGAAAGCACCTTCCCCTGCGGGTCGCCTCGATCTACGGCGGTGTCCGCGAGCGGCCGCAGATCGAGGCGCTCCGCTCGGGCGTCGACATCCTGGTCGCCTGCCCGGGTCGGCTCCTCGATCTCCATGGGCAAGGCTACGGCGATCTTTCGGCGATCCGGTATCTCGTCCTCGACGAGGCCGACCGGATGCTCGACATGGGCTTCCTGCCCGCCATCCGGCAGATTCTCCGGAAGCTGCCGCGGGAACGCCAGACGCTCCTCTTTTCGGCTACCCTCTGCCCCGAGATCGAAGTACTGACCCGAGAGTTCCTCCGCTCCCCCAAGTCGGTCGAGATCGGCCGCCGAGCAAACCCGGCCGAGACGGTCACCCAGTTCGTCTACGAGGTTGCCCCCCACCTCAAGACGGCCCTCCTCCTCCATCTCCTCCAGGATCCAAAGCTCGACATGGTCTTGGCCTTTGCCCGGACCAAGCACCGGGCCGACCGCTTGGCCCGCCAGCTCGAACGGAGCGGGGTCAAGACGGCCACCCTCCACTCCAACCGCTCCCAGAGCCAGCGGATGCGGGCTCTCCGGGATTTCAAGGCGGGGGCCGCCCGCGTGCTCGTGGCGACCGACATCGCTGCCCGCGGGATCGACGTCGACGGGATCTCGCACGTAATCAATTTCGACCTTCCCCAGAACCCCGAGGACTACGTCCACCGGATTGGCCGGACCGGCCGTGCCCAGGCGATCGGCGATGCGATCAGCTTCGTGTCGCCAGAGGAGCGAGGCCCGCTCCGCTCGCTCGAGCGCTTTCTCGGCCGCGGCATCCCCCGCAAGCGGGCCGAGGGCTTCAACCACGACCTCCCCGCACCCGAGCCCTCCGACGCCGGAGAAGCGCCGGCCCGTCCCGTGCGCCCGATCCAACCGCGCCGCGCTCCCCGCTCCTGGAGCAGAGCTCCCCGGGCCCGCCGTTCCCCAGTGTGACCGGCCTTGGGGGAGCTAGCGCCCCGCAGGGTTCCGCTCGCTCTTGTCCTGGAGAACGACCTTCTCCTTGCGGATGATCTCGCGGAATGCCTCGCTCGCCTCGGTCCAGTCGAGCAGGTCGACCTTCCACGGCAGATCCGATTCCGAGAAGGCTTCCGCAAGCTCTGCCATCCGGGCCATTCCGATCGGCCCTTCGCCCAGGATCACCAGGTCCAGGTCGGAGCAGGCCCGGGACGAGCGCTTGGCTCGCGAGCCGAAGGCCCAGACCGTACATTCCGGGAGAGGGTACTATCGCGTTGACTCAGGCAGCCACAAGGGCTGGAGTATCGGGCGATTTCATGGACGCCTCGCGGCGTTCGGATGACCTCACCACGGTCGACGGCACTCCACCGAAGTAGGGATTGGTGGATCGTGGGTCGGCGGGGGCACCCCGGCTCCCGGTTCTGCCCAGGCCCAGCGCCCGGACAGGTCGCTCCCCGAACTCGCGCACGAGCTCGGCAAGGACCGCAGCCTTCCCCTGGAAGAGCCAACCATTGGGGCGCGCACGGCGCGCTTCGATGTTGGCCGCCGCATTGAGGTCGGCGTGCATGTGGTGACCGCACCAAAGGCAGACGAAGGTCTTCTGGTCGCGGCGGTTCCGCTTGTCCACATAGCCGCAACTCGAACATGCCTGAGAGGTGTATGCGGCGTTGACCTCGGCGGAGGGGATTCCGAACCGCTCCTCCAGGTCGCGCAACTTCTCCTGGACGATCGAGCGTCCGCAGTTGCGCAGGATCGCGTTGAGCCGCCTTGAGAGGTCGGAGTGGCGGAAGTCGAGCCGCTCCAGCACCAACTCCTTGGGCTTGCCCTGCTCGACAAGGCGGTTGAGCACGCGGCCAACCTCGGTGCGAAGGAAGCCGCGCACATCCTCCACTAGCGCCCGATACCGCTGGCTCTCCCGCGGCCTGCGTCCGGCACGCTGCTGGCTGGCCGCGATCAAGGCAAGCAGCGCGTCGTACCGCTTGAGCCGCTTGAGCCAGCCCTGGCCGAGCAGCCGGCCATCGGATGTGGCCAAGAGCGTGGACAGCCCAAAATCAAGCGCCAGCGCGCCGTGGCCGTCGTAGGCGGCGCGGCTTTTGGCGCAGACCTCGCCCATGTCGGTCACCACGCCGAAGCTCAGGCGACCCTCGCGCTCGTTCACCTGGATGCCGTTGGTCACGCGGCCAGGGCGCTTGGCATGGTAGTCGTAGGTGAGCAGCGGGATGGCGATCTTGCGCCCCTTCTCGAGCGTGGAGAGGCTCACCCACCAGCCGACCCTGCCGCGCTGCGTCGCCTGGATGGGGCGGGCGATGCTCCCCGCGCGGTGGTCGAGGCGCATGGAGATGCGCGAGAGGTCCGGGCGGCGATGCCGCGCCATGCAGTGGCGCATCATGGCGCGCGCCAGCCGTCGCACGGAGACCGGAATCACCTCGCCCGTCTCTCTCCTCGCCACCTCGCCGCGCCAGAACCACGCGCCCAGGCCGTTGATGGCGTGGAGCATCTGCTTGGTGGCGCGTGGCAGCGTGCTGTGGTTGACCAGGTCTCGAAACTCATTGGCCCGGTTGCGGATCCAGCCCTGGAGCTGCCCGACGACCTGCCAGCGGGCCATCTGGACGCGGTTGGCCGCGCCGATGACGGCAGCGAAGGTGACCTTGTCCACGTCGTGGTTCTTCTCCAAGCGGCCCGTCTCGAAGAAGAGCCGCCACTCTTCCCGGCCCAGCAGCACCGCGCCCCGGCGGTAGGCTCTGAGCAGCGCGCGCACGGCCGCCTCTTTGCTGGCCGTCAGGTTCGACGGCAGCAGGTCGGTCCGATGGACGGGCGGATGCTCGGGCTTGGTGCGGGCCATCAGGCGGTTCCCGTGAGAAAGCGGTAAGGCAGCGTGCGCCCAACGCCGCCCCGGACCAGCATCGCCATGCGCTCCCGGCAGGCGTCGGCCTTGCGGTTCCAGCGGAAGGCGGCTTCGCCAGCGTAGCGTCCGAGATGCTTGGGCGAGACGAAATGGAAGACGCCGACCACCGCGCGTCCCAGGAACCCGTTGAAGGATTCGACGCGGTGGCGGGTCGCGGAGTCGGTGCGGGCGTACTCCCGTTGGCTCTGGTTGACGGATAAGTGGGTGCGTTCCGCGCCCAGGTGCCTGTAGGCCGGGAGACCATCGGTCATCGCCCGCGCATCGGCGGAGAGCACGCCGTCCAGAGCCTGGGCGACGGGGGCCTTGCCGTGGGTTGGAATGACCTTGGTTGCCACCTCGCCGCCACGCTCTGCGGCGACCAGCAGCAGCGGACGTTTGGTGCCGCGCCCCTCGGGGTTGGGCGGAGGCGGGTCGCAGTCGTCGTCCGCGCGTTCCGGCTTGGCGCGCTTGCGCGGCGTCGCTTCGGCATGGGTCTTGTCGATCTCGGCGAGGTTGGACAGCAATGGGCTATCCTCGGCCATCATGGCACGGATGCGGTGGCGGAGGTACCACGCCGTCTGGTAGGATACGCCCAGGATCTCCGAGAGCTTCACGGCGGAGATGCCCTTGCTCGACGTGACGATCTGGTAGATGGCCTGCGCCCAGGTGAGCATCGGCAGGTGGGTGCGGTGCATCGGCGTGCCAGCGGTGACCGAGAACTGCCGGTAGCACGCGGTGCATTGCCAGCGGCGGATCGTCCGCAGCCAGCAGGCGTGGTTGACGCATCCGCACACCGGGCAGATCGGGCCGTCCGGCCAGCGGGCGCGCTCAAACCACGCCCGCGCGGCGTCCTCGTCCGGGAAGAGATCGTGGAAGGCGCGGAGCGTGAGGGCGGTGCTGATCATGATCAAAATCTAGGGATGGTGGCGGTCTGCGTCAAGCTGATAGGCCCGCCGGGAGATACCGCTGCAGGAGGGAGCGAACGATCCGCCACTCCGCAGGAGAGACGGCGATCGGAAACTCCGCCTCGTCCTGGCTCATCGAAGCCTCCTCTTCCGCTGACCGAGCAGATGCTTCCCTTCTCCCAGGAAATCGGGGATCGAGGCCATCACCGTACGAGCGGCTTTATGGGCAAGCTCGTAGGTGAGCTCAAAGCGCTAAATCCACCCATCGCGCAGCGGGAGATCGGCGCTCTCCCCCCGGTAGCGTTCCCAGCCCTCCTCGAGCCTGGCGACCGCCTTTTCCAACGGTTCGACCGAGATCATGCTTTTCGACCGTTCCGCATGACCGCAGGAAGGTAGGCCCCTTTCCTACGAGAAGCGCAATCGACTTGCGTCATTCCCTTTCGATTCGGATGGATTCATTTTGCCAGCCGAAAGCCCAGAGGGAGCTCCCCCCGGAGGAGATCCCGCCGATGTTGCCGCCGCTCGGGCCCTCCTCCGCCCAAGCGAAGCGCGGCAAGGCCACGCTCTACGCCGTAGGCTTCTTTGCTCCCCGGTCTCGCGCCACCTGCTCGGCGATCCAAGCATACGTGAGCGCAATCCCTTTTTCCAACGGCTGCGCGGGTGCCCAGCCGAGCTTCTCCCGGATCAGCCGGTTGTCCGAGTTCCTTCCCCGGATCCCCAAGGGCCCCGGAATGTTCCGGATCGAAACGCTCTTCCCCGCCACCCGGGCGACCAGACGAGCCAGGTCGTTGATCCGGATCATCTCCTCGGATCCAATGTTGACCGGCCCGGAAAAGCCTGAGCGCATCAGCCGGCAGCTCCCTTCCAGGCACTCGTCGATGTAGAGGAAGGAGCGGGTCTGCTGACCATCCCCCCAGACCTCGATCTCCCCGCCCTCGGGGATCTGCGCGATCTTCCGGCAGAGGGCGGCGGGTGCCTTCTCGCGACCTCCCCTCCAGGTCCCCTCGGGTCCGAAGATATTGTGGTAGCGGGCCACCCGCACCTCCATCCCGTAGTTCCGGGCGAAGGCGAGGTAGAGACGCTCGCTGAAGAGCTTTTCCCAGCCATACTCGCTGTCGGGAGCGGCCGGATAGGCGCTCTCCTCGGTGCAGAGCGGGTTCTCGGGGTCTTCCTGGTTGTAGGCCGGATACATGCAGGCCGAGGAGGAGTAGAAGATCCGCTTGGCGCGCCTCCGCCGGCAAGCATCGAGCATGTTGAGGTTGATCGTCGCCGAATTGTGGAGAATGTCCGCGTCGTGCTCGCCGGTAAAGACGAAGCCCGCTCCCCCCATGTCGGCCGCGAGCTGATAGACCTCGTCAAAACCCCGGTCGACGACGAGCCGGCAGAAATCCGGATCTCGCAAGTCTCCCTGGACGAAATCATCGGCCTCGGTCGGGCTGAACTCGGGGAACTTGAGATCGACCCCCCGAACCCAAAATCCTTCCTTCCTGAGCCTCCGCACCAGATGGCTCCCGATGAACCCCCCCGCCCCGCAAACGAGTGCTTCCGGCATGAGTCCTCCTTCTTGCTCCGTTTTTGGTCTTCCTCTTCTGAGGCCAGAGATTCCGCTCGTCAAGCCCACGCAAGCGAATCCCGGTCTTCCTCAGAGGCGTTCGTTTCCGTCCGCCTCTGCCTCCGGATTCAGGGTGCTCCTTTCCGAGAGCCCAGCTCCTCGATCGCCCGCTCCATCGCCGAGAGGGCCGCCTCCCGCGACCAGCGGGCCTCTGCATGGTTCCGTCCAGCAATCCCCATCCTCCGCCGTCGCTCGGGATCGCGCCAGAGCGCAACCACCGCCTCCGCCAGCGCCTTCCCGTCCTCGGGCGGAACGCTCACCCCGGCTCCCGACTCCTCCGCGACCCGCGCGACCTCGCTCCCCGGCCCGACGGAGACGACCAGCGGCCGACCGGCGGCCAAAAGGGTCATCACCTTCGAGGGGAAGACGATGTCCCCGACCTCCCGTTTCTGGGTGACCAGGCAGAGATCGCTTGCCGCCAGCAGCCGATGGAACTCCTCCCGGGGGAGGAGCGGCAGGAAGACCAGGTTCCTCAAGCCCATCGCCCGGGCTCGCTCCTCGAGCCCCGGCCGGGCCGCCCCATCGCCAACGAGCAGGTAGAGGATCTCGGGATTCCCCGCAGTCGCCCGGGCGGCCTCCAAGACGACCTCCAGGCCCTGCTTGATCCCCATGTTGCCCGAGTGGACGACCAGGAATCGGTCGGTCCATGCCCGCTCCTCGCAGATCCCCTTCTTCTCGATCTCCAGCGGGATCGAGAAGAGGCTCGGGTTGGCCCAGTCGGGAAGGAGAACCACCTTCTCGCGCAAGAATCCCTTATCGAGGATCTTCCGCTCCATCCCCTGGGTTAGCGTCGCCACCCTTCCCGCACCCGCGTAGGCCGCCTTTTCGAGGCCATAGAGCAGGGAAAGAAACGGTCCCGGCCGAAGCATCCCCAGATCGCGGGCGGCGTCGGGCTGGAGATCGGCCACGTGGAAGAGATAGGGCACCCGCCACATTCCGGACAGAAAGCGCGCCGCCATGCCTAGCGCCAGCGGGGGGGAGACAACGTAGAGGAGATCTGGCTTCCGGGAGCCCAAGGCCCGCACGGTCGCCGAGGCGACGAAGCTCGCCTCGTGGAGGATCCGCTTCTTGGCATCGACCCGCTCGGGCACATAGAGGGGGCAGCGGAGGATCCGAACCCCGTTCCGCTCCTCGGAGACGAACCCCTTTCCCCGATACTCCGCGGCCACCTGCCACTGGGGGTAGTAGGGGAGCCCCGTGACCATCGTCACATGGTGGCCCCGGCTCGCCAGGTACTCGCAGCGGCCGGTGTTGAAGACTGCAATCCCGGTCTCCTCCGGCCAGTAGTTGATGCCCAGGAAAAGAATCCGCATGGTTTCCCCTCTCCCCCGACCGACCGGCGCAGACCGGCTTGCCGCAGGTCATCCGCGAACCCAGGCATCATAAGGCCTCTGCCCCATTTGGCGAACCCAATCTGGAGCGCTCCGCCGCAACGGGTCAGAACCCGGCTCTCCTCTTCCCCGCTTGTCTCCCTCCCCTCTTTCCCCCGGCCCCTCATTACCGACGGGCTCCCGCCGAAGGGGCGGTCCGCTCCCGAACCGTTCCGTCAGACTTGCTCATTCCTGCTAGAACAGGAACAAAGCCGACTTCCTGCTTCGCAGAGGCTGGTTTCACCCGGCGCTTGCGTGCCGAGCCAGAGCCCTCCTCTCCACAGGCTGATACCGTGGAACTCACGGCCACATTCTTGAGATTCATCGCGGCGTTCACGTCCCGGTCATGCTCCGCTCCGCAGGCCGGACAGGTCCACTCCCGCACCGAGAGCGGCAAGCTCTCCAGCCGATGGCCGCAGTGGGAGCCGGTCTTGCGGCTGGAGAAGAACCGATCGGCGACCACCACCTCTCCGCCCCGCATCGCGGCCTTGTACTCCAGCGGCCGCCGCAACTCGAAGAAGCCCATGTCGCCGATCGACCGGGCCAGACGCCGGTTGCCCATCATGCCGCGCACGTTCAGGTCCTCGACGCCGATGAGCGAAAACCGGCGCCTGAGGCCAGCCGACTGCTTGTGCAGGGCGTCCAGGCGGCCATTGGCGATTCGGGCGTGCAGCCTCGCCAGCTTCTCCTTGGCCTTGCGCCGGTTGGCCGACCCCTTCCTCTTGCGGCTCAGGCTCCGCGAGAGCCTGCGCAAGCGGCCCAGCCGCGCCTTGTGCGGCTTGGGGCCAGGCACCTTCTCCCCTGTCGAGAGCGTCGCCAGCGCCCAGACGCCCAGATCCACGCCAACCACGCCTTGGCTTTCGGCTTCTGGCGGACGCAACCCCTCCGGCATCTCGACAACGATGCGGACGAACCAGCGGTCGGCCACCCGGGAGACCGTAGCTGACATCACCGTCCCAGGAAAACGCAACGTCTCGCGCAGGCGCACCCAGCCAAGATTCGGGATGCGCATGCGGGAGCCGTCGAGAGGTCGAACTGGTCGTTGGTGAGCGTGAACCGGTCGTGGAAGCCCTTCCTGCGAAAGGTCGGGTATCTGGCGCGACCGGCCAAAAAGTTCTGGAATGCCTTTCCCAGCTGGATGATCGCCATCTGCGGGGCGCACTTGGTGACTTCGAGCATCCAGGGGAAGCGCTCGCGCTTGATGGCGTTGAGCTGGCGGCGCAAAGAATATTGCGATGGCTTGGGCAATCTCTTGTCGGCCTTCCCTGCCTCGTATTGCCCTTTCCACTCCGCAAGCGCCCAGTTGTAGGCGAACCGTGCCGTGCCCGCAGCTTTGGCGAAATAGGTCGCCTGCGCGTTGTTCGGATCGAGGGCGATCTTGTGGGCGATCAGCATTGCGCCGCCTCCACGGCGGCCCTGACACCTTCGAGCAGCTTCTGGCTCTTGCGCGAGCGAGCTCCGTACAGCCTGGCGCTGAAGACCGTGATGATCTCGAGCACGTCTTTCGCCAAGTCTTCCTCGAAGGTCGTGTCTTCGCCTTGGCAGAGGATCACGACCTCGACGCCCTTGGCCTCGCAGATGGCAAACACAAGCTCCGCCCCAAAGCGCAGCAGCCGGTCCTTGTGGGTGATAACCAATCTGCCGACTTTTCCGTCGAGGACGGCATCGAGCAGCTTCTTCAGTCCCTTCTTGTGATAGTTCATGCCCGAACCCAGGTCCGAGATGACCTCGAACGTCCATCGTTGCCGGGCGCAGTAGCGTTCCAGAACCTGCTTCTGCCTCTCCAGGTCCTCCTTCGGGTCGTGGCTGGATACGCGGGCGTAGGCGATGGTTGGACGCGGCGCCTCGGGCCCACGGAACCCCTCAGGCCGCAGCCGCGCCAGGTCGTAGCGCCGTCGCCCTCCAGGCGTCCGTTCGTGCGGCATGAGCCTTCCCTCGCGCTCCCATCGCCGCAGCGTCTGCGCCGCGACGCCCAGAAACTCCGCAGCCTCGCCAATGCTGACCATCTTGCGCGACAAACTCATCAAAGTTACCAAATAAGCATGAATAAGCATGAACGAGCAAGACGTTTGTTAACTGCTCGAGCCCTCGGCGGCGGCTCCCGGAGAGAATGGAAAAGCTTTTTTTGAACATCGTTACCGACGACTGCGTTTCTTCAATTAGAAGCCTCGAACGAGTCGTTTTCCTCCTCTAACGATTCCCGAAAGGACGGCGCGGTACGCAAACCGCGCCGTTCCTTTTTGGAAACCCCTGACGACAAGGGCGCGGTCGCGGTCTCTCCCTCTCGATCGGGTGGCTCCATTCTGGTTGCCGATCCCACCTTTTCGCACTACACATAAGACATGGACTGGCCCCAAACCCTGACGCTCCTCGGTGGGCTGGCCGCCATCCTCTTTAGTCTCTTCCATCAGTTCGACAAGCGCTTCGAACAAGTCGACAAGCGCTTCGAACAAGTCGACAAGCGCTTCGAACAGGTCGACAAGCGCTTCGAACAGGTCGATAAGCGCATCGATGATCTCCGAGCGGAGATGATCAACCGCTTCGAGCAGGTCGACAAGCGCTTCGAGCAGGTCGACAAGAGAATCGGCGACTTGCGAGCCGATACGACCACCCGCCTCGATCGAATCGAGCGGCTCCTCGAACGGCTTCTCAAGCCCGAGCTGAGCCGCTAAGGACCATGCCCTCGGCCTTCCCTCGGGAAGGCGCTCTTCGCCCTTCGACTGCGACGCTTCAGGCAACCCGAAAGCTGCAGGGGACGACCGGACGAAGAGGAATTTTGAACGCCAGCGCCAGAGGCCGCGTCAAACTTTCCAGAAGCCTCGAACGAATCGTTTTCCTCCTCTAACGATTCCCGAAAGGACGGCGCGGTACGCAAACCGCGCCGTTCCTTTTTGAAAACCCTCTCACGACAAGGGCGCGGTCCCGGTCTCTCCCTCTCGATCGGGTGGCTCCATTCGGGTTGCCCCTGCCGCCCTTTCGCACTACAAATAAGCCATGGACTGGCCCCAAACCCTGACGCTCCTCGGTGGGCTGGCCGCCATCCTCTTTAGTCTCTTCCATCAGTTCGACAAGCGCTTCGAACAAGTCGACAAGCGCTTCGAACAAGTCGACAAGCGCTTCGAACAAGTCGACAAGCGCTTCGAACAGGTCGATAAGCGCATCGATGATCTTCGGGCGGAGATGATCAACCGCTTCGAGCAGGTCGACAAGAGAATCGACGACTTGCGGGCCGACACAACCACCCGCCTCGATCGAATCGAGCGGCTCCTCGAACGGCTGCTCAAGCCCGAGCTGAGCCGCTAAGGACCATGCCCTCGGCCTTCCCTCGGGAAGGCGCCCTCTCTCTCCCGCTGCGGCGCTTCAGGCAACCCGAAAGCTGAAGGGGACGACCGGGCGAAGAGGAATTTGGAACGCCAGCGCCAGAGGCCGCGTCAAACTTTCCAGAAACCTCGAACGAATCGTTTTCCTCCTCAAACGATTCCTCGAAGCGGCGGCGCGGCAGAAGACCGCGCCGTTCCTTTTTGGTAATCCTATCCGGGCCTATCAGCTTGACGCAGACCGCCACCATCCCTAGATTTTGATCCTGACCGGCACCGCCCTCACGCTCCGCGCCTTCCCCGATCTCTTCCCGGACGAGGACGCCGCGCGGGCGTGGTTTGAGCGCGCCCGCTGGCCGGACGGCCCGATGTGCCCGGTGTGCGGATGCGTCAACCACGCTTCCTGGCTGCGGACGATCCGCCGCTGGGAATGCACCGCCTGCCACCGACAGTTCTCGGTCACCGCTGGCACGCCGATGCACCGCACCCACCTGCCGATGCTCACCTGGGGCGGCGTTGGGCGCACGCTGCCTTACCGCTTTCTCACGGGAACCGCCTGATGGCCCGCACGAAGCCCGAGCATCCGCCCGTCCATCGCACCGACCTGCTGCCGTCGAACCTGACGGCCAGCAAAGAGGCGGCCGTGCGCGCGCTGCTCAGAGCCTACCGCCGGGGTGCGGTGCTACTGGGCCGGGAAGAGTGGCGGCTCTTCTTTGAGACGGGCCGCTTGGAGAAGAACCACGACGTGGACAAGGTCACCTTCGCCGCCGTCATCGGCGCGGCCAACCGCGTCCAGATGGCCCGCTGGCAGGTCGTCGGGCAGCTCCAGGGCTGGATCGGCAACCGGGCCAACGAGTTTCGAGACCTGGTCAACCACAGCACGCTGGCACCCGCCACCAAGCAGATGCTCCACGCCATCAACGGCATGGGCGCGTGGTTCTGGCGCGGCGAGGTGGCGAGGAGAGAGACGGGCGAGGTGATTCCGGTCTCCGTGCGACGGCTGGCGCGCGCCATGATGCGCCACTGCATGGCGCGGCATCGCCGCCCGGACCTCTCGCGCATCTCCATGCGCCTCGACCACCGCGCGGGGAGCATCGCCCGCCCCATCCAGGCGACGCAGCGCGGCAGGGTCGGCTGGTGGGTGAGCCTCTCCACGCTCGAGAAGGGGCGCAAGATCGCCATCCCGCTGCTCACCTACGACTACCATGCCAAGCGCCCTGGCCGCGTGACCAACGGCATCCAGGTGAACGAGCGCGAGGGTCGCCTGAGCTTCGGCGTGGTGACCGACATGGGCGAGCTCTGCGCCAAAAGCCGCGCCGCCTACGAAGGCCACGGCGCGCTGGCGCTTGATTTTGGGCTGTCCACGCTCTTGGCCACATCCGATGGCCGGTTGCTCGGCCAGGGATGGCTCAAGCGGCTCAAGCGGTACGACGCGCTGCTTGCCGTGATCGCGGCCAGCCAGCACCGTGCCGGACGCAGGCCGCGGGAGAGCCAGCGGTATCGGGCGCTGGTGGAGGATGTGCGCGGCTTCCTTCGCACCGAGGTTGGCCGCGTGCTCAACCGCCTTGTCGAGCAGGGCAAGCCCAAGGAGTTGGTGCTGGAGCGGCTCGACTTCCGCTACTCCGACCTCTCAAGGCGGCTCAACGCGATCCTGCGCAACTGCGGACGCTCGATCGTCCAGGAGAAGTTGCGCGACCTGGAGGAGCGCTTCGGAATCCCCTCCGCCGAGGTCAACGCCGCATACACCTCTCAGGCATGTTCCAGTTGCGGCTATGTGGACCAGCGGAACCGCCGCGACCAGAAGACCTTCGTCTGCCTTTGGTGCGGTCACCACATGCACGCCGACCTCAATGCGGCGGCCAACATCGAAGCGCGCCGTGCGCGCCCCAATGGTTGGCTCTTCCAGGGGAAGGCTGCGGTCCTTGCTGAGCTCGTGCGCGAGTTCGGGGAGCGACCTGTCCGGGCGCTGGGCCTGGGCAGAACCGGGAGCCGGGGTGCCCCCGCCGACCCACGATCCACCAATCCCTACTTCGGTGGAGTGCCGTCGACCGTGGTGAGGTCATCCGAACGCCGCGAGGCGTCCATGAAATCGCCCGATCCTCCAGCCCTTGTGGCTGCCTGAGTCAACGCGATAGTACCCATCCTATCACAACAAGCGCGCGGTTCCAGATGCTTCCTTCCGCTCGGAGATCTCCATTCGGGTTGCCCCTGCCGCCCTTTCGCACTACAAATAAGCCATGGACTGGCCCCAAACGCTCACGCTGCTCGGAGCCCTTGCGGGCGTCCTCTACGGCCTCTTCCATCAGTTCGACAAGCGCTTGGAGGCGGTGGATAAGCGCTTCGAGACACTCGACAAGCGCTTCGAACAAGTCGATAAACGCTTCGAACAAGTCGATAAACGCTTCGAACAAGTCGATAAACGCTTCGAACAAGTCGACAAGCGCTTCGAACAGGTCGATAAGCGCATCGATGATCTCCGAGCGGAGATGATCAACCGCTTCGAGCAGGTCGATAAGAGAATCGGCGACTTGCGAGCCGACACGACCACCCGCCTCGATCGAATCGAGCGGCTCCTCGAACGGCTGCTCAAGCCCGAGCTGAGCCGCTAAGGACCATGCCCTCGGCCTTCCCTCGGGAAGGCGCCCTCTCTCTCCCGCTGCGGCGCTTCGCCAAACCAGAAACCAGAGGGGGACGACCGGACGAAGAGGAATTTTGAACGCCAGCGCCGGAAGCCGCGTCAAACTTCACAGATACCTCGAACGAATCGTTTTCCTCCTCTAACGATTCCTCGAAGCGACGGCGCGGGTAAAACCGCGCCGCCCTTTTTTCTGGATGCTCGCTCCCGCGACAGCGCCTCCTCGCGTCCCCCTTCCCGTGCGTCCGATCCCTTTCGGTTGCCCCGCCAAGGCCTTCTTACCACAAGTATGCTATGGGCTGGCCCCAAACCCTGGCGCTCCTCGGTGGACTGGCCGCCATCCTCTTCAGCCTCTTTCACCAGTTCGACAAACGCTTCGAGCAGGTCGATAAACGCTTCGATGATCTTCGAGCGGAGATGATCAACCGCTTCGAGCAGGTCGACAAGAGAATCGGCGACTTGCGAGCCGACACGACCACCCGCCTCGATCGAATCGAGCGGCTCCTTGAACGGCTGCTCAAGCCGGAGCCAAGCCACTAAGGAGAGCCGTCTGCTCCCCTCGCTCTTCCTTCCGCCCCGGCAAGCCGCACCCTTGAGCGCGGGGAACGACGCGAAGCTTTGAACGCCGTGCCGTTCTTTTTTGGACGGGTGGATTTCCGACGCGGCCATCCGGCCGGCTCAGGCGGCGCTAGGTAGATCGAGGGCGCTGACCGGTCAGCGGTCGGCTTCCCCGCGCCCTTTTGCTTGGGTGCCGCCTCTCCAGAATCTCGAGCTTCTCCGAAAGGCGATCGAGCTCCTCCGCCAAGTGCCCTACGGCTCGCCAGAGCCGATCATTCTCGGAAGCCACCTCCTTGCCTTCTTCCCGAAGCCAGGACGCACCCTCGCTTCCGGCCCCGATCCATTCCCGGACCATCCGCTGTGCGCTCTCGATCTCCTCCTGCAACAGAAGGGTCTCCTCGATCGCCCGCTCTGCCGGACCGGCCTCTTCTCCCAGGCCGAATCCCTTCTCCGATCGAATCTCTTCCCAATAGGGCAGGGCGTGTACCCAGCCCCGCAGCAGGCGCACATTCGGGCGGTTCTCGCCGTTCGACTCGTCTTCTTTCTTCGCACTTCGCCCCATGAGGGCAACCTACCTCAGGGGCGCCCAGGTGTAACCTATCCCTTCGGGTAGTTTTTTTGCCCGCTGCTTCTCCCCATGCTCTCGCCATGCACTACCAACCCGTTCATCTGCATGAGCAAGAGTTCTGCCTTCGAACCCTCACCAGCGAGAAGGAAAGGGAGCTCGCCTACCGGTTTCGCTATCGCATCTTCTGCCGCGCGCTCCGTTGGATCTCTCCTTCCGCGCCAGGGATCGACCGGGACCAATATGACGATGGGGCGACCCTCCTCGGCGTCTTCGAGGAGTCGGGACAGCTTCGCGCCATGGTCCGCATCCTGCCGCCGACCCGGCCCTTCATGCTGGAAAGCGATTTTGCCCCGCTGCTCGCTCCCGAGCATTCCGTCCGCAAGTCTCCTGACACGATCGAGCTGACCCGGTTCGCGGTCGATCCCTCGGCAGCACAAACACGCGGGCTTTCCCAGAGGCTCTCCCTCTTGCTCTACAAGGGCCTCTACCAGTGGTGCCATCTCAACAAAGTTCGATATGCCTACCTGGTCGTCGAGAAATACTTCTTCCGCGCCATCCAGCTAGCGGGTTTCCCCTGCCGCCGCATCGGTCCCCTCCACCGGCTGCCCCCGGCGAACGTCGAGTCGCTGGCCGCGATCTTCGATATGGATCATTTTGCCTCGGAGGCGCGCACAAAGCGCCCGCAATTGGAGGCGTGGTTGAACGCGGCCCCGAATCAGAGCGCGCGGTGCTCCATCGCGAGCGCAATGGCATGAGAACGGTTGGAGGCCTGCAGCTTGGCCAGGATGTTCTTCACATGGAACTTGACCGTCGCCTCGCTGACGCGAAGGATCCGGCTCACCTCCCAGTTGCTCTTCCCCTCCTTCATCCAGCGCATCACCTCGAGCTCCCGGAGCGAGAGCGCATCGATCCGGGCCGGGTTGGCGGGAATCCCGCTCACCCGAATGATCGCCCCATTGAGATGGGGGATGAGATGCTGGAATACGGAGCGGTGACGGATCTCGCTTTCGAGCTCCCTTCCCGACACCGAAAAAAGCGTTGCTTGGCAAGACTTCGCATCACGAATACCGCAGGTCAAGCCATACGCCATTCCAAAGTCCTTCGCTTCGCGGGTGAACGCACTAGCTTGCCTGCTCTGAGCCTCCCGGAGCACCGGAGACCAAGCTACCATTTGGAAGGTTGCCGCATACCTCTGAACAATGGGATCGAGCCTCACATACCCATTGCAAAAGTATCGGCGCAGCCACTCCTCGGGATAGTCATGCACGGCGCTCGTCGCCAATCGCGCCTCTTGGCGAGCCGGATCAAAATAGCTAGCTACCGCGAGGATGCTCGTCGCGGGAATGAGCTTGGCGACGCGGGCGAGAAGCTCCGGAAATTCAGCGGGATCCCGAAGGCAGGCCAACGCATAGTCGAGTTCGAGCAGCTCCCCCAGCTCCTTCTTGGTCAAGAGCAGCTCCAAGGACCGGCCCGAGCGCCGCACCGGAGAAGTCGCCGCTCGCCGCAAGGCTCCGACATCTCGCCCCATGCCCGGAACCCGCAACCGCGAGGATGGGATCGTCCATCGCTCGCCCTGATGCGCAAAGGGAGCCTCCGGCGTGGATCCCCCATGGGCGGCCGGGAGAGAAACGTCCTGGGACTCTTGCAAGACGCCCTGCAGCCGAACTGTGCCTCCCTGACCCGGCTCCTGCGGGGTGGGGGAGGGCATGGCAACTCGATTTTCCGGCCTTTCCATCTCTTGAATCTCCCCCCCGCTACCCTTCGGGCTTGTGGCGACCGCTCTGCGCTCTCAGGAATGGATACCGCTTCTTTCCTATATTCGCCAAATCTTTCTTTAATCCCGGAGCCCGACATGGCCACCGTCAAATGCAGCAACTTCCCCTCAGCCCTTGCCCCGTCGAAGCCCTTGGGACAATCGCATGGCTCCACTCCTCGACGTGACCCCCTCACTCGCGCGGAAGCAGAAAGAGGGAATCGCCGAGCTGGTAACCGACGCCCCGAATGGTTCGAATCGGATTGATTTGCTCGTTCTGCTTCAGCTTCCGACGCAGGTTCGAGAGATGGACGTAGATCACGGACTGCAGGGGGGTGATCCGGTTGGGCTCTCTCCAGACATCGCGCGCGAGCATCTCCGGGGTCACCACCTCGTTGACATGCTGGATGAGATAGAGCAACAGCTCGAATTCCTTCGTCGTCAGGGAGATCTCCCGCGACCCAAGCCAGACCCGGTGCATCCCGATGTCGATCGTGAGGTCACCGATGCACTTGCGCAGCGCCGTCGTTTCCGCATTCCTCCGCAGGAGGGCTGCGACGCGCGCGAGGAGCTCGTCCTCCGGCAAATCGAGCGAAGCCACATCGTCGGCTCCGGCCGCCAGCGCCGTCACCGCATGCGCGGAGCAATCCCGAGGTCCCAGGGCCAATTTTGCCACGTGTCGGAACCGGCCCTGGAGCACCTCGAGCAGCTTCTTCCCGCTGCGGCTCACCACCTCGGACCCGATGATGACCACCGAGATCGCCTCGGTCGCCAAGCAGAAGAACGCCTCTTCGGTCGTCCGCATGACCACGCAGCGGTATCCGTGCCTTTGAAGCGCTCGCTGCATCACCCGAGCCCGCTCGGCTTGCGCTTCGACGATCAAGATGACCCCGGTCCCGCCGCGCCCTTGCTCCGCCACGGAGCCATTTTCGGATTCAGCCACAGCCATGCTTTAGGTTCCCTACCCCGGCCATCGAGCAACGCCGCAGATCAAGCCGGCGGTATGGGCTACGTGGAGGGGCACGGCGAACAGTCTCTGTGATGACGCCGATCATAGGTTTCCCACCCATCGTCCGGAAGCATGCCGAGAATAGCTCCGCGTCGTGCAAGAGCGAAAATGAGGTAGCGTATAGGAAAGACCCCGAGGCGCTGTCAACGGTTTTTCTCTTAACGGAGCCTGCGGCTCCCCGGAAAGGCCCGCCCCTGCGCTGCGTGCCGCTCCCTCGGAGCAGAATCCGTTGCCGATGGATCCTTAGACACATTTTTTGGCAATCGTAACTCCATATAGGAATTACACAAGGGACTTTTGGGGCGGGAATCCGCGGCGAATGCCCTCGCCTCGGTCCCCTTTTTGCGGATTCTTCGGCCGCGATTTGTCCCCATCGCGGGGTTTCGCGCACCTGAGAGGTGGCCCGAGTCGATTGGGAGGATTTGCGCCTGCGAAGCGCTCTTCGTGAGCGGGCATGGAGCAAGATTTCTGCTCGATTTGGCTGCATGCGTGCTCTGGAAAGGGCAAAAGGTCCGCTTTGGGAGCAAGGCTTCCCGCGATGGAAGAGGTGGGTTGTGGAGAGAGGGGCCAGGACAATGGGCGGATTCTCTCCTTTTTCCCAGGCCTCGGCTTGGGAGACCACCTCGGGCTCCCTCGACCAGCGGCTCAAGGTGCGATCGGCAAACTGGGGGTGGAAGCGCGCCACCTCTTGTCCATAAAGAGGGATGTCGGTGGCATCCAGCCCGAGCACCACCGCCTTGGGCGGTTGGGGATGCGAGGCACGGGAGAGATCGACCAGCAACCGGTCGATCGCTTCGGTCGCGCCGTTGATCTTGTAGTCGCGCAAGGCGAAGACCCAGCCGTTCCAGGCGGCTTACGCGGATCTGTGCCCGTCAGATCCTCTTCCCGATCCCTTTTGTGGCTCAGGTGAGCCATCAGCGGATCGGTGCGCAGTGGCTCCTGTTCCTGGAGCTCCTCCCCGGCGTAATCCCGAAGATGCGCCGCAGCCGCGCTCCCGCCCGTCGCAAATAGAGCCAAGGCAGCCAGCGCGGTTTGGCTCCCGCATACTTCCACCGCATGTAGGGCTCAGGAGGAAAACAGAGCTCCACCAGGAACTGGAGCTTGTTTCGCATGCCGGCGATCGCCTGGAAATCGGCCCGGAACCGGCAGGAGGCGGACGCCTGGAGATAGCGATCGGCGCGTCCCGGAGACCCCGGCAGGGACAGCGCCCGATCGGCGGATTCCGGCAGGAGGGTGCCGAAGAGCGTGCGGGCCCGCTCGACGCTCTCCCGGCAGGTCATGCGCAACCCCTTCCGTTCCGCAAGCTCCGCGAATTCCCGGCACTCCGAAGCTGAGAGTTTTCCCAGGAGACAATGGATGTCGTAGAACCAGATCAACCGATCGCCGCCATAGTGGCGCACGCCATCCACGTAATAGGGCACCTGCTGATGAACGGCCGGATGGAGACAGGCGAGGAGAAGCGCATAGACCGGCCGGACGGCGATCGCCTCCGTGCTCAAGCCCGGGAGAGTCTCGGTTTCAGCGCAGACTTCCTCATACGACAAGAGATGCGACAGGAACTCGGAATTGCTGATCCGCCAGTGCAGATCAAGGACATGCTCCTGATGGGAAACCGAATCGATCCACTCAAATCCCGCCTCATAGGTGATAAACTCCCCGCTCACGTTGGGCTGGCGGATGAGCCCCAAGGATCCGAGCTCCCGGATTGCCCGATCCCGCTGATCGGGAGGAATGACCAAATCGGTATCGCCCCGCGTGCGCAAGAAGGGCGCGGGGTAGAGGGAGTAGGCCAACGCCGTGCCTTTAAAAAGAACGGGCCTTGCTCCGATCTTTGACAGTCGTCCCAGCGCTTGCTGCAAAAGCCATCGGTGCCGCAGTTCCCACATCGCTTGCGCGAAGGCCTGATTCCGGCAGGCCTCGGAAACGGCTCGCGGCATGCCCCACCCACCACCCCCAGATCCGGTCTCCTGCAGCCGGTGGTGCACCAGCGCCTGAACGCCGTGGTAGGCGCTCCGCTCCAGAAAACGGCTCGCGAACTCCTCCCGCTCCCGAGATGGCCACTGGGGGTTTTCCCCGCGCAAGATCGCGCAGATCAGTTCTTCCACGTCCGTCATGGCAGCCCCCTGCCCATCCCCGGAGCCAGGAATCAACCGCTTTCCGGCTCCACAGACCCGCACGGCCATCGGATCCCAAAAACCATTCCTCTTCTCCTTTCCCTCGTCCTTCCTCGCCCTTACAATTGCGCCCCATACAACGGCATGCGCTCGACGACAAGAGGTTTGCCATTCGAGTGCATGTTTTAGAACGACCCTCTCTCCATGGATCGCATAACCACTCTTTCTGCGAATCGTCCTTCTCCAGCCCCCTCCGGAGATCCCGCGACCACGGCTCGATACGATACGGGAGGCTCCTGCGGACCCCTCTCCCGGCAAGCGGCCACGCCGACGGGACACATCCTCCCGCTCATCCTTGCAAGATCGACCTGGGTCCGCCTCCTCCACCTAGGTCCCCGGAAGCTGGCAGCCCTCGCTCTCGCCTATCCCTCTCTTTGGACGGTCCGCATCGGGCTCCGTCGGCTGCCGTTCTCCCGCTTCCGAAGCCTTCTCGCCCGGGTTTCTCCAGCGGGCCTTCTCCCTCCCCTTCCCCTCTGCTGGGCCATCGAAGCTCTCTCCCGGCGCCTCCCCTGGTCGAGCTGCCTCATTCAGGCGGCGGCGGGTCACCTCCTCCTCGCCCTCTCCGGTACCCCGAGCCAGCTCGTCATCGGAGTCCGCCAACACGGAGCGGAGCTTGAGGCGCATGCCTGGCTCGAAAGCGGCGGACGCGTGATTCTCGATCCGATGCCGCAGGGGCGGTTCCAAAAGATCGACAGGATCGGTTCTGCGCACCCTCCCGAGACGCTCACGTAGGTTCTCCGACTCTGGGGGCCTGTCCGGGAGAGAGCGCTTCGCGCGAACTACTCTTCCTCAGCACCTCCCGGAGAGACCAAGCCGCTGCGCCGGCTCTTCCCTCCCCGAGCAGAGCCTTAGCCCGTTCCCCGCTTGGGACGCGGAGGCCGCTCCATCCAGCCCTTGCCCGATTCGAGTCCCCGGAGCCAGAGAGCGAGAACCTTGGCCCGCCAGAGCGTCATGCAATCTGCCGGGTTCGGGGAGCCCTGGTAGCGATGCCAGGCCTTCTCGAGCTCTGCCCATTCCCAATACGGTTCCAGCAGAGGCTTGTCCTCCTTCCATAGGCCCTGGAGCTGCACCTGGTCATGCCGGTGGAGCAGGAGCGTCAAGGCCTGGCTCTGATCGCTCTTGTCCCGGCGCAGCCGGACCTTCTCGGGCACGATCCCCCGCACCGCTTCGCGCAACACATGGCGGGTCAGCCCATCCCGGAGCTTCTGGGCGCTCGGCAGCCCCAGGCACCATTCGACCACCTCGGGATCGAAGAAGGGGTGGGCCGGCTCGATCCCCCACCAGGCAGCCTCCTTGTCGAGCCCTTCAAAGATCGTCGAGAGGACCGCCGCCTCCAGGCGATGGCGGTGCATCCGCTGAACCGATCCTCCCACCGCAAGCTGCAAGCGCCGCGCGGCAAAGATCCGATCGGCAAGATGGTGCTTTTGGGCCAGCCCCCGGTTCAGCAGCGAGGGGAGCCCCTCTCCCCCCGCTTGCCGAATCCGGAACCATGCTTGGCGTGCCCATGCCGGCAGCGCGGGCCGGAGCACGTGTGCCCTCCAGACATCCGCCGCCGAAAAGCCGTGTCCGGCAGCCAAGAGCCGCGCCTCCCGGGAGAGAGTCCGCCATCTTCCCCCCCGAGCGAGCTCGGCGAGCCGCTCCACTCCGTGAGAGACGACCGTGTCCCCATCGAACCCGTCAAAGATGAGCTCCACTCCCGCGGCCGCTGCCTCCCGATAGAGAGCCACGTTGAGAAAGAGGTTGTAGCCGAGGACAAGCCCGTCCTGCCGATAGAGCCACTGCTCGATCTCCCCGAGCGGATCGAGCAAATCCGCCCGAACCCGATGGCACCGCAGGCCATGATGGGCGACCACCTCCTCGAGAAAGGCGCTCTCGTCGCATTCCGGGATCGTCGGAAAGACCGCGGCAATCACCTCCGGCCCTCTCCCATCCGCCAACTGCTCCGCAAGCAGCCCCGTAATCGAGGAGGAATCGATCCCGCCACTCAGGAGAACCCCGGCGCGCCCTCCGGGCCGGAGTCGGCGCGCAACCGCCCGAGAGAGCCTCCGGTAGAGCTCCTCCGCCATCTCCCGATCGTTCGCCTCCCCGATGGTTGCAGGGCCAAGCGTCCAGTATCGTTGGCTCCGGACTCCCTCTCGGTCGACCTCCATCCAGTGCGCCGGCGGGAGCCGAAAAATCCGCTCATAGGGCGTTCCCGAGGCCTCCGCCGCCATTCCGGCCACGAAGTCGACGATCGCCGACTCCCTCGGCCGACGAAGAACCCCAGGGACGGCAAAGAGCCCCTTGATCTCCGAGGCAAAGGCAAAGAAGCCGCCGCCTCCAGGCTTCCAGAAGTAGCAGAGCGGTCGAACGCCGAAGCGATCGCGGGCCAAGTAAAGGGTTTCCCTCCGCGCATCCCAGAGCGCGAAGGCAAATTCTCCCCGGAGGCGCCCAGCGCAGCCGCGCTGCCAGCGCGCATACGCCTCCGCCACCAGCAGCTCGACCGAGGCTTCCGGCGGAAGATCGAGCTCTGCCCGCAGCTCCTCCTGGTTATCGATACGGCCATCGAAGACTACGGGCGCTTCCGGCTGGGGAGACCTCGGGCCCACGCCCGAGGCGCCTGGGGGCGCGCCCTCTTCGAAAAGGCCAAGCCCCTCCGAGGTGAAAAAGCGCCTCCCCCCCTTTCCGCGGTGGGCGAGGGCTTCCGCCATCGGGAGCAGGGCCGATTCGAAGGCTCCCCCGCCGGGGGACCAGATACCTCCGATCGCGGCCATCGGAGCTACCGCGTGGCCCCGACCCGTCGCACCATGCGCCGTTCCAGCAACTCTTGGAGCAGAGCCTCGGCATCCGCCGAGCAGCGGTCCTCCTCCACCTCAAACTCCCCGACCAGCGCCGTTACCAGCGCCTCGAGGGAGATCGGCTCGGCCAGCAGCTCCCAAACCCGGGTCCCCACGCCATCAAGCTGGTAGTAGATTCCCTCCTCCGTATGGAGGATCACCACCGACTTCTCGACCATGATCGAGACCGCTTCGCTAGCTCTTTCAACGCGATCGCCCTGAGCAAAGCTCACTCGGGCACCTCTTCGGAACTCTCTTCCCAAGCGACCACAGACCGCCGGGCCTTAGCCAAGGACAGTAGCCGTCGAGACGATGCTTCCTGTCAGAAGCGTATCGGTGAGCAAGACGCCGCTATTCTTTGTGAGCTCTTCGACCGAGCCATGGACAATCAGCTTTGGCGCCTCGTAGGGCTTCCGGCGTTTCTCCCCTGCCTTTTGATTGCGTTCAGGCATTCCGTTTTCGTTCTTCATCTCGTTTCCTCCTGTTTGTCGGTTCATCCACATCCTCTAGCGCAGCCAGACAGGCTCGCGCCGGCTGCTCTCTCTTGCCCTGCCCCCATCCGTGCCGCTTCCGCTCGCACGCCCATGGGCTTGCCAGCCCTTCTCGCCAACAAATGGGCCGCCAGCACTAGGCGGATCTGCGGATCGGCAAGCCTCTTCCGGATTTTGGCCACAAACGACGGATCGTTGGTGAGCCGCAGGCAAACTTGACAGATGCCCGCAAATCGTTGCGACGAGAGCTCGTCGTTTTCCTCAATCAGCTTCCCCATCGCCCGGGGGCCGATGGCGTAGATCGCGTGAAGCACCGGATCGGAAGCTCCCCGAGCGAGGATCCGATCGAGCGGCTCCTCGAGCGCATTCCCCAGGATGAGGGGAGAGCCAGGCTCGGCCTCGAGCGAGGGACCGCAGCAGGCATAGACCGTGCCATCCCAACGGACGACCGGCAGGACGACCGAAGGGCAGAATCCCGCCGGGGGCCCGCTCGACCAGTCGAAGCTTTCCACGGGCAGGCTGGCGGCCCGTCCAACCGGCACGACCTCCATCGCCTCGTGCGCTTGGGCAGAAGCAGCAAACTCCGCGTAATATGCCGCGCGCGCCTCCGGAGAGTCGCTGGCCCGGAAGGCGGAACGGATGATCGGACGAAGCCCCAGGTTCGCCGCCGTTTGGGCCACTCGGACCGCAGCCTCCCTCCGCAAGAAGACCTCATGGAAGGGATCCCAGCTGATCACCAGCTGCCGGAGGCCCGCCTCCGCCAGCTCCGAGAGCACAGGCTCGATCCGCTCCTCGTCTTTGGCCCAACCGCAGCCGGTCACAAGCGAAACAGTCAAGCCGAGTTTGCTTGCCAGGGCGACCAGGCTCCGGATCTCCTCCGGGTAGAGCAGCGGCTCCCCGCCGGTGAAGCAGAGCTGCGTGCTGACCCGTGCCGCCTCCCCGATGTAGCGCGCCGCATCCTTGGGATCCATCTTTCCCTCGTCCCCGGGAGAAGAGCGGGTGACGCAGTGGCCACACGCCAGAGGGCAGCGCCGCGTGTACATGAGGCCCACGGTCTTCCAGGCAAAGCTCATCTTGCTCCTGTTGCTTCGAGCTCGAGCTGGCGGTAGAGCAGCTCCAAGACCGCTTCCAGCTTCCTCCGGTCCCTGGGAACATCGAGCCCGACCACCGGAAGCTCCCGGGACAGCTTTCCAAGCCCCTCGAGGTCTGGCCGATCGCGCCAGCGAAAGCGCGCGATCCGATGCGCACAGAGCTGGAGCAACGCTTCCGGCAATGGTAAGAGGCGGATAGCGGGTGCGGACCAGCCGGGCACTGGCCGTAGCAGGCAGAAAAGCGCTAGCGGCACGGGTTCCCCAGCCGGGTCTTCCACCCGGCGGCCCAAGGATTCGGGCAGCCGCTCGGGCCGGTGGTAGGGATGGGCGGGCAACCCGTTCCACTCCCCATGGGAACAGACGATCGGGAGCTTGTCGTCGCAAACAAAGCGGTGGCCGCGACTCATCGCAAAGCCGGTCAAGGTCGTCTTTCCGGCGCCGCTGCCACCGAGGAAAGCGACCCCGCGACCCCCGACCTCGATGCAGCCGGCATGGAGGAGGGTAAATGCCCCAGCAGAGGAGAGGAAGAGCGGGAGAACATGCTCGGTCAGCCAGTAGGGGAGAACGCCACGATGCTCTGGATGCATCCTCCAGCGGATCTGCTGCGACGCCACATCCCAATCAAAGACGCCGCGACCTTCCACCGCCATGCGAATCCTCTGGGGATCCCCCTCTTCGGCAAAGCGCGCATAATGAATCCGCCGTCCTTGGCATCGACCCTCCGAACGGTCCAGCGGCTCCTCTCCCTCCCAGAGCTCTCCCTCCCGAATCGTGAGCGGTCGTCGCCCCCGGCCTTCCCAAAGGCCAGAGGGTAACGGAGGGAGTGGTGCTGGCAGCCGGATCGGCGCTCCATAGGCAAAGGTCACTGGCTCGGGCCTGTCGGAATGGCGGCATGGATCTTCTACCAGGGAGGAGAAGGCGCTCTCGTGGGTTCCACCGCTCATGAACCGGCAAGGTTTGTATCCTAAAGGTACCTTTAGCTCAAATAGAAAGCGATTTGCCCAACTTCCCCCTCTCTTGGATTTTCGCTCCGGGGCGCAAAAACAATCACAGCACCAAAGCAGAGCTCCGCTCGCTCCCTCTCTTGACTCAGGACGGGCGCCCGATCATGGCGATGGCTCTCCTCTTGGCGAAGGACGCTCTACGCTGTCTGCCCGGGGCCAGCGTCTCATTGGTCCGGTTCGAGGGAACCTAGGCATCCCCCAGGCAGAAGACCTCCCTCGTCCACCATCTTTCCTGGATCGATGCGAACCTCGGCCTGACTGTCGCCGCGGTAGAGCTCGACCCGCAGACGAATATCTCCGCGATGTTCCGGGAAGCAGACCGTTCGAAGAACTCTGGCTCGACAACCGCCATCCCGATACGCTCCTCGCCGTCATGAATTCCCCGGCCCGAAGCCTTCCAGGGTGGACGCCGTAGAGCCGAAGCTGCTGGTCATCGCGCCTTCCTCTTTTCCGACGGATCGATGATCAGAATCCCGCAGCCATCATAATCGCGCTCATTGCGAGTGGCCACGGGAGCCTCATGGATTCGAGCGATGGCGGCAATCCGGGAGCAAAATTGACCGATGCGATGCCGCGTAGGCTCTGGCGGCCGTGCAGCTCTGAAAGGCCGGTTGCGATCATGGAAGTCTTTCTCAGGAATCTCCTTCATGGTGCGGCAACGCCGACTTTCGGGCAGGATCGTCGCCCCGCAGCGGAATTCGGCCTCCCCGGCCGCATGAAAGAAATGGACGACGTCATCGATCGGATGGCCGAACGCGTGGCGATAAGGGCGACTGAGGAAGCCAGAGGCAGGGTTCCCCCGGAAACAACGGAGCCGGGGAAGAGAAGATCCTGAGAGGGAAGAGCTCAAAGGAAGCGGGGTCCGCTCTGGCGCACACGAGCTCGCCCTGGTCTCCTCTGAAGCTAGTCTTAGCAGGAGACGCGCCTTACCGATTCGGGCATCCTGTTTTTAGAGGCACCGGACTCGATTCAGCCGATCCGGGATTCCTTGGCTCCAGTCGCCAATGCCCACCCGGATCGATCGGGTGGAACTCGTAGTCCGGCAGAAGCTTTCTTGCCTCCGCGAGCAGTTCTTCGCTGTGAAATTCCACAAGAAAGAGAGGCTTTCGCTCCCGTAGGAGAGGTCCCATTCCGCGGAACACTTCGATTTCCGCCCCTTCCACATCCATCTTCACCACATCCGGAGCACCGATACGCTCCGCGAGCTTCTCCATCGTAGAAACGGCAACCAGGATCGTCTCGGCTGCCGTCAATTTCTCCTGCCCCATGCGCAAGTGGCTCATGGGACCAGATCTCTCCAACGCCATCGTCCCTTCGCATGAGCTTAAGGCAGTCTCCACCACTTGGACATTTTCCAAGAGATTCCTCGCCACCGCAGCCCGAAGGCGCCGGACATTCTCCGGATCGGGCTCAATCGCGATGACCTGCCCTCGGGGCCCAGCACGCTGACTCCCGAGGAGGGTGTAGAAACCAACATTCGCTCCGATATCCCAATACGACATTCCTGGCTGGATCGCGCGACTGAGGGCCTCCTGGAACTCCTCCTCCCGCCGGCCCGTAAGAAAACCCTTTTCCGTTTTGAGGTTCAACAGGAGCCACCTCCCCCGGCACGGACCGAAGGCCACTCGCGCCCAGGATGGACCCCCCGGCAGCAACGGATCCAGGACCGGCCGAAGGAGCCGGGAGCCGAATCTATCGTATCGAAACCAAGCGGTTACCCAGGGCGGCACATAGCCTAGGGCCTTTCCGAGAAGATTCGATAGCGGATTCACCATGTTCTCCAATTTGGCATACTTGATTCCATGCGCTTGCCTCAACGCGTCACAATCGCTTTATTGACGAAGAAGTAATTCGGTCGAACACTATTCCCTCCGAAGCTGAAGCTGACTGCAAAGGCAAAAGCGGCTTCTTCCGAATCTAAGCTGTGCCCATCACTTCATTCGTAGCCGCACAGCACGGCCTGTTGATGCGCAGGCAGAATCCCCTGCGCAGCGGAGCGGAGCAGGGCGTTTCCCCAAGAACGACTGAAATGATCGGTACGCTGGACCTTCCTCCCCGTTCATCCGCATAGCCGGAGCATTCGGTGTCTGATTGCCCAGCGACGGATGCGGGGGCCGCCGTCGTGAAAGGCGACATACCCGCCTAGCGCAAGCGCAGGCTCGGCGAACCGCCTCGCATGCTGCCTCTTCGCTGTTTCAAGTCGGTAGGGACGGAAGATCACCTTCCCTTCCGAACCCAGTGGCAGCGCCGCAGCAAAAAGCTTGTTTGCGTCCATTCCGCAAGCAGCCACCAGGGAGCCCGGCCTGGCCATCCGCCGTCAAGGATGATCGACGAAGCCGAAGTGTCCTTGACGGCTTCCTCTCTCCCAAAAATCCATCGAAGACGGAGGGCAAGAACCCCACTTCTTGCCATCCGTTCACGGAAAATCCGCTTTCCTTACCCACTCCATTCAGCGGAGCAGGATTCATTCTATCCGTTCGAGCCGGAGGATCGCGACCTCCCGGGGCAAGAGAGCTACCGGCAAGCCCTCTTTCCTGAGGGAATCCGCGCTCACGATGCCGCGGTTGGACCGGGTAATGAGCTCCGAAACCTGGTAACGCCCTTCCGGGAGCAGCGGAAGGCGAATATTCCCTCTTTCGCTCTTTTCTCCATTGTCGAACCACATGAGCCGCCCCGCGAGGCAATAGTAGATCTCCTTCGACTTGCTCTTGAGGAGGTTCGGCCAGAAATGAACGTTTGTACTTTCGAGAAAGAGAGGCACCCCTCCCCAGGAAGCCACGTCGCGAAGGAAGGGATAGGAGGGATCTCCCGTGCCATGTCCTTCGCTCACCAAGGGCGGGACGATCGCGGAGGCCCAGATCACCACTACCTTGCCCTTTCCGAATGGCCTCCAGCTTATCGCCGGTTCTCCAGGCTCATCCACAAAGCGCGCCAGAGCCTGGGCGTCTGGCGGCGATGCATACCCCTGTCCGCAGGTATGCAACTCGAATGGACCAGCGCCTGCGGGAAAGATGGTCCCCGGAACCGCCTTGGCTTTCGCATAATAGCGCACTTCTGGATTGACAGGTGGCTGAAAGCCGAGCGCGCGGAGCAGAATCCAGTCCTCTCCCGGTCGATCCGGACTCTTTCGGCCGGCCCCGGCGCACAAAACAAGAATCCCACCGTTTTTTGCATAGTCCACTAGCTCCTGAATGCGTCTTTCTCGCAACCGTTCCTGCTCCGCCTGAATGACAAAGAGCATCTTGCCTTGCCAAGCCTTGGGTAGGGAGCCGACACCGAAGGTCAGAGCGGACTGCGCCAGGGTCATCATATCCCCGGGATCGCAATTATGAAAACTCTCAGAGAAGAGATACGCGTCATAAGGCATCGAAGCGGTTGCTCTTAGCTCCCCCAGGATCGGAACGAACCGCTCCAGGCGATCGAGGGATGCCGGCGGGTTGTACCAGCTCCCGGGATGATTCGGATCCTTCGGCCAGAGATAGGTTCTCAGGCCGATGCAATTCGCTCCACCGCCCAAAGCCGCAGTGAACACCGTGTCATCGATCCGCGTGGGATAATCGCCCCAGACCATCGAAACCGATTCGCTTCGTTCCTCAAATCCGATCTCGGCCCGCTCCATCATGGCGCCCCCAAGGGTAGCCGGATCCTGCGCCCCGCCGTTGGCCATCGCGCAACCGTGGTCTCGCATCCACTGCTCCACCTCCCAGGAATAGAATCCTTCGACAAAGATCAGCCGCTTCGGATCCTCCTTGCGGATGGCTTCGACGATCTTCTGGTGAAAGGAGCCCAAACGCGCGGAATAGAAGTCCGACCAGTCCGCCTTCCAGCTCTCCGAAGAAGCCGGCGAAGGAGCTTCCACCTCCTCCCAATGGGCGAACTTGGTCCGCCAGCGATGATTCAGCTCGTCCAGCGTCGTCCACCGTCGTTGACATTCCTCCCGAAACTCAGCCTGAGTTTCCGGTTCGTAGCCGGCCGGCACGCGGCCGTAAGTCTCATCCATGACGAAATAGCCGTGGAGCGCCGGAGAGGCGCGATATCGAGCAGCCAACCGGGAAAAGAGGGCCACGATTCGCTCCTTGAGCGGCGGAGCCAGGTAATTGAGTCGTCCCCCGTGGAAGAGATAGATCGGAGTGATCCCGAACATCTGGTGATTCCTGTCTTCCGCGTAGTCGGAAGGCACCCATTCCGGCAGAGCTTCCGCTTCAAAGGTAATCCAGAGGAAGATGCCGATTCTTTTTTCCTTAGCGTGATTCAAGATGCGATCGAGCTCACTCCAGTCGTACACTCCGGGATAGGGTTCGAGAACCGACCAGGGGACAACCCATTCGATTGCGCGAAAGAGAGGCGGCAAGCTCGCCACGGCGTCGGCGAAACTCTTCCAGCGATGGGGCACGTCGGCCGTCCTGTCGAAGATTGGCGTAACGGAGAGCAGCGGTGTCTTTCGCTCCAGCTCCTCTTGAAACGAGGGGACCTCGGCAGGAATCGGCTCGGACCTCTCGGCCAGGCCTGAAGAGCCATCCAATTTCGCAAAGAGACGGGTCACTCGATCGAAAGGACGCATCCCCGTCCCTACCTCGGCTTCGATCTCGTAGAGCCCGGGGGACAAGGTCCGAAGGTCGAGCGTATAGACGAACGGATCCTCCCCCTGCCAAGCGGGTTGCACCTCGATCGATCGAAGCTCCTCTCCCCACGGGTAGCGCCGAACGCGGATCTTGTAAAGGAACTCGCCCGGAGGACGAAAAAAGGCCACCGGAACGAGAAAGGGTTCCTGCGGGCTGTAGAGATACGAATGATCGCGAGCCGTAGAGCCGATCCTCACGTATTGATTGGGAACCTGCCGAGACAACGGCCACTGTGCCGCCTTCTCCCCGGGCCTTCCGGGGATGAAGAGGCGATATTCCCTTTCTTCTATCTTGTCGGGCAGAATGCTCTCGATGTTGGACTCTCGAGCACGGACCAGGACCCAATAGGTTCCCGGGTTCCGAACGGGAATCCTCAACGGCTCGGTCAACTGGACCAGATTCACCCCTTGGCCCTCCTTTCCTGGCTCCAAATCATAGGTGGCTCCGCCGGCGAGGATCGGCATCGCGGCATACTCGTCTCGAACCTCCCAGCTAACCTGAAGCATGCGTGCCGAATCGCTGCAATCAGCCAGGGTCAGCGACGGGGTGGGATCCAGTTCTCCGTAGCTTTCCTGATCATTCAGCTGATAGTAAAATGCGGATTCGGAAGGGACGAGCCGGGCGACCGCAAAATCCCAGAACAGAAGGTTGGTCGGCCGGTCCACGCCTTCATAGTGTCCTTCCAGATAGAGTCCGAGCAGCGTATAGGGTGGATGGGGCGGGGGATTGCCCGGAATGGACGACGCATATCCGCCCTTTTCCACATCGCCGAGCGCCGGGACCCGAAATCGGACGACTCCCACGGAAGTGAATGAGGTCGTATAGCGACTTCCCCGATAGATTCCTTCCTGGCCCGAGCCGATCGACTCGGTATAGAAGCGATATTCCCTCCCCGCGCCGTCCCGGATCAGCAGGTCAAGCTTGAGCTGGGTTGCGTGGGGATTGTCCTTGATCCCCAAAAAGGTCAGGGTATTGGCCCAGCGAGGGATCTCGAGCGGCTGCTGCAAAAGCAGCCTCTGCATATTTCCTGGACGGCAGGAGAAAACGAGGTGCAAACGGCCTCGTTCCTGGTTGTAAACGAACCCGTTGGTCGGGCTGGGAGCCTCCCAACTCTCGACATTGACCAAGCGAGGGAGCGGTTCGATCCGGATCCCCGTCCCAGGTGCAGCGGCAAGGCGCCCGCTCAAGAGCAAGAGCAGCCCCGCTCCCCACACGGCATACCGCAGGAGCGCGCGCTCATGGAGCCGAGGGCGCAGGCAGCGCACTCTTCGCCCACTGCCCCTTTCCGCGTCGCTATGCATGACGCTTCTCAGGCTTGCATCTCGGAAGAGCCTGCGGCCCGCCAAAAAGGCGAGCGGCGCGTTTCCCGTCGGTGTTGAGCCCCCTTGATCAGGGGATGCGGCGGAGGATTCTTCTCGATCCCTCATCGCCCAGGCCAGCCCGAACCGATGCCTGTCTATCCTCCGGATGCTTCTCTTCTTGGCCCCGACTCACCCGCGCAGCCACTCCGCTCCCGCCTGCGCCGGGGGCGCGCGGGGTTCCCGTAGCAGATCCATCCGGAAGGTAAATCGGCAAAAACGCTGCTTCGGGCTCCAACCACCGCGCCGGAGCCGATCCGCACTCCGGGCGCAACGAAGACGTCCGTGGCCAACCATACTCCGTCCTCGAGGTGAATCGCCTTGCCGAAAATCGGAAAATCCGGCTGCTCCGGGTCGTGGCTCCCTGCACAGAGATAGGAACGCTGGGACACCACCGAGTGCGCGCCGATCTCGATGGGACCGAGGCTATAGAGGACCGCCTGATCTCCGATCCAGGAGTAATCTCCAATAACGGTCTTCCACGGATAGACGATCTCCGCCGTAGGACGGATCCGCACGTGTTTGCCGATCCGAGCTCCAAACAGCCGCAACAGCAGCCTTCGCCAGGGATAGGCAAATTGGGGAGAGAGCCGAAAGAGAGTCGCCTGGACAATCCACCAGAGCTGCACGAACCACCCGGGCCGGCCGCGGAACCCGGGGGGGAGCCGGAATTGATCGAGCCGTTGCCACGGTCCGACCGACGCCATTTCCATTTTCTCGGTGGTGGGCGGAGAAAACGCCGCTTCGTCCATCGCCATCTCCTCCTTAGCTTGACTTCGGGGACAGCGGCCCCGAAGCGGGCCTTCGTTGCGCAAAGACAAACAAGGTGACGGCCAGAAACGAGGGAGCCCATCGCTGATAGAAGCTCCCCATCCGATAGGCAAGGCGCGAAAAAGAGAGATAGGCGGGCTCCGCGTTATGGCCCAGGACCTGTCCCTCGAATCCAGACCGGGCCAAAGCCGTCCGCAGGGCGGGAATCGTGTTGCAACGATAGAACGTCCGCCAAGCGGAAATCTCCTTTCCCTCCGGCCGTTCTTGAACCTGATTGCGCATGCTCTTATGCCAACGGTTGGGAATCAGGGCCGAACAGAGCCCAAAGTAGCTCCAGAGGTTGGGAGTCCTCAGGCAGAGGAAGCCTTCCGGCCGCAGCACCCGCGCGCTTTCTGCAAAGAAATGGCTCGGCTCCTCCAGATGCTCCACCACCCAGTCGGCCAGGAGCAGATCGACGGACCCGTCCTCGAGCGGCCACCGCGGCCCCTCGATGCGCCGGAACTCGTCGACCAGAGGGTTTTCCGCTCCTGCCGGATCCAGATCCAGACCGATCACATGCCGGGAGGGGCCACGCAGCATGCGAAGCTTCCTCCGCACCTCTACCGGGTCGCGAGCGCCTTCCCCTACTCCGCAGCCGACATCAGCGATCTCCCGACAAGAAGGGAGCAGTGCCTGAATGCGAAGATAGAAGGCCAGCGTCCCGTCGACGGCCGTAAACCCTCCAAAGAGACTTTCGGGGTAAACCTTTTCCATGAGGCTTCCCCGATCCAGGGAAAGCTGACGAGGCCATTGACTCATTCGATCCTCTTCACTCCTTTCTCCTACCACGATTGCGTGCGCCTACGCCATGTCAGGCCAGCACCCTGCTGAGCACCTAGCGCTCGCCCTTCTCCTTGAATCGCGGCCCGCCTCGCCAAAGGATCGATAGTCCGCGTTCGCGGACTCCGCGATTCGCCCGGTCAAGGGCGGCGCCCAAGGAATGGTGGCGCAGCAGCTCCACTCTCCGACGGACGTCGTGGCCAAGCCCCGAGCGAAAACGCCACCTCTCGACGAGCGACCGCTCCCATTCTCCGGCTAAGCCCCGAAGGACAAACTCTCCCACCTCCCTTTGCAGCTTTGCCTTGTAGAAGCGCCACCATTGGCGGATCTCCCTCTGAGAGGCGTCGAGAGACGCGGGATCGGAAGCGAGCCTGCGCATATAGGACGCCCCCTCCCCCCAGCTCCTCACCGAAGGCAGCGGGTTTTCGCCAAGCAGCGACCGAAAATAATCGAAAGCGAACCGATGCTCGACGATCGGGATACATCCTGCTTCCAATGCCTCATAAACCCGAAAGGTCTCAAGGACGACATTGCCCATCGGGCAGGGGCAGAATGCGGCGTCCCGAAGCCAGCTGAGATATTCTTCTCGTGAGAGAGGGGGACTGCCGCCGGGTTGGCTCAGCCGGACCTGGTTCGGAACCACATGCACAAGCTCGGCAACCATCTGATGCCGTGCCCAGTTCCGGTTTCCGGCAAAGGTCCAGATCGACCGCCTTCGACTGGCGGGATCCGCCTCTTCCTTTTCTTGGGTTCCATTGGTCCAACCTAGCGGGACGACGCAAATGCCCGGATGGGCAAAGAGGCGCGCATGATAGTTCCGGAGGATAAAGCGAAAATGCCGATAGGCTTCGTATCCACCGCAAAACCATTCATCGGAGAGATGGAAGAGCCCGATTCGAGGCAGGCTCGAGACCTTTCGGAGAAAGGCGGGATCGAGTCGATCCAAGGGATGCACGTTGCTGCTCAATACCAGGAGCGAATTTTCCTCGAGCGGATCGAGATCGGGGATTCTCCGCTCGGTGAGACGCCAACCCGAAAAAAGAAAGCGGATCCACTCCTCTTCCAGAACCCCGGTTTGACACCAGAGAAGGGTCAGCGAGGGGGGCGCTTCGTTCCTCTCCTTGGCCATTCTCGTTTGCATAGGGACTCACAAGATCTTCGTTCAGGAGGTTGGTTCGGCTCCGATCGGGCCGCGGCTTCTTGCGGAGCGCGGCCGCTCCTTGCGCTTGGCGAGCGCATCCAAGACCCGCCTGCCATACGTCTCCCAGGAATAGGCCTTCTCCACCTTCTTTCTCGCCGCTTCCCCCATCCTCCGACGGAGGCCAGGATCTTCTGCCAGATGGATCAATGCCTCCCGGAGGGCGGCTCGATCTCCTGCCGGCACCACGAAGCCTTCCACGCCCCCCTCGAGGATCTCTCCCGAACCGGCATGGGTCGTCGTGACCACCGGCAGGCCACTCGCCATCGCCTCCAAGACCACCAAGGCACAGGCGTCTTCTAACGTGGGCAGAACGAAGAGATCGGCTTGACGCATCTGCGCCGCCACCCTCTCAGGCAGCCCGGCTCCCTCGTACTCGACATTCTCCGGTAGATTCTCCAGGACCTCCGGGCTGACGACCGGTCCCAGCAGCTGGAACCGAATCGGCATCCCGACCAGGGAGCGAGCGGTTTGGAGCAGAAGAGGGATCCCTTTCCGGTGCGCCATCTGGCCGACATAGAGGCAGCGCACGAAAGAATCGCCCCTTTCGGGCTTCCGGACAATCGGATGGAAGGCGGACAGATCGACTCCATAGGGAATCTGTTCGATCGCCTCCTCCGGAACTCCTCTTCGTCTAAGCTGTTCGGCAACGAAGCGGGATGGGACAAGCACCATGTCTGCCGCCTCGAGCTCAGCCTCTACCCGGCGAGCCACCCATGGAGGAACCAGCTCCTGATGGGCAGCGCCCCGCAGACCCGCTAGCTCGCGCAAGTAGCGATTCTGGTCTGCTGGATGGCTATTCACGAAATTGAGGCAGCACAACAGGCCGCGGCGGCGAGCCTCGCGGAAGCTCTCCCAACTGGCCGCGTACATTCCAATCAGACAATCGGCGGCTTGCCATGGCAGGCGAGAGGCTACCCCCTGCGCAAATCGCTTTTTCACCCAGTACATCATCGCATTGGATACCGGCGGCAACTTGCGGCCGACCATCCGTCGAGCGAGGACATGCAGGAGCTCCTCCGGGCTTGCCACGGTCCGAATCCTGCTTGCCGAAATACCCGGAAAGGCCCTCCTCCCCAACTCCGCTCCGATTTTCCGACCGAAGACGGGGAGCCGGGAAGCCCAGGGCTGGGCTCCGGCGAAATAGAGAGTGGTGTAGAAGCATTCGAGGGAGCTCTCCCCATCAGCGGCCCGCGCAATGGCAAGGATCGAATTCTCCCGATAGGGAGTGGTGACGACAAGGCTCATTGGCTTTTGACTCCGTGCTTGGTCCGCCTTCTTCCGCAGCGTCTTCGCACCACCTCCCGATCCAACGAATAGAGCGATGATGCTTGCTCGTCCCGGCTTCGGCGACTCTCCGCTCCTTCTTCTATCACGCCGCATCCGATGGGGCTGCAGCGCCATCCTCCGGAAGCCCAGGAGGTGGCGGGGAGCCCGGAGTCGGATAGCGCGGCTTGTAGGCGACCAGCCCGATGCTGAAAAGGGGCCAGTGCAGCAAGGAGCTGATCCACGGATCGCAAAGGGCGATCGCTGGCCGAAACGGGAGAGCGACTCCCCACCCTAGCCAGGGATGGAGAGAGCCGACCTTCCGCATCAGGGCCGTCACCTTCTGGCTACACCATCCGCTGCAGTAAGAGATCTCCTCGACCCACAGGCCCGCCTCCCGGCAAAGCTCCCGCAACATCGTCGGGGTATATCCCCTCCGCACATGCCAACCCAACTCCTCCCGCTGAAAGGGTCCATCGTCCTCCCTGCTGATTGCCCGATAGAGAAAATTGGGGGTCGTCAGCAGGAGCCGACCCCCCGGAACCAGGCATGCCGCCATGGACCGGAAGAGAGCGGCATCGTCCAGAATGTGCTCCACCGCCTCTAGACAGAGCACGACGTCAAAATGGCCTTTCCACGGTTTCTGCTCGTGGAGGAGCCGAGCATCCCACACCAGGAACTTTGCCCTCTTCGCGCCCGAAAGATCGGCTCGGGCGGCCGCCGCGTCCAAATCGGCCTTGCTCCAGCTCATCCCGAGCGCCTCGTATCCGCGCAAGCTTGCGGCGATCGTAAATGCTCCGCTTCCGCAACCAACATCGAGCAGCCGTTCCCCGTTGGCGGTTCGAGGAAGCCGCCGGCAGAGCCAGCGCCACCGGTCCCAGACCAGCGTGTCCCCGTGCAACAGCCCGGCCCGATACCCCAGCATATGGAACAAGAGATGACGATCGATTCGCATTGGTGCTCCCACTTTCTTTCGCCATGCATGGCCTGGCTCGCCAAGCCGCCCCAGCGCGGCTCCTACCCCTCCCGATAGGGACGCCACGTTACCGCTCGCCCCCGTAGCGAGAGAGAGGCCGGGGGTGGGCCATACCGGCCCCGCAAGAAGTCGATGAGCGCACGCGCCCGCCCAAGCCCGAACTCGCCAACGCGATAGTTCTTAGTATCGATACAAAGGAGACGCACCGTGTTCAGCAAGAAGAGCGACGCCCGAAGCCCCGCTGCGATCGGTCCGCCGTACCGCAGGGCCAGGAAGAGCGAGTTTCGGCCATGCAGGTAGGAATAGATCAGAGAAGGAGCTACCCGGCCCGGGTTGTCCACCGTGGCCCCCCAGACGAGGACGACGCGCCACCCCGCACGGCTCGCCCGCAATCCAAAGTCGTACTCTTCCCCGTAGCAGAAGAAACGCTCGTCGAAGAACAGGTCGAGATCTCGGATGCAGCGCCTTCGGACCGCAAAGAGGGTCGCGTTCGCAAAGACCACGTCCTTCTGCTCTCCCTTTTTGCCGGCTTGGCAGCGAATGCTCCTCGGCCCGCGAACCGGAGAAAAGTGAGGATAGACCGGAGAACTCTCCGCATCCTGATCTGGGCATGCGATCCCGATCGACGCGTCGGAGAGCATCGCCTCTGCGAGCAATTCCATGCAGTCGTTCCGAGGCATGACATCATGCGAGGCCAAAAAGCAGAACTCATCTTCGGAGGGTTCCGCAAGCCACCGCCGAAGCAGGACATTGAGCGCTCCTCCAAATCCCCGGTTTTCGGGAATCTCGACGAGCTCCACATCTTGCGGCAAGCCGCGGCGGAGCTGCGCTCGCTTCTCCGGCTCCGAGCCGTTATCCGCCATTTCTCACCAACGCGAGCTTTCGCGCAAGAAAGGAAGGGCCGAGTCGATTGCGAGGATGTTCGGCGAGGAAAGGGTCTTCGTGAGTGGGGATGGAGCAAGATTTTTGCTCGATTTGGCTTAATGCGAGCTCTGTAAAGGGCAAAAATCCGCTTTGGGAACAAGGCTCCGCCCGATGGGAGGCTCTACTGCAGGGGGAAGCGCTCTGGTTTTCAGGGATGCTCAGCAACGCAGCATCTGGAAGACGTGGGTGAAGAGGTGCTTCCAAGGATAGGCGCTGCTCATCGACAAGAGGACGCGTCGGACGCTGACACGGACCAGCGTGCCGATCTTGACGAGCTTGAGCCGGAGGGTGTCGACCTGGGCGTTGGCCCACTCCGTTCCTTGCAGAGCCAGCCGTCGCAGCGCTTCGACCAGGGCATAGGCCAAAGCCGAAAAGTAGAGGCGAAGCTGATTGCTGGCCATTTGCGCGGTCGAGAGGCGCTCGGCAAAGAGGTAGAGCTGTTTTCCCGGTAGGGACGCTCCTTGCGGAACGCCCCCCGGACAGATCCGTGCAAGCCCGATTCAGGCACACGGCTCCCACCTTGGGTGCTTGACGGCGAAGCGACGCTCGGGCCAAGGATGCAGAATACGCGGTGGTGGCAGCCAGGCATCAACGAGTTTGGGCATTTGCTTCCAGGTCAACTGACCGCGCTGGCCACGCCGTGACAACGCGCGCTTCCAGAGCTGTGCAATGCGAACCCGAAACAGCCGCAGCGCCGGATAGTTCGTCGGCACTGCGTGGTATGCATAAAAGCCCCTGACCACCTGCGCCAGCCATTTTCCTTGATCAGGAATCGGCTGGTGCCGCCTTCGCTGCAATTCCTCTTTCACGCGCTGTATCGTGCGCTGCAGACGGTCGCGGCGGGTTCTTCGCAGAAGTTGGAAGCCACCCGTGCGCTTCTGGCCACAGATCATGGTAAAGCCGAGAAAGTTGAAGGTCTCCGGTTTGCCCCGACCACGTTCTTTTCGATTGAGAGCCGCAAAACGGCCAAACCGAATGATCCGTGTCTTGTCCGGATGCAGTTGCAGCGAGAATGCCTTCGACCGCGTCCCCATCTCCGCCAGAAACCGCTGGGCATCGGCTTCATACTCAAAGCCGAGGACACTATCATCGGCGTAGCGCACTACGATCATGTCCCCGCGGGCGTGGCGTTTCCGCCACTGTTGCGCCCAGAGATCGAACACGTAATGCAAATAGACGTTGGCCAACAGGGGCGACACCGTCGCACCCTGAGGCGTGCCTGCTTCGCTCTCCGTGACAACCTCCGCCTCCAGTACTCCCGCCTTCAGCCATTTGCGGATCAGACGGAGGATGCGCTCGTCGCCGATTCGATGCTCCAGGAAACGAATAAGCCATTCATGACTCACCGTGTCGAAAAAGCTTCGATAATCTGCGTCGAGTATCCAGTTCACCTTCCGTCGTTGAATGCCGGTTGCCAAAGCATCCAGCGCATCGTGCTGACTGCGCTTCGGCCGGAATCCATACGAGAACCCGAGGAAATCTTCCTCGTAGATCGCATTCAGCACCGCCACCACCGCCCGCTGGAGGAGCTTATCCTCCAACGACGCGATGCCCAACGGCCGCTGCCGCCCATCCGGCTTTGGAATGTACTTCCTCCGGCTGGGCAGTGCCCGGTACGCGCCCCGACGAACCCGATCATGCAGACCTTGCAGATTGCTCTCCAGGTTTGCCTCGTAGTCCGACCATCTCACCCCGTCCACTCCGGGAGCCGCGTTGCGCTTGAGTGCGTAAAACGACTGACGGAGTAGATCGACGCTGATATGGTGGAGCAGCGCAGTGAACCGTTCCTTCTTCCTCGCCTTTGCTACTTGCCGTACACGCTCCAGCGCCTGTGACACGCGAACCCGGCCCTGAGTCCGGTCCGTGCTTTGCTGATGCGTGTTCCCCTCGGTCCTCGCCCTTGGCTCCACCGGCTCCGCCGCCGGTTTCCCGGCCTTGTTCGTCGGCTTCTCAGCTACTATGGCGAGGTCAGACTTCTTGGGTCCGTTCATCATCGGCTTTGGCTCCTCACCTTCCCGATGCGGACCGGTAGTGCTTGCCGGTCAGGCCCAAGATCTCCCGGTTCCCGTACGAAGAGCGTGCGCACATGCCAGGTTCTAAAGACCACGCCGAACCGATCGAAGGCTCGCGTTATCGCCTCCGGCCGTGTTGCCTTCCACGTCAAAGACCGTGTCAGCGTTCGGAACATAAACCATTTTCGCGGCTCCATGGCTGGCCTGTGCGTACCCTTGTCAACGCTTCACCGTTGTCCTCACGGTCAACGGCGCATGACTCAGGGCCACTGTGATTCGCTATTTCTTCAGTGTAGTGGACTTGCACCACCTACTCTTCGCCGGTTTTGCCGGCGCACCCTTGATCCGATTCTCCATCTCTCCGCGCGCGCAGTAGAGCTTCTCGTAGAGGGCCTGGGCGGGCCACTCCTCGGTGGAGAGAGAGGTGACGACAAAGCGCGGATTCTTTCCTTTCTCCAAGTACTCAGCTATGGAGACCACTCGGCGCTCCCTCGACCAGCTACTCAAGGTGCGATAGGCAAACTCGGAAAAGACGCGAGCCGGTTTGCCCGTGGACTCGTGCAGACGACGGGCCTGCTTCATCGACGCCTCAATGGGTCGGCACAAGCGCTCGTTGCGAATCAGGCCGAAGAGGAAGTCGACCTGATTGGCTTCGCACCAGGCCATGATCTCTTCCCGGCAGAAGCCCGAGTCGGCCCGGAGCACGATCTTGACCTCGGGCCAATGGGTGCGGAGTTGTCCCACGATCCGGATGATCTCGGCAAGGGATCCCTCCGCCGCATCCTGGTTCGATGGCCGAAGCCGCACGCCGAGGAGCTGATCTTCGGCGAAGATGTAGAGCGGCAAATAACAATACGCATCATAATAGCCATGGAAGAAGCGCTCGGGCTGATGGCCGTAAAGAGGGATGTCGGTCGCATCCAGATCGAGCACCACCTCCTTGGGAGCCTGGGGATGCGATTCAAGGTAGAGATCGACCAACAGCCGGTCGATCGCTTCGGCCGAGTAGTCGATCTTGTGGTAGCGTTCGCTTCGACCTACCAGTTCCAGGCGGTTGAGCGTACTCTTGCCCGCCAGATCCGCTTCCAGATCCCTTTTACCGCTTAGGAGAGCCACCAAAGGATCGGTACGCAGCTGCTCGTGGTCATTGAGATCCTCGTAGCCCAGCGCAATCCCGAAGATGCGCTGCGCTAGCATCTCCCGCACCCGATGCACAATGCGCCCCGGATGGCGTCGATCCCGGAAGCAACGCTCCAGCCGTCTTAACAACCCGATCTTCCGATCCGCTTCTCGTAAGAGGATCGCGCCCCCATCACTCGAAACCCGACCCGCGGTAAATCCCGCTTCCACCCGACGCGAAAAATGGGCTGTAAATCCAAAAGTCTCTTGGCTACACTCTGTCATCGAAGGCCGCTTTCCTTCCTGGTTGTAATAACGTATCGTTCACGCACTTTATACCAGGGAAAGGCGGCCTTTCCTATGCTCTTTTGCAGGCTTTTTGCTTCCCGTTTTGGTCGGCCTTCGTGAGAAATGGCGGCTAGCCGTACCGTGATCTTCTCCTGCCACTCTGGGTAGTTCTCGACCGTGACGACAAAGCAGCCGTGGGCGGCAAAGAAGATGGTCGATCCTCCGCCTCCAAACTCGAAAACCTTCATTCCCGGACGAAGGCGCCTGGAGAGCCAATCGATGCAAGAGTAGGAAATCCATGGCAGACCCAAGGCGAGCGTTCCCTTCCCATCGAAACGATTGCCCAGATACCGGATCCCGTCCTGCGGGCGCTCGAGGAGCTGGATCGCGGCGAGCAGCATGCGCGTTCCCCGGCTCTTTCGAATCAGAGTGACCTTCCACGCTGCGTCCATTGGCTTTCTCTCCTCCTCCTCTTTTTGGATGCTTCATTCCGCCCGATTGCCTCTCCCCTCGCCCGTTCCGGATCCGCGGGCCGGCCCCGAAAGGCGTTCATAAAAGGAGAGCAGATCGCCCCGCACGGCTTCGCAGGAGTACCGCTCCGCAAAGAAGCGGCGTGCGTTCCGGGACATCCTCTCGCGTAGCTCCGCATTCCCCAGGATTTCCAGCATTCGCCCGGCTACTCCATCCAAATCTTCCAGGCGCACGAGGCATCCTGCTCCCGCCTCGACGGCCGCCCCGACATTGGCTTCGGCGGTGATCAGGATGGGCACTCCGGCACCGAGCGCCTCGATCACCGCCATGGGCAGGCCTTCGTTGCGGGAAAGCGTGACAAAGAGAGAAGCCGAACTGAGAAGAGCCCACTTTTCCGCGTCATACACCGGGCCGACAAAGTGCACATGGGCTTTCCCTGCCATCTGGGATGCTTGGGTTCGTACCCATGCGCCGTAAGAGCCCTGGTCGGGTCCCGCAACGACCAGATGCACATCGGGCCGACTCCGGTAGACGCGCTCAAAGGCGCTGAGAATCTCAAGGACTCCCTTCTGCGGGCTGATCCGCCCCAGGAAAAGGATCACCGGCCCATCCCATGAGATCCTCGCCGCACCCCGTTCCTTTTCTTCCTGGGAGAGGGACGGAATCCTGACGAAGTTGGGGATGACGACCGATCCGGGATGCGGAGGAAGGGCGCAGAGCTCTTTTTCCTCCTCGACCAGGAAGCGGATCGCGGCTGCGCGCCGCCACGCCTCTTCCAGCAGGAGCTTTTGAAAGAGAAGCTTTTTCCAGAGTTTTTTCTTCCGATCCTGTCGAGAGGCTTGCCCATGCGGCGTGAACACGTAGGGGACTCCGCTCTCGAAAGCGGCGCGCGCGGCGGCAACAGCCACATCGAGCCAGACTCCTTGAATATCCAGGAGGTCGTAGTCGCGAATGTGGCTCCGGACCCAACCGATTAGCTCCGGAGAACGATACATCCAGCGGTTCCATCCGTTTCCCACGGGGAACACCGAACAGCTGGCCCGCGCATCGAGCCGGGCTCTCTCCTCGTCCCGGCTCGCTCCAAGGTCGGTCGTCAGCACCCGCAAGCCCCACCCCGCCGAGCAGAGGAGCTCGCTCAGGGCCGAAACGGCGCTCGCCAATCCTCCCGAGCTCCGCGCCAGAAGGGGAGCCAGCACGAGGACCCGAGGGGGCCTCACGGAACTTCCGCCCTCCGTTTCCTCTCGACGATCATCCGCAAAGCGCCGCAGCTCACGATCAAGATCGCCAAGATGACGAGGCCGGCTTGATAGGTCGTTACCGCTCGAAGCTGCATCTGGAGCAGCAGCAGGAGGTAGGCGTAGCAGAGCATGGCTCCCTCCCTTTTGGGAAGCGGGTAAAGGGGGCCGAGAAGCCAGCGGGTTCCCAGCCCAAAGACGAAAGCCCCGACGAACAGGCCGCTCAGCCCTCCGGCCCCGACCAGATCGCCGACGATCGAGCGGCTGGCCCACCAAGAGCGGGTATCATCGCCCAGGTCGCGCGGATCGGGTTTTCCCGGCCAAAAGACCCTGGGAACAAAGGTGATGGCCACAAATTTCCCAATCTCACCCGCAGCCCAGAGAAAACCGATCGGTCCCTGGTGAGACTCCACTCCCCCATCCCGCTCCAAGGAGTCGACCAAATTCGCGATCCAGTAGAGATTGTCATCCCGCTTGGATCCCCCAAGCTCGAGCTCGGGCCTTTCGATATCCTGGGCCGCTTCCCATCCGTAGCCCCTCACCGACACCATGAAATCGGTCAGGGGAGTCAGCACGATGAGTCCGGCGAGCGTCCCGGCCAGAAGCCGCCGGAGATTGCCGCGCCGTTCGATGAAGCGCACCATGAGAGGCAAGCCGATCGCTTGGAGAACAGAGCCGCGCGCTCCCTCCAGGACGAGCGTCACCAGATTCAAGGCGACAACGCCGGCCAAGATCGCTTTCCTTCCGAAGGAAAGGTCGGAGGTCCAAGCCCGCATGGCGCAAAAGGGGACCAGGAGAAAGAAAGTCTGGGTAAAGAAGAGCAGGCCTCGCCAGTCTCCGACCGGTCCCGAATGCAATTCGTTCCCCTCGAGCCCGACCGACCGGGACGCAAGCAGATCCTCCACAACTAAGGCAAAGTTCCCGTTGGCCAGGAGCAACCGCTTGGCATACTCCATCCCGAACGTCAGCAGCGCCGCCCAAAAGTAGAGGCCGGGCTTCAGGCTAAAGTCTGCCCAGCGGAGCAGGCCCGCGAGCGGGCTCCGCTTCGGACGAAAGGCCGACCAGCCCAGGAAGGCGAGGGCGACGAAGAGCGCACCCAGCGTCTCCGAGAGAAAAACCACTCGAAGGGGAAATCCCTCCATTCGCCGGAGCAGGGCCATATCGAGGACGAAGAGATAGATGCAGCCAGCGCCCAGCACGACGCCGGGGCTCACCAACGCCCCCGGGTCCTTCCAGAGAGCAGCTACGATCCCCAGGCAAATGGCCGCCAGGGTGCCCACTCCGATCGCCTGTGCCAAGCCTTCGGACGGCCCCACGATCCCCTCGAGCAGCCAAGCGCCGAGCACCACCGAAAGGACTCCCGCCGCTATCCAGACCCCCCAGAGTGAAGGAAGCTCCGGAATGGGAGAGTCGGGCCGCCCTTTCGCCCTCCCCTCCCGGAAAGCAGCCGGGTCCCGATGCGCCTGCCCTCGAATGACCCTGGAAAACGCCGGCTGCACGCTCATCCGCCTCGAGCCTCGCGCGCGGCGCGGGCTGCACTCATGAGCCCTTTCGCCCATTGCTGCGGGCCGAAGCCCTGAATGATCCGCTCCGATTCCTTCCCCAAGGCCCTGCGCTCTTCCTCGGCCATCGAGGCCACCCGCATCAGGAGCGCCGCCAGGCCGTCGGTGTCGCCCGGGGAAAAAAGGAAGCCGTTTGCCGAGCCGACGAGATCGGGAGCGGACCCGCAGGTTTCCGATGCGACGACCGGCAGCCCGGCGGCCATCGCTTCGTTCACGACCAGGCCCCAAGGCTCGATCGTGCTGGGAAGAACCAAGCCATCGGCAAATGCGTAATAGGGCGGGAGATCCGAAGTCGGGACAAATCCCCGCACCAGCACCTCCGGGATCCGATGCTCCTCGATATGACGCTCGAGATCCGCGCGCTGGGGACCATCGCCCAAGAGAAGCAGGCTCCTATCCCCCCCCCGGTCTCGATAGGAGCGGTAGGCTCGCAAAAGACCAAAGACGTTTTTTTCAGGCGCCAGCCGCCCTACGAAAACAAAATAGCGCGGCGGAAGCCCGAGTCGTTTCCGCCAAGTTCCTTCCTCCGCGCGAGCTCTGCTGACACCCGAGGCAAAGAAGTCGTTATCGACGATGGAGTGTGGTCCCCAAATTCGATCGGAGGGGATACCCAATTCGACGAGATAGTCGCGATGCGCGCGCCCGCCGACGAACCCGGTGTTGTACAATCGGGGAACGATCGACCGCTTGAGCGCTTCCACGAAAAAATTCCGCTGCTTGTCGTGTCGCGTTGTCTCAAAGAGCAGGACGCTCCCCCGCCGCCTCCGCAAGGCCCACCATGCTGGCGCGCGAAGGACACCCCAACCGTATCCGGCCGTTGCCACTACATCCGGCGCAATCCGGTCGAGAAACTCCCTCATGCGGGAGCAGGCTTCCTTGTGGTCGATCTGCTCGAGCGCCCCCGAGCAAAGGCTGAACAAGGGAATGCCCCGTTCCTCGCTTTCGCCAAGCCACGGATGACTCTTCTGGTTTTGGGAAAGCTCAAGAAAGACCGGGTCGACGCCGCCCTCGTTCAAGAGCGCCCGCGCCCTTGCCATGTGATAGGGCCCGAAATGGGCATAGAATACCAGAAGCTTCATTGTCTTGCGAATGGCTCGATCATCGCCGGAGCTCTGCTTTTCGACCCTTCCTTCTAGCGATCCTTCTAGCGATCCACCTCTAGCCTTGTGTGGCTCCACCCATCAATCTTCCATAGGCTTCCCCGAGGAGCCTCGCATAATTCTCCCAGCCGAACGCGCGTTTCGCTTCCCGCGCCGCCTCCTCTCCCATCCTTGCGAGGAGCGTGCGATCACGATACAGGCTCTCCAGTGCCTCCCCAATCCGCTCCGGAGAACGAATCGGAACCACGAAGCCGGTGCTCTTCGGGACGATCATATCGGCCGCACCCGTATTTTCCGTTACGATCACCGGAAGCCCGCAAGCCATCGCTTCCAAGCAAACCACCCCAAAGCCATCCTCGATCGAGGGGAGAACGAAGACCGATGCGCTCCGATAGTAGCAGGGAAGCTCGCCGTTGGCGATGAAAGGGATATGCTTGTACTGCCCCTCGTACCGCCTTAATGCGCGTCTCATCGGTTCGCTCATGGTTCCGATGAGGAGAAGCTCAGCATCCGGCAGTCCAAGCAATCTCCAGGCCTCGAGCAGGTCGATATGCCCTTTTCTTGGGGAGATATGAGCGACGCAGAGAACGCGAAAGGGAGCGCGGACCGGCCGCTCTCGAGATCCCGGCGTAAACCGGGCCAAGTTGACCCCGTAGGGAAGAAGGTGGATGCGTTCCTCGGGGAAGCCGTTTTGAAGAAAGGAGCGCTTGAGCCATCGGGAAGCGATCAGCAGATGATCGACCGATTCCAATTCCTCCAGCAACCGCTCGTTGCCCGATCGCACCTTGTCGCCGGAGGCAAACCCAAGACGGTCTTCCTCCTCTTGCAGGAGGGCTGCCAACGCGCGGGGATGCGCGTTGACGGCTTCGCCGAGGAGAACGCTTCCCTCGGCCTTTCCCCTCCGCAGGATGCGCCGTGCTGTGCCGTGAAGCAGGAGGTGCCAAAGAGGAGCGGGCGTCCACGAACGAAGTACTCCCGCCTCCCACCAGTCATGGAGGGAGGGAAGAAGCCGCTGCGTCGGCGCCTCTCCGAAGAGGCGAGCGCTGGCCCGCATGAGGTACTCCTTTCCCCACAGGTTGACGCCGACGCCCGGGCGGGTAGGGAAGAGCTGCGGGCCGATCCGGTGCGAGTAGTAAAAACGGTTGAGGACCTCCCATTCGGCTAGATACGGCGCGTAGTTATGGAAGTGAAATCTTCCGCAAACCCCTAAATTGACCCATCCGCGATGCCGCATAGACCGCGCTATCCTTACTGGACAGGGCAACGAAGGCCAAAATCTGACGGGCTTCCGGAAGAGAGACGATCGCCCTCGCACAGCGCTCCCGCTCCGGGAGGCTTTGTCCATCTCCGCCTCTCGGCCCTCGCCCATTTTACCCAAACAGCCGCAATCCCCTTAAGCCCCGCTGCCAGGAAAAGGCGCATGTCTTCATGATCGCTCGCAGCTGCCATCCGGCGTACACGAGCAGGCGAGCCGCCTCGGAAAGGCCCAGAGCGCTGAGGATAAGAAGATAGGTGATTACGGAACAGGTAGAAGCAAGCCCCAGCCGCAGCACGGAACCGACCAGGGATCCAGAGGAGATCCATTGGCTGGCCCAGTAGGCGACCAGGCCCGCGGCGGTGCTGGCAACAAGCATCCTCGCCAGAAAGTGGCTCCAGGCCTGCCCTGATCTCGAATCGGCGCTTCGTGAAGAAAAGGCCAAGCAGAGGAAGGTCATCCATCCAATGCTCGGATTGAGCCACGCCAACCCGAGAAGGCCGAACTTCCGCGCCGTTGCCTCGGACAACGCCATCACCAGAATCGCTCCCAACACCGAAATGATGCTGGGAAAGAGGGTTTCGCCGCGAGAGTAGAAGCCTTTTTGCAAAAAGGCGGTTCCCGCGGCGGCCGGAATCGCAAGGCCCAAAATCGCGACCACCATGCTCGTTTCTTCGATGGCCGCCCCCGAAAAGGCACCTCGCGCAAAGAGCACCGATACCAAGTCGCGGCTCAGGATGACGCAAAGAAGCATGAGTGGAGTCGAGAGAAAGATCATCCACCGCAACCCCTCCTGCCAGAGCCGCTGGAATTCCCCTGGCTCTCTCCCGCCCCACGCCTCCGACATTCGCGGAAAAAGCACCGTCGCAAGCGCCCCCGGGACAATCAGCCCGAGCTGCAAGATCTTCCACGCATATCCAAAGCTGGCAACCGAGCCTGCGGCGAGCAGAGATGTCGCCCGCGTCAAGAAGATGACACCGACGTATCCGACACCCATGGTCAGAAAAAGCGGCACTCCATTCCAAAAAAATGCTCCCAGCCTCGGCGAGCAGATCCTTCCAACCCAAGGAGAGACCCCTCCTCGCCGCGCCAGCGGCAGGAGCCTGCCTAGGAACAAGATGCCGACCAGAGAGCATCCGAGGATCGGCGCGAGAACCAGGCGATCCGGCCCGCCCCAGAGAATCGCTCCGAGCAGGATCAGGTTGTAGAGTGCTTGCGCGGCGGGCTGGACCCAGAAAATGCCATGGCATTGAAAGAGCCCGGTCAAGATCCCGGACCAGGCGAGCGGGAGGATTGCCAGGCAGAACGAGCGCACGAAGGCGGTTGCGGCGGTGAGCCCGGCCGCATCAAGCCCAGGGGCGAGCCACCGAGCAAGGAGGGGAGCGCACAGGCTTCCTCCGATCGCAATCCCAATGCCGATCGCCAAGAAAATGAGCCCGAGCTCGGAAATGACCCGCCAGCCTTCGCTGGCCCGCTTCTCCCGCGTCGCTTCGGAGAACAACGGGACCACAAGATTGGGCAATATCCCCCAGGCGACCGATTGCGCGAAAAGGAAGAAGACAAGCCCGACCCGATACCCGTCAACCAGGGAACCGACGCCATAACGCCATCCCAGGGCGATCTCCACGAGAAACCCGGATAGCGGACCCAGGACCGAGAGGATGCTGAGTCCAACCGCACTCCGCGCGATGCGATGGGGAGCCGACTCTTCCCGATCAGGAAGAGCATTGCCCCCGGCTTCCGCCTCGGACGGAAGCGACACAGAAGCCAGCATCGACTCTTCCCGATCGGTTTCCATCCTCAATTCTTCCTCTCCATCAAAGGATCCGCATGCGCCAAGCCCTAGGCGCTTCCAAGCCTCGGCCCCCGAATCTTCCTCTATGTACCGTTCTTGTCGGTATATCCAGAGCGCGCACCGACCGGGCTTCGTTTCTTATCCGCCAGCTGCAGATCTCCTCGGCAACAGCCCTCCGGGCACTCTTGCGGCGGTCCGCGCCGAGGTAAGGTGCATGCTTCGCGACGGGAGTCGAAGCGCAGCTTGCGATGCCCCTTGGCTGTTTCAAGCAGGTTGAGCCGGAAAATGGAGCCGCAACTTCCCGGCTTTGAGGAACGCGGCAATCTGCAGGTAGCGGAAGCTCCGAAAGTTTCTGGCCATCCTTTTGGCAAGCTGAATCAGCCCGTGGATCGCTTCGTTGGTTCCGTTGGTGATCCAACTCTGAAGAAAGGTGATGATTCCTCCCATGCGCTCTTTTGATTCTGCTGGACAGTCTTCGGAAGGAAGGCAAGCCGGCTGTGATCGTCCCACGGCAGCCACCAGCAAAGCTCTTGAGGATCCTCCCGGAAGAGGATCTCTTGGGGCGCATCTCGCAACCCAATTTCTCTTGGCCAGAACGGGTCCTCGCTCTTTTGTGTGGGTAGTGCCGTCGAAGGAAGCCGGCGTCCCGGACGGAGGAACCGATGACCCCGCTTGAAATCGCGCCGGATCTTCCGAGTATGCTCCTGCGAGCGGAGCTCGCTCCCGGTCACCTTCCATTCGGAACCGGGTGGCAGTGCCGCAGCGAAAAGCTTGTTCGCGTCCATCCCTCCAGCATCCACTAGGCAGCCCGGTGTGGAAATCCGTTGTCAAGTAGGATCGGCGAAGCCGAAGTGTCCTTAACGATCTGCTCTCTCTCCACAATCTGTCAGAAACGGATGGCAAGAAGCGGAGGGCTTGCCGTCCTCACAATGGAATATGAAATCTCAAGCGCTCTCTATCCACTCCATTCACCGGGGACCCCGGACTCTTCCTCTTTACTCGACTGAGATTAAGTTACATCGAGCCCACATCTTGCTCCATCCCCGCTCACGAAAACCCCTACCCTGCCGCAACTCGTCTCAATCGCGTCAACCTACGCTTTTTCGCGCGAAACCTTGCGATGGTGAGAAATGGCGGCTAAATGACTGCACAACGCAGCAAGCAGCCTGTTTAGGCTTTTTTCTGGAAAAAGACCCCGCTTCCATCGATCGTTGCTATACGTAACGTCAGGCCACGTCCTGCGAGGAAGTCCGTAACGGCTGTTTTACACATCGGGACGACATCGTAATCATCAACTATAATCCAGCCACCCTCGGGGATTTTATCAAAAAGATGCCTCAAGGGATCGATCGTCGACTCATACATGTCGCCGTCCAGACGCAACACGGCGATCCTTTCGGAAGGGAAGCTGGGCATCGTGTCCTTGAACCAACCCTTAACGAAAACAACCTGATCGTCCAAGAGTCCGAATTTCTGGAAATTGCGTTGCACTTCTTCGAGTGAGACGGCGAGTTCGCGATATTCGTGGAAGGGTGAACCCGCGTCCGCAGGATACCGATTTGTGTCCGGGCGGGGTAGGCCTTCGAAGGAGTCCGCAAGCATCACTCGCCGATCATGAATGTCGTATGCGTCCAAAACCGCTCGAGCCATAATGCACGCGCCTCCGCGCCAAACGCCCGTCTCCACGATATCGCCGGGAACCTTGTCGATGATCACCCGCTCAATGAGAGAGCGAAAATTTTTGCCTCTTCGCTGTTTCAAGTGGGTAGAGCGGGAAGATCGAGCCGCAACTTTCCGGCTTTGAGGAACGCGGCAATTCTCAGGTAGTGAAAGCTCCGAAAGCCTCTGGCCATCCTTTTGGCCAGCTGGATCAGCCCGTTGATTGCTTCGATGGTTCCGTTGGTGATCCGGCTCTGGAGAAAGGCGATGATTCCCCCCAGATGCTCTTTGATGGTTTTGGAGAGTCTTCGGAAGGGGGCAAGCCGACTGCGATCAGCCCACCGGAACCACCAGCGGAGCTCTTGGGGATCCTCCTGGGAGAGGATCTCTTGGAGAGCCTCCCGCAACCCAATGGCTCTTCCCAATCGAGGATAGGCGGCGCAAAGGGAACTCCGCAGACCCTTCTGCTCCTCGCTTCGCGTCCATTCGTTGCCTCGGAGCGCCCAGAGGCTTCCTTTCGGCAGCAACCCTTGACGCCCGAACTCCTTGCGCACCTGGTCCACCGCCTCTCCCGCCATCTGCATGACATGGAAATGATCGAAAATCCTCTCCGCCTTCGGAAAAAACTCCCGGGCTCCAGAGATGTAGGAGGGGCTCATATCCATGCAGATCGCTTCGATCTGCCCCGGATCGGCATTATGTTCCTTCATCTCCTTGGCGAAGGCTTCCAGAGCCTCCTTTCCTCTCCCCTCGGCAAGGAAGAGCAGCTTCCGGCTCTCCGCATCGGTAACGACCGTCACGTAACGGTGGCCCCGCTTGCTACTGGTCTCATCCACCAGGATCTTCTTGACCTCGCTCCAGTCCTCGCGTCGGTAGGCCTTTTCCACGTAGTGCCCCAAGACCCGCCAGAGCCGGGTATCTTGCTCCTTGAGCATCTCCGCCATCGCGGAAACCGACATCTCCCGGGAAAGCATCAAAATGACCGCCTCCATCATGAGAGTAAACCCGCTCCCCGCCCTGGCCCAAGGAACCTCCACCAGCCGAACTCCATGCTCCGGACAGTCGATCCGAGGAACCCGAGCGATCAACTCGGTCCGGTACTGCCAGAAGTTCATGTGCCTCCACCGCTTCTCCACCGTGTCGTGTACGGGGGAAGCTCTTCGACATTCCGGACAGGGAAACCGATGACCTTGCTGAAAATCGAGCCAGATCTTCAGAGTGTGCTCCTTCGCGGAGAGCTCACTCCGGCTCACCTTCCATTCCGAACCCAGTTGCAGCGCCGCAGCAAAAAGCTTGTTCGCGTCCATCCCGCAAGCATCAACTAGGCAGCCCGGTCTGGCAATCCGCCGTCAAGGAGGATCGACGAAGTCGAAGTGTCCTTGACGGCTTCCTCTCTCCCCAAAAATCCGTCGAAGACGGATGGCAAGAACCCCGCTTCTTGCCATCCCTTAACCGAAATCCGCTCTCCCCTTACCCACTCAATTCAGCGAGGAGCCAAATTTTTCATGCGCGCCGCGCCAATCATGGAGAATGCGCTTGACGGCCAGTCGAGACCTAAACTACGAGCATCTGGATCGAATGACTTGACGCCGCTGCTCGGAAGCGGTGGGTCTTCCGAAATCGATCCGATAAGCGTGGCTTCGATAAGGTCAAGGTAGCGGCTTCTCAGCTGCGCGGCACACTTTATCAGCCCGACACGCTGAGCGGAGTCCTTGTCGGGGCCTGCGACGGAGCTAAGTTCCAAAAGTTGAGCAGCGAGCAGATCGCATTGCGAGCGCAACTGCTCAGCCGTTGCGGCCATCCCAGTAATTTGCCGCTCCCTTTCTCGAAGTTTTGCGAGCAATTCTGGATCGCGCCTATTCAAGAGGGCGGCCTGCAACCTTTGACAATATCGGGAGAATCTGGATAAGATTTGGAACATGTGTAACATAATGTTGCCCTTTGGCTGTTTCAAGCAGGTTGATCCGGAAGATGGAGCCGCAACTTCCCGGCTTTGAGGAACGCGGCAATTCTTAGGTAGGGGAAGCTCCGAAAGCCTCTGGCCATCCTTTTGGCAAGCTGGATCAGCCCGTGGATCGCTTCGATGGTTCCGTTGGTGATCCGGCTCTGGAGAAAGGCGATGATTCCCCCCAGATGCTCTTGGATGGTTTTGGAGAGTCTTCGGAAGGGGGCAAGCCGACTGCGATCCGCCCACCGGAACCACCAACGGAGCTCTTGGGGATCCTCCTGGGAGAGGATCTCTTGGGGCGCATCCCGCAACCCAATGGCTCTTCCCAATCGAGGATAGGCGGCGCAAAGGAAACTCCGCAGACCCTTCTGCTCCTCGCTTCGCGTCCATTCGTTACCTCGGAGCGCCCAGAGGCTTCCTTTCGGCAGCAACCCTTGACGCCCGAACTCCTTGCGCACCTGGTCGACCGCCTCTCCCGCCATCGGCATGAGCGGGAAAGGATCAAAAATCCTCTCCGCCTTCGGAAAAACCCTCCCGGGCTCCAGAGATGGAAGAGGGGCTCATATCCATGCAGATCGCTTCGATCTGCCCCGGATCGGCATTCTGTTCCTTCCTCTCCTTGGCGAAGGCATCCAGAGCCTCCTTTCCTCTCCCCTCGGCAAGGAAGAGCAGCTTCCGGCTCTCCGCATCGGGAACGACCGTCACGTAACGGTGGCCCCGCTTGCTACTGGTCTCATCCACCAGGATCTTCTTGACCTCGCCCGAGTCCTCGCGTCGGTAGGCCTTTTCCACGGAATGCCCCAAGACCCGCCAGAGCCGGGGTTCTTGCTCCTTGAGCATCTCCGCCATCGCGGAAACCGACATCTCCCGGGAAAGCATCCAAATGACCGCCTCCATCATGAGAGTAAACCCGCTCCCCGCCCTGGCCCAAGGAACCTCCACCAGCCGAACTCCATGCTCCGGACAGTCGATCCGAGGAACCCGAGCGAGCCACTCGGTCCGGTACTGCCAGAAGTTCATGTGCCTCCACCGCTTCTCCACCGTGTCGTGTACGGGGGAAGCTCTTCGACATTCCGGAGAGGCGAACCGATGACCTTGCTCAAAACCCAAGCCAGATCTTCAGAGTGTGCTCCTTCGCGGAGAGCTCGCTCCGGCTCACCTTCCCTTCCGAACCCAGTGGCAGCGCCGCAGCAAAAAGCTTGTTTGCGTCCATTCCGCAAGCATCCACCAGGCAGCCCGGTCTGGCCATCCGCCGTCAAGGAGGATCGACGAAGTCGAAGTGTCCTTGACGGCTTCCTCTCTCCCCAAAAATCCGTCGAAGACGGATGGCAAGAACCCCGCTTCTTGCCATCCCTTAACCGAAATCCGCTCCCCCCCTTACCCACTCAATTCAGCGAGGAGCCCTGCTTTCCTTCCGGGCCTTTTGTACTAACCAGCTGCTTTTCATCGAGAGATGGAACGAACATCAGGCAGCTTGCTCCTGTTCGCGGCCTGCTCCCTCACTACTGCCCATCCCCAGCTTCGCCGCTTTGCCCATCACCACAACGGCTGCACTTACATATAACCAGTTAGCCATGATGCTTAGATCAAAGTTTGCCAGGCCTTGCAAGCAGGCGCCAACCACCGAAACGACACCTCCCAGGAACATTTTCTCCCTCCAGCTGCTCTTTGATTCCCCGACCGCATGCCATCCGTGAGCCAAAAGGGCTACCACCAGCCAGATCGCCAACCCGAGCCCAACGACTCCCGTATCGCAGAGCAGCTGCACGTAGTCGCTCTCGGCGTGCGTCACACCGTGGTTTCCCGGGAAGACCTTGCGCACCAGGTGAAATGCGGGTTCGAAGGTCCCCATGCCGCTTCCGGTCCAGGGGAAGCGCTTCCAGAGATCCAGAGCCTGGCTCCAGAGGGCGATCCGGTTACTCTCCTTTGGATCGAGGACTTCTGCCGCCAACCGCTCGGTCGCTCCGAAAAAGAGATCGGCCGCAACCCACAGGGCGGCCAAAAGTGCGGCCAGCACAAAGGCCACGATGGCAACGGCGCCAGTGCGTCCCTCCCGCCCTCGGGAGGCGAACCAGAGCGCCATCAGAAGGAGGCCCAGGAGAAGGCTCGTCAAGGCTCCCCGCGATTTCGAGGTCAGCACCCCAGCCGCCATCAGCAGCAAGAGAAGCGGAAGAAAGAGCCGCTCGAAGAGCTCCTTGGCCGGTAAACGCACCCATGCGCGCCAGTCGAAGCGTTCGCCACTCTGCCAACGGGCGGCTTCTGCGGAAAAGAAGCCCAAGCCCAGTGGGATGATGAGCAGGAGCAGGCCACCCATGTGGGTCCGATTGACGTAGGGCCCAAAGGGATCGCCACCCAGATGAATCGGCCGCACCCAGTAGATGGCCCCTCCCCAGGTCGCTCTCTGGATGATCGCAAAGAGCGTCAAGAGAGCGCCGTTCGCGATGATGGCGAGCAGAAGGCGGCGGAGCTGGTCGCGGTTGACGATGACGTTCCAGAGAAGAAGCGTAAAGAGGGCAATGCCCAGGAATTCCCATAGGTAGTGCCGCGTGAGCACGGGATCGACCGAGAGGGTCAGCCAGCTCGGCGCCTTGGCTCCGAGGAGCCCTGCAGCGATCTGCTCGAGCCGGAAGCGCTCTGGGGAGAGCAGGGCGACCAGTGGAGCGGGAATCGGGATCGCCTGGCAGGCGATCCAACTCAGGAAGCAGGCCGCCGGCAGCCAGCCCGGCGGGAGCTGCGATGGCCTCCCAGTGACGGCTGCTCGGGCCACCTGGGCTGCCAGCAAAAGAGAGGTGGCGCAATACAGTCCCTCCTGTGCCCAGAGCTCGACGGCGCCGAAGAGCCAGGGCGCCAGCACGAGGACTCCGAGCGTTCCCCACTCGACGAAGCCGTCCGCCCAGCCAGCCAGTCGACTAGGGAGCGCGGATTCCGGGTCCCGCCGAGGCTCCCTTAAACTCGATTCCCGGTGCAGACTCGATGATCTCCAGCTCATCAAACCACGCCATGCCGTAGGTCGGGATTTCCCAGCCGGAGGTCCCTTTCCATTTGATCTGCAAAAGGGCTACGCTCTGGTCGGGAGGGACTACCACCGGGGCCGAGAGCTCCGTCCAGTCAGTCGTCGCACCCAGAATCGGGGTAGTGGCCCACACGGTCCCAGTTTCCCGGTCGCAGATTTCGATCACCAGCCCCGAGCTGCTCGTGATCTCCTCGGCCTTGCCCTTCGCGCGCAGCTCGTAGCGATGGTTGGGGGACAAGAGGATCGTCTGCTCGGCAAACACGTGGTCGGTTTCGGTCGAAAGACCGGCCAGGCGGATCCGGAGGGAGGCCTTCCCCGCCGAAGCCCGCTGCCGGTCCCGGCGGATGCCCACACCGCCCTGCGGCTTGATCCTCCATCCGAAGCCCCATCCCACCAGCTCCTGCTCGAATCCCCCGTTCCAGACAGTTCCTCCCCCCGGGTAGAGCGCATCCCAGATCTTCCTCGCATCCGACAACTGATCGGCTTCGCAAAGCGCTTCGATGTAACGGCGGGAAAGGTCGGGGTCGAACGGCTTTCTTTCCCGCTGCGCCCGTGCCCAGAGAGCGGCGGCTTCCTCTGGCCACCGCTCCTTCAGCGCGAGGTCGAAGTAGGCGGCGCGCAGCGGGGTGTCGTTTGCGGGCACGAGCCGAAGCCCGCCGTCCCTCCCCCAGGTCGCCTTCGCGAGATAAACCGCTTGACGGCGCAGGTCGGGATCGTACCGAAAGACGAAGCGGAGATCCCGGAAGGCCGTCTGAAGGTCCCCCAGCTCGATCGCCAGAATCGCTGCCTCGAGGCGGATCGGGCTAACCGGCCCCGCTTCCCTCCGGCACTCGGCGAGCATCGCCTTGGCTGCTTCGAGCCTTCCTTGATTGGCCCGCTCCTGGGCGAGGGCGAGCCAGCGCTCGGGTTGCAGCGGGGCGACAAGCAGGCTCTCCTTGGGGCTTGGCCAATCGAGAAGACGAAAGACCAAGAGAAGAAGGACGAATCCGCTCCCCAGAAGGCCGAGGCTCCGGCTTCGCCGCGGGACCCTCGGGCCACTTTCCTCCTCAATCGGCTTGCTCAGAAGCATCCACGTTTCCGGACGACGCGGAGAGCCCGTGTGACGACGGGGGCCGCTGCCTCTCCCCGGGAAGCCGGTAGGCGTAGTAATAGGCGTAGTAGGATGGGCTCGGCGTCTGTACTCGATTCAGGACGACCCCCAGGATCCGCGTATTGACGACCGAGAGGGTATCCACGGCCCGACGCGCTTCCGATCGGTCGACCTCCCCATCGCGAACGACCAGGACCGCTCCGTCCACCAACATTCCCAGGACGGCAGCATCGGGTATTCCAGCCAAGGGAGGGCAATCGAGCAGGACATAGCTAAAATGGGAGCGGGCCCATTGGCAGAGGTAGGCCATCGCTGCGGCACCGAGAAGATCGGCGGGGTGGCAGGGGGTGCGTCCCGCTCCGATCGCCCAGACGCTGGGAAGGGCCGTTTGCTGGATCGCCTGCTCCAGGGCCGCCTGGTTGGTCAGCAGCTCCGAGAGTCCCGGATGGGTACGGAGCCCTAAGGTCTTGTGGATATTGGGGCGGCGCAGATCGCAATCAACGAGGAGGACCGTTCCCTGCTGGCCGAGAACGGTCGCGGTGTTGATCGCCGTCGAGGTCTTCCCCTCTCCTGATTGGGAGCTCGTGACCAGCATCACCTGCGGTCGCCGGTCGGGAAGGCTGTAATGGAGCAGGGTGCGGATCTGGCGAAAGGAGTTGCTCAAGGCCGAATCGGGGGCCACGTGCGCCGCCAGGGCGATGGGAAGATCGGTGGGGATCTCGTCGATGCCTCTGGCTCGGAGCCTTTCGGAATCGGGGACCACTCCGAGGACGGGAAGGCCCAGGGCCCGCTCGACCTCCTCCTTCCCCCGAAGCCGAGTATCTAACTTCGCCAAGGCGATCGCCAACCCGATCCCGCCGAATCCCCCTCCCAGAAAGCCGAGCAGCAGGTTGCGGGCTTTCTTCGGACGGGAGGGGAAGCGGGGAATTTCCGCACTCTCGACTACCTCGATGTTGCTCGAATTGAGGGCCGAGGTGATGTCGGTCTCCCGCATCCGCTTCATGAGGCTTGCATACATCTCCCGGTCGGTGTCGGCCTCTCGCTTCAGCAGGGCATACTGGCCAAGGGCTTTGTTCTCCCCTCGCACCTTTTCCATCGTGTGCTCGAACTCCGCCTCGAGGCTTTCATAGTTCGCCTTGGCCGCCTCGGAGTCGGCCTCGAGGTCGGCTACGCTCCCCTCCTTTTCCTGGGCAAGCGCGCTCTGCAATCCTTCGATTTCCGCATGGAGCCGCGTCATGCCCGGATACTCGGGCTTGTAGGTCTCCTCCATCTGCCGGTACCGCGCAACCTCTTTGAGGAGCAGCTTCTTGATTTCGAGCGTGTAGGGATTTTCCGGCACCCCCGCCTTGCCTTCGGCGAGTGCGGCTTTCGCCCGCTCGAGCCGGATCGCCTTTTGGAGCATCAGAAGCCGAGCCCGGAAGAGCGAATCCCGAATCTGGCTCAGCTCCTTCTCGGCGGGACCCTTCTCCTGGGGGGACAATCGGGAGAGACCCACCTGCGCCATGAAGTCGGCCAGCCGCTCCTCGCTTTGGGTCATCTTCTTGCGCAAGGCATCCATCTGACCCGCCAGGAACTTTTTCGCATAGCGGTTCGCCTCGAGCTTCCGGTCGAGGCCAGAGCTGATGAACGATTCGGCATATCCGTTGGCGAGCTGAGCGGCCACCAGCGGCTGCCTGCTTTCGCAGCGAATCCGGACCAGCCGCGTATTCCGGACCGGCTCGACCTTGAGAGACGCCATGAGGACGCCAGCCAAGGGCGAGAGATGCACCTCCCCATCCGCTTCGGCCTTTCGGGCGGCCTGCCGCCAGCTCGGCTTGAGGCCAAACCACTCCGGATGCTCTTCCAGATCGAGGCGCTCGACCACCCGAGAGGCCAATCCCCGGCTCTTGAGAATCTCCAGTTCGGTCCGGTAGAAGATGTCATACTCGTAGAAGTTGGCCGACTCGTCGCCGACCTGCCGGTAGGGGAGGATCGTGTTCCCTGTCCCGGTGCCGATCTTCACCACGGCGACCCCTTCGTAGACCGGCTTTTGCGTGAAGGTAGCCACGGCCGTCAATACGAAGACGCAAGCAAAGAAGACCAGAGCGGCTCCCCGATAGCGGTGGATATCGGAAAAGAGCCCGCGAACGCTCTCCCAGCCCCCGCCTTCCTCGAAAGGCTCCGCCGGAGCCGGCCTCCCGGGACCGAGCGGCCCAAGGCTTTGCCGTGGCCTTGGTTGAATTTCCTCCATAGGAGCCTAGAGGCCAAAGAGCCACGCGGCCATGATCGCTGGGTACATGAGGTCCTTCAAGGTGGTCAAAGCCACCATGGCGCCACTGGTCCCCACCATCACCACGTCGTCCTTCTGCACCGGAAAATCGATTCGTGCGCTGTTATTCTTGCTCAGGTCGAGCTTGATCTCCTGGCGCTGCCCGGAGGGGAGCAGGCGATAGACCCTGACCTTGGCCATCGCCGCCAGCTGAGTCGGCCCGCCGGCGGCGATGATCGCCTGCTGCGTCGTCATCTTCCCCCCGAGGATATCGACCGCCTTTGGATTCTTGACATTGCCCCCTACGTAGACGGTCCCCGCACGCGGCACTTCCACGATATCGCCGGGACGCAGGAGAAGATTTCCCCGGTCGGCCTTCCCATCCAGCAGCTCGCGCAGGTCGATCTCCACCATGCCCGGAGCGAGTGCGCCTGGCGGGAGCGCTTTTGCCGCTTTTGCCGAAGCCGGGGAGGCGGAGGCCTCATTGGGCGTGGGAGCGGCTCGCTCCAGCTGGCGGCGTATCAGGAAGACACGTGGCGAGGCCTCATCCTTGAGGCCTCCGGCCATCCCGATTGCATCGGCCACCCGCATCCGGCTGTTCATGTCGAAAAGGCCTGGATGATTGACCTCGCCCATCACGGCGACCTTGTGGCTCCGCATCTCGGCAACGGACACCGAAACCTGGGGATTCCTCACATACTTTTCCGCAAGCAGCGTGCGCAGCTTCTCGTGGAGCTCCTCTGCTGTCATCCCCTCGACCCGGAGCTGGCCAAGGAGCGGCAGCAAGATGGTTCCCGCAGGGGTCACCCTCACCTTGAGATCCTTCAGCTCCGGGACATCCGCCACGTGGATCTCGAGGAGATCCCCTCCTCCCAAGGGAGCTTCGTTGCGGTCGGGCTCCTGGGTCGCCTGCCCCAGGACGACATGGTTGATCCGACTGTTGGGGGAGTCGAGGCTGCCTCCCGGAAAGGTGGTGACCAGGGGAGGGATCGGCGCCTTGGTGCTCGAGCAGGCGCCGAGAGCGAGCAGAGCGCTAAGCGTGAGCAAAGCACCGGTGAGGGCCGCTCGCGCGGACCGACGGTGGGAGCGGCTCCTCATGCAGCAATTCCGGAAAAGATCGGGCCTGGCTCTCACCGGCCTCCGAGCGAGCCTAGGGACTGGTTGGCGTTACGGGCGGTGCAGACGGCTGCCTGATGACCGCGGCGGCCGACCCCACGCCGGCACCGACACCCGCCACGACCGCGCCTACGACGATGAAGGGCGTGAAATCGGGATCGTTTTCGAGCTTTGCGTTAAATACTCCGGACTTCACGAAGCCGAGGTAATTCCCATGCTTGTCGAAGACGGGCGTCGCACCCGGAAGCATCGAGGGAATCTTCGATTCGGCGATCGGGTGGGAGAGCGGAGGCACAACTCCCGGGCTCGACACGAATCCGCCCCCCTTGGGGATGTAGCCAAGCGAGCGACCGTCGGCTCCGAAAACGGGCTTGGCCCCGGCAGGAAGCTCGGCGTCTCCCTCCGCCAGCCCCGCAGGATGCGGGGTGCGCCGGATCTTCGCGGCCCCGGCACCTAAATCCACCGGGCTCGCCACGGTAGCGACCGAAACCCGATGCGTTCCCAATTCTTCGACGGGGAGGCTCCCCTGGGTCATGAAGACCGAGGTGCTCCCGAGGGGTCCCGCAAGGATTTCCCCATCCCGCACCTGAGCTCCTTCTGAGACAGCATGCATCCTTTCGGTCTGAAAAGAGGCATGGACGCCGGAAGGCAGATGGAAACGGAGGAGACCCGACGCGACGGTGGCGAGCAGCCCCGATGGCGTTTTTTCTAGAGTCGCTGCTCCGTAGGGGCCGAGCTGGACCCAGCTTCCATCGAGAAGGTTGACCCGAAGCGCTCCGCCCTGAGTTTCCAGCCGTGCGCCGCTGGCCGCCGGAAAGGCGCCTCCATCCAAGGGAACCCGGAGACCGTTTTGCACGAGCGTACCCACGCCCCGCACCTGGCCCAACGGGACCGCCTGAGCCGCCTCAACCCGCGGGGCAGTCGCTCCGCCGGATAGCCCCAACCCTCCCGCAAGAGCGATCGCTGTCCAGTTCCGGAACGCTTTCCGTCGATGCAAGAGACCTGGTAATCGGCCTTTGTTTTCCATGGGTTCCTCCTTGTGGTTACTCTTACTGCACAGCTTCCCAACGGATTCCGGGGATGAACATACTGAATCTGCCGAACGAGTCAATGGTTGAGACTTTGTTTTCCACAAGGTTCTTTAGATTCGGCAGGCTCACCTCCCCCTCCCGCCGAAAACGGCGGGAATGGTGCGGACGAGGATCGCGAGATCGAGCCAGGGGCTCCAGTGCTCGATGTAGTAGCGGTCGAGCTCGACGGCCCGCTCGAAGCGGGGATCGCTGCGGGCCTCGACCGCCCAGAGGCTCGTGATTCCCGGCTTGGCGTCGAGCCGGCGGTAGTAGCCCACGCTCAGCTCCTCGTAGCGCTCCACCTCGTCAGGGGTGGGGGGTCGGGGTCCGACCAGGCTCATCTCCCCCTTGAGGACGTTCCAGAGCTGGGGGAGCTCATCGAGGCTATACTTGCGCAGTATCCGGCCGATCGGGGTGATCCTCGGATCGTCCGTGATCTTGAACATCGGTCCCTGCCGCTCATTCCGGGCGGCGAGCTCCGCCTTCCTGGCTTCCGCGTCGGGCACCATGGTCCGGAACTTCCAGCAGAAGAAGGTCCTCCCCTTGCGCCCGATGCGGATGGAGCGATAGAAGACCGGACCTCCGTCGTGGGCCTTGATCGCGATCGCCAGGCCGAGGAAGAGGGGAGAGAGGACCAGGAGTCCCGCAAGCGATCCCGCGAAATCGATGGCGCGCTTGAGCAGAAGGCAGAGGACCGGCACGGGCTCCCAGTGGAGCGGCACGATCGGCCGGCCGCCGATCATCTCGAGGGCCCGCCAGTCGGGCCGGATCGAGGCTCCTTCCGCCGGATGGGTCGGAAGGAGCCAGACGTTCTTGCGCCGCTGCCGGGTTTCGGTCAGGATGGTTTCCCACTGGTCCATCTGCGGCGGGCTGGAAATGAAGACCTCGTCGACGAGGTAGCGGTCGAGGATCCGGGGAAGGTCGGCAATCCCGCCCAGGACCCCCTCGCCCTCGGAGTCATCGACGAAGCCCCGGACGAAGACCCCCAGGTGAGCGGAGGCGGAAAGCATCCCCGCCAGCTCCCGACCCCGGGGGCCAGCGCCGACGATCACGACGTGACGCCAACCGTTGCCCGCGTCGACATCGCGCCTGGCGATGTTCCAGAAAAAGAGCCGCCACGCGGGCAGCGCGAGGAGCGAGATCCCGCAGAGCCAGAGGACCATGAGGCGGCTGATCGGCATGCGGGCCAAGTAGAACGCCACCATGAGGAGGAGCGCTCCCTGCACCACGCCTTTGACGACCGCCCAGAGCTCCCGGCTCTCCCCCCGCGCCCAGGCGAGCGTGTAGACCCCTTCGCGCTGGAGAAAGAGGAGGACGAGGACCAGGTAGAGCAAAAGAAACCCGACGTGGCGGTAGCTCCGGTCCCAGGTGATCGTCCCGCCCTCCCATGCGGTGCGCAGCCAGAAGACCAGGATTCCGGCCGCGAGGATGAGCAGGCTGTCGACGAGCACCGCGAACCGGTCCTGGCGGCCACCCCGACGGCTCGCGGATCTCTCGGAGGGGGCGGGCGGACCCGCGACCCAGGAGCTGCGCGTTCTCATGGGCTCCGCCTTCCCACGATTGCCGATTGCTGGGAGTAAGCTGCCGCCCTTGGCGCTTCCGCTTGCCGGAAGGCCAAACTCTCCCGCTTCGAGGTGCAACGTGTCACAGGTGCTGGGCTTACGTCCCAGCCGACGCGACGAACCCCTTGTTGCCCGGCGGCATTTCCCCGAGGGAGCGGGCGAACGCTAAAAAGCGATCCCCCGCCTCGCTACGAACCTAAAGTCTATAAAGGATTGCTTAGAGGATTGCACGGAGAATCTCGCTTTCGCGAGCAAAAATGTGCGCGCCGCTCCCAGGGCCGAAGCTAGGGCAGCGGCTCTTCGGCAATGGGGCGTGCGGCCGGTCGATCGACCGGAGCGACCGGGGGTGGGAGCGGCTCCAGACCGAGTGACGGCTGGCGGCGGCACCGAAGGTTTCGCATGGGAACCGCCCGACCCGTCGGTCTTCCCGGCAGCGCTCCTTTCGTTCCGGCGCGGCGTGACTCAGCCGGGCTTCCCGAATTTCCCTCGACCGGAGCCCAGTGCGTGTTGCCCATCCTGGCCTCGGCGGGATCCAGAACTTGGCTCCTCCATCGCGACGGAGGACATGGACCCGCCTGCTCGTTTCCCCCTATGGGAAGAAAAAGAGACCGAAACCCACGGAGTTTCCTCGGGGAGGAGCTCCGATCGGAGGGCATCCCTCCTGTCCGGATGCTCCCGGAGGGTCACGGGCGTCCCGTCCGAGGAACGAATCGGGACGCTCTCGGCATGCCGTAGCCCGATGTGGGAGGGAGCCACGGGTAGCGGGGCTCGGAACGCCGACACCGGGAGGCGAAAGATGGGACCTTTCTCGGGTTTTCCGTTGACCGCCATCGCCCTTGCGGGGACCCTCCCAGAAAAAGGGAACATCATGGAACTCTGGGGAATCGGGATGGTAGGGGCGGCGATCGGCGCGGCCATCGCCTGGCTTTCTGCGCGGGGGAGCCTCGCCGCGCTGCGGGCCCAGCTCGCCGAAGCGGAAGCCGGGAGGGCCCGGCTGGAGAGCGACCTGGGGGAGATCCGGAAGGCCCGGGAGGTCGGGGAAGCCCTTCTCCGGGCGGAGACCGAGCGACGGGCGGCCGCCGAGGAGAGAGCGAACCGGCTGGCTGGAATGGAACTAGAGATCGAAGAGAGCCGGAGGGAGCTTGGGGAGGCGCGGACGCGCCTGGCCGAGCTTTCCAGCAGGATCGCCGCGTCAGAAAAGGCAGCCCAGGAAAAGCTCCAGCTCCTGGAGGAGGCCCGGGCCAAGCTCGGGGATGCCTTCCGGGGGCTCTCTGCGGAGGCGCTCCGGCAGAACAACGAGGCCTTCCTGACGCTCGCCCGGGAGAACCTCGCCCAGTTCCAGGAAGGGGCGAAGGCCGATCTCGAGGCGCGGAGGAAGGCCGTGGAAGTCCTGACCGAGCCGATCCGGGAGTCGCTCCTCAAGGTCGACGGGAGGCTTGGCGAGATGGAGAAAAGCCGGATTGGCGCCTACAGCGCCCTCCAGGAGCAGCTCAAGGCGCTCGTGGAGACCCACCTGCCCCTGCTCCGAAACGAGACCGCCAACCTGGTCAAGGCGCTCCGGCAGCCGGCCGTCCGCGGGCGGTGGGGGGAGATCCAGCTCCGGCGGGTAGTCGAGATGGCGGGGATGGTCGAGCATTGCGACTTCTTCGAGCAGGTGGGCCTCGAAGGGGAAGAGGGGCGGATCCGGCCCGACCTGATCGTCCGGCTCCCCGGGGGCAAGCGGATCGTGGTCGATGCAAAGGCGCCGGTGGCCGCCTACCTGGAGGCGGCCGAGGCTCCCGACGAAGCGTCCGCGCGGCTCCGGCTGGCCGACCATGCCCGGCAGGTCCGGGAGCATATCGCGAGCCTGAGCCGGAAGGCCTACTGGGAGCAGTTCGCGCCAACGCCAGAGTTCGTGGTGCTCTTCCTGCCGGGGGAGATGTTCTTCTCGGCGGCGCTCCAGCAAGATCCGGGGCTCCTCGACTACGGGGTCGGGAAGCGGGTGATCCCGGCGACCCCGACCACGCTGATCGCCCTGTTGCAGGCGATCGCCTACGGCTGGCAGCAGGAGGCGCTCGCCCAAAACGCCCGGGAGATCAGCGAGCTGGGCCGGACGCTCTACAAGCGGATCGCCACCCTGGCCGACCATTGGGAGGGCGTGGGCAAGGGGATCGAGCAGGCGATCAAGTCCTACAACAAGGCGACGGCGACGCTCGAGTCGCGGGTGCTCGTCACCGCCCGGCGCTTCACGGTCCTCCAGGCGGCACCCGAGGGGGGAGTGATCGAGACGCCCGAGCCGATCGACCATTCGGCCCGGCTCCTCCAGGAGCCCGAGCTCCTGGAGGAGGAGCGGGAGGGCAAAGGCACGGGATAGCTCTCATGGTCGGAGGAGCACGATGGCCGCTCCCCCGCCAGACGATCGGGCACGCGGGCCCGTGTCACTTCACCGAATACATCTCGGCCAGCAGATCGATGTAGGCGTTGGCCGCCTCCGCGAGCTTGTGGCTGTAGGCCATTTCGCGGCTCTCCCCCTGGCCTTGGCTATGGAGCTCGGCCATCGCCTTGCTCTCCATGACCTTCTTGACCAGGGCCTTGGCTTCGCGAATCGCCCCTTTCCCATGCTCGACCGCCAGCTCGTCCGTTCCGGGAGCCATCTTTCTTTCGCCCAGCATCACGAGGTTGGAGCCTTCGGCCGCCATCTCGACCGCATGGTTGATGACGGCGTGCATGTGATGGAGCTGGAGCGAGCTGTCGGCATGCTCCTCCTGGGAATAGAGCGAGCTTGCGCCCGGTCCGATTCCGAGGAGAAGGATCGAAGCCAAGAGAAGGGTCGGCATTTTCATCGTTTTCTCTCCGTTCTTCTGGGTTAGATGTTTTTTGCTGGGTCAGGAATCCCTTCCTGTTGGCAGGACCGTACAATGACCGTCAACGAAGCCGCAAACGCAATCTCGACCCGCTTCCCGCGGCTGCCCCCCGCCAGTTCGCCGCAACCGCTACAGTCCCTGGGGAGGGTCGCCAGCAAAGGATGCTGGCTGATCCTCGCCCTCTTCCTTCCGGTTACACCCCTGAGAGCTCAAGGGGCACCGCAAGCCGCGGAAGGGGAAAGACGCCCCGCGGGGATGGCGCCCGACGCCTCGCTTCGGCCTGACGACCTGATCGACTTCGAGAAGCAGCCGGCGGCGGTGCAGGAGCTGATCCGCCAGGCACTCCTCTTGACCGAAAAGGATCTCACCTACCGGTACGGCTCGGCCGATCCCGAGAGCGGAGGGATCGACTGCTCGGGCTTCGTCTACTTCGTCCTCCGCCGGTGCGGGATCCCGGACGTGCCCCGGAGCGCGAGCGGCCAGTATGCCTGGGTCCGGAAGGCGGGGAACTTCCGGGCGGTCTTGAGCCGGAACCCCGAGAGCTTCGAGCTGGACGAGCTGCGTCCGGGGGACCTGCTTTTCTGGGAAGGCACCTATGCGACCCAGAACGATCCCCCGATTACCCATTCGATGATTTACCTGGGACGGGAACGGGCCGGAGGCGAGCGGGTGATGGTGGGATCGAGCGACGGACGGACCTACCATGGTCAGCAGCGGTGGGGGGCCAGCGTCTTCGACTTCTGGCCAATCTTTCCCGGGCAGAAGAGGGCTCCGGGGAGCAGCCGCTTCGTCGGCTATGGGAAGATTCCGGGGCGGGGAGCCGGGGAGGGATCCGCCCCTTAGCCCGCCCGTCGGCGCTCCTCTGCGATCCGCTCCACCGCCTCGTCCACCGCGGCGGCGACGGAAGGCGAAAGCGGCGCCCCGGGAGCAAAGGATGATCCCTCCACGGCGTAGAGGATGATCTGCCCAGGCAGCCGGCCCAAGGTGCGGCCAAGCTCGATCGCCTCGGCGAGCCCGAGCCCGTGGGTCGAGGCGGAGGCGGCCGGAGGCAGGAGCTCCCAATCCCAAAGCGGGTCGATCCGGTGGAGCCGACCGGGCTTTCCCTGCGGGAGGGCGGCATCGAGGACGAGCACGAGCCCCCTCCCCTCCCAATGATCGAGGAGGTCGAGCGGCCGTCGGAAGGCAAGGAGATCGACTTCCGGGAGGGCGAGGCGGGCCAGGTGTGCGATCACCGCGGGCCCAAAGCCGTCGTCGCCCCGGTCGGGGTTGCCCAGCCCGGCGACGAGGAGGGGTCGCGGACGGGAGGGTTCCGAAGAGATCGTCATCGGCCATGAATCCGCAGCCGGAGGAAGTGGGTCGAGCAGGAGATGCAGGGGTCGTAGTTGCGGATCGCCTGCTCGCAGCGGGCGCGGAGGCTCTCCTCGGGCAGCGCAAGGAGGCTCTCGGCCAGAAGACGGAGATCCTCCTCGATCGAGGCCTGGTTCTGGGAGGTGGGAGGAACGATCCGGGCCTGCTCGATGGTTCCCTCGGCGTCGAAGCGGTAGCGGTGGTAGAGCAGCCCGCGTGGAGCCTCGGTTGCGGCGTGGCCCTCGCCCGCCCCCCGGGGAAGGGGGAGCGCGGGGGCCTCGGGCGGCTCGTAGAGGGAGAGGAGCCGGAGCGCCTCCTCGCAGGCGAAGAGCACCTCGACCGACCGGACGAGGATGCTCTGGAAGGGGTTGTGGCAGGTGGGCCCGAGGCCCGCTTCCCGGGCGTGCGCCTGGATGGACGGGGGGAGGCGGTCGAAGTTGAGGTTGTAGCGGGCCAAGGGGCCGACCAGGTAGCTTCCCCGCTCCCGCAGCGAGCAGTAGAGGGCGGTCGAGTGGGGGAGATGGCGCTCCTCGAATGCCGTGTCGAACTCCTCCGGAGCGAGGGAAAGCCCCCGGCTCGAAGCGATCTCTCCCTCGTTCATCGGATATTCGGAGGGGTGGCGCAGGGCGATGAACTCGTAGTCGCGCTGATATTCGGGCATGGGGAAGGTGGCGACCCAGCGGAGGAGCGCCACCGCCTCCTCGCGTGCCCTTTCGAGCCTTGCCCGGAGGGCCGAGAGCTCCGCCGGGCTCGGCAGCCGGTAGAAGCCCCCGACCCGGACGTTGATCGGGTGGATCTCCCGGCCTCCCAGGACGCGGACGATCTCGTTGCCCGCGCGCTTGAGCGCCAAGGCCCGCTCGACCTCCGCGCGGTGATCGCGGGAGATGGCGATCGCGTCGGGATAGCCCAGGAAATCGGGGGCGTGGAGCAGGACGATGTGGAGGACATGGCTTTCGATCCACTCCCCGCAGTAGAGCAGCCGCCGGAGGAGCCGGAGGGGGCCGTCCACGACGACGCCCAGCCCATGCTCGAGCGCATGGACGGCACTCATCTGGTAGGCGACCGGGCAGATGCCGCAGATGCGCGCCACGATGTCGGGGACCTCGGCGGCCGCCCGGCCCCGAAGGAAGGCCTCGAAGAAGCGCGGGGGCTCGAAGATCCGGAGCCGGGCGGTCTCCACCTTCCCGTCGTGGAGGAAGAGCTCGAGGCTCCCCTCGCCTTCGACGCGGGCGAGCGCTTCGAGCGAGAGCTTCTTAGTCGGCATGGGCCTCGCTTTCCCTCCGGAAGGGTGCTGCCGCCGCGTTGAAGGTGCGGAAGACGCGGTGGAGATCGCGTTCGGAGGCGCCGAGAGCGCGCCATCGGAGGGAGAGGCTCGGGGGGTTCGGACTCTCCATCGGCCCGTAGCAGCCGTAGCAGCCGCGCGCGTAGCCGGGGCAGATCGCCCCGCAGCCCGCATGGGTGACGGGACCCAGGCAGGGAGTTCCGCGGGCGACCAGGACGCAGGGATGGCCCGCCCGCTTGCATTCGAGGCAGACGCTATAGTGGGGGATCGCCGGGCTGCGGCCGGAGAGAAAGGCCGAGATCACCTCCAGGAGCTGGAAGCGGTGGATCGGGCAGCCCTGGAGCTCGAAATCGACCGGGACATGGGCGGCAATCGGGGTCGAGCGGTCGAGGGTCTGGATATACTCGGGCGAGGCGTAGACTGCGGAGAGGAAGTCCCCAATGCGCGCGAAGTTGCGCAGGGCCTGGATCCCGCCCGCGGTCGCGCAGGCGCCGATCGTGACCAGCTTCCTCGAGGCACGGCGAACCTCCTGGATCCGTTCGGCATCCTCGGGCGTGGTGATCGAGCCTTCGACGAGCGAGAGGTCGTAGGGTCCCGGGAGCGTCTTCCGGGAGGCTTCGAGGAAATAACCGATCTCGACCTTCTCCGCGAGCGCGAGCAGCTCCTCCTCGCAGTCGAGGAGGGAGAGCTGGCAGCCATCGCAGGAGGCGAACTTCCATACGGCGAGGCGGGGACGGGGTGGGTTCGACATGGTTAGATCTCCCGGAGGGAAAGCAAGCGGGCAATCCGGCTGTAGGGAAAGACCGGACCGTCGCGGCAGACGAAGGTCGGCCCCATCTGGCAGCGGCCGCAGACCGCAAAGGCGCACTTCATGTTCCGCTCGAGCGACAGGAAGATCCGCTCGGCCGCAACCCCGGCACCGAGCAGCGCCAGGGCGGTAAAGCGCATCATCACCTCGGGCCCGCAGACGAAGGCGGTGGCCCGCTCCGGGGCAAAGCGGGCGTAGGGGATCCGCGAGGGGACTACACCGACCGAGCCCCGCCAGGCGGGAGAGGCATGATCGACGGTCACCTCGACCTGGAGGTCGGGTCGCGAGCGCCAGCGGCCGATCTCGGGGCCAAAGGGGAGCCCTTCGGGGCTGCGTGCCCCGCAGAGGAGAGCGATCCTCCCGTAGCGCTCCCGCTCGGCCAGGGCGGGAAGGAGGGCGGAGCGGATGGGGGCCAGGCCGAGGCCGCCGGCGATGAGCAGGAGATCGCTTCCCGCCGCCTGGGCGAGCGGCCAATGCGATCCGTAGGGGCCGCGAGCCCCGAGGACGTCGCCGGCCTCGAGCTGGCAGAGGGCCTGGCTGACCGGGCCGACCGCTCGGATCGTGTGGAGGAGCGGGCCTTCGCCCGAAAGTCCGCTCACGCTGACGGGGATCTCCCCGATCCCGAATGCGTAGAGCATGAAGAACTGGCCCGGGAGGAAAGCCGGGGGAGTCCCTTGGGTCGGGGAGAGCGCCAGGGTGACGGTGTCGGCGGTCTCCCGAGAGACCCGCTCGACGCGAAAGAGGCTTGGGACGAAGGGATCGGCGGCGCGCATGGCTCAGGCGGGCGATTCGCCATAGACATCGAGGAGCTGGAGCCGGACCGCCTCCAGCCGCTGGACGAAAAGCGGCAGGAAGCGCTTGAGCAGCTCGTAGCCGAGCTGGGGATCGGATTCGGATTTGCCCCGGAGGCAGCGGGCACCAATCGCAATTCCCTCGATGGGTTCGACCGCGCGCACATCGCAGCTCCACCGGTAGGGCGCGATGACCCAGGAGGTGCCGACCACCTCCCCCTCGCGCAGAGTTTCGAGCACGATCGGCATCCGGCCCGGTCGGTGGAGCTCGAGCGCGACGGTGCCAGACTCGAGGAGGAAGAAGCCGGAAGCGGGCTCCCCTTCCCGTGCGAGGAACTGGCCGGCTGGGAAGGAGACCCTGTGCGCGCATTCGGCGAGCGTCTCGACGATGGCGGGATCGATCCCGGCGAAGAAGGGGTGCTTGGCGAGGTTGGGCTTCGGATCAGGCATGGGTAGGCTCCGGAAGGGAGGCGCGGATCGCCCGGGCCTCCTCGGTGAGGTCGATGCCGACCGGGCACCAGGTGATGCAGCGGCCGCAGCCGACGCAGCCCGAGCTGCCGAACTGGTCGAACCAGGTCGAGAGCTTGTGGGTCATCCACTGGCGGTAGCGGGAACGGATCTCTTTGCGGACGCTCCCCCCATGGAGGTAGGAGAAATCGAGGGTGAAGCAGGAGTCCCAGAGCCGCGTCCGCTCGGCACCCTCGCCCGTGAGGGTGGTATGGTCCTCGACCGTCGAGCAGAAGCAGGTGGGGCAGACCAGGGTGCAGTTGGCGCAGGCGAGGCAGCGGGCCGCTACCTCCTGCCACCGGGGATGTTCGGGATGATCCTGGAGAAGCTCCCGGATCCCCCGGGTGTCGAGCGAACGGCCCATCCGGGAGGCGGTAGAGGCGAGGAGCGCATCGGCCTCCCGCCGGTCGGCCGCGCCCGCCGGGCGGTGGGGAATGGCCCCCAGGATCTCCTCGCCCGCAGGGCTGCCGACCTCGACCAGGAACCGGTGGGAGCCGGGCGAAAGGAGCTCGGTGAGTGCCAGGTCAAAGCCCGAAGCGGCCTTCGGGCCCGCCTCCATCGAGACGCAAAAGCAGGTGCCGGAGGGCTCGCCGCACTGGAGGGCGACGATAAAAAGGCCCCGCCTCCGCTCGGCATAGGAGCGGTCGGGATGGCTTCCCCCGAGAAAGACCCGGTCCTGGATCGCCAGCGCGCGAAGCTCGCAGGCCCGGACCCCGAGGAAGGCCCAGCGATCCGAGGGTGGCGCCTCCTCGAGGATGGCAAAGCCCGCACCGGTCCGCTGGGCCCGCCAGAGCCGCTGCTGCGGGGGAAAGAGGAAGCGCTTCCAGGAATGGGGCCCGACCGCATAGCCGAAGAGCGCCCGGTCCTTCCGCCGCTCGAGCCGGTAGTGGCCCCCGTCCTGCCGGTCGGTCCAGCCCTCGGGAAGATCGGCGACCTCACGCACGGCCTCGTAGACGATCGCCTCGTCCCGGACCCGGGGGCCGATCACGGAAAAGCCGCGGGCGCTCAGCGCATCGAGAAGCGCCTGGAGCCCTTCCCGATCGATGATCGCTTCGCCGGCGGTCGGGGCTTGGCCTGGCACGGTGCGATTCTCCGCTTTCCGTGATAGCTCATGGGGGGAGCCCGAACAAGCCGAAGCGTCCCGGGGCGAGCTGCTGGCGGCAGTCGATGCCAGAGCGATTGCCGGGAGCCGCAGTGGGGAACCGATCTGCTTGCTTCCATATAATACATCTATATAATGCCTTTGTGCTTCCTCCCCCGCTCGTCGAGATCAGGGCCCGGCTCGGCCTCCTCGGGCTCCCGCGGGCACCCCTCCGGAAGCGGATCGTGCGTTGGGAAGAGAGTCCCGATCCGTGGCTCCGGCGGGGGTTCCTCTCCCATGCCCTCACCGAAATCGTGGCCCCCGGGCCGGGAGGGGGGCTCTTGCTTTCGGCCGCTCTCCGCTTTTGCGACCAAAATGGGTTGGGCCTGCCGATGGCGCTGATCGACGGGACCGATTCGTTCGATCCCAAGAGCGCTCTGGCCGGCCCGATGCCCTTCCTGCTCTGGGTCCGCTGCCGCCTCCCCCGGGAGATCCTCTCCGCAGCCGACTTCCTGCTCCGGGACGGGAGCTTTCCCTTGGCCTGGATCGATCTTGCCCGGCTCCCCTCCCGGGAGCTCCGCCGGATTCCCCCGACGACCTGGCACCGGTTCGGACGCCTGGCGGAAAAGAAGGGGTCGGCGGCCCTTCTGCTCACTCCGTTTCCCCTGATTCCCGCCGCTCGGGAGCGCTACCGGATCGAGGCTTCCCTCTCCCTGGCTTGCTTGGAAGAGCCGAGGGAAGCCCTCCGGCAACGGCTGCAGCTCGTTCCCTTGCGGCTTACCCATTCCCAGGAGCCCGGATCGTCCGCCCCCCTGGCGGCAGCCGCCGAATAGGAAGGCAATGTCATGTTTGCCGCTCTCCTGCTGCCGCGCTTTTTCCTCCAAGCCGCTCTCCGCTCCCATCCCGAGCTGGAGCGGGAAGCTACGGCCCTCGTGGAGGGAGAAGGCTCCAAGGCCCTGGTCCGGGAAGCGAGCGAGGCCGCCCGGGCGGAAGGGGTCGAGATCGGGATGGGCGCAGCTCAGGCGCAGGCCCGCTCCCCCCGCCTGCACTTTCTTTCCCGAAGCCGACGGGAGGAAGAAGGGCTCCGCCGGCTCCTCCGGGAATCGGCTTGCGCCTGCTCGGGGCAGGTCGAGGAGCGGGCGCCCGGGCTCTGCCTCCTCGATCTCCGCCGTCATCCGAGCTGCCGCCACGGGCGGTGGGAACCGAGTGGACGCGGGGCCGATCCTTCCGATCCCACGGCCCTTCCCGCGCTCTTCCAAGCCCGCGGCCTCATCCTCCAGGTCGGGATCGGACCCACGCCCGAGATCGCCCTTTGGGCGGCGCGGGTCGCCCACCCCTGCCGGATCGTGGAGAAGGGAGAGGAGATCGCGGGCGAGCTCCCGATCGAGGAAGCGGCTCCTCAGCCCGAGCTCGCCGCGCTGCTCCGCCTCTGGGGAGTGACGACCCCCGCCGAGCTGGCCCTCCTGCCCCGGGAAGGAATCGCCGAGCGGCTGGGACAAGAGGGGCTTACCCTCTGGGAAGCGATCCAGGGGAAGGCGCACAAGCCCTTGCATCTCCTCCTCCCGGAGGAGCCCTTCGAGGAGGGGCGGGAGTGGGAGCGGCCGATCGAGGAGATCGCCCCGCTCCGGGAGGCGCTCCGCTCTTCCTTGGACAAGCTTGGGCAGCGGCTGGAGCGGGAGGGCAAGGCGGCCGCCTCGCTGCGGCTGACCCTCTTTCCGGAAGGCGAGGCGGCAGAGGAGCGCTTCTTTTCGGTGCCGACCCCGACCGCGGAGCCGCAAAAGCTCTTCGAGCTCCTCGACCCCTTTTTGGAAAACTGCCGCACCTCAGCGCCCTTGGCGGGCTTCCGGCTTCGGCTCGCCCCAGCACTTCCGCCTTGGCATCAGCCGACCTGGGAAAGGGGGGCTATTCCCGATCCGACCCGCCTTTCGGCGACCTTGGGACGCCTCTTGGCGCTCTTGGGAGAAGACCGGGCGGGCGTCCCCCTGCCCTCGCCCGACCACCGACCGGAGGGCTTTCTCGTGAAGCCGTTCGACCCCAAGCTTCGCCCGGACCCTCCTGAGCCCACGGCACCTCCCCTCTTGGGAGCCCCCCTGCGCCGCTTTCGCCCGCCGATCCGGGCGACCGTGCGGTGCGGGAATGGGAGGCCCGAAGAGCTGCAAACCCCGGATGGGATGTGGAGGATCGAAGAAGCAGCAGGACCCTATCCCCTGTCGGGAAGCTGGTGGGAGGAGGCGTGGACGCGCCAGGAGTGGGATGTCGCTCTTGCCGACGGGAGGCTCCTCCGGCTGGCGGAGCTTCCGGAGAGCTGGCAGATCGAGGGCGAGTATGGATGAGTCCCCGGCCGCAGATGCCGGCCGACAACGATCCGGCGGGGAAGCTCTTATCGAACTCCTCGTGATTGCCGATCCAGAACTCTATCCAGGCTCCCGGGAAGATTGGCTAAAGGTCCTTCGGGCGTGTCTTGGGAAATTGCTCTGGGTCTTCTTGTAGGCCCTGCTCCAGACGATCGAGCAAGCGGCTCAAGCTCGGTCGCGGGGCGGGATTGTGGATGATCTCTGTCCATTCCGGGCTGTCGATCTCCGTAACGATCCCGACCTTCCCCATTGAGCTCCTGTGTTCCCCCAGTTGTGGATCTGACGCGCGACCGCCTCTTCCCGGTGATTCGAAGGCATGGTCTGGCATGCGTACTGGTTCCAAGAAGGAGGCTGGTCGGAGAATGGTGTCTGAGCCTGGCTATGCACCCACCCGCTGCCCCAACGCCGCTTCCAGCAGCCTTTCGAGCCGGTCGAATCGCGAGCTCGTCTGCGCCTGCCAATCGTCGATGCGCTTGTCCAGCTGCTCGAATCGCTTGTTAATCTGGGGGAAGATGCCGGAGATGACGGCGGCCAAGCCGCCGAGGATCGGGATGGCTTGCGGCCAGTCCATAGCCAATTTCTATCCGATGGGCTCGCGGAAAGCAAATGGCGCCAACTTCCCGCGACACCATCCTCCGCCACGCGCCTTTCCTCCCGGCCGGGCTGGTTGTCGACGAGATCGGGCCCATCCCAGTCAGGGTGATGGCCGACCACTCACCGCTTTCATGGAGGCGGCTCTCATCCTCCGAAAGCTACCGGTTGAGCTCTCTGGCTTTCTGCAAGACCTGCTTCCTTGCTCCCCGATACTACCTTCGCATGGCGGCCGAAACGGCTGCGCGCAAACTCGGATTGTCCTCGAGCAAAAGAGTAATCCAACCCAACGGCCTACAATCCAGGAGCACCACCCGCCGACGGCACCGCGACTCCGCAGCGCTCCGCGATCCGGCGGGCCAGCTTTGCGAAATCTTGGTAGCAGTCCCGGACGGCGGCGGCATGCGAGCCGATCGCCCCGTCGGCGGGCCGGAGGAGGAAGATCGGCTTGCGCGCCTCCATCGCCATCGGCATCAGGCTCGGGTAGTGCTTGAGGCTGGCCAGGCAATCAGGGTCATCCTCCACCCGCATCCCCTCTTCGGCTTTGGCATCCATCAGCGCTTGCCGGTACTCCGTCGGGATCCGTTCCATCCAGCGGGCATACGATTTCACGGGCCGGTCGAGACGGACCGCGTGCTGCATCACGACATAGCCTGCGGGCTGCATCTCCGGTCCAGGGAGCTCAAGCTCGGGATTGGGGTTCTTCCCCAATCGCTCTGCCCATTCCTTCCGCCAGGTTCGGAACGTAGGTCCGAGGTTGCGCAATCCTTGGAGCGAGAAGAGATCGGGAGCCAGGGGAATCACGACATGGTGCGCGGCGATGATCGCGGCACGGTTGATTGCGCCCAGGTTTGGGCCGACGTCGACCAGAACGAGCTCGGCCTCCCGCGAGCGGGCCGCAGCCAAGAGAGCTCGATAGAAGGCCGAGATCGCCCGGAAGGCGGCTTCGTCGGCGGCAGTGCAACGGAACCAAGCGTCGGAAAGCCTGCCTTCGAAGGCGGAAAGGCCGAGATCGCCCACGAGAAGGCCGACGGAACGGCCGTTGCTCTCGACATCTTCCAAGTGGGGCGGTGCGATGTCCCCGGTTCCCTTGAGGATCGGTTGAATGACGCCCAGAAGCGTGTCGGGATGGCGGCTGTCGGGCCAGAGCTCTTCCAGCCGGTCTTCTTCCAGGAAGATCGTGGAGAGGTTCGCCTGCGGGTCGAGATCGGCCGCGACGACGTTCAGCCCAAGATCCGCATAGATCCAAGACAGATGGTAGACGAGGGAGGTCTTGCCGACTCCGCCCTTGTTGTTGAAAAACGCGATGATCTTCATGGCCGCCCCGGCTTCCGATGGTCGGGAAGATCGTTGGCGAAGGCGCAGATCGCCTGCCGGATCGCGCTGCGATCGGCGGCTGACCGTTTTCGTTCGACCCGGTCCGACTCGAGATCGAGAAAGAGTGCTTCCAGTTCTTCCGGGCTCAGCATGGGGGATCCTCTTCCGCATCTTTTACGCAACTCGAGCATCCCCTCGCAATCCAAGGCGGAGGCTCGGCGTTCCCCCCGGTCGGGGACACCCGCCTCGCAGGGAGGGGGAGCTGCCATCCCGAATCCTCGAAAGCCTGCGGTGCGGCAGGCTACCAGGAAAATCGAGCATTCCGGGAAAGCGCTGGTCAGGTCGATCCCGAAGAGGAGCGATGGCTGGGTTTGGTCGGAGGTTCAGATTGCGCTCCATCTTTCCGCCACGCAGGTCCTAGCCTGGCCCTCGCTCTCGACCCCGCGGAAAGAGGGTTGAGTAATTATACATGTGCATATATCATGAGCGAGAACCTTCCTTTGCCTCGCGATGCGCCCTTCCCCTTCCTACGTCGAGCTCCATGCCCGGAGCGCCTTCAGCTTCCTGCGGGGGGCTTCCCACCCCGAGGAGCTGGCCCGGGAGGCGGCCCGATTGGGGTTGCCCGGGCTGGCACTCTGCGACCGGGATGGGGTCTACGGGATCCCCCGGCTGCAGGCCGCGGCGCGGGAGGTGGGCATCCGGGCGCTGGTCGGGGCGGAGCTCACCCTGGAGGACGAATCGGTCTTGCCCGTGCTCGTCGAAACGCGGGAGGGCTACCGGAACCTCTGTCAGCTCCTCACCGAGGCCAAGCTCCGCAGCCCCAAGGGGGAGGCCCGGATCGGGTGGGAGGAGCTGGGGAACTTTGCTCCCGGCCTTTTGGCGCTCACCGGGGACGAGGAGGGGCCGCTCTTGCGCGCCCTCTCCCGGGGAGAAGACCCAGGGGAGCCGGCACGGAAGCTCCTCCGGCTCTTCGGGCGGGAGCGGCTCTTCGTTGAGCTCCAGCGGAGCGGGCTCCGGGGGGAGCGCTTCCGCGACCGGAGGCTCGGTGCGCTCGCCCGGGAACTCGGCCTGCCCGTGGTGGCGACGGGGGGTGTCCTCTCTGCGAAGGCCGAGGAGAGGCCGCTGCTCGACGTCCTCCACTGCCTGCGGACCCACACCCCCTTGGATGCGGCAGGGAAGATTCTCTCCCCAAACGACCGGAGGCACCTCCGCTCGCCCCGGGAGATGGAGGTGCTCTTCGCCGATCTCCCCGAAGCGGTCGAGACAAGCGTGCGGATTGCCGCCCGGATCGGCTTTTCCTTGGAGGAGCTCGGCTACTCCTTCCCCCGCTATCCCACGCCCACGGGGGAGAGCGAGGACGACCTTTTGGAAAGGGTGGCCTGGGCCGGGGCGCGGAGGCGCTACGGCCCCCTCTCCCCGGCGGTCCGCCGGCAGCTTTTCCATGAGCTCGGGATGATCCGCCGGCTCGGCTTCGCCGGCTATTTTCTCATCGTCTGGGACCTGGTCCGCTGGTGTGCGCAGGAGGGGATGCTGGTCCAGGGGCGGGGGAGTGCCGCCAACAGTGCGGTCTGCTATAGCCTGGGGATCACCACGGTCGATCCGGTCGGCAGCCGGCTGCTCTTTGAGCGCTTCCTGAGCGAGGGCAGGAAGGGCTGGCCCGACATCGACCTCGATCTGCCGAGCGGGGAAGCCCGGGAGCGGGTGATCCAGGAGGTCTACCGCCGCTACGGGCGCCGGGGGGCGGCGATGACGGCGAGTGTGATCTGCTTCCAGGGACGGAGTGCTGCCCGGGAGCTGGGCAAGGTCCTCTCCCTGCCAGGCGAGCTTCTCGATCGCTTCTCCGCCCTCTTCCCCGGAGGGGACTATCCCCACACCCTTTCCTGGGAAGAGCATGGCCGGCAGTGCGGGCTCTCTCCGGCCCACCCCCGGCAGGCGGCCTTTCTGCGTCTCTACCCCAAGCTCCTGGGCCTGCCCCGCCACTTGGGCCAGCATCCCGGGGGGATGGTGATCGCCCAAGGGGAGCTCGACCGGATCGTCCCCCTGGAGAATGCCGCGATGCCGGGCCGCTCAATCCTCCAATGGGACAAGGACGACTGCGAGGAGCTCGGGATGGTGAAGATCGACCTGCTGGGCCTGGGCATGATCGCGGTGATCGAGGAGGCGACGGCGCGCTGCCGGGACCGGGGGCGGCCAGTCGACCTCGCGCGCCTGCCCAAGGACGATCCCGAGACCTTTGCGCTCCTGCAGCGGGTCGAAACCGTCGGGGTCTTCCAAGTGGAGAGCCGTGCCCAGATGTCGATCCTCCCCCGGCTGCGCCCGCGCTGCTTTTACGACCTGGTGGTCCAGATCGCCATCGTCCGTCCGGGACCGATCCACGGGGGGCTGATCGGCTCCTACCTGGCCCGCCGGAGCGGCCGGGAGCCGGTCGGCTATCCCGATCCGCGCCTTGCTCCGATCCTGGAGCGGACCTTGGGGATCGTGCTCTTCCAGGAGCAGGCGCTTCGCATCGCGATGGTCCTCGGGGGATTCTCGGCGGCCCAGGCCGAGGAGCTGCGGCGGGCGCTCGGGTTTCGCCGGGACTCCCGGCGGATGGAGCGGGCGATCGAGCACCTCGCCCAGGCGATGCGGGCGCGCGGCGTTGCTCCTTCGACCATCGAATGGGTGGCCCGCTCCCTCTCCTCCTTTGCGCTCTACGGATTTCCCGAAAGCCATGCGATCAGCTGGGCGGGCCTCGCCTATGCGAGCGCTTATCTCAAGGCGCACCATGGGCCCGAGTTCTACGCGGCCCTCCTCAACCATCAGCCGATGGGCTTCTACTCCCCGGCCACCCTGATCCAAGAGGGGAAGCGGCGGGGGGTGCGCTTCCGGCCGATCTCGGTGCTCGCTTCGGAGGACTCCTGCACGATCGAGGAGGACGGCTCGGTCCGCCTGGGACTCCGCTTGGCGCGCGGGCTCTCTGCCGGGGCGCGCGAACGGATCCTCGCTGCACGGAAGGAGGGACCCTTTGCTTCGCTCGAGGAGCTCCGGCGCCGGGTTCCGCTGAGCCGAAACGAGCTGCGGCTCCTGGCTTCCTTGGGCGCCTTCCAGGGGCTCGCCAGCCACCGGCGGGAGGCACTCTGGCAGGTCGAGCGGCCGCTCTTCCCGGAGGAGCTCCTCCCCCGACCGCCCGAAGGCCCTTCTCCTCTTTCGCCCATGACGCCGCCCGAGCGGCTCGCCGCGGACGGCGCGGGAACGGGGATCACCCTGGGCCCCCACCCGATGGCCTATCTGCGCCCGAGAACGGCCGCAACCCGGAAGGCCGCCGACCTCCGCGGGCTCCCTCACGGGATGCGCGTGCGGGTGGCCGGAGCGGTCATCTGCCGGCAGAGGCCGGGCACGGCCAAGGGCTTCCTCTTCCTCTCCCTGGAAGACGAGACGGGGATCGCCAACGTGATCGTCGCTCCGGATCTTTTCGAAGCCCACCGCCTCCTCCTCTGCCTGGAACCCTTCCTGCTGGTGGAGGGAATCCTCGAAAAGGCCCATGGCCCGATCCAGATCCGGGGAGAGAAGATCGCCCGCTTGCCTTTCCGGGGCCTGCCCGAGCCGAGCTCGCACGACTTCCGGTAACGGCGGCGAAGAAGGCGGACGAGCCATGAGGAGCCCGCCGCCTAGGCGATGCCCGAGAGGCCCCCCGCCTTCCGGGCCGCGTCGAGCAGGGCCTTCGCGGCCCCCGCATGGCTGGCCAGGGAGAGCAGGTCGCCCTTCGGGACCTGGACCTTGCCGCCCAGGACCGCACCCACCATCTTTTCCCGGCCTTCGATCAGCGCCCGCCAGGTCTCCTCGCTCGCCGAAAAGACGGCGTCGGCCCGCGTAACCGTCTCCTCGGACGAAAGTACCGTCGCCGAACGGCAGCCGCCGCCTTCCAGATCGAGGAGGATTCCCTTTCCCTCGGCAATCAGGCCCAGGCGGATCTTCCACTGGCGTCCCTCCTTTTGAAACCCTTCGCTCTCTCCGATGGCCTTGCGCCAGGCATCCGCCGCTTCCTGCTCAAATGGGTTCATGGCTCCTCCTTGCGCTTACTGCCCGACCGCCTTCGCTGTCAATGTCGGCCGGCGCCCCGGAGCCCGAGATTTCGGTCGGCGGGCGGCTCAACTCATGCTTTACTCAAGCGTTGCCGATGGCTAGCGACTTCGAGGATCCTGCCTACTACATCAACCGGGAGCTCTCCTGGCTCGAGTTCAACGCCCGGGTCCTGGAAGAGGCGGCGGATACCACGCAACCGCTCCTGGAACGGCTTCGCTTCCTCTGCATCTTCAGCTCGAATCTCGACGAGTTCTTCGAGATCCGGGTCGCCGGGATCAAGCAGCAGGTCGAAAACCAGAGCGACCAGGAGGGCCCCGACGGACTGAGCCCGGAAGAGGTCTGCGATGCGATCCAGCAGCGGGCGCACCAGCTCGTCGCCCGACAGTACGACATCTGGCGACACGAGGTCGAGCCCCAGCTGCGGAAGAACGGCATCGTCCTCTGCCAACGGAACGATCTTGCGGCGGAGGAGCGGGCATGGGCGGAGCGCTATTTTACCGACGAGATCCTGCCCGTGCTCACGCCGCTGGCGGTCGACCCGAGCCATCCCTTCCCCCAGGTGACCAACAAGAGCTTCAACCTGATCGTCACGCTGCGCCGACCGGTATCGGCCCATCTGGCGGGTTTCGAGATCGTCCAGGTCCCCCACAACCTGCCGCGCCTGCTCACCCTGCCGGGCAGCGGCCAGGATCGGTATCGCTTCATCCAGATCAAGGAGGTGATCGGGCTCTTCCTCGGCAGCCTCTTTCCGGGAGATGAGATCAGCGACGTCAACGGCTTCCGCGTGACGCGGAACAGCGACCTCTACATCGACGACGAGGAGGCCGAGAACCTGCTGCAGACGGTCGAGGAGGAGCTGCGCAAGCGGAACCGGGGCAACGCGGTCCGCCTGGAGATCGAAGAGAGCTGTCCTCCCGAGATGGAGGAGTTTCTTCTCCAGGCGCTCCAGCTGAAGAAGGCGGACAGCTACCGCCACTTCGAGCCGCTCAGCTTCCTCCATCTCCTGCCCGTCTGCGCCCACGAGGCCTTTCCGCATCTGCGGGATCGTCCGTGGACTCCCGTGATTCCGAAGGAGCTGGCCTCCCATTCGGATCTTTTCGATCTCATTCGCCGCCGCGATGTCCTGCTCCACCATCCCTTCGAGAGCTTCGGCATCATCGTCGACCTGTTGCGCCGGGCGGCGGACGATCCCGGAGTGCTCGGGATCCGGATGACACTCTACCGGACGGGAGGGGAGTCGCCGATCGTCCGCGCCCTGATGCGCGCAGCACAGAACGGCAAGCAGGTCACGGCCCTCGTCGAGATCAAGGCGCGCTTCGACGAAGCCAACAACATCGTCTGGGCGAGGCAGCTCGAGGAGGCGGGCGTTCACGTCGTCTACGGCCTCCTGGGCCTCAAGACCCATTGCAAGATGCTCGAGATCATCCGTCGCGACCCAGATCGGATCCGGCTCTACGTCCACCTGGGGACGGGGAACTACCACGTCGGCACGGCCCGCCTCTACACCGACCTGAGCCTCCTGACGACCCGGGACGATCTCACCAAGGAGGTCGGCACCCTCTTCAACATCCTCACGGGCCTCTCCCGCTTCCACGGGATTCGCAAGCTCCTGGTCGCCCCATTCCGCATGGCGGAGGAGTTTCACGAGCGGATCGCCGCGGAAACCGCCTTCGCCCGGCAGGGGAAGCCGGCGCGCATCATTGCGAAAATGAACGCCCTGGTGGATCCGGAAATCATCAAGGCGCTCTACCACGCCTCCGCGGCCGGCGTCCGGATCGACCTGATCGTCCGCGGCATCTGCTGCCTCCGGCCCGGGATCCCCGGGGTGAGCGAGCGGATCCGTGTCGTCAGCATCGTCGGCCGCTTCCTCGAGCACTCCCGGATCTTCTACTTCGAGAACAATGGGGATCCCAAGATCTACCTGAGCAGTGCGGACTGGATGCCGCGCAATCTCTACCGGAGGATCGAGGTCGCCTTCCCGGTCGAGGACCCCGAGATCAAGAAGCGCCTGAGGGGCGAGATCCTCGAGCTCTATCTCTCCGATTGCGTCAAGGCGCGGGAGCTCCAGCCCGATGGGAGCTACCTGCGGCTCAAGCCCGCTTCCCATCGGAGCCCCGTCCAGGCGCAGCTTCAGCTCCGCCACCTCGCTCGAGCCCAGCTCGGCTTCGACCGTCTCCCGAGGCCAGAGAGCATCGCAATCGTCCCGCAGCAGCGGCCGACCCTGCCGCCTCCCCCGACGGAGGCGTCTTCTCCCCTCCCGGAAGAGCCCGACCTCTTTTAGACGACGTTTTTAGACGGCGTTTTAGGCGGCGGGCTTCTTGGCCTCGCTGCCGGAGGACTTCTTCGCAGCCGTCTTTTCGCCGGAGGAGGATTCGTTCTCGGCTTTCGCGGCCTTCTTGTAGCCCTCGCTCCGGTAGTCGGTGAGGTAGAAGCCCGATCCCTTGAAGAGGAGACCGGCTCCTCCGGAGATTCTCCGCTTGAGCCGGCCGCCACAGCGGCCGCTCTCCTCTCCGCAGAGCTCCTTGGGGCACTCCTCCAAGGGAGGATCCGAGATCCGTTGAAAGACCTCGAGGACCGCCCCGCAACGTGCGCACTCGTACTCGTACGTAGGCATAACCAGACCTTCCCGCCGGTCCCTTACGCCGGGATCGGGCCCGCCGGCTCGATCCGCTCGACGCGGACCAGGGAGCCCTTTCCCTTCCCTTCCGACGGCAGCTCGACTTCCTCGCCGGGCCTGCGTCCGAGAAGGGCCTGTCCCAGACCAGCCAAATACGATACCACTCCAGCCGCCGGATCGCTATCCCAAGCCCCGAGAATCGTGACCCGCCGCTCCTTGCCCGTTGCCAGATCCTGAAGGATGACCCGGGTTCCGACGTTGACGGAGTCGATCGCCACCTCGGAAAAATCGGTCGCCCGGGCCCGCGCCAGGGCGGCTTCGAGCTCCGCCTTCCGGCGCAGGAGGACTCCCTGCATCTCCTTTGCCGCCTTATACTCGTGGTTCTCGCGCAGATCCCCATAGGATCGGGCGATCGCAATCTCCCGGGTGTTTTCCGGGATCTGCTTGGTGACGAGGGTTTCGAGCTCCTGCTTCTTCTCCGCCAGGCTCTTCCAGGAGACGATCAGGGAGGCTTCGCTATTCTTCTGCTGATCGCCCGTCACAAGGTCCTGAACGCCGGGATGCTTCTTGATGATCGCTCCCAGGAGGGAGCGCTTGTCCAGCTCCCGCAGGGCGGGGCTCGCGAGAGCGGCCCGAGCCACGTCCCGCGCATCGGTTGGCTGCGCACCAGCGAGAATCGCATGCAACAGATCGAGCTTGCCCGTAAGCAGCTCGTAGAGCTTCGAGCCCTTCTTGGCGACGCCGCTGCTTTCGCGCTCCAGCAGATAGAGGATGCAAAAAAAGAGGTCGGGACGGAAGAGCGGGCGGAAGAGCTCGTCCCGGGTCCGGCAGATCCACGCCAAGGCATCCGACCCGATCGTCCTCTCTCGCACGGCGCGCTCGAGCCGTTCAAGAAGCTCCTTGGCCCTCCCCCCCTCGGCCAAGACCGTGACGATGGCGTCCGCGGTCCGCGCGGAGGCGCCGGGCAGAAGATCCAGGAGAAGGGAGACCGCCCCGCCCTTCTCTAGGACGAGGCGGCGCAGCACCTCTTTCTGCGCCGAGCTGGCCATGACCGACAGGGCTTTCTGCAGCCCCGGCCGGTCTTCCGGAAGCCATTGCGAAACAGCAAGCTCTCCCGACTCGGGCCCTTTTCCGATCGCCGCCAGAAGCTCATCTCGAATGACCGCCAGCTCGAGCAGCTCTCCCGAGCTCGCACCGCCGCCCGACGAAAGAATCCGATCGATCGCCGCCACCGCCTGCTCTCGGCCTCCCGCGGGAATCTTCTCGGCCTTCGCAAGGGCCCGGGCCGCTTCGACGGCGGCCTTGCTGGAAGCCGACTGATCCAATGCGAAAAACAACTTTTGCCAAGCGGGAACGACGGTGGTCACGATGCGGATCGGCTGGTTCTTCCGGCTCGGGACCTCGAATCGGCCCTCCCGGCGCATGACCCGGCGAACCCCGTCCCACCACTTCTTCCACTCTTCCTGGGCGACGACCGTCGGAGTCAGCGCCTCTTGGAGTGCTTCGGGAGTCGCCCCCTCGCCGAAGCTGCGGACACAGATCTCGACGACCGCCACCGGGTCGGACGCCGCTTGCTCCCGAAGCGTGGAGAGCTTCTCGGCCTTCCAGACGAAGATGTGATCGCGGGAGACCGGTTCAAGGGATTGGAGCGCGTACTCCCACTGCATCCGGTGACGCGGCTTTTCCTGGAAATCGATGATGACCGAGCCGGCATCGAGCGAGATCTCCCGGATGAGCCCGAACCCCCAGCTCCGGTGGAGACAGTAGTCTCCAACCGACAGGGGTAGGCTTTCCGCAGCAGGAGCCGAGGTTATCTCCTCGGATGAACGGCCCTCTTCGGACGACATGTGTTAATTGAATCTAATATCGAGCCGTTCCATTTCCCGCAACGATTTTTTCTAACTCTTCGCTTCGACGGCGGGAGCAGGAGCCGCGACGTCCCCGTGCTCCACCGCTTCTGCGGGAGGCTCGCCGGCCGAGGTGTGGCCGGGCGGACGCTCTCTGGAGCCCAACAGGAGAAAGACGACCTTGAGCGCGCCTCCCGCCCGGTCCTCCCGTCTTTCGACTCGAGCATCCAGCAGCTGCTCGAAGAGCCTTCGCTCGAGCTCGCGCGTTCGCGGGAACCGGTCGAGGATCTCCAGGACCGGAGAGTGAAACTCGAGGATCTGTCCGGCGGGGGCGCCGGCCGGCTCGTAGCGGCTCATGCAGCCCTCCTCTTCTCGGGCCTGGGCCAGTTGCCGAGCGCGTTCCTCCAGCCCGGCGCCCGAGACCCGGGATCGCAGTGCCTCGACGCGGCGGCGGTAGAGCCGGTGGAGGAGCCGGTCGACGGCCAGAGGGCCGTAGACGTCCTCGACCGACTCCAGAAGCTCGAGGGCAAAGGGGGTCCCTTTTTGCGGGAAGAACTGATTGGCCTTCTCGGTCAGGACATAGACCTTCTCCGGGCGGCCCACCCGCTTCGCCCTTCGCTGGGTCGAGAGAAACCCCTCCTTCTCCAGGGAGTTGCAATGCTGCTTGACCCCCATGTAGGAGAGGTTCATCCGCTCCGCCAGCTCCCCCACCGAAAGCCCGTTGCTCCGCTTGATTTCGGCGAGGATCGAGTATTTCTGGTTCCGAATCGGCGAAGAGTTGGCACTATCCATAACTGACGAAGGGGAAAGGGCTTCGGATTTCTTGTAGCAGAGATGGGTCCAACTCGTTAATTGCTTTTTGAATTGCTTTTTGAAGAGGAGGGGGGAAAAGGAGCTCTCGCTTCGCTCTGGGGCGGCGGCCGGGTCCCACCGGATCATCAAGGCCTGGGTCGGTCCCGGCCGGAAGGAGAACAACAGCTTTGACAGGGGGCCTTCTCCTCGCTAGGCTTTGGAGCTTCCTATGTCCGCTACATTCACCATCCTGATCGCCGACTCGATCAGCCCGAAGGGGGTCGAGCTTCTCTCCGCCAATCCCTCCGTCCGCGTCCTCGAAAGGACGGGCCTCTCCGAGGATCAACTGGTCGAGGTGGCTCCGTCGTGCGACGCGATCCTGGTCCGAAGCCAAACCAAGATTACTCGACGGATTCTCGAGAAGGCGGAGCGCCTCCGGGTCGTCGGCCGAGCCGGGGTCGGCGTGGATAATGTCGACATCGCCGCGGCGACCGAGCGCGGGATCGTCGTCATGAATACCCCCGGGGGAAACACGATCGCTACGGCCGAGCACGCGGTGGCGCTCATGCTCGCGCTGGCGCGCAGCGTCCCCCAGGCCGATGCCTCGATGCGCGCAGGTGCTTGGAACCGGAAAGCCTTCGAAGGAGTCGAGCTCTGCGGCAAGGTGCTGGGGATCGTCGGCATGGGACGGGTCGGCACGGAGGTGGCTCGGCGCGCCCTCGGCTTCAACATGCGCGTGATCTGCTTCGACCCCTATCTCTCCCCCGCTCGCGTCCAGAACCTTCCGGTGCAGGTCGCCGAGGATCTCGACACCGTTCTGAAGGAGGCCGACTTCCTGACCCTCCACTCCCCGCTGACACCGGAGACCAAGGGGCTGCTCGATGCGCACCGGCTCGCCCTCTGCAAGAAGGGTGTCCGGATCGTCAACTGCGCACGGGGAGGGCTGATCGTCGCCAGCGATCTTCGTCAGGCGCTCGATTCGGGCCAGGTGGCGGGAGCCGCCCTCGACGTCTACGATCCCGAGCCGCCACCCGCCGACTTCCCCCTCCGCTCGCTCCCGAACGTGATCCTCACCCCCCATCTGGCCGCCTCTACGGCGGAATCCCAGGAGCAGGTCGGAATCGAGATTGCGCACGCGGTGCTCGATCTTTTGGTGAACGGGACGATTCGCAACGCCGTAAACATCCCCAACGTCGATCCGCGGACGGCCTCCCTCCTCCGCCCCTACCTGTCGCTGGCCGAGCGGCTCGGTCTCTTCATGGGCCAGTGGGCGCCGAACCGGATGAGCCGGGTGACCCTTTCCTATGCCGGGAAGGTCAACGACCACGACACGACCCCCGTGACGCGCGCCGCCCTCAAAGGGCTGCTGCGGAAGGTGGCCGGGGCGGAAGTCAACGAGGTGAACGCCGCCTACCTCGCCGACACCTTGGGTATCGTCGTCAGCGAGACCAAGACGACTCAAGCCGGCGAGTTCACCGATTGGATCGGGATGGAGATTCAGGTCGATTCAGCCACGCTGCAGGCGGGTGCGACGTTCTGGGGAACGGCGCAGCGGCTGGTGCAGATCAACGGCAACCCGATCGAGGCGCCGCTCGAAGGAGCGCTGCTGGTCTTGGAAAATCGCGATCGGCCCGGCATCGTCGGCCGAGTGGGCTCGATCCTGGGCGAGCGCTCGGTGAACATCGCCTCGATGTCCCTGGCTCGCGCCGAGCATGGCTCCCGAGCCGTCAGCGTGCTTCACGTCGACGGTGCCCCCGGGAACGAAGTGCTCGAGGAGATCCTGCGGGTCCCGGACGTCTATTCGGTCCGGCTGGTGCAGATTTAGGTGCGCGGCCCAATGGGCGTGCCTCCCCTGTCCAGGGGGCATTCCTCGGCCGCGCCTTGGGCGCCATTGCCCCGAGCAGAGCCGGGGAAACCGGCGTTTCCTGGAGCGCGTCCTTCGGGACGATGGGCTTGTCGGTCCCGCCCTTGACCAGCCATCGAACTTGCCCTTTATTGGAACCAATGCGCATCGTCCCGCTTACGCTCGTCGGCTTCTTTCTTGGAGCGGGGCTCGCACCCGCCCAGCCGTCGGAGGAGACCGGGACGGAGCCCGCCCCCCCTCCCCGGGCTTCGGCACCGCACCGGATCGAGAAGAGGCCCGAGGCACCCGCCCCCGAGAAAGGGAAAAAGCCCGCGGAAGCACAACCGCCCAAGCTCAAAGGTGTGATCCCGGAAGGCATCCGGAAGGGTCCAAACATGATCAACCCCGTGGCCCCCAAGGAGTATGGATATGGGGAGCGTTTCCTGTCCAAGTCTCCGATGACCCCGCACATCCCCTATGCGGCGGGCATGACCGAAGTCATGACTCCCGGGGGAGGATTGGAGCTTTTTACCTGGGAGTGGTAATGCCTTCGCACCCTCGGATTCGGATCCGGCGCATCTACGAAGCACCGGGAGCCGATGAGGGCTATCGTGTCCTGGTGGATCGCGTCTGGCCCCGGGGGATTTCCAAGGAGAAGGCAGGAATCGACGCTTGGGACAGAGATCTGGCTCCCAGCACGGCGCTCCGGAAATGGTTCGGCCACGAGCCAAGCCGCTGGAAGGAGTTCGCGCTCCGCTACCGGAGCGAGCTTGCGGGAAAGACGGAGCGGCTGCACGAGCTCCTCCGGGCCGCGGGCTCCCGCGATCTCACCCTGCTCTACGGCGCACGGGACACGGAACACAACCAGGCGGTGGTCCTGCGGGAGGCGCTCGTGGATCTGGCGACCGGCGCCCGCACCCTCTCCGCCACCGATTAAGACGACCGGATCTCCCTCTCCAGCCGGTCGAGGGAATGATCGGCAAGATCCGTTCCCACCCAGGTTGCCCCTGCGAAATCCTGACCGGCCGTATAGTCGTTTTGGGTAATCAGGCAGGGGATGCCCGCCGCACGCGCCGCGCGCAATCCGACCGCCGAGTCCTCGATCGCCAGGACCCGCTCGGGAGGGAGCCCCCACTCGGCCAGGCAGCGCCGGTAGAGCGGGGAGTCAGAAGCGGTCTTCCTCCCGGACTCCTTTCCCAGGATCGGAGAGAACCAACCCGCCTCTTCCGGGAGATGGAGCGCCAGCAGGGCCGCGATCTGCGCCTCGTCCGTGGTCGAGACGATCGCCTGCCGCATTCCCTTTTCCCGCGCCTCCCGGATCCGCGCCCGGATCCCCGGTCGAAGAACGGTACAGGGAAGAAAGCGTTCGAGGTAGATCTTCCTCTTCCATTGCCCGAGCTGGCGGGCCAGTGCTTCGAGCTCACCCGGAGGAGGGGAGAGGGCTTCCAGGGCGCGCCGCATCCGCAGCTCGTTTCCCGGGATGGTCAAGAGCCCCTGGAACTCCTCCCAGCTCCAGCGGATCGGGAGACCCAGCGCCGCAAAGGCCGCGTTGCAGGCGGGGAGATGCCCCTCGCGTTCGGTCAGCGCGATCGTCCCGTCGAGATCCCAGATGAGCCCATCCCAGCGCATGACGATGACCGTTACCGGCAGAGCCTTGCCACGCGATCGGGCGGCAGCTCGGAAGGCGCTGTCGGCTCCACGATCTCATCCGAAAAGCGGGAGAGCGGCAGGTCGAAGACCGCGCAGTGGAGCAGGGCTCGGATATACTTGTGGAGCACGATCAGGACCCCGCGCTCCGGACGGCCGACCAGCGAGCAGAGGGCGCCGACAACGCGCTTGCGCGCGCCGCCGATATCCTCTCCCCCGATGGGAGGCAGCGGCACCCGGGAGGGATCGGCCAGCCACCGTTCGTACTCGGCCGGCTCCCGAGCCGAGAGCTCCTTGCGCGTGTGGCCCTCCCACTCCCCCATGTGCACCTCGATCCACTCCGGCCATGCTTCGATGGGAACCCCTAGCGCTGCTCCGTAGATCTCCGCGGTCTGTCGACCGCGGGCGAGCGGGCTTGAAAAGATCCGGTCGATCGGGAGATCGCGGAGAAGCACGCAATTCGCCCGGGCTTCCCTCAGCCCCTCCTCGCAAAGGGGGATATCGGTTCGCCCCTGGATCCGATGCTCCAGGTTCCACGACGTCTTGCAATGCCGTGCCACGAAGATGCGGGGGTATCGAACGGCCTCGCCCCTCTCTCCCTGCTCTCTCCTCGTCACCTTCGCTTCTCCGGTGCGTTTCCCCGCGCTTCGGCCTAGCCCCGTGTCCGGGCCAAGGTGCGGCGAGCGGCCTCCGCCACCGCTTCCCCCGTGAGGCCGAACTCCTTGTAGATCGTGGCATACGGCGCCGATGCGCCGAAATGGTCGATGCCGACGGCTTCGCCGTCCGATCCGATCCAGCGCGGCCAAGCCAGCGTCACCCCGGCCTCGACCGAGACGCGGGCGCGGATCCCGGCGGGGAGCACCTGCTCGCGATAGGAGGCGGGCTGCCGGGCGAAGAGCTCCCAGGAAGGCAGCGACACGACCCGGGAACGGATCTTCTCTCCGGAAAGGAGCTCTCGCGCCGCGAGCGCAAGCGACACCTCGGAGCCCGTGGCGATCAGGATGACCTCTGGTTCCGCGTCCCCGGCAAGCACATACCCTCCGCGCCGGGCCTCCGAGGCGGGCGCAAAGCGGCTCCGGTCGAGCACCGGAAGGGCTTGACGGGTCAGGATGAGGGCGGTGGGGCCATCTTTCCGCTCAAGCGCTACACGCCAGCCTTCGGCCGTCTCGGTGGCGTCCGCCGGGCGGAAGACCACCAGGTTGGGGATCGCACGAAGCGCGGTCAGCTGCTCGACCGGCTGATGGGTGGGCCCATCCTCTCCCAAGCCGATGCTGTCGTGGGTGAAGACGTAGACGACCGGCACCTGCATCATGGCGGCCAGCCGGATCGGCGGGCGCATGTAGTCTGAGAAGATCAGGAAGGTTCCCCCGTAGGGGCGAATGCCCCCATGAACCGCCATTCCGTTCATGAGGGAGCCCATCCCGTGCTCGCGAATGCCATAATGGAGGTAGGCCCCCGTCAGGTCATCCGGGCGGATCTCCTTGACCCCCTTGGCCAGCGTATTGTTGGATGGGGTCAGGTCGGCGGAGCCGCCGAGAAGGTAGCCGACCTTCTCGAAGATCCCGTTGAGGACGGCCCCGGAAGCGGCGCGCGTGGCGAGCGGCTTCTCGAGCGGGAAGCCAGGCATCCCCTGATCCCATCCCGCGGGCAGATCCCGGCGCAGGGCGATCTCGAACCGTTCCGCTTCGAGGGAGAACTCCTTCCGGTAGGCCGCAAAGGCCTCGAGCCAACGGCTCCGCTCGTCCGCCCCCTTCTTGGCAACAGCCCGGAAGAAGCTCCGCACCTCCTCGGGGACGTAGAAGGCCGGATCGACCGGAAGGCCGAGGCGCTCCTTCGCCAGCTTCACCTCTTCCGCCCCCAGAGGCTCTCCATGGGCCTTGGCGGTGTTCTCCCGGTTGGGGCTTCCGAAGCCGATCACGGTCCGGCAGGCGATGATGGTCGGCCTCTCTTCCTGGGAGGTCGCCCAGGTCAGCGCGGATTCGACCTCGGAGCGGTCGAGCCCGTTGATCCTTCGGACATTCCAGCCGTAAGCAGCGAAGCGGCCGAGAACGTCTTCGCTGAACGAGAGCGAGGTCGGCCCATCGATGCTGATGTGGTTATCGTCGTAAAGCACCACGAGCTTGCCCAGCCGCAGATGGCCGGCAAGAGAAGCCGCCTCGTGGGAGACGCCTTCCTCGAGATCGCCGTCGCTGGCGATCACGAAGGTCCGGTGGCGGACCACCTCGTGGCCCGGCCGGTTGTACTTCTGGGCCAGCCACCGTTCGGCCAGCGCCATCCCGACCGCGTTGGAGATCCCCTGGCCCAATGGCCCGGTCGTCGTCTCCACTCCCGCCGTGTGACCATATTCCGGATGGCCCGGGGTCCGGCTGCCCCACTGCCGGAAGCGCTCGAGCTCGGCCATCGGCAGGTCGTAGCCGCACAGGTGGAGCAGGCTGTAGAGGAGCATCGAACCATGCCCGGCCGAGAGGACGAACCGGTCGCGATCGGGCCAGTGGGGATCGGCGGGATCGAAGCGCAGGAAGCGGGTCCAGAGAACGACGGCCGCATCGGCCATTCCCATGGGCATCCCGGGGTGGCCCGAATTCGCTTTCTGGACCCCATCCATCGCCAAGCCACGAACGACGTTGGCCGCCAAGGCGGTTAACCGGTCTTCCTCGGAAGCAGGGGACAAGCTGGGGGCAACTGGGGGGGGAGTTGTACTACTCATTTTTCATCTCTTTCGTAGTGAGTTCTCCTTGACGGCGAACTCGTAAAATCGCCTCGACGGGCGCCGTGCAGGAAATCTCTGCAGCCTCTTCCTCCGCTCCCGGCAAAGGGCGGCGAGAGGAAGCCGCGGAGCCGACGCGGGCGATGGGCTCGGACCGACTCCTCGTCGTTGCGGTATAGCGGCCCGCCCGCATGGTGTCAAGCGGCAGCAGGAGGGTGATTTTCCCGGATCCGCGGTCCCGATCCGCATCAAGCCTTTCCGACCGTTTCGCCCTCCCGTCCTTCCGGGATGAAGACCCGGCTCTGCCGGATATCGGATTCGTCGATCCGCATCAGCTCCTTGGCGGGAACCTTGCCGCCCGCGGCGACGAGCCGGGCGGCCTGCCGCAGCTTGATGCGGTCGATCGCATTCCGGACGCTCCGGGCGTTGGCGAAAAGCGGCTGCTTGCGCCGGAGCTCCAGGTACTCTCGGAAGGCTTCGGCGGCGGCTGGATCGAAAAAGTAGCCTTGGCTTCGAACCATGAGATCCCCGATCGAGACCAGCTCATCGAAGGTATAGTCGGGAAAATCGATGTGGTGGGCGATCCGGGAGCGCAGGCCCGGATTCGAGCTAAAGAAGGCCGCCATCCGGTCCCGATAGCCCGCGAAGATCACGACCAGGTCGTTTCGATAATCCTCCATGGCCTGCAGGAGGATCGCCACCGCCTCGAGCCCGTAGTCGCGCTCGCTTTCGGGTCGATAGAGCGAGTAGGCCTCATCGATGAAGAGAACCCCGCCCATGGCCCGCTTGATCGCCTCCTTGGTCTTCGGGGCGGTGTGGCCGACATATTGTCCGACCAGATCGTCGCGGGCGGCGACGACCAGGTGCCCTTTCCGCACGTAGCCCAGCCGGTGGAGAATTTTCCCCATCCGCAGCGCGACGGTCGTCTTTCCCGTGCCCGGAGAGCCCGTGAAGGACATGTGGAGCGTCGGCGCCTGGGTCTGGAGCCCGACCGAGCTCCGCAACCGCTCGACCAGGAGGAAATCGGCAACCTCCCGGACCCGGCGCTTGACCGGCGCAAGGCCGATGAGCTCGGCGTCGAGCTCGGTCAAGATCTCCCCCACCCCGGCGCCGCCGAGCGCCTGATCGAGATCGACCAAGCCACTTCCGTCGGCGGCGGCCGCTGGAGGGGTCGCCTGGGATTCTTTCTCCGCTTCTTCCATGATCCTCCAGAGCCTATGGTATCGTAGCGCTACGGTTTAGTACCGCTGGCCGGGAGGCTTCTGGGCGGCGTAGGGGCGGGTGGTGTAGCGGATCTGTCGATCCGCGGCCTCCATCCGGTCGAGGAAAAAGCCGGGCTCCTCCTTCGGCCGCTGCACCAGAAACGAGAGCATCGTGCTCTGATACCCCTGCTGCCGGTTGTAGCCGCTAAGCCGGATGTAGTCCTGAGGACGCGCCTTCCGGCACTCCGCCAGCTCGTGCATCACCCCCGCCGGATCCTTCAGGTCGAACATCGGCAGCCCCCACATCTCCCAGTAGACATTCCGCGGATGCGGATCATCGGTAAACTCGATGCTCACCGCCCATCCGTTGCGCAAGCAGTACTCCACCTGCGCCCGAATCTCCTCCTCGGTCAAATCCGGCAGATACGAAAACGTCCCTTGCGTCAGTCTCATTCGCTTGCCTCCTTCCTTAGACGAGCTCCGGAGTCGCCACCGCATCCGGCACGTCGGTCGACTCAAACTCAAAGCTCACATCCTTCCAAATCTCCAGGGCCTTCCGAAGCGAAGGCGAATGCCGCGCAGCCTTCTCCAGGATCTCCGGCCCTTCGTGCAGGTAGTCCCGCCCTTCGTTGCGCGCCTGAATCATCGCCTCCAGCGCCACCCGGTTCGCCGTCGCCCCAGCCGCAATCCCGTCCGGATGCCCAATGGTCCCCCCGCCAAACTGCAAGATGCAATCCTCCCCCAAGTAGTGGAGCAACAGATGCATCTGCCCCGCGTGAATCCCGCCCGAGGCCACCGGCATCACCGCCGCCATCGACGCCCAGTCCTGCTCGAAGTAGAGCCCCAAGGAGGGCTCCGCCTCGGTCCGGTTGCACCGCAAGGTCCGGTAGTAGCCCTGCACCGAGTGGACATCCCCCTCGAGCTTCCCCACCACCGTCCCCGCATGAATGTGGTCCACCCCCGCCAGCCGCATCCACTTGGCAATCACCCGGAAGTTGACCCCGTGGCTCTTCTGCCTCGTGTAGGTGCTATGACCCGCCCGATGCAAATGAAGAAGCAACCCATTGCGCCGAGCCCACTTCGCCATCGACTGAATCGCCGTAAAGCCCGCCGTCAGGTCGACCATCACCACGACACTCCCCAGCTCCTTCGCAAAGTCGGCCCGCTCGTACATCTCCTCCATCGTCGCCGCCGTCACGTTGAGATAATGCCCCTTGACCTCCCCCGTGTCCGCCTGCGCCCGGTTGACCGCCTCCATCGCAAAAAGCCACCGGTCCCGCCACCGCATGAAGGGCTGGCTGTTGATGTTCTCGTCGTCCTTCGTAAAGTCCAACCCCCCACGCAACGCCTCGTAGACCACCCGCCCGTAGTTCCGAGCCGAAAGCCCCAGCTTCGGCTTCACCGTCGCCCCAAGCAGCGGACGCCCATACTTGTTCAGATACTCCCGCTCCATCATGATCCCATGCGCCGGCCCCTGAAAGGTCTTGGTGTAGTGCGGCGGAATCCGCATATCCTCCAACCGCACCGACTTGAGCGCCTTGAACCCAAAGACGTTCCCAATGATCGAAGAGGAGAGGTTCGCAATCGAACCCTCCTCAAATAGATCCAGGTCATAGGCGATATAGGCGATGTACTGGTCGCTCCCCGGCACCGGATCGACCCGATAACACTTCCCCTGATAGTGCTCGTAGGCCGTCAACCGGTCGGTCCATACCACCGTCCAGGTCGCCGTCGAGCTCTCCCCGGCCACCGCCGCCCCCGCCTCCACCGGATCCATCCCCGGCTGCGGCACCAGCCGAAACGCCGCAATGATGTCGGTCTCCTTCGGCTTGTAGCCCGCGTTGTAGTACCCCATCTCCGCATACGGACTCACCCCGGCCGACCACCGGCTCTTCTTCTGCCCCTGCCCATCGTGCTTCACCATCGCCATCGCTCTTTCTCCTTTCTCGCTTCCCGGCTCGAGGCCTCCTCCCGCCCCCACCGGCTCCTTCGCTTATACCCCGCCACCATGAATAATACTATTTGATTGTTTTTATCGGGTCCATAAGTCCTATAAATGCCTCCTCACTTCCCCGCGCTCCCGCGGAGATCTGGGGGGGCGGACTGTTCTGGACCTGTTCTTACCCGGTACCCGACGATTCCATGCTACCGTTGCCACCAATGCTGTCAAGGCGACTCCGCTTCCGGTAGCATCGAGAGCTCCCCATCCTTTCCGCGCGTCGCCCGCAGCTCTTGCGCCCGGCCAAGATCGGCGCCAGGGATTCGCGGACGGGAAAGCTCCCTTATCCACTGGACAGTTTCTCGGAAACCCTTATGATTGGCCGACGAGTCGCTTGCCAAGGACGAAGAGGCTTGGCCCGGCGACTCGTGTTTATCGGATTGGGCGGAGAACCGCCCCGGGCTCGTGCGAGCGGGCCAAGCACCCTTCATCGGCGCCGCAAGGATGTCCGATGGGGTGGGAGTGCATCGGAGGACTATGATTGCAGTGATTCGCGCCGGCGGGAAGCAATACCGCGCGGAAGAGGGGGCCGTGCTCGAAATCGAGCTCCCGAAGAAGGGCATTTTAGCCGGAGAGAGGCTGACCACCGAAGAGGTGCTCCTCATCGAAAGCGACGGGAAAACCGAGGTCGGCACCCCTCGCGTGCCGGGAGCGAGAGCGGTGTTGGAAGTCCTGGAGGAGATCCGAGCCCCCAAGGTAGTTGCTTTCCGCTACAAGCGCCGCAAGGGGTATCACCGGACGGTGGGTCATCGACAGCGACTGGCGCGCGTCCGCGTGGTGGAGCTCGCCATCGACAAGAAAGGAAAGTAGACGGCCATGGCACACAAGAAGGGGCAGGGAAGCACGCGGAACGGGCGCGACAGCCACAGCAAGCGCCTGGGGGTAAAGCGTTACGGCGGGCAGCGCGTCCGCAGCGGCAACATCTTGATCCGGCAGCGGGGAACGCGATTCCACCCGGGGGAGAATGTCGGGCAGGGGCGGGACTTCACCTTGTTCGCCCTCGCCGACGGGATCGTCCGTTGGGACCGCCGGAACCGAAGAGTCCACATCGAGCCCCAGCCGCGCGCCTGAAGCGGAGCGGCACTCGGTCCTAACGATCTCCTTGTGCGTTTCCTGTAGCGCACGGAAACTCTCATGTTTGTCGATCGAGTGAGGATCTTCGTCAAGGCCGGGGACGGCGGCCGCGGATGCGTGAGCTTCCGGCGGGCTCCCTACGAGCCGCATGGCGGCCCCGACGGCGGGGATGGCGGAAAAGGAGGCGATGTCGTGCTCGTCCTCGACCCCCACCGGAACGATCTTTCCCATCTCTTCCTCGCTCCGCACCAGGTTGCCCAGGATGGGCGTCCCGGCATGGGCGCCACGAAGGCCGGACGCAAGGGTGCGGAGCTGGTTTTGCCGATCCCGCCGGGAACGGTCGTGAGCCGGATCCCCGGCTCCCCCGAGCAGGGTTCGAAGCTGCTTCCCCTGCCCCCGCGAGACGCGGAGCTCGACCGGGTCGCCGACCTCACGCCACCGACCCGTCGATTCGTCCTCTGTCAGGGCGGAAGAGGGGGATGGGGCAACTGGCATTTCCGTGGTCCCCGGAACCAGGCTCCCCGCCGCGCCGATCCCGGAAAGCCGGGGGAGTCCGGGCAATTCGTCCTCGAGCTCAAGCTCTTGGCCGATATCGGGCTCGTCGGGCTTCCCAACGCAGGGAAGTCGAGCCTGCTGCGCCGCCTCACCTCGGCGGAGCCGAAGGTCGCCGACTACCCCTTCACGACGCTTTCGCCAACCGTCGGCGTCCTCGAATGGCCCGACGGACATCGGCTCACCGTGGCGGACATTCCGGGGCTGATCCGCGATGCGCATCTCGGAAAGGGGCTCGGGGATGAATTTCTCCGCCATGTCGAGCGGTGCCGGCTCTTGCTTTTCGTGCTCGACCTCTCCGGAAGGGATCCCCTGGACGACTTTCATCTCTTGCGGCGAGAGCTCGAGGCCTATGGTCACGGGCTCGCCGAACGACCCTTCCTGGTGGTGGGGAACAAGACAGACCTGCGCACCGCGCGCAGAGCCGCCCTGCGGCGCGCCCGTCCCGGCGGGGAGGAGCCCCGCTTTGTCTCCGCCTTGACCGGAGAAGGCATCACCGAGCTCACGACCGCCTTTCGGCACCGGCTCGACCCGCACCCCTTCCCGGCAAGCCGCCAGGAAGCCGTCTGCGTTTCGGCCGAGGAGATTGGATGAAGGAGGTCGCCCGGTGGCTCATCATCTATGGGCTCGGGCTCGTCGCTTTGGGCACCATCGGCTATCTCTCGAATCCGAAGAAGGCGAAGACCGCGCTCTACTCGGGCGGCGGCTTCGGCGTCATTACGATCTGCCTCGGGATCTTGACCCGCCGCGGCGTCTCCTGGGCCTTGCCGACAGCCCTTTTCCTGGTGGCCCTCTTTTCTCTTCTCTTGCTTTGGAGATCGACTGTCGTCTGGAGGGCGGTCGCCGCAGGCGAACGGAGGAAGACCTTCGTCGGCGCGCTACTCGCCCTGATGCTGCTCTTTTCGGTCATCCTGCTCCCCTACCTCTTCCAGGCTTGGCGATAGCGAGCTGAGCCTCCAATGCGCCAGCAGCCGGGTGTCCGCCGACGCTCCCGCACCGCGTCCGCGCTGCTGCAGGCGCATAACCTTCTGGCACAGCTGGTCATCCAAGGTAAGCTCGCTCTCCACGGTACGCGGCGCGGCGCGTTTTATAAGCTAGTGTCCAAAAATATGAGCAGGTCCAAATCGAATATGGATAGGTCCATAATTCCGTCCAAATGGTTCAAAGCGAATGGGCTCCCCGCTGAATTTCAACTGGCGAGCGGGAGCTTCATCGCTGGATCGACCAATCCGGGATTCGGGCGCAAGGCGGCGGCACCTTCGGTTCCCGGCGGAGGTAGGGCTCTCAAGACGGAGCGGTCAAGAGCCTGGCGGACCGAACGCATCGGGCAGATGTCGGAGGATCGGCTTTCCGGAACCCTGGGCGAGCACCTCGACGATGTCGAAGCGGTAGGTCACCTCGTCCCGTCCCAGCTCCTCCAGGTAGGCGTAGGCGGCCCGCACCAGGCGCGCCCGCTTCCCGGGGTCGACAGCCTCGCATGGCTCGCCATGGCTCGTCGAGCTGCGGGTCTTCACCTCGACGAAGACGAGCACGGACCCATCCCGGCAGACGAGGTCGATCTCCCCGCCCCCGATCCGCACGTTGCGCAGGAGGATCCGGTAGTGCTTGCGACGAAGGAACCGTGCGGCCTCGCGCTCCCCCCACGCTCCCAGGTTCCTCTTCTGCAGCAGGGGTCGTGGGAAGAAAGCCCAAGGGAGGCCGAGCATGTTCAGACCCCTTTGTCCCACGGAAGATCGGGCATCGCTTCCGCGGAGAGCCGACCGAGGAAGCTTCGGCGGTGTAAAGGGGTCGGGCCGTGAATCCGTAGGGCATCCCAATGCTCTGCGGTCCCGTAGCCCTTGTGGCGGGCGAAGCCGAAGCGGGGATGCTCCCGGTCGATCTCGGTCATCCACTGGTCACGCCTGACCTTGGCCAGGATCGAAGCGGCAGCGATGCAGGCGCAGCGGCCATCTCCACCGATGATTGCGCGAACGGGCAGCTCGAGGGGGGGAGCCTCCCTACCGTCGACCAGGACGACTCCGGGCCTTTCGGGCAGTGCCGCAACGGCCCGAGACATCGCGAGCATCGTCGCCCCCAGGACGTTCCAGCGATCGATCTCCTCGACGGAGGCAAAGCCGACTCCGTACGCCACACCCGGCAAGCCGACGATCCAGTGGCAGACCTCCGACCGGTGCCGCGGCTCGAGCCGCTTGGAATCGTCGAGCTTCGGGTGGAGGGGAATCCCCGGAGGCAAGATGACGGCTGCAGCGACAAGGGGCCCGGCGAGGCAGCCGCGGCCCACCTCGTCCACGCCCGCGGCGGGCGAGAGGCCTTGCTCGGCAAGCAGGAGCTCGAGCCGCCGGTCGACTCCCCGCCTCCGGGGATTCGATTGACCCGCAGGCTCCGGTTTCCGCACGGCGCGAGTATGGGGGTCCTCCCTCTGCGAGGCAAGTTGCGCGGGCAGAACAGCGAGAAGAAGAGGAAAAACGACCCGGAGGGACCTGCGGCCTATTTTCGACCGAGGACGGCCTCCTTGCCCTTCCTGCCCCGCAGGTAATAGAGCTTGGCCCGCCGCACCTTGGAGCTCCGTTCCACCTCGATCTTCTCGATCCAGGGGGAGTGGAGGCGATAGATGCGCTCGATTCCCTCTCCATAACTGAGCCGCCGAACGGTGAACGCCGCATGGATTCCGTGTCCCTTGCGGGCGATCACGATGCCCTGAAAGACCTGAACCCGCTCCTTATCACCCTCGCGAATGCGTGAGTGGACCCGCACGCTGTCGCCGACCGCAAACCGGGGAAGCTCTTTCTTGAACTGCTCCTGCTCAATCCGCTCGATTACGTTCATCGCTCTCTCCTTTTCCTCTCCGCTCCCACAAATCCGTTCTCACGCGCCGCGTCTTCTCTTCCGCCATGGAGCGGCGCCACCGCCCGATCGCTCCGTGATCTCCGGACAGAAGGATTTCGGGCACCCCCCACTCCCGGAAGACGGCCGGCCGTGTATATTGCGGACCCTCTAGAAGAGCATCTTCGAAGGATTCGTGCAACACCGATTCTGCATTTCCCAGAACGCCGGGAAGCAGACGGGCGACCGCGTCGATGATCGGCAGGACGGCTACGGCCCCGTTGGCGACGACGAAGTCTCCGATCGAAACCTCCTCGTCAACCCAATGGTCGATCACCCGCTGATCGACTCCTTCGTAGTGGCCGCAAACAAAGATCAGCCGAGGAGCGCGGGAAAACTCCCAGGCCATGGCCTGATCGAAGGTTCTTCCTCCCGGAGACAGGAGGCGGATGGGCGCCTTCTCCGCCAGGGCTTGGACCGCCTCGATCGCTTCGACCAGGGGCTCGCATTTGAGCACCATCCCCGGTCCGCCCCCATAGGGCCGATCGTCGACGGTCCTGTGCCGGTCACGGGCGTAGTCCCGGAGCTGGTGCACGTGGAAATCGAGCCGCCCGCTCCCAATCGCCCTTCCCAGGATGCTCTCCCGCGCCGCCGCCTCCAAGAGCGCGGGGAAGAGGGTGATGACATCGATCCGCACGACTCCCCCGCGCGATGAATCACGACGCCGCCGGGGAGGCTTCTTCCTTTTCCGCAGGCTCGCTCGGAGCGGTCTTCACGATGCGCGCAACGGTCTCGCTCATCTGCGCTCCCTGCTTTCTCCAGAATTCGATCCGGTCGAGCTTCACCTGAACCCCGCCTTCCTTCACGACCGGATCGTAGGTTCCGACTGATTCCAGGAACTTGCCGTCCCGAGCCGCCCGCCGGTCGGCGACCACGATGCGAAAGAAGGGCCGGTTCTTGCGCCCCTCCCTCCGTAAACGAACTACCACTGCCATATGCCTCGCTTTCTTCCTTGCTCTTCATCCAGACAGGGCTCCGGGAAAGCCCAGCTTCGGCCAGCCCCTTCCCGCTCCCTTGGAAATCTTCCGCATCATCTTCCGCATCGAGTCGAATTTCCGCAAGAGATCATTGACATCGGTGACCTGCGTTCCGCTCCCGCGGGCGATGCGCAACCGACGACGTCCGTTGAGAATCCCCGGGCGGCGCCGCTCCTCGGGCGTCATGGAGAGGATGATCGCCTCGACCTGCTTGACCTTCTTCTCATCGACCTTGACCGCTTCCTTGCCAGGAAGCCCCGGAAGGAGCGCCAACAGGCTCTCGAGCGGTCCCATCTTCTTCATGAGCCGGAGCTGCGTGAGAAAATCCTGGAGGCTGAATTCATTGCTCTTGAGCCGCTTGGCCATCTCCTCCATCGACTGGGTGTCGATTTCCGACTGAGCCCGATCGACGAGGGCCACGATGTCTCCCATGCCCAGGAGCCTTCCGACGAATCGCTCGGGGACGAAGGCCTGCAAGGCATCAGGCTTCTCTCCCACGCCCAGGAACTTGATCGGAATGCCCGTCACCTGCTGGATCGAGAGAGCCGCGCCGCCCCGGGCGTCGCCATCGGCCCTCGACAGGACCAGCCCGGTAAGGGGCACCTTGGCCGCAAAGGCTTCCGCCACCTTCACCGCCACCTGTCCGGTCGCCGCATCGACGACCAAGAGTGACTCTCCCGGCTCCCAGAGCCCGGCCACGCCCGCAAGCTCCTCGAGCAGCTCGGCGTCGACATCGAGGCGGCCCGCGGCGTCGAAAATCAAGACATCGACTCTTTCCCGCTCACCTCGTGCCCGTCCTTCCCGAACGACCGTTTCGAGCGGGGTCCCCTCCGGCCAGGAATAGACCGGAACCTGGATCTGCTCACCGAGCCGCTGGAGCTGCTCGCGCGCAGCGGGACGGGTCAGGTCCCCAGCGACCAGCGCCACCTTCTGGTGCTGCTTCCGGAACCAGAGGGCCAGCTTTGCCGCCGTCGTCGTCTTCCCCGAGCCGTTGAGCCCGCAGAGGAGGAGGCGAATGGGCCGCTCGGGCCGGATCCCGCGCTCGCCCTCTCCCAGCAGGCGCACGAGCTCGTCGTGGAAGATCTTGACGAACTGATCTCCCGGTCGAATGCTGGCCAGCGCTTCCCGCCCGAGGGCGCTCTTCTGGATCTCCTCGCAGAGCCGCTTGGCCACCGGGTAGTGGACGTCGGCGGCGAGCAGGGCGAGGCGGATCTCGCGGAGCGCGTCGGCGACGTTCGCCTCGGAGAGCTTTCCGTATCCGCGAAGGTTGCGGAAGACCGATTCGAGCTTTTTCTGGAGGAGTTCGAGCATGGGGGATGGGCCGCGCCGACCCCTTCGCTATTTGGAGCGGAGCTCCAGGTCCTCGCACAGGCCCGGTAGCTCCGCCTTCGACGGTACGGCACTCACGAAGGGATCTTCCAAGGAGTAGTAGCCGCTGTTGCCCACCTGCACATAGTCCCAGTCGATCACATACGAGATCTTGCCTGCGGCCATTCGCCGCATGAGCTGGCTCCGTGCGTGGGCCCGGGTATTCCGGGGCGCGTCCCGCTCCGGATCATGGTCCCCCAGGCCAGGCAAGCCGAGGGCCTCGAGCGAAGGCTGGGGGATCAGAGCCGCCAAGCTCCGCTTTTCATTGAGGTTGTGGTATTCGAGATCGAGGCTCTCCATCCACGGATCGTCCCAACCTACCCCTTCCTGGGTGCGAAAGAGCTCGAGCAGGTGGCGCTTGGTGATCCAGTCAACCTTGCCCAGGAGAGCCTCGGTGTCCTCGCGCAAGCCGCGCAAGACCTCTTCCCAGGCAAGACAGGTCCAGACCGTGTCCCGATCCTCTTCCCGATCGAGCCGGCTGGCCGCCGTCAGGAAGTGCTCCAGAAGCTCCACAGCCGTCCATCTCCTTCCGTCGGAGAGCTCGATGAGCCAGGGGCCGTCGGGACAGTGGCTGATCTGATGCATCGCGCGCACCGGGTCGGCCAGGGCGAGGCGAGGCATCCGGTCCGCCTCCAAGAGGTCGAGCACGAGGGAGGTGCTGCCGACCTTGAGGGCCTGGCAGAACGGAAGCATGTTCGAGTCCCCAAGGAGGAGATGGAAGCGGCGAAAGCGGCAGGGATCCCCCAAGGGCTCGTCCCGGGCGTTGATCAGCGCTCGGTTGAACTGGACCCACTCGTAGATCTCGGTCTGGATGTAGTCGGCGCGCTGCATCACCTGAAACGGCAGGGCGCGCGTGCGGGCTCCCCGGTCGACCCCCCTGGGCACCATCACCGTCCCGACCCGGCCGGCTCCGACCATCAGCCCTCGGACAGCCAGAAAGGCGAGCAGCGCGTCGACGTTTCCCTGGGAAAGCGGGGCGTCGCGCTGGAGAAGATAGTTTTCGTGGCAGCCGAAGGTCGCGCCCGTGTAGTGATCGATGTTGTTCTTGATGAACGAGGACTCCCCCGCGATGCCCAAGTCGTTCAGGGCCCGTTGCAGCAGCTTCTCGCCCGCCCGGTCGGAAGCGAGCAGATCCCCCAGGAAGCGACATTCGGCGGTGCAATATTCGATGTGCCCCATGTCGAGATAGAGCCGGCCACCGTTGAAGAGGAACCCGCCGTTGCCTGCGGGCTCGTCGTAATCCCGGTCGTGGACATCGATCAGGCCCACGCCCTCCCGGTAGAAGAGATGGTCGCGCACCCGCTCCGGCACGGGCGGACTCTCCATGGTCCGCTGCGAAAGGCAGCCATATTCCGTCTCCAGGCCCGCAATCCGCCGCATCCCCTACTCCTTTTCCTCCGGCCATCCCAGTTGCTGGGCCTCCGGGACCAGGAACGCGGGGCCGCCTTGGGCCGCGACCTCCCGGGAGAGCGCCCCGACTTCAAATCGGTCGCAGAGCCTGGGAGCGAGCCAATCCTTCGGAGGCGCGAACTGCGCCCACGGAACACGCTTCTCTCCCTCCGCCTGGGCGGACCAGGCGAGCACGCGTAGCGCGTGCCCGGCAAGCTCCTTCCAGTCCTTAGCCGAAGGAGGCGGGGATTTCCGGCTCTCCTCCTGCCAGACCGACGAAAGATCCTTGCGCGCACCGAAGAGGACTCCGCGGCGGAGCTGCTCGGGCTCGAGCCCCGCATAGCCGCCATCATATTCGAGGAGCCACGCTTGATCCGCGGAGGGCGAGCTTCCTAGCTCCACGAGAATGCCCCGGAAGAGCAATGGGGCGGAGAAGATCTGCTCAAAGGCGCTTTTCAGGGCTCCGGCCAGGCCATAGCTCACGATCCGCCGCGCGCTCACGTCGGCCCGCGACCGGGAGAATCCCTCGACGTGCGCCGCCTCGATCGCAGTCTGCCGGATCTTTTCCACGTCGGCGGGATGGCCGACCGCCCCGAGGGCCAAGTGGTCGTAGACCTCGAAAACCTTTGGCGTGGACGCCTTGCCGGCGACCAGCAGGACGCCGGGCTCTCCGCTAACGGCAACGACGGGCGCGGCACCGCGAAGTTGATCCTCGATGTACTCGCGCCGATTCTGGACCGCTTCCAACCAGCGATAAGGTTCCTCGATCACGCTTAGCCTCTTGCTCGCCGCATCTCTCCCTTCCCCCCGCAAGGCGTCGGACCGCGCACCACCCCTGCCCGAAGGAAAACGGAAGTTGGCAGCCTACCACCTCCTGGACGGAGTTCAATGCAAATGCGCGCTCGATGCTTCCTGCCGGCACAATCGCCCTCCCGTGGGTTGGTCGATCCTCCCCCCATTCCCGGACCAGGCCCTCGGCCGGGCCGTCCGGCCAGGGTCCTCAGGCCTCCGCCGGGAGGAGACGGCCCAGCTGCTCCTCCGCGATCGACCGAACGCCGGCCTTCCGGATCAATTTTATCTGCGGGTAGATCCGCGTGCGCCGGTCGATGCCCCCCGTGGCGGTGTCGGATTCCGCCGCAACGTCCAAGAGCTGGAGGGCCAGGAGGATTGCCTCCTCCTCCGTGCGCTCGGCCGGAGGCGAACCGCTCCACCGGTTGAGGTATTGGAGGACGCTGCGGGCCGCCGGAGATCCGGAGCCCGAGACGGCGAAGTCGACCGCTTCGAATTGCGCGCCCAGGGCGTCGTAAAAGAAGATCTTCGGACCCCCCTTGCCCAGGGGATCGACCAGGGCGAGGACGGGAACCACGACCCCGACCCCTTGCAGGGTCATCGCAAGGTTCTCCTTGAGCAGCTTCCCGACCATCCTCACCTTGGCATCGAGCGACAAGGGCTGGAGCTGGCTCCGGCGGTAGTACTCGAAGGAGTGCTGGAGGACGCGGGCAATCTCATAGGCGGTCGCCGGAGCCCCCGCGATCGCCATGACCGTCGAACGGTCGATCTCGATTACCTTGTCCGCTCGATCATGAATGACCGTGTGCCCCATCGTGGCTCGCCGATCTCCCGCGACGATGACCCCGTCCCGATAATGAAAGCTGAGCACGGTCGTCGACTCCGGCATCGGGAGCGCAGCACCCCCCGCCACCACCCCCTTCCCTTCGGGGAAAAGGAGATTCCTCGACCGGAGCACGGCAAAGAAATCGCCCGTCTGCGCCCCGGCTGAGACACCGATGGTCTCCACGGTGCTATTCCCCAGTCCGCTGCCGATAGCGCTTCGCCTGATCGGGGTCGACCTTGCGCATCCGCTTGAGGATCTCTTCGGTGTTCGGCCGATCGACTCTCGGCGCTCTCGGGCCCGGTCCCTCTCCTCCCGGACCCGGGCCGGGACGGACCGGATGTGTCTTTTGCACTTGTTCTGGCATCAGCATAGCCCTCCTGGGTTTAGTGAAATCTAGCCGCCGATCGGCTCGAGCTTCAACTCCTCGATCATATCGGAGACGAGCTGGGCGCGGTCGATCACCTCGCAGTAGCGCTCCAGGTCGACTCCCGGAAAGGCCGAAGAAAGCTCGACCCGGTAGGTCTGCCCCTTCCAGCGGAAAGCGATGTAGTCCCATTGGACGTTGACCAGATCCCGGGCGAACTTTTGAATGCACTTGCCCCGGACGTAGGCGCGGGAGGCGTTGGGCGGCTGCTGGATCGCCCGGTAGATATCCTCTTCCCGGGAAATCCGGCTGATCTCGCCCCCCGATTCGAGGGCGTAATAGAGACCCCGGTCCCGATCCATCAGGTGATATTCGAGGTCGACGCTCTGGAGCCAGGGGTCGTTCCAGGAAAGGTTCTGCTCCTCGCGGAAGGTCTCCAGCAAGGATCGCTTGGCGACCCAATCGAGCCGATCGCGCAAGGCATTGGGACCCTTTTGCAGCAGCTCCACCGTCTCTTTCCAGCTCTTCCAGACCGCCCGCTTCTCGGGGTGGTCGAGATCGACGTAGCGGCCGACCCAATCGGCGTAGTCGTTCTGCAGCTCGGTGGCGGTGGTCGCCCCCGAATGGGCGAGATCCACCTCCCAGCGATTGGTCTGGTCCCGAGAGATGCTCCGATGGGCGTAGAGCGGATCGGCCAGGAAGAAGCGGCGCGGCACGCGGTCGTACTGGAGGGCCTCCAGCACCAGGGCCGTGGTACCGACCTTGAGCCAGGTCGCATACTCCGAAAGGTTGGAGTCACCCACGATGACGTGGAAGCGCCGGTAGAGCTTGGGGTTGGCGTGGGGCTCATCCCGCGTGTTGATCAGCGGCCGCCGGTTCATGGTGTCGATGCCCACGAGCTCGGTGAAAAAGTCGGCGCGCTGGGAAATTTGAAAGCCACCGACCATTCCCTGGTCTTCCTTCTCCCAGCCGAGCTTTCCGGCCCCCCCGAAGATCTGGCGGGTGACCAGGAAGGCCATCATCCCCTCGACGATCCGATCCCAGGGGATCATCCGCGGGATCAGGTAGTTTTCGTGGCAGCCGTAACTGTGCCCGGCGAAATCGCTGTTGTTCTTGTAGAGGCAGACCGTGTGATTCCGCTTCCGGCTCGCCGCCCGGGCACACTCCTCGAGGATCCGTTCCCCCGCCTTGTCCTGCGCCACCAGCTCCAGGAGGGTGGAGCATTCCGGGGTCGAATATTCGGGATGGGTGTGGTCGTTGTAGAAGCGGGCTCCGTTGCGCAGGACGAAGTCGCTCTTGATCTCCTCGAAGCTGTAGGGCCGCTGGCGGTCCTGGGAGAAAAAGTTCGCCTCGTCCCCGTCCTGGCGCAGCTCCTTCGCCCGGAAGCCGCGGGCGTCACGGTGGGGATCCTCCCGCGTGTAATCCCAGAGGTTGGGGCTGCCGAGCTGAGCGGCGGCCCGCACCAGATGGATCGACTCCTCGACGACATCGATCTCCGCATTTTCCCGAACCGCAATCCCGAATTCGGTCTCCAATCCAAAATAGATCGGCCACGCTGGTATGGGTCTTTGCTTGTCCATGGCGCCGCGCTTCCCTCCGGTCACTGGTTCCCGAATGCTCAAACGACCTGACGCATCGTCCCCCCCTCCCGCCGCACCACCGGAGCCAGCCGAACTACGTTCTGCGGATCGCAGTCGACGAGCTTCAGCCAGTCTTCCGTGATATCCGACGGCGGGAAGATGTCATTCTCAAGATACTCGATATCGAGCGCTGTCAACAGGTCCTCCAGCCGCAAGCCGTGATCCGACGGATCGGAGATCGCCCGCTTGATCGCCAGCTCCTTGGCCCGCTCGACGATCGAGGCGATGATGGCCCCGCTGATCAGGTCGCCGCGATAGAGGTATTCCTTTCTCCCGCTCCGGTAGGTGATCTCCAGGAAGCGGTTCTCTTCGGCACGGGCGAACTGGGCGTCCAGCACCCCTTCGACGAGCAAGTCGATCGCCTTTTGCCGATCCTCGCCCGCCTGCTTCAAGAGCTCCGGGGCATAGGGGAGATCGGCGTGAAGGTAGATTCGATAGATTTCGCCCGATCCCGCGCGATCCGGCCGGTTGACCTTGATCTTTCGATCGATGCGGCCCGGTCGAAGGATGGCCGGGTCGATCAGATCTGCGCGGTTGGAGGCCAGGATGATCACTACCTCGCGCATCGACTCGATCCCGTCCATCTCGGCACAGAACATGGGGACGAGCGTATTGAGGATGCTGTTGAAGCGTCCTGCGCGCCGGGTACCCAGGATCGATTCGGCCTCGTCGATGAAGATGAAGGGGAGAAAGCCCTCGCGGGCCAGCTCCCGAGCCTGCTCGAAGAGGTCACGCACCTGCCGCTCCGACTCGCCGACCCACATGTTGAGAATCTCCGGCCCCTTGACGTGGAGGAAGAACTCCTTGCGCTCCTCTCCGGTCCGTTCCCGAAGCTGGCGCGTCAGGTTGTACGCCGTCGCCTTCCCCAAGAGGGTCTTCCCGCATCCCGGCGGCCCGTGGAGCAAGAATCCCTTCGGGACGTGGTGGTGATACTTGGCGAAGAGGTCCGCATGGAGGAAAGGCAGCTCCACGGCATCCCGAACGGCTCCCACCGCCTCCTTCTGGCCCCCGATCTTCTCCCACGGAAGCTCCGGGACCTGGTCGAGCAGACGGTGCTTGGTCCTCGAGGTCGCCACGACCTCGAGTGCCACCCGGGAGAAGCCGTCGATCCGGATTTCGAGCCCGGCCTTGATCCGCTCCTTGGCCAGCGGGGTCGAACGAATCACCACGAAGCTCCCGCCCACGCCTTCGTGGCCCACGCGCAGCCGGTTGTCCGGTAGCACGTCGAGAACCTTCACCACGGGGCCGGAAAAGTCGAAGCCGAGATCGCCAACGACCGCAAACGCCTCGTTGAGCAGCACCCGCGTTCCCACCAAGAGCGTCTCGTGAGCCAGCCGCGGATCGATCAGGCAGTAGAATTCGGTGCCACCCTGGACCACCAGCGCGATGTCTTTCTTGGGGAGGCCAAGGAGGGTGCCCACGCGGTTCGCCGGGGCGGAGAGCTTCTCGACCGCCTCGTTGAGCTTTTCCAGGGCCTGGTGGGCCTGCTCGCTCGTCTCCTCGAGCTCGGCGACCCGGCGCCGCAGGTAGAAGAACGCCTCCCGCGAAACCGCGTCGAAGGAGAGTGATTGGCCGATCAGGTCGACGACCTGCAGAGCGGAGGCCGACTCCAAGTTTTCGAAAGACAAAGGCATGTCTGCTCCGAATCCCTTTTCTTTTCTCGCCATGCTTTCAACAATAGGCGCATGCGCTTCCCCCCGCAAATCGCCTCCTAGGCGAGGTCATTTCCCCACTTGAAGCAAGTTCCGCACCAACTTGACCGGGTCCGCCGATTCGAGCACGGGCCGGCCGACGACAATGTGGGTAGCTCCCAGGGCAAACGCCTCACGGGGGGAGACGGTGCGGCGCTGATCATCTCCTTGCCGCTCCGCGAGCCGGATCCCCGGGGTCACGATCACTTCCGGCCGGATGCCGGCCTCCCGCAGGGAAGTGAGCTCGCGGGCCGAACAGACGATGCCGGGAACGCCACATTCTCCGGCGAGCGCCGCCAAGGAGCAGACCCGTCCGGGGATGCCGCCGCTCAGGCCGACCTCGGAAAGTTCCTCCTCCTCGAGGCTCGTCAGCACGGTCACCGCGAGGATCTGGGTCCCGCTGCCCACCGCGGCCTCGGCGGCGGCCGTCAGCATTCGCCTTCCCCCGAGGGCATGAACGGTCAGGAAGCCCACTTCCATCCGCACGCAAGCTTCGACGGCCCGGCCGACCGTAGCCGGGATGTCGTGAAACTTGAGATCGAGGAAGACTCGCGCCCCCAGCGCCCGGAGCTCCTCGACGACATGCGGCCCGCCGCGCAAGAAGAGTTGACTTCCCACCTTGAACCAACTGACATACTCGCTCAGTCGGCGCGCGAGGGAGAGCGCCGTCTTCACCTCGAAGAGATCCAAGGCCACGATGAGCCCATCCACTAAGGGCAGGGAGGACACCTCGCGTGGTATTGAACTCTTCGCTCCCGCGAAAATCAACCTCGACCTGCGGATCCTCGGCCGCCGCACCGACGGATTCCATGAGATCTCGACCCGGATGGCCCCGGTCTCGCTCGGCGACCGGCTCCGCGTCCGCGCGCATCCGGGACGGGAATTTACCTTTCGCTGCGACGACCCGCGAATACCAGCGGGAGAGGAGAACCTGGTCTGCCGGGCCACCCGCCTCTTCGGCGAATCCTTCGGTCTCTCGTGCGGCCTGACGATCTCTCTGGAAAAGCGGCTCCCCTCGGGAGCCGGCCTGGGGGGAGGCAGCAGCGATGCGGCCGCGACCCTCCTGGCTCTCCGCACCCTCCTCGGCTATCCCTCATCCCGAGATGCCCTCCTGCCCCTGGCAGCCTCCTTGGGAAGCGACGTGCCCTTCTTCCTCCTCCAAAGGCCCGCGCTCTGCCAGGGCCGCGGGGAGATCGTCTCACCCGAACCGTGGGTCGGCCCCGGCCACGGCCTCCTCCTTTTCCCCGGGTTTTCGGTGTCGACTCCCTGGGCCTACCAAGCCTATGCCGCAAATCCCCGCCCTGGGGAGGAACGAGGAGCCCCTCCCTGGGGGCCGGTTCGGAACGACCTGGAGCCGGCCGTCTTCGAAAAGTATCTGTGGATCGCCACCGCCCGGGATTGGCTCCAAAGGGAAGCGGGAGCCGCCCTTGCCATGATGAGCGGCAGCGGGAGCTCGGTCTTCGGGTTGTGGGAGCGCGCTCCCGATCCGGAGATCGTGACGCGCGCCCGGCTTTTCCTTGGGGTGGATGCCTGGATCAAACCGTTCGTGATCCTCGGCGGAGAGGTTTCGACTGACCTCGGGGCTTTTCTTCCTTGAGCGCTCTCTCTCGCGTCCCGATGGAAGACGCGGCCATCCAAAGTTTTGCTAAGCAGAGCCCCGCAAGCTGGACTCGTCGCGGAAAATCGTTAATATAACGATAAAGGGATTCACTCCCGAAGCACGTAGCTAAGTTTTTCCTATGCCCCACTATACCTATCTGATCATCGGCGGCGGGATGGCGGCCGATGCGGCCGTTCGCGGAATCCGGGAAGTCGATCCGACGGGGTCGATCGGCCTGCTCGCTTCCGAGCCTGAGCTTCCCTACAACCGGCCGCCGCTCTCCAAGGGGCTCTGGAAAGGGGAAGCCTTCGACTCCATCTGGTGCCATACGCCCGAGGCGGGAGTGACCTTTCACCGCAGCTGCACCGCCCGCTCCCTGGATCTTTCCGCCAAAACGGTCACGGCGGAAGGGGGTGCCACCTTTTCCTTCGATAAGCTGCTGCTCGCGACCGGCGGGGATGCGCGCCGTCTTCCGACAGCCAGCCAGCGGATCCTCTATTTCCGTACGCTGGCCGATTACCGGAAGCTCCGCTCGTGGAGCGAGTCGGAGGAGAGGATCTGCGTGCTCGGGGGAGGCTTCATCGGCTCAGAGATCGCCGCAGCCTTGGCCCTCCAGGGGAAGCGCGTAACCCTCCTCTTCGCGGAGGCGGGAATCGGCGGCAGGATCTTTCCCGAGGGACTCTCGCTGTTTCTCAATGACTATTACCGCCAGAAGGGAGTCGAGGTGCTCGCCCGGCAGACCGTCTCCTCCGTTGAGGAGCAGCAGGGGCTACTGACCCTACAGCTCGGCCAGGGGCGACTTTCGGTCGGCGCCATGGTCGCAGGCATCGGCATCTCCCCCAACGTCGGGCTAGCGAAGGAAGCACGCTTGGCGGTCGAAAACGGCATCGTGGTCGACGAGCTTCTCCGCACCGGCCATCCCGATGTCTATGCCGCAGGGGACGTGGCGGCTTTCTTCCAACCCGCCCTCGGGCAGCGGCTCCGCTTCGAGCATGAGGACAACGCCCGCCAGATGGGCCTCGCCGCCGGTCGAAACATGGCCGGGAAAGAAGCGAAATACGACCACATCCCTTTCTTCTACTCGGACCTCTTCGACCTCGGCTACGAGGCCGTCGGTCTCCTCGACAACCGGCTCGAGGTCTTCTGCGATTGGAAGGAGGAGTACCGCAGCGGGGTCATTTTCTACTTGGACCGGCGGCGGGTCCGCGGGGTGCTGCTCTGGAACGTCTGGGGCCAGGTCGATGCAGCCCGCGCGCTCCTTGCCGAGCCCGGACCCTTCCAGGCCGCCGATCTGCGCGGGCGGATCCCGGCCTGAGTGCCTGCAGCCCATGGATGCATCCTCCACCGATGCGCCCTGCCAAGAACCGGCAGTCGTGGTCAACGAGATCTTCCACAGCATCCAAGGGGAGAGCAGCTTCGCAGGCGAGCCGTGCGTCTTTATCCGTCTGACAGGATGCGATCTCCGCTGCCGCTGGTGTGATACGACCTATGCCTTTTTGGAAGGGAAGCGGCTACCTCTGAGCCTGCTCTTGCCGGAAGTGGAGCGCTTCGGCTGCGGGCTCGTCGAGGTGACCGGCGGAGAGCCTCTCCTGCAGAAAAACAGCCGCATCCTCCTCCGCCGGCTCTGCGATGCGGGATACACCGTGCTCCTGGAAACCAGTGGAGCCCACTCGATCGCCGGGATCGATCCGCGGGTGCACCGCATCGTCGATTGCAAGTGCCCCTCGAGCGGGGAGTCCTCTCGGAATCTCGCCGCCAATTTGGAGCTGCTGGGACCGCGGGACGAGGTGAAGTTTGTGATCGGCACCGAAGAGGACTATCGTTGGGCGCAAGCGCGGCTCCACGATGCCGCGTGGGCGAGGGTGGTTCGGGCCGTCCACTTTTCGCCCGTGCAGGGCGAGCTCTCCCTGGAAATCCTGGCCGGATGGCTGCTCCGCGACCGCCTGCCCGTCCGCCTGGGCTTTCAGCTCCACAAGCTCATCTGGGATCCCGGCCGCCGAGGAGTATGATCGCTCGCGTACTCCCTGCGGGGCGACGAAGACCCGAGGCCAGCGTTCGAGCCGCTGGCTAGTAGGGAGCCCCGGGAGTGGTTCCCATTCCGCCCAGATAGGCTCCAGCCGCACCCGCCTGCTGCCAGGACGGAGGTCGGTTCCATGGGAGGTCGGACACCTGCTGGCCCTGCTTCGCCGCCTGCTTTTTCGCCGCCGACTGGTTGTCGGAGGAGGCGCAGCCCCCGAACAGGATTGCTCCAGCGACGAGCACCATACCGAACTTCGCCTTTGTCATCATCTTCCGCATTGTTCTCGATCTCCGGGAGGAGCGATCCATCCCCTTTTCCTGCCGACGCAGCCGCCCGGGCTGCTTGAACGCCCTCTTTATAATGATTTCAGGGTTCTCCGCTCAATTCAACACATCATCACCGGGTTGGATGCCTCCCTGGCCCGATCCGGCCTCGACGTCCGCGACGGCCGTATTGGCCTCGGTGGAGACGATCTTCACCTTTCCGACCGGCTGGCCGCTTCGATAGACATTGAGCAGGCCATTTTCCACCAACCCATCCTTCTCGCCGACGTTCAAGACGACAAAATTCCAGTTGCGGTTGACCGACACGACCTTGCCTCGAATCCCCGACCGCATCGACACCGCCCGGGAGGCCGAGGGAGCCACCTCGCGCATCCGTCCGAGCTCTCCGGTCAACTTGGCGAGGTTATCCTCCAGTGCCTGCTTCTCCTTGAGCAGGCTTTCGACCTTGGCGGTCGCCGCCTCGCTTGCCGCCTTCTCCGATTCCAGCTTGCTCCCCAGCTCGTCGATTTCCGCCTTCTCCTGTTGCGCACGCTGCTCTGCATCCTTGGCGCGCTTCTCCGCCTCCTCGACGCGGCTGTCTCCGCTTCCCGCCTGGCTCTCCGCCTGAGCCAGCTTTTCGCTCGCCTCGGCCATCTTGGTGCGCAGCTCTTCGAGCTTCTTCTGGCTTTCCGCCGCCAGAACCTTGCCCTCTTCGGCCTGCTCGGTCACGGACTTGAGTTGCGCAGCCGCTTTTTCATACTCCCGCCGCAACGCGTTCCGCTGGTTCGCAACCAGATACCCGAGCACCGCGGTCGCCAAGCTGCCAATCAACGCAATTCCCAAAAAGAACTTGATCACGAACCTTCCCGCCTTTCGCTTCGCCCTTCCACCGGTCTTTTTACTCTCCCCTGCCCGAAACTCCACCCAAAAGCTTCTCCGCGCGGCCATCCCAGAGTCATTCCGAGCGGCCGCGCCCGATCTCCGGAGCAACGTCCAGGAGACTCTGCTGCAAGCTGGGAGGGAGGGGAAGCGAGACGGCGACCGGCTCCGCGCTTCCCTCCCGGTAGACGGTAAAGCGGAGTGAGGGGATCTCTCCCGATTTTCGGCCGAGGTTGGCTCTCCGATAGACTTCCAGGAATTCCTCGAGCGTTCCCAGGAAAGGCTCTCCCTGGATCGTGATGATCCGATCCCCGGGCTGGAAGCCGCCGCGCTCCCCGGGCTCTCCCGCCTGGACAGCCAGGACCGCAATGCGCCCGTCGACCGCAGCCAGCAACAGGCCGGCGGGCAGGCTCACCGGTTCGTCGCAAACCTTCTTCTCTTCTCCCCGCTCATAAATCAGCCGGATGTCCGAGCCGTTCAGGACCTCAAGCGCCTGGAGAAAGGTGGTCTTGGAAGGCCAGACCGTGCGGGTGAACTTTTGCAACGCGCGCTCCGCAGGAGTTACGCTCAAGGGATCGGGCGTCGACTTCCGCGAGTAGGCCGCCTCCTTATGCTCTTGATTCTGCTGCGCTTCCTCGACCTTTTCCTCGAGCTCGGGCTTTACGTAGAGAGTCCGAAGCTTGTCCTGCGGGTGAACGATGGTCTGTTCATTGATGGCGACAGGATACCGGAAATGGACGCCACCCGGGCCGTCTTCCACGGGGAAGACCATGATCATGGGAGGATTGGTGACCAGGGGCCCTTCCGCCGCCCGCCCGGGGCTCGGGATCGCGATCGAGCCGCCCAGAACGAGGACGCAGAACCAGGCCCAGGACCAACCGCGCCGCCAAGCCTTCCGGCTCATGGGCCAATGCCCCCTCTCCTGGACCCCTCCGCCGCACGGCGCATCGCATAGGATTCGGCGGACTCGTCGTTTGCCTCCCTCGGCTCCCACCCTTCGATTGCGATCACCTTTTCGCGCGATTTCTCACCCCGCACGATCACAACGCTCGATCGCCGCGTCCCGAAGACCTCCGCAAGGAACCGGATCAACTCCTCGTTGGCCCGTCCTTCGACGGCCGGCGCCTGGAGCCGCACGCGCAGCACTCCGTCCGTCCACCCTGCGATCTCGCTCTTCCGCGCATTCGGAACGACCCGCACGGCGAGCCGGTTCCGAGAGGGCGCTGTCCCGGCGCCTGCTGCCTTTCCTTTCATCGCAACCCTCCCCACCGTTCCGCCGACCGGCTCTCGGCTTGAGCAAAGGCTCGGCGCAGCCGCGTCACGGCCTCCTCGGGCAGGGGACCGCGCCGAGCGGCTTCCAGGTTGCCGAAAAGATGCTCCAGGCGAACGCTCCCAACCAGGGCGACCTGAACCCCCGGCTGGGAGAGGACGAAGCGGAGAGCCATTTCCGCCCACCCCATCTCCTTGAGCCCCAGCTCGGCCAAGGTGATCCCCATCGCTCGGAAACGCTCGGCGTAGGGCCGCGCATATTCGCGATAGACGGGATCGATCTCTTCCGCGCGTCGCCAGGCCCCGTTGGCTAGTGACCGCTTGGCGAGGACTCCAACCCGGGCTTCCCGGGCCGCAGGCAATACCGTCTCGAGGTTCGCCTGATCGCAAAAATTGATGCTGGTCTCGATGACCTCCACCTCGTCCTGCCGACAGGCGAATGCCGCCGCTTCGCCGTCCCCCGAGTAGCCGATGAACCGGACCTTGCCCGCCTCCCGCGCCCGCTGCAGGGCAGCCATCGCATCGCCGCGCTCAAGGATCGCTTGGTCGCAGGAGTGGAGCAGCATCACATCGATATGGTCGGTCCGCAGCCGCCGGAGCGACCGCTCGATCGACAGCCCGATCTGCCCCGCGGTCCAGGGCCCCGGATCCGCCTCCCGCTCCTCCGCCCATCCGCATTTGGAGACGAGCACGCACTGCCGTCGCCGGGGACCGAGCGCCTTGCCGATCCGCTCCTCGGAGCTTTCGTAGCCCGCAGCAGTGTCGATCACGTGGATCCCGTGGTCGATCGCAAAGTGGAGCAGCTCGGTGGCCGCCGACTGCTCCATGCCCGTGAAGCCGATTTCGGCGGCTCCCAGCCCGAGCGGGGAAACCTGGAGCCCGGTCTTGCCAAGCGGTTGGAGCTGCATCTGGCCGGAAAGCTTAATGCAATGCGAGCAAACTGACGATGAGGATCTTTGGGATCATCTCGGAAAGCGGGAGAGCACGCTCCGGGTGCGAGGGAAGAGCTGCGCCTGAGCCCATGCCGGTTCCCGCCCCTTGCTCCTCGCGGAGAGCGGGATCGAGGCCTCGCCGTGAGCAGAAGGAGCTCTCTCCGAGGCCAAGGAACCGTCCCCCGATGATTTTGGTCTGCTGCCCGAGCTTGCACGCACGCGGGGTTCCGCCCATAAGAGTGAGCTCGGTCCTTGCTCCATGCGCGTAACGATTGAAAAGGATTTTGGCTTCGAGGCGGCGCAGCAGCTGCCCGGCTTCCCGGAAGGCCACAAGTGCCGGCGCCTCCACGGCCACAGCTTCGAGGTCCGCATTGCGGTCGAGGGCGAAGTCGACCCCGCCACTCACATTCTCTACGACCACGCGAGGATCTCCCGGGCGGTCGAGCCGCTTTTGGTGCAGCTCGATCACCAGCTCCTCAACGAGATTCCTGGCCTCGAAAACCCGACGATCGAGTCGATGGCCCACTGGTTCTGGGAAAGGCTCGAGCCGCTCCTCCCGGGTCTTTCCCGGATTTCGATTTGCGAAACCCCGCGGGTCCGCTGCCACTATCACGGCCCCAGCGCCTCCCGAACTGGCCCATGAGCGCAAACGAAGAAGCCAGCGAGCTGCTCCGCCTCCGCCGGGAGAAGCTCTCCGCCTGGAGGAGCCGCGGCGTCGACCCCTTCGGCAGCGCTTTCCCCGGCACCCGGGCGATCGCCGACATCCTGGCGGACTTCGCCGAGGCGCGCGAAGCGCGGCTGGCGGGCCGGCTCCTCTCGATCCGGGAGATGGGCAAGAGCGTCTTCGCTCACGTCCAGGATGCAACCGGGAAGATGCAGATCTACGCCAACCTCCAGTCGCTCGGAGAGCGGTTCGCCGACCTCAAGCTTCTCGACCTGGGCGACATCGTTGGAGTCGAGGGGGAGTGCTTCCAGACGAAGACCGGCGAGAAGACGGTGCGGATCCGGAGCTTGACGCTGCTCTCGAAGTCGCTCCGACCACTCCCCTCGCAGTGGCACGGTCTCCAGGATGTGGAGGCGCGCTACCGTCAGCGCTATCTGGATCTGATCGCCAATCCCGAGGTCCGCGAGATCTTCGGCAAGCGGATCCGGATCATCCGGGAGATTCGCCGCTTCCTCGAGGAGCGCGGCTTCCTCGAGGTGGAAACCCCGATGATGCAGCCGATTCCCGGCGGAGCGGCGGCCACGCCCTTTGCCACCTTTCACGAGGCTTTGGGCATCCCGCTCTATCTGCGGATCGCCCCGGAGCTCTACCTCAAGCGGCTGCTCGTCGGAGGCTTCGAGCGGATCTTCGAGCTCAATCGGAACTTCCGGAACGAGGGCATCTCCCGCAAGCACAACCCCGAGTTCACGATGCTCGAGGCCTACTGGGCCTATGCGGACTTCCCGCAGATGGCCGAGCTGCTCGAGTCGCTCGTCTGCCATCTGGCCCAAACGGTCTGCGGCGGCCTCCACCTCTCTGCCCCCGGAGGAGCCTTCCCCTCGATCGACCTCTCCCCTCCCTGGCCGAGGAAGAGATTCGCCGACTGCCTCCGGGAAGCGACGGGGAAGGACTGGTTCGCCCTCTGCGCCGAGGAGCGGCGCCGGCTTGCCGAGACGCTCGGGGTAGAGCTCCTGCCCGATGCCGAGGAGATCGACGTCACCCGACACACCTTTGAAAAGCTCGTGGAAGCCCGGACCGCCGGCCCTCTCTTCGTGACCCATCTCCCCACCGAGCTCGTTCCGCTCGCCCGGCAAAACCGGGACGATGCGTCAGTCGTCGACGTCTTCGAGCTCATCATCGGGGGGCAGGAGGTCGCCCCCGGTTACAGCGAGCTCAACGACCCGATCGTGCAGCGCGAACGGCTCGAGCACCAGGCGGGGGAAGAGCGGCAGAAGCTCGACGAGGAGTTCCTCACCGCACTCGAATACGGGATGCCCCCCGCGGGTGGCATCGGAATGGGGATCGACCGGCTGGTCATGCTCCTGACAGGAAGCGAATCGATTCGGGATGTCATCTTTTTTCCCCTGCTGCGCCCGAGGGAGACGGCTTAGCCGTCCCGTACCGCACCGTGCGAAATTGCGGTTCCCAACCGCGCTTTTCTTTTGTAGAGTTCGCGATAGATCCTTGGGGGTTTAGCTCAGTTGGTAGAGCGTCTCGTTCGCAATGAGAAGGTCGGGGGTTCGAATCCCCCAACCTCCACAAGGCTCAGCTCGATTTCGCCGGCCGCTCCGAGTTCCTTGCACAATGCCTTCCCCGCTCGATCGAATCGACATTCTCTTTGGAGACATCACCCGCGTTTCCGTCGATGCCGTCGTGAACGCGGCTAATACGAGCCTCCTCGGCGGCGGGGGCGTCGACGGGGCACTCCATCGGGCCGCGGGCCCCGAGCTGTTAGAGGAATGCCGCGCTCTTGCCGGCTGCCCGGTAGGAAAAGCGAAGGTCACGAAGGGATATCGCCTCCCCGCCAAGTGGGTGATCCATGCGGTGGGGCCATTCTGGCAGGGGGGCGAGCAGGGAGAGGACGCGCTTCTGGCCAGCTGCTACCGCGAAGCCCTGGGTCTTGCCGCCACCCTTCCCGCTCGCTCCGTCGCCTTCCCAGCGATAAGCACGGGAGCCTATCGCTTTCCGGCCGAACGAGCTGCCCGCATCGCCATGCAGGAGATGGTGAGCTTTCTCGCGAGCCACGCGCTTCCGGAAAAGATCGTCCTGGTCTGCTTCCGAGACGAGACGCTGCTCGCCTCCCGGAAAGCCTACGCCGCCCTCGGCTTGGAGAAAGGGCGACCCGAGGCTTGATCGCCCGTGCTCCCAAGAGCGTTCAGCCGTTCTTCGGGAGCGAGGAGCTCCGGGAAAAACGGCCGAGCCATGCCGTGTTGCCGCCGGGGAATCCGCTGGAGCAAATCCGCTGGAGCCTAGGGGATTCGAACCCCTGACCTCCTCAATGCCATTGAGGCGCTCTACCAACTGAGCTAAGACCCCGGCGAAGTTCCCCATCCTTGCCACTGTTCGAGCCTGCCGTCAAGGGAAAGGCCGTCTCCAGTTCAGCGCGCGGCAGGCTTGGCGGCCTTTTCCAGGAGAGAGAGCTCCTCCTGGGCCTCCGGATCTCCCTGCGCGGCCGCTTTTTCGAGCCAAGCTTCGGCCTCTTCCCGGTTGGGAGCCACCCCTTCCCCGGAGCGATAGAGATGGCCGAGCTCGCGTTCGGCCACGACGTCTCCCATTTCCGCTGCCTTCCGATACCAGAGGGCTGCTTCCCCCGGGTCTCTCGGGACTCCCTTCCCCTCTTCGTAGAGGCGCGCCAAGTGGCGAGCGGCTAACGGATAGCCATGGTCGGCGGCCTTGCGGTACCATTCTGCCGCTCGCTTGGCATCCTGCAGGGCTCCTTTGCCGGTTTCGCAAGCGTTCCCCAGGTTATCCTCAGCCTTGAGCTCTCCCTGCGCGGCCGCCTTTTCCCACCAGGATACGGCCTGCGCGAGGTCCTGGCGGACTCCCTTGCCCTCGGCATAGAGCACCGCCAGATCCGACTGCGCGAAGGGATCCCCGGCCCCGGCGGCTTTCTCGAGCCAGGCGGCTCCCTGCGCGTAATCCTGAGGAACTCCCTCCCCTTGGACGTAGGCGAGGCCGAGTCGGAATTGGGAGGGGGCATACCCCTGCTCGGCCGCCTTCCGATACCAAGACGCAGCCGCAACCGGATCGGCTGGGACTCCCCGCCCCTTGGCGTAGATCCGTCCCAGGCTGTGCTCCGCCTCTGCCTGTCCCGCTGCCGCGGCTTTCCGATACCAACGGGCGGCCTGCTCGTAGTTCTGCTCGACCCCGAGCCCGTGCGCATACAGAACGCCCAGGCTCCATTCCCCCAAGGGATCACCTTGCTCGGCGGCCCGGCGGCTCCACTCCAAGGCCCGGTGGTAATCCCGATCCACGCCTTGACCGACCGTGTAGAGCAGGCCAAGGGTGGCCTGGGCGGGCGCCCATCCCTTCCGAGCGGCCTTCGTGTACCATTGGACGGCCTTCTTCGCATCGGGCTCGACCCCCTGCCCTTCCAGATATGCGGCACCCAACCGGTATTGCGCCTCCGCGCTTCCGCCCTCCGCCGCGCGCACAAGCCTCCGCCAGCCGGCGGGAGCGGTTCCTTCGCCCCCGTGCGGCGGCCCGACGGTTCCCGTCGCCCCCTGGCCGCTCGGGAGAGCGGACCCAAGCACGATGACCAAGGCGAGGAAAAAGCACCGACCGGTCCAAGGACGCGCCAAGGGGATCCTCATGGCGAAAGGGTCTTCCCCGGATGGAATCCACCGCTCCCTTGGCTGATCAGGCACCGGCAGAAAACGCTTCTTGGATTCTCCGGCTGCTCTGGCGCAGCACCTTTTCCGTCGCCTCCCATCCCATGCAGGGATCGGTCACGGAGATCCCATAGCGGAGCTGTGCGAGATCTTCGGGAATCTTCTGGCTCCCTTCGTAGAGGGAGCTTTCGAGCATCGCCCCGATGATGGCGGCCGTCCCGCGCAGCCGCTGATCGAGGATGCTCGCCAACACGGTTTCCTGGACCGCCGGACGTTTCGCCGAGTTCGCGTGGCTGCAGTCGACCACGACGCGTTGGGGCAACCCCGCCTTGAGCAGCCGAATGCACGCTTCCTGAATGCTTTCCGGGTCGTAGTTGCTCCGCTTGTGCCCACCCCGCAGAACCACGTGTCCCCACGGGTTCCCCGAGGTCCGGATCACGCTCGTGAAGCCTTCCTGATCGATTCCGACGAAGCTGTGCGGCTGGAGTGCCGCGCCGAGTGCGTCGACGGCGATCTGCAGCGACCCGTCGGTGCCATTCTTGAAGCCGACCGGCATCGAGAGTCCGCTCGCCATCTCCCGATGAAGCTGCGATTCGGTGGTTCGCGCTCCGATCGCGGCCCAGCTGACCAGGTCGTCGATATATTGGGGCGTGATCGCGTCGAGGAACTCGCTGGCAGTGGGAAGCCCCATTTCGTTGATCTGGAGAAGGAGCTGCCTGGCCAGCCGCACTCCTTCCTGGATGTTGCACGAGCCATCGAGGAAGGGGTCGTTGATGAGGCCCTTCCAGCCGAGCGTGGTTCTTGGCTTCTCGAAGTAGGCGCGCATGACCAGGAAGATCTCGCCCTGCAGATCCTCCTGGAGCAGTCGGAGACGTTGGGCGTACTCCAAAGCGGACACCGGATCGTGGATCGAGCAAGGTCCTACGATCACCAGAAAGCGCTGGTCCTCCCCGGAGAAAATGCGCTGGAGGGTACTGCGGCTCTGATATACGGTCTGGTTCGCGGCCTCGGTCAGTGGAAGGCTTTCCTTGAGGGCGCGGGGCGAGACCAAGCGTTCCACGGAGCGGACGCGGAGGTCCTGGATCGGCAACATCATTTGTGAGAGGGTAGCTCATGGCCGCCAGAAGAGCAACCGGTTCCCGGACTCGCTTGCTCCTCTCGCTGGAACGGAGGCGGAGTCCCGGCGCAGGCGATCGCCAGGGCTCGTCGATGGGGGGCGGGAAGGGGAAGGCGTGCTAACTCCTCTGGAGCGACCCACTTCCCCTCTCCGTGCTCCCTTTCCTGCCAATCGGCCCGGAACAGGGTCAGGCATACGCGGTATCGGGTGATGGCGTAGGAGAGGCGGGCGGCTTCCCCGAGATTTCTCATCCGGTCCGAATCGAGCTCCGGAAGCCGCCACAGGCCGCGGTACCGCACTTGTCGCGAAGGCACAAGCCAGGTCAGGCCGTCCCGGACGATCAGCGCGGCGCACTCCTCGCAACGGGCCGGGGCGCTCTTGCGTCGGGAGGCGATCACCCCTCCTCGGCTCCGGCAGAGCTCGCCCACCGGGCAGCGCTGGCAGCAGGCTTTTCGTGGCATGCAGACCGTGCGGCCCATCTCCATCAGCGCCGAATTGAAGGCCGCGCAATCCCGGGCGGTTGGCAAGAGGGCCTCGGCGATCTCCCATAGCTGATTGGTACCCGTCTCCTCCGGAAGAGCAAAGAGCCGGTGGAAGAGGCGACGGACATTCCCGTCGACCAGGGGGGTCCGCTGCCCGAAGGCGAGGCTGGCAACGGCTCCCGCGGTGTAGCGTCCAATCCCCGGCAGGCGCTCGAGATCCTCCGTCCGCGACGGCAGCCTGCCTTGGTGTTCGGCCGCCAGCAGCCGAGCGATCCGGTGGAGGTTTCGCGCGCGGGCGTAGTAGCCGAGTCCCTCCCACAAGCGGAGCACCTCCTCTTCCGAAGCCTGCGCCAAGGCGAAGAAGTCCGGGAAATGCGCCATCCAGCGCTCGTAGTAGGCGACGACCGTCGCCACGCGCGTCTGCTGCAGCATGACCTCGGAGACCAGAACCGCGTAGGGATCGGGCCTCCGCCGCCACGGAAGATCCGCGGCTTCCTCGCGATACCAGGAAAGCAGGCGCCGGCGCAACTCTTGGCGAAATTTCCTCTCGATCCTCATCGGGATGCGCTAGGGTCTCCTTGTGGTTCCCCTTCTGACGCGGACGCTCCTCCGATCCAAGGACTTTTTCTCGTTGGGGGGCTCCGGATCGGACGATCCGCCTCCGTCCCCTTCGCGGCCGTCTGTATTTTCGTTCTCGCTTCTGCCCGGGCAGATCGCGGAGCTGGGGGAGCGCCTGCGGGAGAAGGGATTCGAGATCCGGACCCTCGAGCACGGGTTCTTCGACGCGCGCGGGCCATTGGTGATCGTCCGCGCCTACCGGAGCGGGAAGGTCCTCGTCCAAGGGAAAGGGGCTAGCGATTTCGTCGAGATGTTCCTGGAACCGGAAATCCTGGGCGAGGCGCGGATCGGATACGAGGAGGCCCGGGAGCCCGAGGCCGACGATCCTCATGCCGGCTCGGACGAATGCGGGAAGGGAGACTTCTTTGGACCGCTGGTCGTCGCGGCGGCGTACGTGGATCCCGAGATCGCCCCGGTTCTCCGCCGCCTCGGGGTGCGGGATAGCAAGGAAATCAAGAGCGATGCACGAGCTGTCCGCTTGGGCGAAGAGATCGCCAAAGCGGTGCGCGGACGGTGTGCCGTGGTGGTCCTTAGCCCGGCCAAGTACAACGAGCTCTACGAGCGTTTCAGCAACCTCAATCGGCTGCTTGCCTGGGCTCATGCGGCCGCCCTCGCCGAGGTCGCCCGCAAGGTCCCCTCCTGTCCGCGAGCCCTGGTCGATCAATTTGCCCGGGCATCCGTCCTCGATCAGGCGATCGGGCGGCAAGGGCTTTCCCTCCGCGTGGAACAGAAGCCCCGAGCGGAATCCGATATTGCGGTGGCCGCCGCCTCCCTTCTGGCTCGAGCAGAGTTTCTTCGCCGGCTTGCGCTTCTCGGAAAGGAGGCGGGGAGGACTCTCCCCAAGGGGGCTTCAGCACAGGTGCTGGCGGCAGCGCGCGAGATCGTGCGCCTCGAGGGAGCCGACCGGCTCCGCCGCTTGGCCAAGGTCCATTTCCGGACCTTCGCCCAAGCGGCGGCGAGCGGCTCTTCACCGGAACGGACCAGGATCTCGTGAGAATCCGCAGCGGTAGCTTCCTCGCGACCCTCTTGCACCGATCTCCAGAGTAAGTATGATGGAGTAGATCGACGGAAAGGGGGCAACCCGAAGGGAGGGCCCGAGCGGGACGACTGAAGGATCGTCTCCAGGCAGCGCCTCTTACAGGGTGCTCGGAGGCGAACATCCGATCCGGAGAGTGGCTGCCATGTACCGCCTTATGGAAGGGCAAACGACGTTGAAGAGCCCCTGGAAACGGGGAGGGGTCCTCGTTCTGGTGGCTCTCCTGGGCGTAGGGCTGGGCCTCGAGATCCGGGAGCTATTCTTGCCCTCCCCGAAGCCTGTCCCCCCACCCCCCGTCGCTTCCGAACCTTTGATTCCCCGCGCCATTCCCGTTCCGCACGGCCTGGAGTCACACGCCACCGCCGGCGGCCTCCTGCAGGAGATCAATCGGGAATATGTCGAAGTCCTCTCGCGGATCCTTCCGAGCGTCGTCAACATCTTCACCGCCCGGCCGGTGAGCGCCGACGCCGGAGAAGCGGTTCCGCCCGCGGAATCCGGCCCGCACAGCTCGAGGCGCACGCTCACGGACGAAGAAACCTCCCTCGGCTCCGGGGTCATCCTCAGCCCCCAAGGGCACATCCTGACCAACGCTCATCTGGTCAAGAATGCTCGGGAGATCCGCGTGCAGATCTTCGACGGCCGCCGCTACCAGGCCAAGCTCCTCGGGCTGGACGAGCCCGCCGACGTCGCTGTCCTGAAAATCGAAGCGAAGGGGCTGGTCCCCGCTCTTTGGGGAGACTCCGACCGGCTCGAGGTGGGAGAGCAGGTGTTCGCGGTAGGCAACCCGTTCGGCCTGAGTGGTTCGGTCAGCCGCGGCATCGTAAGCGCCAAGGGCCGCAACCCGAATCTCTCCGCATCGGGCTTCGAGAATTACATCCAGACCGATGCCGCGATCAACCCAGGGAATTCGGGAGGTGCGCTGATCAATGTCGAAGGGCTCCTGGTCGGCATCAATACCGCCATCTATTCGCGTAGCGGCGGGTCCAACGGCATCGGCTTCGCCATCCCGAGCAAGCTGGCCCGGTTCGCGTATGAGAGCCTCGTCGCGCGCGGAAAGGTCGTCCGCGGCTTCCTCGGGGTAGAGGCCCAAGAGGTCGACGAGGACATGCAGCAGGCCTTCAACTTGCCAGACACCTCCGGAGCCCTGGTCACTCGCGTGGAGCCCAACTCCCCGGCGGCCAAGGCCGGGCTTCGCCGCGGAGATGTGATCGTCCGATACCACGGGATGAACGTGCGTGATCCCGCAGAGCTGCGGCTCTATGTTTCCGAGACTTCGGCCTCCACCGAGATCCCCATCATCTTCTACCGGGACGGACGCTCCCTTACCGTGCAGGCGCAGATTACCGAGCAGCCGGAGCAAGGGGCGCGCACCGAGGAGGGCTCCCGGTGGCAGGTCGTCCGGACCGGAGAGCTGGGTAACGCGTTCGCCGGGCTTCAGATTGTGAACCTGGACGAAGGCTTGCGAGCCCAGCTTGGGCTTCAGGCTCGCGCCGCCGGGGTCTATGTGGTCGATGTCGAGGAGGGGGCGCCATCTCTCGATCTCCTGCAGCCGGGGGACGTGATCGAGGAGATCCGCAAGGTTGGCAAGCCTTCGGAGAAGGTGCGCAACACGGGCGATCTCCTGCGGATCGCCGCGGCGGAGCACGGCAAGGAGCCGGTTCTCTTCTACATCCGCCGGGGCGGCGCGCAAACCTTCGTGCTGGTTCGACCATAAGTATCTTTTTCCGCTTGAGCAAAATCCGCCAAGCCTGCTCTTTGTTTAGAAAAAAGGGAATTTACGACCGAATCGAGATTCGGCAGACTTTAAGCTCATGGGATACTGGCCTGGAGATGGCCGGGGAGAACCGGTTTTTCGTTTACAGAACCGTCCGGTCTACCTGACCGACATCTTCATCGCGTTTCATTGCCTTTCGTTCGTGGTTGGCGTCCTCTCGGTCGCCACCTACCGGCTCTCCTGGTTCCAAGAGCTCTCTCTGAGCCCGCAGGCGGTGCTCTCCCAGGGGAAGGTCTGGCAGATCTTTACCTATGCCTGGGTTCACTCCCCCTCGCTCTGGTTCGCGCTCTGGATGCTGATGTTCTTCTGGTTCGGGCGCGAGGTGGAATTCGCGCTCGGCCGGAGGAAATATTTTTTCCTCTACCTCTCGCTCATCCTGGCTCCCGCGATTTGCGCCGTCCTCTTCAGCCTGGTCGACCCGAGTGGTGGCACCTTCTACGGACCGGACGAAGCTCACATGGCGATCTTCGTCGCCTTCGCAGCACTTTCTCCGGCCGCAGAGCTCATCTTCGGCATCACCGCAAAGTGGTATGCCGTCGTCCTGCTCGCGCTCTACGTCCTCATCGATATTTCCGCCCATGCCTGGACTCCGCTGCTCATGCTCAGCGTCGCCTCCGGCATCGCCTACCTCTCTGTTCGGATGCCTACCGTTTCGTGGATGCACTCCTGGGGAGAGCGGTGGAGAAAGCGGAGCCGCCCCTTCCCGACGCCGCGTACTTCCCCTCCCCCGAAGGGAACGAATGCGCCGGTCGAATCGATCGACACGATCCTCGACAAGATTTCCCGGAATGGCATTGGCAGCCTCACCAAGTCGGAGCGCGAGGCGCTCGAACGGGCCCGCAAGGCTCTCTTGCGGAAGGAGCAACGGAAGTAGCGAGAGGTCGGCTCGCTTTTCGGCAGCGCCGTCGGGCATCTGCCTGCGCCAGGGGAGCGGTCATTCTCGGACGCTCTACACGTTGCCCCGGAGCGTCGCTAATCTTAGGAGAAGCGCGATTCTCTGGTCGATTCTGCCCAAACTTCCTTTTGGGCTCTCGGCCTCTCCCAGTGCCACCGGTAGTCGGTTTCCCCCAAGGAAGAGCCTCTGGATACCCTGAGTGCCGCTCGCACTTGGAAGCGATGCACTCGTTCTGGCCGGGCTCGAATGCCGCCAGCCGTCCTCAGTGGAAGTTGCGCACCCAGATGGTGATCCCGAGACCGAAGAAGATCGCGACCCAAGTCAAGACGATCGCCAATGCGAAGTTGGCGAGCCGCGCCACGGTCTTGCCGGCCACGTAGCGCCCCTCCACCTTTCCGGCCTGCCAGAGCATCAAGAGCAGGAAGCCGAGAGCTGTGCCACCAACGCCGAGGAAGGTGACGAAGAACAAGAGGGTCGAGGCCAGGTCGAGGTTGACCTTGTAGGTCATCGGATCGTAGCCGAGCGGGAGAAGCGCTCCCAGGCGGATCTCCTCCCGGGCAATCCCGACGATCAGGGTATAGCCGACGAAGAGTCCTTGGAAGAGATAGCCCTTCCCGGCCAGCCTCTCCGGCTTTTCCTCCCAGAGCAGAACAAGCAGCCCGACCAGAGTGACGACCGTGATCCAGAGGAAGGGATGGGATGCGGCCTTCTCGATCCCCGCAAACCAGGCCAAGGCGAAGAGGGCCTGCCCGACGAAGCCCCAGCAAGCCCACTGCCGGCCAATCCTCCGGCAAAGCTCCCGGTAGGGCTCCGGAAAGTCGTTCCGGGTGCGGAAATAGTCAGCGTACGCGAGAAGGAAGATCCCGGTTCCGGCAGCGGCGGAAGCGAAGAAGAAGGCAAACCGTGGAAAGGAGAAGGCGTGGACTTTCAGGCCCGACATGTCGGGCACGCCATGCGGCGCATACCAGTCGAGCCACTTGGCGGGAAGGATCGATTGGACGGAAAGGACATGCATCACCCATCCGTTCAGGGCAAAGAGGAGGACGGCCGCCACCGCCCAGAGAAGCTCGAAGGAGGAAGCCCCCTCCTTGTTGCGGAAGGAGAAGATAAACCAGCAGGTATATCCCAGGCCCAGCGCATAGATGAATCCCATGACCCATGCGGCGGAGAGGACGTTGGAGGTATACCACATCGGATCGTAGATCACCTGCGTGAAGAGCAGGGGCGCGACCCCCAGGACGATCGCCAGGGAAAGGGCGACCTTGGTCACTTGCGTCATCGCCCGGGAGAGCCGGCCCCAGAGGGGATCCTTCCGCCGGAGAAAGGCCGCGATCGCAAGGCTCCCACCCCCCAGCACCAGGTTGATGAAGAGGATGTGTAGGGCCCAGGTGAGCACCATGAGCCACTGGAAGAGAGCCGGGGGCGCCGGGATCCCTGCGGGATCGCGCAGGACGTTGAGCATCGATCCCAGGTCGGTGGAAGAAGCGGAGTGCATGGTCTTGGGTCTCCTGGTTCTAGGCTACCGAGATGACGGCGGCTTTGGCTCGACGCTCGACAGGGCGGCGGGCACTTCGGAAGCGTGGGCGATAAAGCAGGCGAGCGCCTCCCTCTCCTTTTCGGAAAGGGGGATCGCTGGCATGTATGGAATCGCTCCGGTGTAGAGCGGACCGTCGAGGAATGCTCGAATCACCCGCGGATCGGTCGTTCCGCCGAACTTCACCGGAAGCGGCCGCAGAAGGCCCGTCTTTTCGAGGCTATGACAGTTGGCGCAGGCGATTGCGGCGATTACTCGACCCGCCTCGAGGCGATTTTCTGGAGTAATCTCCTTGAGATCCGCGGGAACGAAGGGCTGGAGCGCGAGCAGCCCGTGCTGCTGAATGGCCGGGAGCTCCGCCTTGATCCCCTTCCCTGGGACATCACGGGAGATCACCTGGTTGCCGTAGATATACTGACCCGCGACATAGGGCTTGCGCATGCTCTCCCGGGCCCGCTCTTCCGGCCAAAGCCCGAAGAGGAGAAGGAGCAGGGTCATCACGGCTGCTACCGGCATGGGGAGCCAAGAGGGTCTCCAGGCGAGCCAAGCAAGGTAGAGGGCCGTGATTCCAAGCAGCCCGATCAGGAACTGCGAGGTATAGGCCGGGAGACGGGCCGCCAGGATGATTTTTGCGGTCGGGGGAAGCGTCTGGAGATACCAGAAGAAGAGTGGAACCAGCGCGATCAGCCCGACAAACCCCATCTTCGCGATGAAACGGGCGATCTCGCTCCGCTGCGCCTTGTCTCGGACTCCGGCGACGACGATGCTTCCGACGACGGCCGCCGCCACGCACATGAAGGCGGCCCGCATCGACATCTGCGCAAAGATGTTCAGGTTGTAAAAGGCGTCGAGGACCGACCCCGTCCGATACCAGCGCTCCCCTCCCGGCCACATCATGAAAGAGAGGATGCCGATGATCAGGAGGAGGGTTTCCAGGGAGGCGACGGCGAAGAGCCAGGTGAGCTTGAGATGGGTCTTCGGATCGATCTTCCCGATCGTGTAGACCAAGGCATAGACACCGATCACCTCCAGGACGAAAAAGACCCACTCGGTTGCCCAGACCCAGACGAAATTGTGAATCAGCCCGGAGATGCCGCGCGGGCTCGCCACCGTGGTCGAATACCAGATGCCCGGGCCAGTCACCGATCCCCAGATGTAGGAAAAGACCAGGAGAAAGACCCCATAGCGCCGGATGTAGTCGAGCAGCCAGGGCTTGTTCTCCCGATAGGCCTTGGTCTCCAGGAGAGCGAAGAGGAAGGCTGCGCCGATCGAAGTATGGGAAGCCAGAATGTGAATGGTTCCAGTGATTCCCATCACCCATCCCGATCCGATATAGGGCACATACCAAGTCGGATACATTCCCAGGCTTTCCATCGTGAATCCCTCCGCCTTCTCCATCTCCCGCGCGTTGTTGCGCTCCCAACTTGTTATGACAAGATAGCACGCCAGAGAGCGGAGCGTCAAACAACGCTGCCAACGCATGCTCCTCGTGTGACAGTTTTTGGCCGAGCTGCCACGGCAGGCGCACGGCCGGGAGCATCGTCTGGAAGGATGCGAACCGAGCCTCCGGCCCGCCGCCGCCGAAGATCGCTCGAAGAAGCGAGAGGCCCCGAAGGGGCGGCCGCTTTCCCCTTGCACTTTGCCTCCGGACGGGGAAGGCTCTGGTGCACAGAGTTCAATGAAGGTCCTCGTGATCGACATCGGGGGGCACAACGTCAAGCTGCTCGCCACCGGCCAAAAGCGTCCTCGGAAGATTCCTTCGGGGCGCGCCTTTACTCCTCAAGATTTGGTCGCTCGTGTCCCCGAGGCGGTCGGCAGCTGGCCTTTCGAGGCGATTTCAATCGGCTATCCCGGGCCGGTGCTCGGAGGGAGACCCGCGGCGGAGCCCCGCAACCTGGGCTCGGGCTGGCTCGGATTCGATTTTGCGCAGGCATTCGGGACTCCGGTGAAGGTGGTGAATGACGCCGCGATGCAGGCGTGGGGCAGTTATGCCGGGGGAAGGATGCTTTTCCTGGGCTTGGGAACGGGGCTCGGAATGGCACTGATCCTCGACGGTCTCCTCCATCCGTTGGAAGCGAGCCATCTCCCCTACAAGAAGGGCCTGACGTACGAAGAGGTGCTCGGAGAGGCGGGTCTCCTGAGCCAGGGGAAGAAGCGCTGGCGCGAGGAGGTCCGCTGCGTCATCAAGCTTTTCCGAGAGGCCTTCCAGGTCGACTACCTCATGATCGGTGGAGGCAACCGGAAGCTCCTCAAGTCGCTCCCGCCCTACGCGCGCATGGGAGACAACTCTTTTGCCTTCTTGGGGGGCTTCCGCCTGTGGGAGGAGACCGAGCGGGTCCTGGCGGAGGGACCCCAGCCGGCGGCGGATTCCGTGAACATCCCGCCCACCTCGCCTTCCGGCGAGGCTGCACGCCACTCACCCCCCCCGGGCGATGCCTCCTCCCCATCGGAGTAGCTGCTCGTCGACGTGATGCCTGGGGAAGGGAAGCCCCCCAGCAAACGAGCCATGGCCTGGGTCCTCTTCCTCGATTTGGATGCCTTCTTCGCCGCTGTCGAGCTCCTGCAGCGTCCGGCCCTCCGGAACGAACCGGTGATCGTCGCCGTCGGCCATCCGGGAGGGCGCGGGGTCGTTTCAACGGCGACCTATGCCGCCCGCCGCAGCGGTGTCTCGAGCGGCATGTCGCTGCGCCGGGCGCTCTCGCTCTGCCCGCAAGCTGTCGTTCTTCCCGCTCGCCATCATCTCTACGCGGCCTATTCGGAAAAGGTGCGGCAGATCCTCCACGCCCGCTTTGGCAAGGTCGAAGCCCTTTCGATCGACGAAGCCTGTGCGGAGCTGCCGGAGGGGACAGATCCCGAGATGGTCGCCCGCGAGGTTCAAGAGCGGGTGGCGGCGGACCTCGGTCTTTCTTGCACGATCGCCGTGGCAACAAACAAGCTCGTCGCCAAGGTCGCCTGCGACCAAGTCAAGCCGCACGGACGCATCGTAATCCCGCAAGGCACCGAACAGGCATTCCTGGCCCCGTTGCCGGTGGAGAAGCTCCCCGGGGTCGGTCCGCGTACGCAAGGCCACCTCCTCGAGCTTGGCGTCCGGACGATCGGGGAGCTGGCCGCCCAGCCGAAAGAGCGGCTGACCGGGACCCTCGGAAAGCACGGAGCCTACCTTTGGGAGGCCGCCCACGGCATCGACACCAGCCCCGTGCAACCGGAATGGGAACCCAAGTCGATCGGCCGCGAAACGACATTCGAGCGGGATCTCGCCGATTTCGCCATCTTTCGCAAGCACTTGGATCGGTTCAGCCGCGAAGTGGCAGAAGAGCTCCGAGCGGAGCGCTTCCTGGCGAAAACCATCACGGTGAAGCTCCGCTACGGAAACTTCGAGACCCTCGTTCGCCAGGTCACCCTACCCATCGCGACGGCCGATCCGAAGGAGATCGCCGATTTCGCCCTCCGTCTGCTCCGATCGACGTGGCAGAGGGGCAGACCGCTTCGCCTGATCGGCCTCGCAGCGCATGGGTTCGTGCGAGCTTGGCCGAAGCGGGACGCCGGCTCCGCGGCGCTCTGGGAAGGTTAATCCCTGCGGCACGGTCTGCAAAGATTGTAAAGACCCCACCCCGGCTGATAGATTGGCTCTCATCGTGCGGCCACACTCCCATCGCTCTCTTCGCTCTCGCGCGCTTTTTCTTGTGTTTTCGCTTCTCGCCGGTTGGCAATTGGCCTGCCTCAGGGAAGCCCACGCCGCGTCGGTCCCGGAATGGTATCGGAAGCAGGCCAAGGACCAACCCGCCTTTGCGGAGCTGCTGGCCAATCCTCTTGCGTATGACGGACGGGTCGTGATTCTTGGAGGAACGGTCACGCGGACCAAGAGCGCGGAAGGCGTTTTTCGGCTGCAGATCGTTCAACAACCGCTCTCGAAAGGGTGGGGCTCCTCCTACCGACCCAAGAAGGAGGAGACGTCGACCGGCTGTTTCTATGCGATCGTCCCCGGCTTCGTGGATCACTCCGATTTCGTTCGCGGAGCGGAAATGACCATCGCCGGCACGGTAAAAGGCGCTCAGCCCGGACAGGTCGGGGAGCAGAGCTATCTCTTTCCCGTGGTGCGTGCCTCCTGGATGCGGGTCTGGAACGGGCAGCACAGGGCGTCAAAGGACCGGTCGGACGGCGGCGGGGCGGGCCTTGGAGCCATGGGCATGTCTGGGCCCGCCAATCTGTACGGGCCGATGGGGATGGGAATGTACGGGCCGATGGGGATGTATGGCCCGATGGGGATGGGTCCCTGGTACTGAGCCGCAGGATTGATCTCGCGAACGCGGATCGACACAAGAACCCGGCATGACGAAAGAGGAAGCAACCCGACGGCACAGCCGGCTGGCCGAGGAGATCCGGAAGCATGACTACGCCTACTACGTCGAAGCCAAGCCGCTGATCTCCGATGCAGAGTACGATGCGCTCTACGACGAGCTCCGGGATCTGGAGCGGCGCTACCCGGATCTGGCCACCCCGGACTCTCCGACGCAGCGAGTGGGAGGAGCTCCCCAGCCCGGGTTTTCGCCGGTGGTTCACCGGGTCCCGATGCAGAGCCTCGACAACACCTACTCCCTCGGGGAGCTCTTCGGCTTCGTCGATCGTGTGGAGCGCGCGCTACCGAAGGAGAGTCCGACTTATGTCGTCGAACCGAAGATCGACGGGGTTTCGATCAGCGTCGTCTACCGCAACGGCCTCTTCGACCATGGGGCGACCCGCGGCGACGGGCAGACCGGAGACGACATCAGCGCCAATCTCCGCACGATTCGGACTCTCCCCCTTCGGCTCCGACTCCGTCCTCCCCCCGAACGGCTCGAGGTGCGCGGGGAGGCCTACCTCCCCACCAAGGCGTTCGAAGAGCTCAACCGGGAGCGATCGGCACGGGGCGAGCCGCCCTTCGCCAACCCGAGAAACGCCACTGCGGGCACCCTGAAGCAGCTCGACCCGCGAATCGTGGCGCAGCGCCCGCTCGCGGTCATCTTCTACGGAGCCGGCGAGCTGCGGGGCATCACCTGCGACTCTCAGGACCATTGGTATCGCCTGTTAGCGGAATCTGGCCTGCCCGCTCCTTCCCGCCACTGGGTCTGCCGGAGCAAGGAGGATTTGTCGGAAGCGGTAGAGGCCCTGGACGACTTCCGGAAGGGCTTGCCGTATGCGACCGACGGAGCCGTCGTGAAGGTGAACGAGTGGCGGCTCTGCCGGATCCTCGGTTCGACTGCGAAGGCGCCGCGGTGGGCGATCGCGTACAAGTATGGAGCCGAGCGCGCCCGGACTCACCTTCTCCGTGTACTCTTTCAAGTCGGGAGGACTGGAGTCATAACGCCGGTAGCGGAGATGGAGCCCGTTTTCCTGGCCGGATCGACGGTGAGTCGCGCAACCCTCCACAATTTCGAGGAGGTCAAACGCAAAGGGGTCAGGATCGGCGACTGGGTCTACCTTGAAAAGGCGGGCGAGGTCATTCCCGCGGTGGTGGAGGTCGATCGCATGGCGCGCACCGGCCGAGAAGAGGAAATCGTGCCTCCGGAGCGATGCCCCGCCTGCGGGACCTCCCTCTGTTGGGAAGGGATCTTCCTCCGCTGCCCCAATCGGAAGTGCCCCGGACAGCTCAAGGCCTTGATCCGCCACTTCGCCCGTCGGAATGCCATGGATATCGAAGGGCTCGGCGAATCTCTGGTCAACCAGCTGGTGGACAAGGGACGGGTCCAGGACGTTGCCGATCTCTACCATCTATCTCTGGAAGATCTGCTTCCGCTCGAACGAATGGGAAAGAAATCGGCGGCGAACCTGCTTTCGGCGATCGAGGAGAGCAAAAAGCGAGGCCTGGCGCGGTTGCTCTTTGGCTTGGGCATCCCCCACGTTGGAGAAACGGCCGCGGAGGCGCTGGCCTCCCACTTCGAGAGGCTCGACCGGCTCCTGGCTGCCTCCGAAGAGGAGATCGAGAGAGTGCCGACCATCGGTCCAATCATCGGCAAGAGCGTCGCCGACTATTTTCAGGATTCCTTCCACCGGGCGCGCGTCGATCGGCTCCGGCAGTCCGGGGTGAGGATGGAGGCCAAGCCTCCGCTGCGCCGGCAAGGAATGCTGCAGGGGAAGACCTTCGTGATTACGGGCACCCTCTCCGAGCCGAGGGAACGGATCGTAGAAAAGATCCGCGAGGCGGGAGGGAAGGTCACCGAGAGCGTCTCACGGAAGACGAGCTTCCTGGTCGCCGGGGAGGAGCCCGGATCCAAGCTCAAGCAGGCCGGGAAGCACGGGGTGCCCGTGATCTCCGAAGCGGAGCTGGCGAGGCTTCTCGATGCGGACAGGAAGGATCGCGATGCCACCTGAAACGCCCGGCTTCCGCTCTTCCCATCGTCAAAGAGGAGTGCTCTGGCTCTGCCTCTGCCTCTCCTCCTGCCTCTTTTGGGGAGGAATGCTTCCCGCACAGGGAGAGACATCGGAAATCATTCGTCAGCAGGATGAGGAGGAGGCTCGGAAGAAGGTGCTCCGCGCCTCGGACACGCTCGATCAGATCGAGGGAACGGTGGAAGGGCATACCCGCGAGCTACAGCAGCTGCAGCAGGAGCTGTCTCAGATGCGGGAAGAGCTTCGGCATCTTCGCGAACGCCTTGCGCAGGCTTCGGTCTCCCCTCCGGAGGCCGAGAAGGCGAAGGCCAAGGGAAAAGCAACCGCCAGCTCCTCCCCGCCCGAGCGAGCGGCAGCCGAGAGCGAGCCGCACACCAAGGTCGTGACCGGCTACTACTACAAGGTACAGGCCGGCGACACCCTCTCCGCCATCGCCGAGGCCTATCGGCAGAGCGGGGTCTCCGTGACCGCCGAGCAGATCCGCGCCGCCAATGGCCTCTCCAGGAAGGAGAGCCTTCGTCCGGGTCAGAAGCTCTTCATCCCCAAGGAAGGGTCCAGGAAGAGAGGCATTTCAGGCAAGCCCGCGGCTCCGCCCTCCTGAGCCGCCTTCCGGCGACCGATTTTTCCGGATTGCCCGACCGATCCCACCGGTAGAAAGTAGAAAAATGCCTTCGTTCGATATTGTTTCGGAAGTGGATGAGCAAGAGGTCGCCAATGCGCTCAATCAAGCGCGCAAGGAGATTGCCAACCGCTTCGATCTCAAGGGAGCCGGGGCCTCGATCGACTATGAGCGGCCCACGCTCGACTTGCGAGCCAACGATGCGTTCAAGCTCTCTGTGATTCGGGAGATCCTGCTGGCCAAGCTCGCTCGGCGGAACGTGAGCCTCAAGAACCTCGAAATCGAGGCTCCTTCGGTCTCTTCGACGGGAAGGGCATCTCAAGGGATCGTCGTCAAGCAGGGGATCGACTCCGATGCGGCCCGGCTAGTCACCCATGCCGTCCGCGAATTGGGTCTCAAGGTTCAAGCGCAGATCCAAGGGGACCAGGTCCGCGTCACGGGAAAGAACCGGGACGATCTCCAGCAGGTCATCACAGCCCTGCGAGCCAAGGAATTTCCTTGCTCCCTCTCGTTCCGCAACCTTCGGGATTAGCCCGCATCGGTCAGAAGCGTCCTTCGGCGGAGGGAGGCGGGATGGTTTCTACGCCCGCGCCCGATGGCGCGCCCCCCGTCCGGATCGAGGCTCGGCGAGCCACCGTTGCCCCAGGACTCGCAAACCTTCCAGCGTGAGATTGGGCCGGACGCACGCGACTTCTGCCAGCCCGCGCGCAACCAGGGCCGCATGACCTCCGGTCGCCACGGCGGTCAAGCGATCCGTGCCGAGCTCCTCGCGGATCCGCTCGAGCAGGCCGCGGATCATGGCGCGGTAGCCATGGACCGCCCCCACGCGAATCGCTTCGACCGTGCTCCGGCCAATGCCTCGCTTCGGCTCGAGCAACCGGACTCTCGGCAAGAGGGCGGTTCGCTCGTGAAGATAGTCGGTCATCAGGTCGAGGCCGGGAGCGATGATTCCCCCGCAGAAGGCCCCGGAGGCGTTCACGACGTCGAAGTTGGTCGCGGTCCCGAAATCAATGACGACCACGGGCGGTGTCCAGAAATGGAGAGCCGCCGCCGCGTTGGCGAGCCGGTCCCCTCCGATCTCCGAAGGCTTCGGATACTCGATCGCGAAGCCGAGGGGGGCTTTCCCGTGCACCAGGAAAAGAGAGCGGGAAAAGAGGGCGGCAAAGATCTCGGTCTTGGCCGGAACCACGCTCGCCAGAACCACCGGAGCGCCCGCGTGCCGTACCGCCAGGGATTGGAGGAAGGGACGATCGAGATCCGCGGTAGCCTTCCGCTCCACTTTGCCAAGCCCTCTCTCCCGGACGGTTGCGATTTTCGCAAAGGAGTTGCTGATGTCGACGACGACGAATCGGTCGGCCGGCATGGGGTAACGGGGCTCTAGCCCAGCGGGTTCTCGTCCCTCACGATCAGCGTGAGCCGCCTCACCCGCGCGACCTCCCGGCCGCACACGGTGACTCTGCCAGAAAAAGCGGCGACCCTCCCCAGGATCCTTGCGAGCCGCAGCTCGAGCTCGAGTCGATCCCCGGGGCCGGTCCTCCGAACAAATCGAGCGCCGTCGCTCCCGGCAAAGAGGATCTCGCCCGACGTTTCCTTGGCGCCGACGGTTCGCAGCCAGAGGCAACCCGCCTGGCCCAGGGATTCAAAGACGATCGCGGCGGGCGTGGTCGGATTTCCTGGGAAGTGACCGCGAAAGAAGTCCTCCTCCCCCCGGAGGAGGTAGCGGGCACGCACTCCTCGTTCTTCGACCACGGCTTCGTCTAAAAAGAGAAACGGCGGCTTTTGCGGCAGCAGCTTTTCGATCTGGCCGCGGGAGAGAACGAGCTCAGCCAGGGCGCCGTCGCCCGCCTGCCCAGGGCTGTCATCTCCCATTCCTCGGTCTTTTCCTACAGCCGGAGGGCGCCCAGCTAGCGCTTCACCACGACAAACCGGGTCATCCCGTGAGACCAGACTTGCAAGAGCACATCTCCCTGGCTGGCCTTCGCCGCCTCCTGTGCTTCCCGCACCGCATGAACGGGGTGATGGTTCACTTGCAGGATCACGTCGCCGGGCTGCAGCTGGTTCCGCCCGGGGCGGCCCGCGGGAGAATCCTGGTCGACATTGGTCACCACGACTCCCTGGACCTCCGCCGGAATCTCGAGCTGCTGCCGAGCCGCGCCGCTAAGATCCGAAATCTCGATTCCGGGAAGGAAGGTTCCCTGCTCCGATCCCCCGGGAGCGCTGCTGCTGGCAACCGGCTCGTTGGGTCGCTCCTTGAGGACGGTCTGAACGGTCAGTTCCTTTCCGTCGCGCCAGATCTTCAAGGAGACCTTGGAGCCGGGAGGAGTCTCCGAGACAGCCAAGCGGAAGACGCGAGGATCGATTACCTTCTGCCCGTTGAAGCCAATGATCACGTCCCCATCCTTGACGCCAGCCTGCGCGGCGGGGGCTCCCGGAGTCACCTGCTCCACCAAGGCCCCGATCGGCTCGGGCAGCTTGAAAGCCCGCGCCAGCTCCGGAGTGACTTCGGAGATGGTGACACCCAGGAATCCGCGAATCACCCTTCCGTGGGAGACGAGCTCCTGCATGACATACCGGGCCATGTTCGACGGAACCGCGAACCCGATCCCGAGATTGCCGACGCGACCGGGGCTTACGATCGCGGTATTGATGCCGACCAGCCGGCCCTCGACATCGACCAGAGCCCCTCCCGAATTCCCGGGGTTGATCGCTGCGTCGGTCTGGATGAAGTCCTCGTACTCCTCGATACCGACATCCTTCCGGCCCTTGCCGCTCACGATCCCCATCGTCACGGTCTGACTGAGCGCGAAGGGGTTGCCCACCGCCAGGACGATGTCGCCGACCTCGACCTGATCGCTATCCGTAAAAACGGCCGCCGGCAGGTCTTTCGCGTCGATCTTCACCAGGGCGATATCGCTGTAGGGGTCCTTCCCGACCACTTTGGCGGAATACTCCTTCTTCGCCTCGCCCACCAGGACCTTGATCTCCTCGGCGACCTCCACGACATGGTTGTTGGTCAGGATGTACCCATCCGGCGAAACGATCACCCCGGATCCCAGCCCGCTCTGTCGACGAGAACGCGGAGGCTGGGAAGGAGCTTGCCTCCTTCCTCCTCCCTGATCTTCCCCTTCCGGGGGGCCGAAAAAGCGGCGGAACGGAGGCTCGTTAAAGAACGGCGGGAAGGGAAAGGGCCAGCCTTCCGGCGCCTTGACCCGCTGAGTGGTCGTGATCTGCACCACACTCGGCACCACCTTCTTCACGATGGGAGCGAAGCTGGTCAGGAGGCCCGCTCCCTGGCGGGGAAGCGGGGCATCATCGATTTGAATCGAAAACGAGGTCTCCTTGGCCTGCTTCGAAGGACCCGCCAGCGAGAGCAACTGGACGGCTGCCGTCGAGCGGTCGGGAAGGGAGAGCAGGCAATATGCGACTAGGGCCAGGGTGGCGCCGGCTTGCCGGGGGAATTTCATACGTGGATGGATGCGTGGCGGTTAGGCGATCTTCCGATTGATTCCGCTGAAGTTGAACGGAAACCCGCGCCGCTTTCAAGCGATAAAGTGCCATGCAGCCCGTTCGTGCCGGAGGCACGACGGTTCGCAAGCAGTTGGGCCTTGACAGAGGGGCCAGGGTTGCGCCCACTAACGGGAATCGTGAGCAAACAGTCGAATAAGCTCGAAAAGCGGAGGCGGCGCAAGGCGTATCTCAAGAGGCAGCGCGAGAAGGCCCCGGTCGCGCCAGCGGCGCCGGGAAAGAAGTGAGGAGATGAAGACCGAGGCCGCCGCCAGGGAGCTTCCCGCCACCCCGGTGCTGGTCGTCGATGGTCATAGCGTGGTTTTCGCATGGAAGGAACTGCGAGAGCTGCACGCGCGCTCGCCCAATCAGGCTCGCCACCTCCTCACCGAGCGGCTGCGGCATCTGCACGACTCGGGGGCCTGGTCGGTGATCCTCGTTTTCGACGGACGTTTCGGATCCCGACCGGATCGAATCCAACCTGCGTCGGACGATATGGTCATCGCCTATTCCTCGCCCGATTGCACGGCGGACTCGCTGATCGAGGGCTTTGTCGCCCGGAGGAAGGATCGGCAGCGGGTGACGGTCGTTACGGCGGACCAGGCGGAGCGACGCACCATCGAGGCGCTGGGCGCCTGGTGCTCCTCGCCCGAATGGCTCTCCTCGGCGCTGGGAGAAGAGCAAGGCAATCTGGTAGAAGCCTTGGGGAGAGTCCATCGGAAAGCGCGCTGGTGACCCCGCCCTCACCTCGGGCCTGTGCTGCAACCGCCCGGTGGGCGACCCGGAGAGATCGTTCGCGAGGGCCCTTCTTCCGATAACATTCAGACCCATCACCCATGCGCATCTTGTCCGGCATCCAGCCATCGGGGTTCCTTCACCTGGGGAACTTCTTCGGCATGCTGCAGCGGGCACTCCGATGGCAGCAAAAGGGGGAGACTTTCCTCTTTATCGCCGATTTCCACGCCCTCACCACGGTCGGCGACCCTGAGGCATTGCGCCGCAACGTCCGGGAAGCCGCTCTCGCGTTCTTGGCATGCGGGCTCGATCCAAAGCGGACGGTCTTTTTCCGACAGAGCGCTGTGCCCGAGGTCCTGGAGCTCACCTGGCTCCTTTCCACGGTCACCCCGTTTGGTCTCTTGGAGAGGTGCCATAGTTACAAGGACAAGCTGGCCAAGGGGATCGCTCCGACCCATGCCCTGTTTGCCTATCCGGTGCTCATGGCCGCCGACATCCTGCTCTACCGCGCCGACGTCGTTCCCGTAGGGATCGACCAGAAGCAGCATCTGGAAGTGACGCGGGATCTGGCCGCGAAGTTCAATCAGGCCTTCGAGCCCGTCTTCGTGGTGCCGCGGGAAGACATCGAGGAGAACGTAGCCACGATTCCCGGGATCGACGGGCAAAAGATGTCGAAATCGTATGGAAACACCCTCGAGCTCTTCGGGGACCGCGAAGAGTTCCGCAGGAGGGTGATGGCGATCCGCACCGACTCGACCCCGATCGAAGAGCCCAAGCCGATCGCCGGCTCGGTGCTGGTTGCCCTCTATCGGCTCGTGAGTGAACCGCAGGAGCTCGAGGAATTCATCGCCTCCATGCGGCGGGGAGGCGTAGGCTATGGAACGCTCAAGAAGGAGCTTCTGTCCAAGCTCGAGCGCTTCTTAGCGCCCTTCCGCGAGCGATACGAGGAGCTGAGGGGCAAGTCAGGCCTCGTGGATGAGATTTTGGACGAGGGAGCCCGTACGGCACGCGCCGCGGCCGCTCCGACCTTGGACGCGGCACGGAGGGCGGTCGGCCTCGTCTAGGAAAAGCCGGATCGGCGCTGGGAGCCGGGCCGTATCGTGATGGACATCGCGACGCATCCGATAGAGCGGCGGAGAGGCTACCGGGTAGCTCTGTCGTTGGAGGCGCTTCCCCAAAGGCGCTTCCCCAATTCTGCGCAGTCCCGCAATCGGATCCGTCCGCAACGGGAGGCAGCCGATGACTGAGCCGCCCGGTTCGGAGCGGGAGATCGACCGGCTTCGCCGCAGGCTGGGCGAGATCGACCGTGAACTCCTGGCTCTTCTCAACCGGAGAATGGAGGTGGCCCGGGACGTCGGAGAATGGAAGCGTCGGAACGGTTTCTTTCTCTTCGATCCGATCCGGGAGGAGGCGGTGATCGCGGATCTGATCCGACGAAATGCCGGCTCCCTCTCCGATCGGGGAATCCGGGCGATCTTCCTGGAAATCTTTTCGAGTGCGCGCGGCCAGCAGGGTCTCCTCCGGATCGGCTGCGGCGGTGGAGCCGCCGGCCTCCTGGCCGCACACAGCCGCTTCGGCGCATCGGATCACTTCCTCATGGTCCGATCTGCTGCGGAAGGGCAGAGGCGGCTCACGACGCAATCGATCGATATTCTGGTCCTTCCCAAGGAAGGAGTGCTCGATCTTTCGCCCACGCTCCGGCAGACGCCGGGGGCGGTACCACAGTGGACCATCCGCGGCGAGATCGATCGCCCGTATGCTCTCGTTGGCGACCGGGCCTCCCGCTTCGGCTTCTACATCCTGGGCCTCGGAGAGGAGCCGCCCGGTCCGCGAGAGCTTCCGGAAACCCAGAAAGCCGTCTTCCTCCTGGTGGGAGGTTCCAGGGAATCGATCGATCGCTGGACTGGCCGCTTGGGCGGGTGCTGGATCGAGAGGGACAGGCGTCCGAGGGTCCAGCAGCCGACCGGCACGGCCAATCTCGCCGGACTCTGGGAGGCGTTCGCTCCCTCTCCCCCGGAGGTGCTGCAGGAGCGTTGCCGAGAGATCTGCGGAAATTCCGCTTGGATCGTGCGCTTGGGCGCTTACCCTATATCGACCGTTGCCCACTTATGAGCAATCGACCCGGCAAGGGGGACCCGCATTTCCGCTCGGAGCCTTCCGAAAGGGAAGCCGCCCGCCCCCCCCTCGCCTCCCGACGCGGCCCCAGGACGAACGGTCCACCCTGGATGTCGGAGAGCCGGGGAACCCACCGTCCACCCCGCTCGTTGTCCGGTTCGCAGCCGGGCGGGCCCGAAGGAAGGCGGAGGGCTCCGTCGCCGGTCGAGGGCCGACCCGCACCGCCCGATCCATTTCCATCGCCAGCCGCATGGGACGAGGAAGGTTCGAGCCCCCGACCGTCGACCGTCGTCTCCGACGAGGAGTTCCGCGAGCCGGTGCTCGGCGAAGAGAAGGCGACCAGACCCGGCATGAGCCGCGGCCTCTGGCTGGCCGCCTTTGCCCGCGTGCTCTTCTATAGCGCCGTAGCCGCTACGGGCCTCGGAACCTACTATTCGCTGCGCGAAACCCAGGTCGAAGGCCAGATCTTTCCCGGCAAGCTTCCCATGCCGGCCAAGGCGTATGTCGTCTACGACTTCTCGGGAGACGTCCGCGCCCTGCGGCGAGATTGCGGAAGCTCGGTCGAGCCCTATCGGCAGACCGCCCAAAATAGCGAAAACAACCTGCAGCGCGTCCGCTCTGACCTGGTGGCCCAGCAGGAACGCGTCCGCCTCCTGAAGGAGCAGCTTCATGCCGCCGAAGAGGAGCTCAAGAGCGTCGGGAAGGAGTCGCAGGAGAAGGGGAAGGAGCTTTGGGCGACGGAGGGGGCTGAGCTGGAGCGGGAATATGACGCAGTGGTCGCGGGGATCGAATCGAAGTTCCGGGAACGGAGCAAGCAGATCGGAATCCCGATCGAGGAAAAGGACCTCTCGATCCGGGCGCCCGAAGCATGGGCGAATGCCTACGAGCTGGCTCTCTACTCCGCCCCCCCCTCTGTCCACGTGACCGAAGAGCGGAAATGGGCGGAAGAAGGCCTGAAGGTCTGGCACGAATTTCAAGGCAAATACGAGCAGAAGCAGCAGGCGTTGAAAAGGAAGACCGAGGAGATCCAGGCGCAGGTGGCACCGAAGGTGACCGAAATTCGGAATCAGATTTCTCTCCTCGAGGGGCGGATCGCGGAATCCGAGGAGGAAATGGTCCCTCTCCAGCAGGAGTTCACGGCGAACCAGAACGAGCTCTCCGCTGCGACCGCGCAAGCGGAGATGGCGCGCGCCAATTTCCAAAAGCAGCTGCTCGAGCTGCCCCGACACTCGATCATTGCGACGATTCCGATCGGCGCGGACGGTCATTTCGAATGGCGACGTCTCGATCAGAACGGGCGCTTCCAGGCCGGAAATTATTTTCTCTGGCTGGTGACGGAAGAAGGAGGTCAGGAGTATTGGAGCCTCTTTCCGTTCTCAATTTCGCCGTATCGGAAGACGGAGATGATCGTACGAGCGAGCAGCTTTCTCCCGGTCCGTTTGCTTTGGCAGGGCTTGTAGGCCATCCTCCGAGATCCACCGGGCCGTTGGGATCGGATTTCGCAGCAACGCCAGGTCTTGAACAGTGAATTTACTTATTGCTTATTCCTGCGCTTTTGTGAATATTTCATACATAAATCGCAAGCTGGTAAGCATCCACGAAGCTGCCGAGTTCCTTGGTGTCTGTGCCCAAACGCTGCGGCGATGGGAGCGCGAGGGAAGGCTCATGCCGCACGAACGGACGCCTGGAGGGCGACGGCGCTACGACCTTGCCAGGTTGCGGCCTGGGCAATTCCATTCACCCGAATCGGAACGGCAGACCATCGCCTACGCGAGAGTGTCCAGTCATGACCAGAAGGATGATCTGGAGAGGCAGAAGCAGGTTCTGGAACGCTACTGCGCCCGGCAAGGATGGACGTTCGAGGTCATCTCGGACCTGGGTTCGGGCAGGAACGAGCACAAGAAGGGCCTCAAGCGGCTGCTGGACGCGATCATCGGCGGGAAGGCGGGGCGGCTCGTCATCACCCACAAGGACCGGCTGCTGCGCTTTGGGGCGGAGCTTGTGTTTGCCATCTGCGAGGCCAAGGGCGTCGAGGTCGTGATCCTCAACCAAGGCGAAGACACGACCTTCGAGGAAGACTTGGCGAAAGACGTGCTCGAGATCATCACGGTGTTCAGCGCCAGGCTGTACGGAGCTCGCTCGCGCAAGAGCCAGAAGCTGCTCGAAGGTGTCAGGGCCGCCGTGGAGGCGGCGCAATGCTGATCGCCCACAAGATCGCCCTCGATCCGAACAACGCGCAGGCCACCCATCTGGCCCGGGCTGCCGGCACGGCACGGTTCGCCTACAACTGGGCGCTTGCGGAGTGGAAAGGGCAATACGAGGCAGGGAAGGCCGACAAGAGATTGCCCAAGCCATCGCAATATTCTTTGCGCCGCCAGCTCAACGCCATCAAGCGCGAGCGCTTCCCCTGGATGCTCGAAGTCACCAAGTGCGCCCCGCAGATGGCGATCATCCAGCTGGGAAAGGCATTCCAGAACTTTTTGGCCGGTCGCGCCAGATACCCGACCTTTCGCAGGAAGGGCGTCCACGACCGGTTCACGCTCACCAACGACCAGTTCAGTCTCGACGGCTCCCGCACGCGCATCCCGAATCTTGGCTGGGTGCGCCTGCGCGAGACGTTGCGTTTTCCTGGGAAGGTGATGTCCGCCACGGTCTCCCGGGTGGCCGACCGCTGGTTCGTCCGCATCGTTGTCCAGATGCCGGAGGGGTTGCGTCCGCCAGAAGCCGAAAGCCAAGGCGTGGTTGGCGTGGATCTGGGCGTCTGGGCGCTGGCGACGCTCTCGACGGGGGAGAAGGTGCCTGGCCCCAAGCCGCACAAGGCGCGGCTGGGCCGCTTGCGCAGGCTCTCGCGGAGCCTGAGCCGCAAGAGGAAGGGGTCGGCCAACCGGCGCAAGGCCAAGGAGAAGCTGGCGAGGCTGCACGCCCGAATCGCCAATGGCCGCCTGGACGCCCTGCACAAGCAGTCGGCTGGCCTCAGGCGCCGGTTTTCGCTCATCGGCGTCGAGGACCTGAACGTGCGCGGCATGATGGGCAACCGGCGTCTGGCCCGGTCGATCGGCGACATGGGCTTCTTCGAGTTCCGGCGGCAGCTGGAGTACAAGGCCGCGATGCGGGGCGGAGAGGTGGTGGTCGCCGATCGGTTCTTCTCCAGCCGCAAGACCGGCTCCCACTGCGGCCATCGGCTGGAGAGCTTGCCGCTCTCGGTGCGGGAGTGGACCTGTCCGGCCTGCGGCGCGGAGCATGACCGGGACGTGAACGCCGCGATGAATCTCAAGAATGTGGCCGTGAGTTCCACGGTGTCAGCCTGTGGAGAGGAGGGCTCTGGCTCGGCACGCAAGCGCCGGGTGAAACCAGCCGCGGCGAAGCAGGAAGTCAGCTTTGTTCCTGTCCTAGCAGGAATGAGTAAGTCTGACGGAACGGTCTTCTTCGAGTGGACTTGGGTCTACCTCACCTATCGCCCGGGAGCCCGCAGTCTCCTCCGATCAGAGGCGACCGGAAGCCCGAGGCGACGCAGGTCGAGAGCAAGCTCCTCGGCCGAGGGTTGACCCGGGGCCGCCGGGGCGTCCAGGTAGCCGTAGACGAGCTCACTACCCAAGGCAGAGAGGACGATGCGGGAGAGCGCAGCCCACGGCCCCAGCCCCATGAGCGCCCATGCTTGCGATCGATGATCCAACAACACCCGCGCCAGCGAATGAAGATCGTGGAGCTCGCGAAGCCGTAGAGCGATCTTCGCCCAGTCCGGCTGAGCGCCTTCCAGGAAGGAGCAATGCTCCCGAATCTGCCCCTCGCCGGGGCTGCCCTCCAGCCAATGGACCGAAAGGATGCGCCACTTTCCTTCCGCTCGCGCACGCTCCCACCAGTGCCGCCATGGCTCGAGGGAGCGGTATTCCACATCGAGCGCGTCGATCACGGGGAAAAACTCTTCGAGCAGCCGCTCCCTCTCCCCTTCCGCCCAATGCCTGCGTCCTCCTTCTTCGGGAGCACGCAGCGTCAGAAGCGCGGGTCTGGCCCGCTCCGCCAAGGAGGAACGCAGCTCCTGGAGGGGTACCCCGGCTTCCCGCAGGGCATCGAGCCGGATTTCCACCAGGTGGGCCGGCGACTCGGCGCGCAGAAAGGGCAGTCCTTCGGCCGTGGTGACGGTTCCGACGATCCACGGCCCTTCCCGAAGCCTCTCGCCCCCGTCTCGTTTCGGCTCAGCCGCTCTTTCCATGGCTCCTTTCGAATCCCCGGGTCGCCTTCGAGAGGCTCGAGATCTTTCCCCAAGGAAGCACCCTGCGGACCAGACGAGGCAGATTGATCGAGGCTTCCCTTTTTTCTAGCAATCCACTCCCTTTTTTTTCAAGCTAGGGTTGCGGCCGTGAATAATCCTCCTCTCCTCGAACCGACTTCCCCGAAAGAAACCTCTTCTCCTCCGGAACGAAGCCATCTTAGCAAACGCTTGTCCCCCCAACTATGGGATTGGGCCGCATCCGCGCTCGCAAACGACATCGGCATCGACCTCGGAACAGCGAACACCCTGGTCTACATTCGCGGCAAGGGCATCGTCCTGCGGGAGCCCTCGGTCGTCGCGGTACACCCCGCGACCAAGCAGGTGGTGGCCGTCGGGGGGGAGGCTAAGCGGATGCTGGGCCGCACCCCGGGGAACATCCAGGCGATCCGTCCTCTGAAGGACGGGGTCATCGCCGACTTCCAGCTCACCGAAGAGATGCTCAAGGCCTTCATCCGCAGAGCGCAAGCAAGGATCCTGTTCCGGAGACCGAGAATCGTCATCGCCGTGCCGAGCGGAATCACGGAGGTCGAGCGGAGGGCCGTCGAGGAGTCGACGCGGCAGGCTGGCGCCCGGGAAGTCTACCTGGTCGAGGAGCCGATGGCGGCGGCTATCGGGGTGGGGCTCCCCATCCAAGAGGCCTCCGGCAACATGATCGTCGATATCGGGGGGGGGACCACCGAGGTGGCGATCATCTCCCTTTCCGGCATCGTCTACTCCCGCAGCGTCCGGGTTGCGGGCGATGAGCTCGACGAGAGCATCTCGAATTATCTCCGCCGGGCCTACAACCTGATGATTGGCGAGCGCACGGCCGAGGAGATCAAGATGCGGATCGGTTCCGCCCACCCGCTTGAGACCGAGACCGTCATGGAGGTGCGTGGACGGGATCTCGTCGCCGGTCTTCCGAAGACCTTGACTGTCACCTCCCAAGAGGTGCGGGAAGCGATGATGGAGCCGCTTTCCGTGATCGTCGAGTCCGTCCGAATCACCCTGGAACGTTGCCCTCCGGAACTCTCCGCTGACCTTCTCGAACGGGGCGTGGTCCTGGCGGGAGGCGGCGCTCTCCTGCGCGGCCTCGACCGCCTCCTGACCGAAGAGACCTCCCTGCCCGTCCATGTCGCCGAGGACCCGCTCAGCGCGGTTGCCGAAGGCACTGGAAAGATCTTGGAAGAGTATTCGGTACTCAAAAAAGTCGCCCGGGCGGAAGCTCGTCGTTAAGCTAGGATTCATGCCGAACCTTTTCGCGGTTTTCGAAGTTTCTTCGCATCATGCCGGTTGACGAAGATTCGCCTCTTGCAGCTCGCGGGGAACCGAGCGTCGGATCCCACCGCGGAGTGGGACGGGTTCCGCTCTACCTGGGCGCAGCCTCGCTCTTCCTTCTTCTGATCGGGCTCGCGCTTCCCCACGCATGGGAGCGGCAACTGCACAAGATCGGTCTGGAAATGGCCTCTCCGTTTCTCTCCATCTGGGACCACTCCGTCAAGTTCTGGGATGATTTCGAACTGGGCACGAAGACATTGAACCAGATCCAGGCCGAACTCAAGCAGCTGCGCGTCCGGAACACGGAGCTGGCGATGCAGAACAGCTATCTGAGCCATCTGCAGGAGGAAAACGACCGGCTCCGCGAAATGCTCTCCTTCCGGCAGAGCTCGTCGTTCCGCCTGCTCTCCTGCCGAGTCATCAGCCGGGATCCCTCGAACTGGTGGAGCAACATTTACGTCGACGTCGGCTGGGGCGACGACAGCCACCTCTCCTCGGATCTTCCGGTCGTCACTCCCCGAGGGGTCGTGGGGAAAACGGGGATCATTGCGCGCAACATAAGCCAGATCATTCTCCTCACGAATGAGAACTGCAAGATTTCCGCCATGAGCGAGGTGTCCAAGGATCAAGGCCTGATCGTCGGCGCCGGGACGCCGGCGGACAACAAACCCTACGCCCGCATGATCTATCTCCCGCGGAATGCTCAGGTCGCTGCGGGAGAACGCGTCCTGACGAGCGGCCTCGGCGGGGTCTTTCCTGCCGGTCTCTATGTCGGCAGCATCACGCAGGTGCTCCCTTTGGAGGCATCCCGTTCGTTCGGCCTCTATCGCGAGGCTACGGTGGATCCCGGGGTCGACCTGACACAGATTTCTGAGATGTTCATCGTCCTTCCCGGGCGATAGGGCGCTTCCTTCCCCCGCTTTCCATTGCTATCCTTCTCTTTAGGCGCTATAGAGGAAAGACGAATACTACGGATGGATCATCGTCGTTGGGGATTGCCCCAGCTTGGCCGAGAATCCGGGGCCGCGACGGCTCGCCGTGAGGAGAGAACTCGGATTGAACCCTGCCCTTGGGGATTCGAAGGGCGGGAAAGACTGGATGGCTGGGCGACAATGGCCGGTGGAGGAATCACGATGCGCTGGGTAGGCAGCGGATTTGCCCGCAAGGCTCTCTGCACGGTACCAGCCCTTGTCTGTCTTGTCTGTTGCTTCATCGCGGTGCCCCTGCAGATGATTCTCCCGAGCCTGCCCGTGATCGTTGCCAAGCCGGATTTACCGTCCCTGCTGGTCGCCTACGTGGCCTTCCGCCTTCCGCTCATCCCTTCCTTCAGCCTTGCCGCGGCTGCGGGATTCTGGCGCGATCTTCTCACGGCGGGCCATATCGGCCCGGACCTGCTCGCCTTTACACTGGCCGCGATTCTGGTCTTCCTCCTCCGACAGGCGCTGTTCTTGCGAAGCATCCGGTTTTTGCCGCCGCTTGCCGCCCTGGCGACTTTCGTGATCCTGGGGAGCTCGCACACGATCCGATTGCTGGAGCTGGGTGTATGGAGGTGGATTGCGGCCTCTTGGGGAGAGTTTGTGATCGCGTCGGTGCTGACGGCCCTGATCAGCCTTCCCATCGGGTGGTTCTTCGACTGGAGCCTCGGGCTGCTTCTGTCCCGAGCTTCGATCGAGAAGGAGGACGATCTGGTAGAGATCGAACTGCTCTGATGGACCCGCTCACTTCCCGTCCGTCCTACCTCCCCAAGCTTCGGGTCGGCATCGTTGCCGTGGCGATTACAGCGTGCCTGGGGCTTCTGATCGCCCGCCTCTGGGTGCTCCAGGTGGTCGAAGGGCAAACGTACGCGAGCCGGCTCCGGAATCAGACGACGATCGCCCTGCGCCTCGACGGCGCCCGCGGCCCCATCCTGGATCGGAACGGCATCGCCCTCGCCGAGAACCGCGCTACCTACGAGATCGACCTCTACCTCGATCAGCTGGTGCGTGACTACCCGAAGCGCCACCGCGGACGGGTGCCCCGCATTCAGGTGGAACGGAGAATGGGGGGTGCCACCTTGGTCCGCAAGGAGCCCGATATCTATCGGGTCGTCATGACCGACCTCATCCCCATCGCCAACGCCCTGCATCTGGAGGTCAAGCTCGACCCAAAGGAGCTTCAGCGCCACTATTTCACGAGCCCGACGGTCCCCTATCGCTTTGCGTCCGAGCTCAGCTACGTCACGGTCGCACGGTTCGCCGAGCAAAACCTGGGCGTTCCGGGAATCGACGTTGCGGTGCGCCCGGTCCGCCACTATAACTTCGGCGCCTTTGCCTCGCACATTCTCGGTTATGTCGGACCACCGGGAGAGAAAGAGCGCCTCGGGCCCGACGGAAACGACTTGGAGACGATCGGCCGCATCGGCGTCGAGCGGCTGATGGACGGGCAGTTGCAGGGGAAACCGGGAGGCAGGATTCTCCGCGTCAACTATCGCGGCTATATCGTCGCAGAAGAGGGATATACCAACCCGGGCCTCGGTGCTTCGGTCTACCTGACCCTCGATGCGCGCATTCAAGCGATCGTGCAAGAGGCTCTCCGCGACGTGGGGCGGGGCGCGGCGATCGTCATGGACCCGAATACCGGGGACATCCTGGCCATGGCTTCTGTTCCCGATTTCGATCCCAACGGATTTATCCCGAAGATCAGCCAGGAAGACTGGAAGAGGCTCACTTCCGATCCGACGCGGCCGCTTCTCAACCGGAGCGTCGCCGCCTATGCCCCTGGCTCCACGTTCAAGGTACTGGTCTCCCTGGCCGCCCTGAAATACGGGGCCATCACGCCGAGCACGCAGATTTACTCCCCAGCCGCGGTCGATATTGGCGGCCACCTCTTTCACGACTGGACCAAGACAGGGCGTGGGAACATCACCCTCGCCGAGGCGCTCCAGTATTCGTGCAACACGTTCTTCTACCAAGTGGGCATCCGCACGGGGATCAAGCACCTGGATGAGATGGCCAGCCTTTGCGGCTTCGGGGAGCCGACCGGCCTACCTTACCTGGGTGAGGCTTCGGGGATCCTCCCAGGACCGGCGTGGATGAAGGTCCATCATCCCCTGGAGCGATGGACAACCGCCCATACGGCCAACCTGTCGATCGGGCAGGGCTTCCTGGAGGTCACTCCCCTGCAGATGGTGCTCCTGATGAGCTCGGTCGCCAATGGCGGCACCCTTCTCTACCCCCGGCTCGTCGTCGGGGTCAGCGACGATCACGGCCGCCAGATCGCCTCCATCCCTTCCCGGCCGCGTGCCGATCTGGGAGTGCGCCGGGAAGATCTGGACGCCATCCGGAAGGGATTGCTCGCCGTGGTCGAGAACGGAACCGGCCACTCGGTGGCGATTCCGGGAATAGCGATCGCCGGCAAGACGGGTTCAGCCCAGGCGAAGCGAAAGTGGAACGGAAAGCTCTACAATGATACCCGTGCCTGGTTCATCGGCTTCGCGCCCTACGACCATCCGAGATACGCCTTCGGCGTGATGGTGGAAGGGGGCATCGGGGGAGGGGCTACGGCTGGACCGATCGCCCACAAGATCGTCGAGGGGATCCTGGCCATGGAACGGAGCGGGGCCTCTCCGCAACTCGTCTATTTCACCCCCGCCAAGGGTAACTTCAACGGCCTTTCCGAAATTCAGCCCAAGACCGACACGGCGCAGCCGGCGGCTCGCCCAGCCATCCCGGTGCGCGAAGAGGAAGACAGCCAGGACAGCGCCTCTTCGGATCAGGGGTAGGAGGCAACCAGATGGCGGAGAACGAGCGGCTGAGCTTCCTGACCAAGGTGATGCGCTTCGACTGGTCCCTTTTGATCGTAGCGGTGGCTTTGTCGGCTTTCGGAATCGTCGTCGTCTACAGCGCGACCTACTCGAGCGAGAGCCAGGATTTCCGCAACGCGGCCTTTTCCCAATCCGTCTGGCTTCTGCTCGGCTTGGCAGCTTTCTTCGCCCTCTCCTTCGTCGACTACCGGATCTGGGTGAAGTGGGGGTGGCTCTTTTTCCTGGCTTCTCTTCCGGCACTCGTGATCGTTCTCGTGGTCGGTCAGACCGTTAACGGGGCCAAGAGTTGGCTGCGCTTCGGCCCGATCAGCATCGAACCCGCCGATTTCACGAAGGTGGGCTTTGTTCTGCTGGGCGCATGGTGGCTCAACCAGGCGAAGAACCGGGGCCTCCTCTTCGCCGCTCCCCTCGTGCTCGCCATGATCCTCCCCACGATCCTGGTCTTGAAGCAGCCGGCACTCGGTTCCGCTGGCGTCTTCCTCCCTCTCTGCTTCGCCATCCTCTTCGTCGGCGGCCTGAAGATGCGCTACGTCCTTCTCGGGGTGGTCGGCCTTCTTGCGGTGCTCGCCTACGCCTATGTGGGGGTGGGCAAGCTCGGTTGGGACATCCCCGGGCTCAAGCCCTATCAGATGAACCGGATTCGCACCTTCTTCGATCCGACGCTCGATCCCCTGGGCGCGGGTTGGACGATCAATCAATCGCTGATTGCGATCGGCTCCGGCGGGATGTCCGGCAAAGGTTATCTCAAGGGCACCCAGAACATGCTCGGTTTCCTTCCCAAGAACATCTCCTATACCGACTTCATCTTCTCGGTGATCGGGGAGGAGTGGGGCTTCCTCGGGGGTGCAGCGGTCATCGCCGGCGAGTGCCTTCTGCTCCTGCTCTGCCTTCGGATCGCCTTCGGCGCTCGAGAGCCCTCGGGGCGAGCCCTTGCCGTCGGGATCGCCACGATTCTTTTTACGCACATTTTCGTAAATGTCGGGATGACCATCAAAGTAGTGCCGATTACCGGCATCCCCTTGCCTTTCATCAGTTATGGAGGAACCTTCCTCATCAGTTGCCTGGCAGGGTTGGGGCTAGTGGAAAGCGTATGGATCCATCGGAAAGCCGAAGACGCCCATTTGCGCGGAACCTGACGGGACTGATCCGTGTCATCGCCGCCATCCCGAGCCGACTTGCTGCCGGAGCCAAAGGAGTGCATCCGCCGCCCGCGGCGGAGCCGCATCCTGGTCCCGAGCTCAAGAAAACTTCGCGAAACAACCCCCGACCGGAATGCCGCCCCACCTGCGGCTCCCGGCGAAGGGGATGGCAAGAAAAGAAGGAGACCATTCATGTTTTTCGACCGAATCCGACGTTGGGTCCGCCTGAAGCCGAACGCCGACAGAAAGGAAATCGCGATCAGCTGCGAACCGCTCGAGTACCGGGTCGCCCTCTTGGAAGATGGCCTGCTCGAAGAGCTGGCGCTTGAACGGCGGGAGCAGCGCGGGATCGCCGGCAACGTCTACAAGGGACGCGTCAACAATGTCGAGCCCGCGCTGAAGGCACTCTTCGTCGACATCGGGGTCGGCAAGAACGCCTTCCTCCACTATTGGGATGCCATCCCCGCCGCCCTCGACGCGAGCTTCGAAACGGTCGAGCGGCGCAAGCGCAAAAGCAAGTCGCGCACCCCTCGGGCCGAGGACATCCCCAAAATCTACCCGGCCGGCGCCGAGGTAGTCGTCCAGGTCACCAAAGGCCCCATCGGCACGAAGGGGGCCCGCGTGACGACCAATATCAGCCTCGCGGGCCGCTATCTCGTGCTGAGCCCGTTTAGCGAGCAGTTCGGGATTTCCCGGAAGATCGACAATCCGAAGGAGCGCGCGCGTCTCCGCAAAATTCTCGATTCGCTCGAGGTCCCCGACGGAATGGGCCTCATCTTTCGCACGGTAGGGGAGGGGGCGCGCGCACGCTATTTCGTGCGCGATCTGGCCTTCCTCCTCCAGCAATGGCAGGAGATCAACGACAAGATCCGCTCGCTGCCTGCCCCAAGCCTCGTCTACGAAGAGCCGGATCTCGTCCAGAGGACGGTGCGGGATTTCCTTACCGAGGATGTTGAACGCATCCTGGTCGACGACGAAGAGGAGGCAAAGCGCATTCGCGAGATGGTAGGCCTCATTTCCTCGCGATCGCAGAGAAAGATCGTCTCGTACAAAGACCCTACCCCTCTCTTCGAGCGGCTCGGTATCGAAAAGCAGATCGACAGTGCCTTCGGACGGAAGGTGGAGCTGCCGAGCGGGGGCTACATCGTGATCGACGAGGCGGAGGCGCTCGTCGCCATCGATGTCAATACGGGTCGGGCTCGCGGAGGACGGGAACAGGGCGGCGCCATTTTTCAGACGAACATGGAAGCCGCCCGCGAAGTCGCCCGGCAGCTGCGCCTGCGCAACATCGGGGGCCTGATCGTCATCGATTTCATCGACATGAAGGCGCGCCGGGAAGGGGAAGCGGTCGTGCAGAGGCTCAAGGAGTGCGTACGTCGAGACAAGGCCAAGACCAACATTCTGCCGATGTCCGACTTCGGCCTCGTCGAGATGACCCGACAGCGTGTCCAGGAAAGCATCCGCCACTCCCTCTATCTCCCCTGCCCGACCTGCCACGGGAGGGGCATGGTCAAATCGCCGGAGACCATGAGCGTGGAGATTCAGCGGGCCATTGTCCGAGCCATGCGGCTCCACCCGGAAATCAAGGAGCTGCGCGTCCTCGTCCATCCGTCGACCCTCGAAAGGTTGAAAACCGAAGACGAGGAGCTCCTGCTCGACCTCGAGCGCCGACTCCAGGGGAAGCTCTATTTCCGACCCGACACGCACCTCGGCGCCGAACAGTTCACTCTTCTCAACGCGATCACGGGCGATGAGATCGCCTGAGGTTGCACGGGTTTCCTCATGCTCGACATTCACTGGCTTCGCCAATATCCCCAAGAGGCCCGCGAGCGCCTGAGGACTCGCGGTCGCGGAGATGAAGGGCTACTCGACCGACTTCTTGAGCTCGACGAGGAGCTCCGAGCCGTCATTCACTCCGTCGAAGCGCTCCGCGCCCAGCGCAACCAGGTGAGCCGGGAAATCGGATTTCGCCGCGGAAGGGAGGAGCCGCCCGCAGAGCTTCTGAGCGCCATGCGATCTCTGGGAAAAAGGATCGAGGAAGACGAAGGCAAGCGGCAGAGGCTGGAAGAGGAAGTCAAGGATCTCCTCCTGCTCCTTCCTAACCTCCCCCATCCCACCGTTCCCGTCGGCAGCGATCCGGAGGCGAATCCGACGGTGCGCTCGTGGGGCACCCCGCGCTCGTTCTCCTTTGCGCCCAAGCCCCATTGGGAGATCGGCGAAAAGCGCGGCTGGTTCGATTTTGCCGCCGCCGTCAAGCTGGCGGGTAGCGGATTTGCTCTCTTTCGCGGTGAGGGAGCCCGCCTGCAGCGAGCCCTCATCCGCTTCATGCTCGACCTGCATACCCGGGAGCACGGATATACGGAGATCTGGCCTCCCTTTCTCGTTCGAGGGGAGGTCGCGGTCGGCAGCGGCCACCTCCCGAAATTCGCCGAAGAGATGTATCACATCCCTTCTGACGACCTCTACCTCCTCCCGACCGCCGAGCTTGCGCTGGCGAATCTCCACCGAGAGGAAGTCCTTCCGCAATCCGGGCTTCCTCTCCGGTACGTCGCCTATAGCCCCTGCTTCCGGAGGGAAGCGGGGAGTGCGGGAAAGGACACCCGCGGCCTTCTCCGGATCCATCAATTCGAAAAGGTCGAGCTCGTGCAGGTGACACAGCCGGAACGCTCCTACGAAGCGTTGGAAGAGCTCGTCCACCATGCGGAAAAGGTCCTCCAGCGACTCGAGATCCCCTACCGGATCGTGCTTCTCTGCTCCGGAGACATGGGGTTTGGCGCTGCCAAATGCTACGACTTGGAAGTCTGGGCCCCCGGGGTGGGCGCCTGGCTCGAGGTCTCCTCTTGCAGCAACCTGGAAGATTTCCAGGCCCGCCGGATGAATCTTCGCTACAAGCCCGATCCGCCGGGCAAGCTGCGCTACTGCCACACCCTCAATGGCTCCGGGACAGCTCTACCCCGTCTCCTAGCCGCTCTCCTGGAAAATCACCAGGAGGAAGACGGGCGGGTGTTGCTCCCCGCAGCATTTCGCGCTTATTATGAGAAGGAACTCGTATGAGAGGCCTTTTGCGTCGTCTTTGGCTCTTCGGCCTGCTGCTCGCACTCGCACCGGCGGCGTTCCCCGCCGAGATGGATCAGACGCAGTGTGGAAAGGTGGCCAAGCTCGTTGCGATCTTCCTCCAGCAAGCTCACTTTTCCCAGAAACCGTTCGACGAGCACGTCTCGCAGACCTTTCTCCGAAACTACCTCGACGCCCTCGACTTTAACCACTCGATCTTCCTTCAACCGGACATTGACGAGTTCGAGAAGAAGTATGGCACCACCCTCGGAGACTACACCCGCAGGGAAGACATTTCACCGGCTCTGGACATCTACAATCGCTTTTTGACGCGAGCGGCAGAGCAGGAGCACGGTGTCGAAACCCTGCTCGCCGAGCCGCACGACTTCTCGAAGGAGGAAACCTACCGGCCGGATCGCAGCAAGCTACCCTGGCCGAAGGACGAGGCCGAAGCGCACGATCTCTGGAGAAAGCGCGTCAAGTTCGAGCTTCTCCAAGGGCTATTGTCGAAGGAGAGCCCGGCGCAGACCCGGAAGACGATCGCCCGCCGGTACAGCCGCTTCCTCAAGGAGATGCGGGAGGCGGACACCGAGGAGATCCTCGACTATTACTTGAACGCGCTGGCGCACGCCTACGACCCCCACTCTGATTACCAGTCGCCGAGCGAGGCGGAAAACTTCGAGATCAACAGCATCAAGCTCTCCCTGACCGGAATCGGAGCGGTCCTGAAATCCGAAGACGGCTACCCGAAGATCGTCAGCTTGGTCCCCGGTGCGCCGGCCGATCTGGACAAGCGGCTGAAGCCCAACGACCGGATCGTCGCCGTCCAGCAGGAGCACGGAGAGCCCGTCGACGTGGTGGACATGAAGCTCAACAAGGTCGTTGAGCAGATTCGCGGCGAACGAGGCACCAAGGTGACCCTGCTGGTGATTCCGGCGGACGCGGCGGACGAGTCGGTACGCCGCTCGATCACCCTCTCCCGCGACGTGGTCAAGCTCACCGAGCAGCACGCAAAGGGCTTCGTTTACGAGCGGACCGACACCCAGGGGCATCCGACCGAGCGGTTCGGTGTCGTCCAGCTGCCCGGCTTCTATGAGAAATGCAGCGATGACGTCGCGCTGCTCTTGAAACGCCTCGAAAAGGAGCGCATTTCCGGTGTGATCCTCGACCTCCGCCGTAATGGAGGAGGCATGCTCGAAGAGGCGATCAACTTGACGGGGCTCTTTCTGCGGGACGGGCCTGTCGTTCAAGTGAAGGACTATCGCGGTCGCACGCAATCCTTCCGCATCCCCGGGAATCACCTCTGCTATGCCGGCCCCTTGCTTGTCCTGGTCAGCCGGTTTAGCGCATCCGCTTCGGAGATCGTGGCCGCCGCGCTCCAGGATTACGGCCGGGCCGTGGTGATCGGTGATCAGACGACGCACGGCAAGGGGACGGTGCAAACGCTGCTTCCACTTTCCGATTATGTTCCCTGGGATTTTCACGGGGATCCCGGGAAGCTCAAGGTGACCGTCCAGAAGTTCTACCGCGTGACAGGGCTGAGCACGCAGCAGCGGGGGGTCGCCTCCGATGTGGTCCTTCCTTCGGTGGACGATTACCTCGAGCTCGGCGAGTCGGCGCTGCCGAATGCCCTTCCCGCGGATGCCATCCCGCCGGCCTACTATCAAAAAGCGAGCGGGGAGGCGGCCTTCCTTCCCATCTTGCAAAAGCGCTCCTCGGAACGGGTGGCGTCGAATCCGGACTTCTCCTATGTGTTGACGCAGATCGACCTCATCAAGCGGAAGAACGAGGACAAGGCCGTTTCCCTCAACCAGTCGATCCGCCTCAAGGAAAAGCAAGAGGCGGAGGAGAGCAAGGCGGCCCTGGAGGCAAAGCGTGCGCGTCGTCCCCCGCACAACGAGTCGGTCTACTACTTGGACATCGAATCCGCGCGGAGCCGCAAGCCGATGAAGCTCTTGCCGCGCTCCACCGCAAAGAGCTCTCCTGGCGAAGCGTCGGGCGACACGTCGGCTATCCGGGAGATCGAAGAGAAGAACTGGGACGACGGCACTCCTCAGGTCGGCAACGATTTTGCCCTGGAGGAAGCGCTAAACGTATTGGGCGATTACGTCACCCTGCTGCAGAAGCCGGGCAGTTCCTTGGCCCTACAAAAAGACCAGTAACGGAATTCTCCGGCTCTATTGCACCATGACCACACCGAATACCATCGAAGTTGAAGGCACGATCGTCACCATTCTCCCGGGAACGATGTTCCGGGTAGAGCTGGACGAGAGCCAGCACCAGGTGCTCGCGCACATTTCCGGAAAGATGAGGAAGCATTTCGTCCGATTGACCTGCGGGGATCGCGTCAAGCTGGAAATGTCTCCCCACGACCTGACCAAGGCGCGTATTCTCTACCGGCTGGACCGCCCCTCTGAGGTTCGCAGGCCAGCGCGCAGGAGCCATAAGTTCCGGCGCGGAGGCCGCCGACCCTAACCCGCCCCGGCCTCCCTACGGTGCACAGCTCCAAGCGGCCAAAGAGGGGTCGGCGCAACTTTCTCCTGGACGTCTTGCTGCCCTCGCTCTTCGCACGGCGCGGGGGAGTTCGCCACTCTCCTTCCTTCCCGATGCTCACCGAGGGCCAGCTCTGCCTCACCTGGGTCGGCCATGCATCGTTCCTGGTCCAGACCCCACGGCACAACGTCCTGATCGACCCCAACTGGGCCAATTGGATGATCGTGATCCGCCGGCTCAAACGAGCGGGAATCGCCATCCGGGACCTGCCCGACATCGACCTGGTACTCATCACCCACGCACATTTCGACCATCTCAACCGGCGCTCGCTACGCGAAGTCGCCGCCCGCCAGCCGGTGATCGTTCCAGAGAAGGTTGGCAACCTGGTGCACGACTTGGGGTTCGAGCAGGTGCGGGAGATGGCCTGGTGGGATCATTGGGACTTCGCAGGACTCTCGCTCACCTTCACCCCTGCGCACCATTGGGGAGCGCGCTATCTCGCCGATCGCGATCGCGGCTACGGGGGCTATGCGCTCTCGTACAGCGGTCGCACCGTCTACCACTGCGGAGACACCGCCTACTTCAAGGAGTTCCCGGAAATCGGACGGCGACTCCGACCGGAAATCGTCCTCATGCCGATCGGCTGCTATGATCAGCCCTCGAAGCGCGTCTCCCACATCACGCCGGAGAAGGCGGTCCAGGCTTTTCTGGAGCTGCAAGGTCGGGTGCTTATCCCCATGCACTTCGGCACCTACCGGATGAGCTATGAGCCGCTTCATGAGCCGGCCTATCGGCTGCTTGTCGCCGCGAGCCGCGCGGGCATTCTTTCCCAAGTCCACTTTTTGCATGAAGGGGTTCCCCGGATTTTCTGATCGAAGGCGGTCGAATGCGTCTCCTGCGGAGAGGAGCGCGCGATCCTCCGGCGGAAGGGAAGTTTGAGGAGATTTCCATTGTCAGCCGCCGGAATCCTGGAATATGGTGGCACTTCTTCCATGGGATGGAATCCCTGCGAAACGTCACTCGCCTGGTCGGAAGAGGGGCGCGTCGGATCAACCAGGGAGCCATAGCTCAATTGGTTAGAGCGCTGCCCTGTCACGGCAGAGGTTGCGGGTTCGAGACCCGTTGGCTCCGGTTCGCGAACTATGCGGTTGAAAGAACGGCTGGGAGAGAGCGGCAATCTCTCCGTCCGCAGGGGAGTCTGTCTCCAGGCAGGATGGGGCCGTCGGGCTCTGTACCTTCTCGTCGTCCAAGCTCTCTTCGTGCTTCCCTCTCCGTTGGCCCACGCTGCGGCTCCGAGCGTGCTGGTCCGCTGGTATGGTCACGCCTTCATCTATCTGATCGCCTCCACCGGAATTCGGATTGCGGTCGATCCCTTCGGGGACGAAACGGTTCACTACCATTTCCCGGGATCGCTCCAGGCCGACGTCGTCCTGATCAGCAATGAAGCAAACGATCGATCGGCGGGTGAACGCATTCAGGGTTCTCCCCAGATCTTTCGCAGCGTCGCGGCCCTCGGCACGAATAACGCCCGCGGTCTTCTCTTCCGAGGCATCCTTACCTTCCGTGACAAATCCCAAGGAGCGATTCACGGGCACAATACCGCCTTCGTCTTCGAGCTCGACGGAATCCGCTTTGCCCACCTCGGGGACTTGGGGCATCCTCTCAGTCCGGAACTGCTGGCCGAATTCGGAAAGGTAGACGTTCTCTTCCTCCCGGTCGGTCGAGACAGCCTGATGATCTCCGAACTCGATAAGATTGCGAGCGATCTTTCCGCACGGATCATCGTCCCGATCGCGTATCGGACTGAGCTTAGCGGCGACCTGGAATTGCGGTCGCTGGAAGGCTATGTGGACAGTCGCCCCAATATCCGGTGGATCGACGGTGCAGAGTTTTCCCTCAGCGCGTCGGAGATCCCTCCCACTCCGATGATCTATGCCTTTCGAGGCACGCCATGAAGGTGCTGGTCGTCGGAGGCGGTTCGCGCGAGCATGCCCTCTGCTGGGCGCTCCGTCAGGACCCGGCGGTGGAACGCATCTACGCCGCACCCGGTAATGCCGGCACGGCGCTGCTCGCCGACAACCTGCCGATCGCCGCCGATGACATCGACTCTCTCGCTCACCAAGCCCAAGAGCTACGGCCGGACTTGACCATCGTCGGACCCGAAGCCCCCCTCTGCGCCGGCATCGCCGACACATTCGGCCGGCACGGCCTTCCGGTCTTCGGTCCGACTCGTCGTGCGGCACGACTGGAAGGGAGCAAAGTGTGGACGAAGGAGCTCGCACGGCGCTTCGGCATCCCGACCGCGGAGGCGCATTCCTTTGACGATCCCCGCCAAGCGCTCGCCTTCAGCCGCCGCTTCCCCTTTCCCCAGGTCATCAAGGCGGACGGCCTCGCTTCCGGCAAGGGGGTGTTCATCGCAACGGACTTTGCGCAAGCCCGGGATGCCATTACTTCCCTGATGGAGCGTCGCCTTTACGGATCGGCCGGGCACCGCATCCTGGTCGAGGCCTTCCTGGAAGGAGTCGAGCTCTCCGCTTTCGCTCTTTTTGATACCCGGCAATACACGATCCTGGGTTTCGCCCACGACTACAAGCGGATCAACGATGGGGATTCCGGGCCCAATACGGGCGGTATGGGCGCGTTTTTGCCGAGCCCTTTGCTCTCCCCCTCCCTCGTCCGGCAGATCGAGGAATCGATCTTTTCCCGACTGCATGCCGCCTGCATCGAGGAGAAGCTCGAATACCGCGGAGTCCTTTACGCGGGGCTCATGGTGACCGAGAAGGGCCCTTTCCTCCTGGAGATCAATGTCCGCTTCGGGGACCCCGAGGCGCAGGTGCTCCTTCCGTCCCTGAGAACGCCTCTCAGCGAAATCGCCCAAGCGGTTTGCCGCGACGAGCTGAGCGGGCTTCGTCTGGTCCGACATCCGCGCTCGGTCGTGGGTGTGGTGATCGCGTCCTCCGGGTATCCCGACAACCCTCGGCAGGGCGACCGGATTACCCTTTCTGACTCCCCGTCCTCGGCGTCGGGAAGGCAGGGCGTTCTCTTTCACGGCGCCACCAAGCGGAACCAAGGGCTTCTCCGAACGGCCGGCGGGCGGGTGTTCACCGCCGTCGGGTGGGGCGATCGCCTCTCCGAGGCTAGATTGCACGCGTACCAAGAGGTAGACGCGGTGTCCTTCCCTGGAATGCACTTCCGCAAGGATATCGCCAGCTCCCTGGCCGGCCATCCCGTGGCCGAGCCTCACGAGGCCTAGCCCGCCTTGCGTTTCCGCCGACCCCGATTATACTATTGCCCATGATCAAGCGCATCTTGCTATTGACGGTCACCAACGTCGCAGTCCTGGTACTGCTGACGGCCGTCATCTCGGTATTGCACCTCGATCGCTGGCTCACCGCAGCCGGCATCAATTATCCGCTTCTTCTCGTCTTCTCCTTGGTCGTCGGCTTCACAGGAAGCTTCCTCTCGCTCGCCATCTCGAAATGGATGGCCAAGATGACCTACAACATCCAGGTCATCGATGCTCCACAGACCGACGGAGAAGAATGGCTGGTCCATACCGTGCGGGAGCTTGCGGCCCGCGCCCGGATCGCCATGCCGGAAGTTGGCATCTACCAGAGCCCGGAGGTCAACGCGTTCGCTACGGGACCTTCCCGCTCCAACGCGCTCGTTGCGGTGAGCACGGGCCTTCTCTCCCAGATGGATCGCCACCAGATCGAAGGCGTTCTCGGTCACGAGATCACGCACATCTCAAACGGGGACATGGTCACCATGACCCTGCTCCAAGGCGTGGTGAATACCTTCGTGGTCTTTCTTTCCCGCATCATCGGCGTAGCGATTGACAGCTTCCTTAGCCGCGGCGAGGAGGAGCGCCGAGGCGTCGGAATGGGATTCTACATCGGCATGTTCCTCTCCGAGATCGTATTAGGACTGCTCGCCTCCTTCATCGTCGCCTGGTATTCGCGGCAGCGGGAGTTCCGGGCAGACGCAGGGAGTGCTCGAATCGCCGGCCGAGAGGCCATGCTTTCGGCGCTTCGCGGGCTCCAGGCCCTCACCGAGGGCGGACCGGTGATCGATGAGCGCTCGGCGAGCCTCAGCTCCCTCAAGATCAACGGAAAACCGGGCGGCTTTCTCTCCCTGTTGGCCAGCCATCCTCCGCTGGAAGAGCGAATCGCGGCCTTGGAGCGCCTCCCGGAACCCGCCTGACTGCTCTTCGGCCGGTACGCTTACGTCGGGGGAGCCGGAGGCACCAGGACGATCTTTCCGGAGGCTCCCGGCTCCATCACAAGTCTCTGCGCCTGCGCTGCCGCAGTCATGGGCAGCACGGCTCGAATGACGGGCCGCAGGAGCCCTTTCTCCAGACGTGCGGCCACTCCGGATGCGACAATGCGCCGTTCTCCGGCGGAAGCGCAGAAGAGCGACATCCCCAGGACGGAAAGATCCCGGGCGATCAACCCGCGCGGATCGATCTCAACGAGCCCTCGCGACCCGATGACGACGACCTTCCCTCCCGGAGCGGTGACGTCGCAGTCCTTTCCCAGGTTGGCGTTCGCCAGCATCTCGAGCACGATGTCGACACCCTTTCCCTTGGTGATCTCCAAGATCTGGCGAAAATGCTCGGGGGATCGATGATCCAAGGAGTGATGCGCGCCTTCCCGGGTAATGAGTCGCCTCCCCTCTTCCCCGCCTGCGGTCCCGATGACGACCAGTCCGGCCGCGCGAGCGAGCTGGACGGCCGCCAGGCCCACGCTTCCGCTCGCTCCGTGGACCAGGACCACCTCTCCTGCCTCCGCCTGAGCACGCAGAAAAAGCGCTCGATAGGCGGTTCCAGCGGGAATTCCAACGGCGGCTCCGCGAGCGAAATCGAGCGCTTCCGGAAGAAGCTCCGCCTCTTCGCAGGGGCAGACCACTTTCTCGGCGTAGGAGCCCGTTTTCCCTCGCAACGAAAAGTAGACGCGGTCCCCCGGACGGAACCGGCAGGCTCCCTCTCCGACGTCCTCGACCACGCCTGCCCCGTCGAACCCCGGGATGAGCGGCAGAGCCGCGGTGGGGTATCCACCCGATCGAAGGGAGACATCGATCGGATTGACCCCCGCTGCCCCCACGGAGAGGAGAAGCTCACCCGCTCCCGGACGCGGGTCTTCCCGCTCTTCCCACGACAGGACCTCCGGGCCTCCGTACGTTCTGATGACGATGGCATGCATGCGCCCGATCCTGAAGCCGGACGGCGGTCGGGGCAAGGTTGCTGTCCTGACCGAATTTGCGGGGAGCCCGATTTTTCCTTCCTTTTCCGGGTAAGACTTCCTAGGGTCTCGTCATCATGCAGACTAGCGCGCGCAACTGTTTCACAGGAAAGATCGTCGTCATCAAGAAAGGTCCCATTCTCGCTGAGCTGGAGATTGCGATCGGCAAAGAGGCCTCGCTCATCTCCCACATCGCCTTCGCAAGCCTCTCCGAGCTGGGTCTTGCGATCGGCTCACCGGTTCAAGCATTGGTCAAAGCTTCCCAGGTGATCTTGCTTACCGAAGCACCCCCGGTTCGCCTGAGCACGCGAAACCGCTTTTGCGGATCGGTGGCGGCCCTCCAACCGGGTGCGGTCAACACCGAGGTGGTGATCCGGATCGAAGACGGGCTGTCCGTGGTTGCGATCGTCACCAACGAGTCGGCGAAGGAGCTCGATCTCCAGGTTGGCAGCCGAGCCTGTGCCGCTTTCACTCCCTCGAGCGTTCTGCTCGCGGTCCCTGCGTAGCCGGACCGCCCGCCAGCAGCCCCTTCGGACCGAGCAGGGCCGCGACCTCGCGGCAGTACGCCTCGATATCGGCGGCATGGAGAATGGCCGAAACCATCACGACCCGATCCGCTCCGGCGTCCAATACCTCGGGCAGGTTCTCCTTCCGGATTCCTCCGATGCAGAAGAACGGCTTGCTCAAGCGTTTCCGCACCTCCCCAATCAGGGACAGACCGACCGGCTCGGCCTCGGGCTTCGTCGGAGTGGCGAAGATGGGTCCGACCGCAATGTAGTCCGCACCCTCCCGCTCCGCAGCCAATGCCTGATCGAGCGAGTGGGTTGACCTTCCGATCAACTGCCCATCGGCCAGAATCGTCCTCGCCTCCGCGGTCGAGAGATCCGCTTGCCCTAGATGGACGCCGTCCGCGTCGCACCGACAAGCGAGCAGAGGCCAGTCGTTGATCAGGAGAAGGACGTGGCCCGAGTCGGCCACTCGCCGTAATGACCGGGCCAGCTCTTCCAGGGATTCCGGCTCATGGCCCTTCGCTCGCAGCTGGAGGACGTCGACCCCGCCGGCCACCATCCGCTCGGCCGCATGGACCGGGTCGTTCGCCCCCAACACTCCCAGGTCGACGATCCCGTAGAGACGAGACTGGCGCAGGCGCAGCTTCCGAAGCCATCGCCGCTCCTCGCCGCTCATGGGCGCGCGACCTTCTGCGCCCCCTTGGAAGCCAGCAGCCGGGGCAGGAAGGTGGTGGAATACTGGCCTCTGCGGAAGTCGGGATCCTGAAGAATCGCCTTCCCGACAGGGACGGTCGTCTTGATCCCCTCGAGCACAAGCTCATCCAAAGCTCGTCCCAAGCGCGCCAGGGCATCTTCCCGCGTCTGGCCGGATGCGATGATCTTGGCGAGCATCGAATCGTAATAGGGAGGGATCGTCGAACCGAGAACCAGGTGGGAGTCGATGCGAATGCCAGGGCCGCCGGGAAATTGAAGAGCCTCGACCTTCCCCGGAGAGGGACGAAAATCCTGCCAGACATCTTCCGCGTTGATGCGCATCTCGATCGCATGCTGGAGGGGCTCCCGCGACTCCCAACTCTTATCCAGGGGATAGCCCGCCGCGATCTTGATCTGCTCTTTCACCAGGTCGATCCCATAGGCCTGCTCCGTCACGGGATGCTCGACCTGAATCCGAGCGTTCATCTCGATGAAATAGAAATTGCCGGCCCCGTCGACGAGAAACTCGACGGTCCCGACGTTTTCGTAGCGAATGGATTCCGCCAGCCGAACCGCAGCCCGGCCCATCTTCTTCCGCAATCCAGCATCGAGGATGGGAGAGGGAGACTCCTCCAGAAGTTTTTGATTCTTGCGCTGAATCGAGCAGTCGCGCTCGCCCAGATGGATGACCCGTCCTCGCTGATCCCCGACTACTTGAATCTCCACGTGGTGCGGATCCTCGATCAGCTTCTCCACATAGAGGCTCCCATCCCCAAAAGCCTTTTCCGCCTCGACGCGTGCGGCATGAAACCCCTGGACCAGGCTGACATCATTGTGGGCGACCCGCATGCCCTTTCCACCCCCGCCAGCCACGGCCTTCAGCACGATCGGGAACCCGATCCGCCGCGCCGCCTTCAGTGCCTCCTGCTCGCTCTCGACGACCCCTTCGCTCCCAGCAGGAACAGGAACCCCGATCTTCCTCGCATGGAAACGCGCCTGCACCTTGTCCCCCACCTTGGCGATCGTGGAGGCCGCCGGTCCGATAAACCGGATGTTGCAGCTCGCACAGATCTCGGCAAAGCTGGCGTTTTCCGCAAGAAAGCCATATCCGGGGTGGATGGCATCCACATCTCCGATCTCCGCCGCGCTGATGATGCGGTCCACACGGAGGTAGCTCGAAACGGCCGGCCCCGTTCCGATGCAGATCGCTTCATCTGCCAACCGCACGGCCAAGGAGTCCCGATCCGCGTCGGAGTAGACGACCAGGGTCCGTACCCCAAGCTCGCGACACGCCCGAATGACCCGGACCGCAATCTCTCCCCGATTCGCGATGAGGATCTTGCTAAACATCCCTATCGTCCGTCCGCGCTCTGGACGGGCCTCCCAAGCAGCCTCCCAGGTCATGCCCGCCCCTTGGGGGCTCAGGAGAGCTCGCTTCCGCTCCTTCTGGCCGGAATGAAATCATCTTTCGGGGAAGCCCCCCCTTCGCCGCTCTTCGCGATCAGGCCAAAGGCTCGCCCAGTTGATAGCGGACGAAGCGTCGGACGACGATGTTCTCCCCGATCTGGCCGATCTTTGCTGCCAATACCTCGCGCACCGTCGCGTTCTGATCCTTGATGAAGGTCTGCTCCAGGAGGCAGTTCGTCGCAAAAAACTTCTCCAACCTTCCCGCAACGATCTTTTCCAGGATCGCCGGCGGCTTCCCGACATTATCAGCAGCAATCTCTTCGCGCACCCGCTCGACTTCCGCCGCGGGCACCTGATCCCGGCTTACATATTGGGGATTCGCCGCAGCAATCTGGAGGGTGATATCCTTGACCAGATCCCGAAAGGCCGAGTTCCGCGCGACGAAATCGGTTTCGCAGTTGACCTCCACCAGAACCCCCACCTTGTCTCCGACGTGAATGTAGGAGGCGATTACCCCTTCGGGAGTCTCCCGGGCAGACTTCTTCTGGGCCTTGGCAATCCCCTGCTTCCACAGCCACTTCTCCGCCTCCTCCAGCGCCCCGCCGGACTGCTCGATCGCTCGCTTGCAGTCCATGATTCCAGCCCCGGTTTTCTCCCGAAGCTCCTTGATGAGCTCGACCCCGATCGGTTCTTTCATGTTCCCGTCACTGTTTTCGGCTATCGACATCGAGGCGCCGTACCCCGCAGAAGCCCCTACACCGAAGCGACATCCGCCAGCGAATCCGGAGAAGCCGCTTCCTCGCCAGCGGTCGCCGTTTCCGCGGCGACGGCGGGTTTCCATCCGAGCCGCATCTTCCCCTCGATCACGGATTGGTTGAGCTCCCGGAGGATCAGCCGGATCGAACGGATCGAGTCGTCATTGGCCGGAATCGGAAAATCGATCCCCTCCGGGTCGGCATTCGTATCGACGATCGCCACGATCGGAATGCGCAGCTTCCTGGCTTCCGAGACGGCAATCGCTTCGCGCACGACATCCACCACGATCAACACCTCGGGTATTCTTTCCATCCCCCGGATGCCCCACAGATGCCGGTGCAGCTTGGCGTTCTCCCGGCGAAGAACGGCAACCTCCTTCTTGGGCATCCGATCCATCAGGCCCTTCTCTTCAAGATGATCGATCCACCGCATCCGCTCGACCGATTTGCGGATCGTAACGAGGTTCGTAAGCGTTCCCCCCAGCCAGCGATGACTGACATAGAAGGATTCACTGCCCTCCGCGCACTCCCTGACCATCGGCTCCGCCTGCCTCTTGCAGCCCACGAAAAGCACCTTGCCGCCCTCTTCCGACACCTTCTCCAGGAAGCGCGCCGCGTTCTCCAACTGTTGCCTCGTCTGCTCCGGATCGATCCAATGGATGCCACCCCGCGAACCGGCGAGATACCGCCGCATCCGAGGATGCCACTTGTCGGTCCGATGACCGAAGTGCACCCCGGCCTCGATCAATGCCTTTACGTCCACCATCTCCTATCCTTGCTTTGCGATGCGGATCCGTTTCATCCCGGCTTTCCGCGTCTTTTTGCGAGCCCTTCCCGAGCGGGCACGACCGAGCCGCTTCCCGCGCCTTTCCTGGACCCTTCTCCCTCCTGCATTCCGTGCGAAATTGCCACGCTACGCGATGAACCAGCGTCCTGCCAAGCCAAATCGCTGCCGCCCGCGCCATCCCGCAAAAAGAGGGGAAATGGATTTGACAGCGGGAGCGTAAGAGGCTAGCAGAAACTGAACTTATTGATGATGAAATCGGGCCAGCTGCTCACCAGCCGCATACGGGCGCCCCTTGGAGCCTTGCCCCTTCTCGCCCTGGTGCTTCTCCCGACCCACCGAGTCGGGGCCGCCTCGGAAAAGGGTTCCCTCCCATGGCACAAGAGCATCGTGACGACCGTGTTTTGGATCGGGCAGGGGAGGACGCCCATCAGCGCGGCAACGAATGTCGCCAGCGCATGGGACGTCCATTGGACTCGCAACTACGGAGGACTCGACGATCCCAGTCGCCGCGTCGGCTACCTTCCCCGCCGCTTCGCGGTGACGCTCAATCCGTTCTACGTGGCCCTGCCGTTCAATGACGTTGCCTATCCCGATCTGGCTCGACGATGGGTGCCCTGGTATCACGAGCCCTCCCGAGGCGGTCGCTACGTCTCACAATGCAAGGGCCACTGGGTGCAAATCCGACACAAAGGCAAGGTCGCCTACGGTCAGTGGGAAGACGTCGGGCCGCTCCGCTCCGATTTCCCGTCCTATGTCTTCGGACCGGATCGACCCCAGATGTACAATGGCGCGGGCCTCGACGTCTCTCCTGCGCTCAGGGATTACCTCGGCTTGCACGGCCTGGACCTCACAGATTGGCGCTTCGTCTCGGAGGAGGAAGTTCCCCCCGGCCCGTGGATGAAATATGGGGAGCAAGCGATCCTGTTGCGCGCGATCCTGAATGAGGAGCGAAGGGCAGCCGCGCAATCCTCCCCGATGTTCGCGCCGGCGCTCTTTCCCGGCCAGCGGTAGCTCCCCGCTCCCATAAGCGCTTCATGCTCGACGCGACTCGCGGGGCCCGTTCGTGCCGGTTTCGACGCGGGGCGACATGCCCTGACCTTCGTTGCCCGGGAACGGGCGGCCTTCTACCATCTCCCGACGTCTCGAAGAATGGATTCGCGCAAGAGGGCAACGCCGGAGGCCGCCGCCCGATACGGCGGACCAAGCCATGATCAACCTCGTTTACTTTGATCTCGAGACGCAGAAGGGAGCGAACGAAGTCGGCGGATGGCGCAATAAGGGCGCGATGCGCATGTCTCTCGGTGTGACCTACGGCACGGCCCGGCAGGGTTACCAGATCTATGCGGAGCAAGACGTCGAAGCCCTCCTTCAAGAGCTCCGGAGCGCAGACTTAGTGGTCGGATTCAACGTCCTCGGTTTTGATTTCCCCGTGCTCGAAGCCTACACCATATTCGATCTACAGGATCTGCCCACGTTGGATCTCCTGCGCGACGTGGAGGCACAAACCGGGAGGCGCATGAGCTTGGAGAGCCTCGCGCGGGCGACTCTCGGCATCGGGAAGACGGCAGAGGGAGTGCAGGCTCTCCGCTGGTGGAAGGAGGGCAAGCTCCTCCAGATCGCCGAGTACTGCTGTTATGACGTAAAGGTCACCCGCTTGCTCCATGAGCACGGCGCGCGCCACGGAGAAATCTACTACTTCAACGAACAGACGCAGCGCAAAGAAGCCATCCCGGTGCGCTGGACACCGTCCTGAGAAGACAGAAGAGCCCGCATGGAACGGATCACGCAACAGAAGCTCGCGATTGCCGCCGTGCTGGAAGGCGCGGAGACCCCGCTGACCCCCCCCGAAATTCTTGCCCGGGCATCCAAGGCGGTGCCTCGCCTCGGTGTTGCCACCGTCTATCGAGCCCTCCGTTCGCTCCGGAAAGAAAAGAAGATCGTCGTTGTGGAGATTCCCGGCGAGCCTCCCAGGTACGAAACCGCAACCCGCGGGCACCACCACCATTTCTTCTGCAACGACTGCCGCCGGGTCTTCGAGGTTCCGGACTGCTCCTCAAAGCTGGCCGAACTCGCCCCGCCCAAGTTTCAAGTCCTCGATCACGAAATCATCCTTTACGGAAGGTGCCCCGACTGCCAAGGCTGAAGCGGATTCTTCCCAGGCGCAAAGAGCGCCGGCGGTCAATCGCGAGGAGCTTCGGTCACGCCGAGGCGTCGCAAGTCGGTTACGCGCAGGCCGAGCATCTCGGCGGCCCCTCTCTCATCGCCGCCCTGTCGGCTTGCGATCCGTTCGACCAGGCGCTCCAGAAGCTTCGGGACGACCTCGGTGGTGCCATTCTGCCAGACGAGCTCGGTGAGGAGTTGCACCGCCTGGTCCAGCACGCGTTCTTCCACGGAGAGCCGCCCTCCGGGCGCCGCGGAGAGTTCCTCCTGAATTTCTTCCGGGAGGTTGCTCACCTCGATCGTGGTGCTCGCCGCCAGAACCATGGCGCGTTGAACGACGTTTTCGAGCTCCCGGATGTTTCCCGGCCATGGGTAGGCCTGCAACGCCCGCATCGCGTCAGGCGCAATCCGTGTCGCCGCTTGAGGCAGGTAGCGCCGATGCTTCTGAAGAAAATGAGCGGCGAGAGCGGGAATGTCTTCGGCACGTTCGCGCAGCGGAGGCAGGGAGACTCGAACCACGTTGAGGCGATAAAAGAGGTCGGCCCGAAATTCCCGGCGCTGTACCGCCGTTGCCAGATCCTTGTTCGTCGCGGCGATCACGCGCACATCGGTCCGGATCGACTCGTTGCTCCCCAGCCGGGAGACCTCGCCCTCCTGAAGCACCCGCAAGATCTTGCTCTGGGTCGCCAGCGGCATCTCGCCGATCTCATCCAGGAAAATGGTGCCTCCGTCGCCCTGCTCAAACTTGCCGATGCGCTGCGCCATCGCTCCGGTAAAGGATCCCCGTTCGTGCCCGAAGAGCTCGCTCTCCAACAGATTTTCGGGAATGGCCGCGCAGTTGATCGCAATGAACGGCTTGTTCGATCGCATGCTATGCTGATAGATGGCCCGAGCGATCAATTCCTTCCCGGTGCCGCTCTCCCCGGTGATCAGCACGGTCGCGTTGGTCTTCGCCACCTGTCCCACCAGCTTGTAGACCTTCTGCATCGCCGCGCTGTCCCCGACGAGTGAGAGCCCCTGACGATCCGCAACCATGGCCGCCGCCTGGCCTTCTTCCTGGGCGAGACGGGCCGCCTCGAGGGAACGCTCGATCAGGTGGCGGAGCTCGGGTATGTCGAAGGGCTTGAGGATATAATCGTACGCCCCGAGCTTCATGGCTTCGATGGCCGTATGGGAGGTCCCGTAGGCGGTCATCATCAGGACGATCGCCTTCGGCGCCAGGCGTTTCATCTCCCGGAGCGTCTCCAGGCCGTTCTTGCCGCCCATCCGGATATCCATGATGACGACTTCCGGCGGCTCCTTCCGGAGCATCTCGATCGCCGCCTCTCCCGATGGGGCGGCTCGAACCTGGATCGGCAGATCCTCCAGCAACCTCTGGAAGGAATAGTGCACGTCCGGTTCGTCATCGACGACGAGAATGGACCGCCGATGGGCGGGTTCTTGCTCCTCTTTCACCGGCTTGTCCGTCTCTTTGGCAGTGGTCACGCACATGAAAAATGGAGCCCTTTCCTACGGGAGCCAAGAGGAAAATCCGCCCGCGACTCTTCCCCTGGGCCGATGCAGGCGCACCACCGGCGAATTTGCCAAAGATCCAGCCGGACTGTATCCTCGGGCCCATGGATCTCGTACGCGCCGCCCGGCGGCTTCCCAGTGGGCGATTGGCCCTTCTCGTTGCTTGGATTCTTCCCCTGCTCTTCTCGGCCCCCGCTTTCGCCGAGTCTTCGCACTGGCTGACGGATTTCCCCGCAGCCCTCAAGGAAGCCAAAGCCCAGAAGAAGCTGATTCTGGTCAACTTTACTGGCTCGGACTGGTGCCCCTGGTGCCAGAAATTGGACAAGGAAGTTTTTTCCACCCCGGACTTTCAGCAGTACGCCAAGGAACGCTTGGTCCTGCTCGAGATTGACTTCCCCCAACGCAAACCGCAATCGGAAGCGTTGAAACGGCAGAACAAGGAATTGGCGGACCGCTATCACATCGAAGGTTTCCCCACGATCGTCCTGCTCGATGCCGAAGGGCAGGAAGTCGCGTCCTTGGGGTACATGCCTGGGGGGCCCAAGCCCTTCCTGGATAAGGTGGAGGAGCTCCGTCAGAAGGCTGCCGCCGGGAGTTGAGTGGCCGCCCCCCCCGGCGCGAGATCGGGCGCAAGCACAAGCCGCTCGACCCATCGCCTTCCGGGATTCAAAAAAGACTTCCTCAAACGTTCCGCTTCCTCTACGATTCGCCCGCATCCGTTTTCCGGAACCCACAACTATGAAACTCCAATGGTCCCTTGGGGCGAAGGCCCTGTCGGCGAGCGCCCTGGCGCTCTTTCTGTCTCTCCCGCTTCATGCACAGGACGCTTCGAGCTCCTCCGAGGCAGTGGCGGGCCAGAACTCCACGCAAGAGAGCCCGTCCCCTCAGTCCGTTCATCCCCGGTGGCACCGCCAAGCTCGGGAAAATCATGAGAGGATGCGGCGCCTCATGGAGCGACAGGACGCCGAGCTGCGTCGACTGACCGACGCGATGAACCAGGCCCCGCCCGAGAAGAAGCTCGACCGGGCCTGCGCCGTGATCAACAAGCTCGTGGAACAGCGAAGGGAGATGCATTCCGAGATGGAAGGGATGCACCAGAAGATGATGCATCAAGCAGACGCCGGGAAGTAACTTTGACCTCCACCGCTCCGCGGTGCCGGACGGTTGTCTGCCGCCCGCGGAGAAGGAAGGAGATCGGGCCGGATCTCGCAACCTCGCCATGCTCCGGAGGGGATCCCGCTGCGACTTCTAGAATGCGGCTGGGTACCCGCCGCCTTTCCGTCGTGATCCCACCCAGCCCTTTTCCCCATGACGCTTTCGCATAAGCGACACTCCTCCGTCGATTCGATTCGATCGCCTCTTCTTCCCCGCATTCGCCTCGCGCTCGTGACGCTTGCGCTCCCGGTCATTGCTTCCCTTCTGCCCTTGGGGGTTGCACAGCCGATCGCTCCCCCTGCCGGCGGTCCCCGCCACCCTACTCCCGCACAGCAGCGGCAGATTCAGCAGATGCAAGAGCACCTGCGAAAGATGGTCCGCGAACAGGACGACGAGCTGGAGCGGCTGATCTCCGAATTGCACGGAGCCTCCCGCGATCAGAAGATCGATCTCCTCACCCGCATCGTCACCCGTCTCATCGAGCAGCGAAGGGCCTTTCACCAGGAAAGCGAATCGGTCCGCCTGAGGATTCTCGACATGCAGAATCCGCCGGCCCCGCTCCCGCGGGCGCCCGATACGGCCGCCCCCGCCCCTGCCGTGGAGCAGCCTTCTTCCGCTCAGCCGGCGGATACTCCGCCACCGGCTTCCGACCAGGGCTACGTTCCCCAACAGCCGCAGTAACGCTCAGGTTCCAGCGGACGGCCTATCGCCCGCCTCCATCGAATTCCGCATCGACCTCTTCGACGACGTCATGATCGAGAAACTCCGCATAGGCCGGAGGCGGCCCCTTCTCGCGCTTCAGCAGACGATACCCGGCCCATGCAAAGCTCCCCATCGCAGCCATCCCGAGAAGGAGCAGGAAGAGCGTCGCGGCCAGCGCGGCATGCTCGGGTCGATCTCCACAGCAAGCGACGATCGGGTGGTGAGCAAGCAGCATAGTCAGCCCTTCTTCCTTTCGCCTCCGGATTCGCTCTCGCCCATCGCGCAACCTGCGACCACCTCCGCGCGGCCGCTCCTCCAGGCCCGCGGCCGCTTCGCGCCCCTCCGGGTGCCATTGGCCGGCCACCCTTTCCCGGCGGCGCCTCGAAGCGCTACCCGGTCGAGCGCATCACTCCTTGACTAAACGTGCGCCGGTTCGCTCCGTACCTTCTCCTCGGCTCCCGGCTCCCACTGAGGGAGAAAATCCCTCTGCGCCCCGGGTACGCTATACTCGTAGGGCCCACGATAGACGGAAGGAGCGACCGGAAAGTTCCCATGCGCGAGAGGCGGGGTCGGAGTCGCCCATTCGAGGGTCGTGGCCTGCCACGGATTCTCCGACTTCGCCTTCTCTCCATGTTTGGCACTCCAAAAGAAGTTGATGATGAAGGGAATTTGCGCAAGCGCGAGCAGCCACGCGGAGATCGACATCACGTGGTTGAGCCAGAGGACGTTCTGCGCGTACTGCCATCCCGCTCCGCCATCGTACCATCGCCGGTGAACGCCGTTCATGCCCTGAATGAGCATGGGGAAGAAGACGCCGTTGAAGAAAAGAAGCGTCGGCCAGAAATGAAGCTTCCCGAGGAATTCATTCATCATGCGACCCGTCACCTTCGGATACCAGTAGTAGATCCCGGAGAAAAGCGCCATGAGCGAGGTCGGCGCCATCATGTAATGGAAATGCCCGACGACGTAGTAGGTATCGTGAAGGACCAGATCCGACGAGCTCCAGCCGTTCGGAAGCCCGGTCAGGCCGCCAATGGCGAAGAGTGGCAACCAGGACAAGGCGAAGAGCATCGGCAGGTTGATGCGGATCGATGCTCCCCACAGTGAGAGAAGAAATACGGTCCCAATGAGCACGGAGGGAATCGAGATGAGCGTCGTGAAGATCTGGAAGAAGGTCGTCACCCCCTGGCCCATGCCGGTCATGTACATGTGGTGAGCCCAGACGACCATCCCGAGGAATCCGATGGCGATTTCGGAGTAGACGATCATGCGGTAGCTCCAGAGAGGTCGACGCGTGTTGTTCGTCCAGATTTCCGCAATGATCCCCATGGTCGGAAGGATCTGGACGTAGACCTCGGGATGGCCGAGAAACCAGAAGAGATGCTGCCAGAGAAGGGGCGCGCCACCTCCGCTGACGGCCACCCGCTGGCCTCCGACGATCAATCCGTCGGGAGAGAAGAAGCTCGTTCCGGCAAGCCGGTCCATGAGCTGCATGACGGCGGCGGACTCGAGCGGTGGGAAGGCCAAGAGCATGAGAAAGGCCGTCACGAGCTCGGACCAGACGAAGATCGGGAGCCGCATCCAGGAGAGCCCCGGGGCGCGGAGCTGGAAGATCGTCGTGATCATGTTGACGGTCCCCAGCAGAGAGCCGGTGATGTTGAAGGCCATTCCGAGCAGCCAGAGCGTTTGCCCGTTGAGCACCGGGTGAAAGCCGGGACCGGAGTCGGCCAGATTGGCGAGCGGGGGGTAAGAGGTCCATCCCGACTTCGCCGCTCCTCCGGGAACGAAGAAGCTCGCCACCATGATGACGACACCCACGAAGAAGCACCAGAAGCTCGCCATATTGAGCCGAGGGAAGGCCATGTCGGGAGCCCCGAGCTTGAGCGGGACGATGTAGTTTCCGAACCCGGCGAAGAGCGCAGGCACCAGAGCCATGAAGATCATAATGGTTCCGTGGATCGCTCCAAAGGAGTTGTACAACTGCGGAGTCATCACCCCGCCCGGCGCCATGTTGACCCCCACGAGCTGCTGCAGCAGCTGCGCGAAGAGGGGAACGGGCTTCCCGGGGTAGGAGAGCTGCCAGCGCATGAAGATCATGAGGACAAAACCGAAGAGCCCCATCAGGAGGGAGGTGATCATGTACTGGATGCCGATCACCTTGTGATCGGTCGAGAAGACCCACTGTCTCCACCAGGGCAGAGCCGCTTCGTGCCCATGCTGCCCCGGATGCACCGGATTTTCCGTCATATGGCCGTCCATCCCTCTTCCTCCTCCACTTCCTCCAGCTTCCTCGCGCCGACTCCGGGGCCGCCCAAGGGCCCGCCGCCGGACCAAAGGCCCGCTATCGCTGCATCAGGGTAGCCGCCAGTGGTTGCGCGGGCTATTCTGGTGGTCTCCTCTCCTTTCCCTCAGGCAAGATCCGGGGGGATGCATCCGAGCAACCCGGTACACTCACCGGAGTTTTGCTCGCCGGGCGGCGGAATCGGGGACGAACGCCGGCAAGCAGGAATCGGCCGCGGAAGTCTCTATCCGCGAGCGACAACCTGGGGCGCGCCTTCCGCTCCAATGGGCGGAGGCTGCTTGCCGAACTGGCGCTCGTAAAGCTTGGCGTACCGAACGAAAGTCGCCAGTGCAGTAACCGTGGCGATGTAGAGACCCGGAAATCCGTCCAGAAAGCCCAGCCGGAAGAAATAGCCCCGCAAAAAGCGCCAGAGAGGTCGGAAGAAGAGGTCCGACCAGCGAAAGCCTATGCCTCTTCCCTGCCGTTCGTCGGCAAATGCCGCCGCAAACGCCGGGATTTTCCGCACGTTGTCTTCCACGGTGGGGAACGAATAGTGGAGCAGATCCACCCGCATCTTCCTCACCCGACCGTCAAGAATCAGCTTGTCGTGCTCCCGATTCCCCCCCCATCGGCCGCGATCCCGGCGAAAGAGGCGCAGGTTATAGTCGGGATACCAATCTCCGTGCGTAATCCATCGGTTGAGGAACCATGTCTTACGGCGAAAGGATGCGCCGTCGAACTTTCCTTCCTCGCCGGAAAAGAACTCTTCAACCGCCTTTCGCATCTCGAGCGAAACTTCCTCGTCCGCATCGAGCCCCAGGACCCAGGGCCGCGTAGCCAGGGAGAGCGCCACATTCTTCTGGTCGCGGCGGCAGGTCCAGGCGCGCTCCTCAACGCGGGCTCCGAACTCGCGGGCAATCTCTGGTGTCGGGTCGGTGCAATCGTTGACGACGACGACGATCTCTTCCACCCAGCCAGCGACGCTTCCCAGGCTGCGCGGAAGGTTGCGCGCCTCGTTGCAGGCGATCATCGTCACGGAGATCGGCAGCTTCCTCATCCGCTCGGTTTGCTCCTCTCCTCCGGCAGCCCTTTCATCCCGGCATGAGCCCAAAGAGGGTCCGCAGCGTACGCGGGGGGCGGCATGCCGTGATCCGCCGAAGAAGGAAGGGATCGGCCCCCACCCCGTTGATCCCCCGCTCGACGGTGCAGGCCGTCCGATAACCCGCCTCAGCAACGAGATCCCGAATCTGCGGGTTCCAATCCCCGTAGGGATAAGAAAAGTGCTCGATGGACCGCCCGAAGAGATCTTCGAGCTTCTTCTTCCCGTCCACGATCTCTCGTCGCGCCTCCGAAAGCGTCAGCCGGGTGAGCGACGCATGGGTCAAGGTGTGCCCGCCGATTTCATGCCCGGCTTGCATCCACTCCCGTATCTGCACCTCGTCCATCAGCGCCGCGGGCTTTTCCCCAATCGCCAGATCCCACTCATTGGAGCTGCCAATCCGCTCCGCCACCAAAAAGACGATCGCGCGGAAACCCTGCTCGCCCAGGAGCGGAAAGGCCTCTTGGTGCAGGCTGGCATAGCCGTCGTCGAAGGTGAGGCAGACCCGTTTCCGAATGGGACTGCTGGGGCAGGCAAATTCCGCCAGACCCATGGATGTCCAGCCGTTTGCCTTCCATTCACACAGCTGTCTCGCCAGGAGCCAGGTCGGAAGGTAGAGACCTCGAAAGCGCGCCCCATGCGGGGGCGAGCCGATCTTGTGATACATCAGGATCGGTGCCGCCTCGGCAAAACGCTTCCGGTAGGCCCAGAGATTGGTGTAGGGGGGCAGCGCATCCGCCGGGGGAAGAGCGGGAGAGAGGGCCATATCCTCGAATACTCTAGATGAAGTAGGTTCTGGATCGCAAACCTCCGCTGCGTTTTGCCAAGATTCTTGCGTGAAGGAGGCAGGAAACGGGGGCTACGCGGCTCCGAAGGCGATCTCGCCCACCGAGGGTGCGGGGGAGACGAGAAAAGGGGAACCTCTGGTCTCGGTCATCATCGTCACGCGGAATACCCGCGACCTTGTCCGCGAGGCGATCCGCTCCGTGGAAGCGAGCGAGGTCTCCTTTCCGTTGGAGACGATTCTCGTCGACAACGGTTCGACGGACGGCACGGCCGAGGGGATTCCTCCCGCCTTCCCGAAGCTCGTCTATCTCCGTTTTCCCCGCAACCTCGGCTTCGCCGCAGCCGTCGACCGAGCGGCCGAGCGGAGTCGCGGAAAGTATCTCCTGCTCCTCAACAGCGACGCACGTCTCGAATCGGATGCGCTCGAACGCGCCGTGCAGTGGATGGAAACGCATCCCGAATGCGGCATCGCCGGAGCCCGATTGCGGAACGAGGACGGGAGCCCGCAAAATTCGATCGCGAACTTTCCCAGCCTCTGGACCGAACTCGGCAACAAGGCTCTCCTCCGACGCCTCTTTCCCCACCGCTATCCCGGGAAAGAACGTCCCGCCACCCATCCCACCGCGGTCGATTCGGTCATCGGAGCCTTCTTCCTCACGCGCGCCGCTCTCTGGCAGCGACTGCGCGGCATGGACGAGGGCTTTTTTTTCTTCCTGGAGGAGACGGACTTCTGCTATCGGGCGCGGCTGGCCGGCTTTGCGGCCTACCACCTCCCCGACGTTCACGTCTGGCACGGCCAAGGGCGAAGTGCCGCCGCATCCCCTGCGGCCGCCCGAATCGAATACTGGCGATCCCGTTATCGCTACTTTTCGCTCCATGCCCCGCGGTCGCACCAAGCTTGCCTGCGCCTCGTCCTGCCCCTCCGTCTCGCCATGGAATTGGCTGGGGACATCCTGATCTTCCCCTTTCGGGGAACCCGCCCGCGCTTCCGGGAGAGGATGGGCGTGCGCTGGGCTCTTCTCCTCTGGCACTTGGCGGGAAGGCCAGATCGCATGGGGCTGCCTCGTGACTGAACCTCCCTCCATCCTCCAAGTCGATTCCCTGCTCAGCGGCGGCGGTACGGACGTGCAGGCGATTCTTCTGGCCGCCGGGCTGCAACGGTTGGGATGCCCGGTCGCCTTGGCGGCCCCCCCCTCGGGGAGCTTGGCTCCCGAGGTCGAACGGCGAGGCATCCGGCTCCTTCCGATCCCGCAAAACAAGGTGAGCCTCGTGCTCTCGCTCGCGCGATGGATCCGGATAGGCGGCTTCTCGATCGTCCACGCACATCACGGCCGAGACTACTGGCCCACCATCCTCGCGGTACGCTTGGCCGGCAGTGGAGCCGCCGCCCTGCTGACTCGTCATATGGCCAAGAGCCCGAGCTCCTGGCCGAGCCGAAGATTTCTCTTGAATGCCTCGGATGGCATGATCGCGGTGTCGCAATTCGTCTACCACGTGCTGACAGAAGGCGATTATGAGCCGGAATCGACCGATGGGGAGCGGCGCTCCCGTCCGCCGATCTCAGGAAATGGTGCCAAGATCCACACGATCCTTCCGGGAATCGAGGTGGAGCGCTTTCGACCAACCGAAGAGGCCCGCGAGCGGAGTTCCTGGGGCTTTGGGCCCGAGCATCGCATATTCGGCCTGGTTGGTGGGTGCTCCTTTCCGCATGGCAAAGGGCAGGAGATCTTCCTGGAAGCCGCGGCCCTCGCTCATGCCGCCCTACCACACGCTCGATTCCTGCTCCTGGGCAGCGGCAACATGCAGGACTACCTGGCCGAAAAGGCACGCGCCCTGGGGCTCGAAGGCAAGGCCCTTTTCCTCTCCCATTGCCACCGGATGCCGGAGTTCCTGAATTCGATCGACTGCTTGGTACGGCCTGGGATCGGGACCGAGGCGCTGGGACTGGCGATCCTCGAGGCCTTGGCCTGCGGAAAGCCGGTCATCGCCGGAGCGATTGACGGGGTCCCCGAAGCCTTCGTCTCCGAGAGGGCAGGCAGGCTCCTGGATCGCTCGACGCCCCAAGCCCTCGCCTCGGCCATGGAGGAGCTGGCCCGGGAGCCGCCCCTCACCCTTTCGCAACGGTGGGCGCTCCACGAAGAGGTGGCCAAGCGCTTCTCCTCCGAGATCCTCGCCGAGCGGACGCTGGCGCTCTATCGTCAGCTCGCCGCGCCATCCGGCGATCGCCCGGCAGGAGGCCGCAGGTGGGCTACTGAGTGATTGCCTCGTCGGCCAAGAGCCATAGGGTGATCGTCTGGTTGTGATGGCCGACCGTTCCCGCGACCGTCGTGCCGGTCTCTCCGTAGGTCGACGCGCCGACCACCGCCACATGCTCGCCCAGCTCCTCGCGAATGACCCGAACCTCGGCCGCGCCGGAACCCAGGCGGAGCGCCTGCTGATGGCAAAGAATGCAGTTAAAGGCGACGACCGCCGCCACGCGTCTCGGGTTGCCGGCATCGGCCAGCGCCCGTCGGACCGCAACCCGGACCGACTCGACGCGGCTCTGTGCGTCCGCCTCCAGAAGGGTCAGGCCGCTCCCCACCGGGATCGCGGAAAAGAAGACGATCGAACCGTCTTCCCGGATCGCCGCCGGACTGCGCACCTGCCAGTAGTTCGCGGTGACCTCGATGATCCCCATCGGATGGCTGTTGAACCGCTCCTGCGCCTCCCGCCAACCGGAGGCGCCGACTAACTCCGCATAGACGTCGGCCGCCGGGCGATGGTCGAGTGTCTTCACCACCCTCCCCTCGCTCTCGGTCACGAAGGCGCCTTTGGCCCCTACCGGCCGGAAGGCGTTGGCCATCCCGACCCCGTTCTTGAGGGTCGTGGCGATCCCCAAAAGAGAGAGAGCCCCTTTGTGGCTCTCTCCATTCCCATGGGCAAAGGTCTCGGTAACCCGATCCAGGTAAAGCCGGTCCGCCGCGGTTCCTCCCACGACGCGAGCTCCTCGTCCCACGGCACGAGAGATCCCTCGCAAGACGGCCTCCTCGGTGCCGACGCTCGAATGGCCCACCAGGAGAGTGAAGGGATTGGCGCGGAGCATTCCGGAAGCGCTCTTGCCCGTAAAGGCGACGTAGAGAAGCTCCGGGCTGAAGAGGACTCCGTCGAAGGCCTGCCGTGTCAATTCCGCCGCCCTCTCTTCCTCCGCGCCGTCGAGCTTGCCCATGACGACGCAGGGAGCCAGCAGATCTCCCCGCTGCTCGATGGCCAGAAGGAGAATCCCCTCCGTCGAGAGATCCCCCTGCTCCCCATTGAAATGACCAGCGCACGAAAACCCCCACGACTGCCCTCCCAGGCCGCTCCGAACCTCCCGGGCAATCCGCTCCTGGTCAAGAGAGCTCGAGGCGAAGAGGATCGTCAGCGTCGGATTGCGGATTCCCTGGCTCCGCAGCTTGGCCAATGCTTCCTCAAGATCCGCTCCGTAGGCTACGGCTGTGCGAACAAAATGTCCCGAATCACCTGGCTGATCCATGCACTACCTCCTTTGTACGCTGGACGGTCTCGAGACGAACGTCCCGGGGGATCGATCTTGTTTGTCCTCGTGAGACACAATCAGCAACGCCGGCCAAAGGCAAGATCGCAGCGCTGCCGGTCCTTCCCTCGATCCGTCCGCCGCCTCATCCGGCGCCTCGGGGATGGGGATGGCCCCCACCGCGCAACGACAACCAAAGGAGTCCCGCGCACGACTCGCTCTCGCTCTCCTAAGAAGCGCTCAGGCTGTATCCTTATCGTCCGAAAGCATAGCCCAGGCCCACCACCACGTTGTTGCTCAGCATATGGCCCGCGACGACTTCCCCGGACGGGTAGGAATAGGAAATGGCCCCCGTCCAGCCGAAGAAGGACTCGAAACGCAACGACCAGCGTGCATCGAGGTGATAACGCATCCCGAGATCGACAAGCAAGACGGGCACGACGGCGGTCGAGGACGCCTCGCTTCGGCTCTCTGAGGTGAGGAACCCCGCCCCAGCGCCCAGCCCGAGAATCGGCTCCCAGGCCCCCATGCGGTACCCCACGGTTCCAAAGAGGACGGTGAATCCGCCGCTCACGGCATCGGCTCTACCCCGACCGCCGATCTGCGTCGAGATTCCCGCCGCATTGTAGGCTCCAGTCAACTCGAGGGTGAAGCTGAAGTGGCCGGTCTTCTGCGGATTGTACCAGTAGTAGCCTCCGGTCGGGGAGAGGATCGTCGTAAAATCCTCCTGGGAGCGGACCGGGGCTCCGGTGGCAGGCACAAATCCGGAGGAGAAGCGATTCCACTGGGTTCCCACGAATCCCGCGACAAACCACGAATTTCCTTCGTCACCTCGGGACGGCTGCGCAGCCGATCCTTGCGTCAGGATCACCCCCTCTCCTCCCTCTCCGCTCCAGCCAAGGGCGGTCCGAGCTCCCACCACGAGGAGCAAGAAGAGGAAGCGCCCCACCCTGTTGCCTCTCTTCGTCGAGCTGCAGAGTCGCGCGGGCAGCCCCGTTCTGCGGACGAAATGTTGCATTTCCACGAAGCGCCGGAGCATCGTCCATGCCATCCGTGGCCGCTTCGGGCTGATCCGCGAATGGCCGGACTTCCGCCTCCGGCATCGTATGGAGCACGGACATCCCCTGTCCGGAAAGACGACGCTCGTTCAACGGGGAAGCGCTTACGCCTTCCCTTGGGTTTCGGCAAGGAAACGCTGCGCCGCCTCCCGGATCGTACCGGCAAGATCCGCCTTGGGCTCGACGAAGCGCGGCCGGAACCAAGGGAAAAGGCCGACCAGGTCGTGAAAGACCAGGATCTGGCCGTCGCACTCCGCGCCCGAGCCGATCCCGATCGTCGGGATACGGAGGCTCCGTGTGATCTCGGCCGTCAGCGCGGCATCCGCCGCCTCGACCACGACGCTGAACGATCCCGCCTCCTCGACCGCTCGTGCATCCGCAATCAGCCTCTCCCTCTCCTCCGGAAGACGCCCGACCCTGCGAAACCGCGCGCCCACGCGCTGCGGCAGCAGTCCGATATGCGCCATCACGGGGATGCCGGCTCCGGTAAGCCTCCGGATGGCACCGCTCTCCTCGAGCCCCCCTTCCAGCTTCACCGCTTCGGCTCCCGCGCCCACCAGGGCCTTCCCGGTGGCCAAAGCGTCCTCGGGCGTCAAGCAGGTCCCCGCCGGGCAATCGGCCACGACGAGGGCGCGGGGCTTGGCCCGCGCCACCGCGGCAACGTGCGGAAGCAGCTCGCTCAACTGCAGAGAGGTCGTATCCGGATAGCCCAAGACCACCATCGCCAGAGAATCCCCCACGAGGAGGACGGGGATCCCGACTTCGTCGAGCAGCCGGGCCGTAGGATAATCGTAGGCGGTCAACGCCGCGATCTTCTCCCTTGTCCCCTTCCGGCTACGAACCCACTCCGGTGTGACTTTCGATGAGTCGGTCATAAAGCTCCTGGACCGTGCAGGAAAAGCCCGGAAGATGGAGCTGGGGTGCGATTTCCGCAAGCGGTCCCAGCACAAAGCTGCGGCAAGCGAGGCGCGGGTGCGGCAAGGTCAACTCGGGGGTGTTTCTCACGAGAGTGCCGCAGTAGAGGAGGTCGAGATCGAGGGGGCGGGGCGCGTTCCGCTGCCTCGTTCGCGCCGGCGGCCGACCCACCCTTCCCTCGAAGGTGAGCAGAGAGGCCAGGAGGTCTTCGGGAGGACCATCCCAGTCGATCTCAACGACGGCGTTCAAGAACTCCCTCGAACCCGGAGGGCAATCGACCGGATCGCTTTTCCAGACCGAGGAACGGAGGAAATAGGAGCTCTTCGAGAGCTTTTGGAGAAAGGCAAACCCTTCCTCCATCCGAACCTCTCTCTCCCCCAGGTTGGAACCCAAAGCAATTCCGGCTCGCACGCTATCTCCTCTCCCAGACTTGCGAATTTTCCCATCTCAGGCAAGCTGCTCCTCATGCCCCCAACTTTTTCTCCGCAGCCGCCCCGGAAGCCCACGCTGTCCCCTCAGAGTGTCGGCTCGGGAGCGGCAAGAGGGATCGGTGAGCGTTGGGGCCTTCAAGACCTCGAACGATGAAAGGGATCGAATCCATCGTCCGCGCAAGCGCGCAAGAGCTGGAAGAGGCGCTGCTCCTGGCCCAAGAGAGCTTCCCCACTCTCGAAACGGCGGCCGCCCTTTGCGTCCAGACGCTTGAGCGGGGAGGGACCCTCTTCACGGCGGGCAACGGAGGAAGTGCGGCCGACGCACTCCATATCGCCGAAGAGCTTCTCGGTCGCTACCGCTCGGATCGGCCCCCCCTGCCCGCCGTTTCGCTCGCGGCCGATCCGACGACGCTCACCTGCATTGGGAACGATTTCGGATTTTCCGAGGTTTTCTCCCGGCAATTGGCCGCGCTGGCGCGGCCGGGAGATCTCTTCCTCTGTTTTTCAACCAGCGGGGCATCTGCGAATATCCTTTCGGCTCTTCGCATGGCCAAGAGTCGTTCCATCCAGTCAATCGCTTTCCTCGGCAAGGACGGGGGCCCCGCCGCCGCGGAAGCGGACGTCGCCTGGATCGTTCCAAGCCGCTCCACGGCGCGAATTCAAGAGCTGCACACCTGGGGGTTGCACGTCATTCTCGAATGCGTAGAGACCGCATTGCGCAAGCTCGAATTTGCCCGCTCCTAGGAAGGGCCGAACGGCGACGGAACACGCCAGGGGTCCGCTGCGAAAACTCAGGATCCCTTGGTGGCTGGGGTCGGAATCGAACCGACGACACGCGGATTTTCAGTCCGCTGCTCTACCGACTGAGCTACCCAGCCCCGCTCTCCGCCTTCGCAAGCGAAAAGGGCATTCTCTCGCGAAAACCGGGAATGTCAACGCTCGGCCGACGCTCTACGCAGTCCGGGGATTGCCCAGGAAGCCCGAGATCGTGGTCAATTCAAATCCCCGTTCGAGAAGGCCATCCAGAATGCGACCGACGACTTCGGCGGTCTGAAGATGAAGGTCGTGCATGAGGACGATCGACCCCGGGCGTGCCTGGGTCAAAACGGTCTCCAGGATCCGCTCCGTTCCTGGACGAGCCCAATCGCGCGTGTCGACGTTCCAGAGGACGACTCCCAGACCCTCCTGCGCGGCGAGCGGGGCCTGAGCGGGACGGAAAGAGCCGTAGGGCGGTCGCATCCAGCACGGTCGGAACCCGGTCGACTGCTCGATCACCTCCTGTGTCTTCTGCAGCTGGGACAACACTTGCGGGGCGGGAAGGCGCCCGAGCTGCGGATGCGTGTACGAGTGGTTTCCGATCTCATGCCCTTCCCCCCGGACCCGGTGGGCCAGGGAGGGCGCTGCCGCCACCCGTTCTCCGATCATGAAGAAGGTCGCGGAAAGCTGCCGTTCGCGCAGGGCGGCCAGAACCTTTTCCGTCACCCCGGGAGTCGGCCCGTCATCAAAGGTGACGGCAATCCTCCGTCCAAGCCCCGGGCCATGATTCACGAAGTGGACGCCAGCGGCAGCCGACCCGGCTACGGCGGCCGCGCGGCGAACGCTCTCTGGCCCGCCGGGAGCCGCAGCCTGTGCCGCCCAACCGAGTGCTGGAGAGGCCAAGCCCACGCCCAGCGCGGCCAGCTTTTGCAGAAAATCGCGTCGAGAAAGGTCCATAGTTGAAATCGAAGGTGGCCACGAGGATAATGCCGCCGATCCCTCCTTGGCAATCTCGCTCTGTCCTATCCATTGCCTGGAGTCGGGTCTTGCCCGGGGTAGCGGGCCCTGGTAGGTTGCACGACGCGATCGACGACGAAAGCAACGCCGGGATGGGTACCGCCAAGAGATCAACAGAGATCAAGATGAGGGAAACGGTGATGCCACAAAAGAACGCGAGCGGCCTTGAAGGAATCATGGCGGGGGAAACGGCCTTGAGCACGGTCGGCAAGGAAGGGCTCGACCTGACCTATCGAGGCTATTCCATCCGCGACCTGGCGGCAGCCGCCTCCTTTGAGGAAGTGATCTATCTTCTGCTCTACGGGAGCCTGCCGGCACGGGCTGAGCTCGATCGCTACCGGAGCCTGCTGATTACCCTGAGAGACCTCCCTCCGCCCCTTCGGGTGATCCTGGAGCAGCTGCCTCCCACGGCAAACCCCGTGGATGTTCTGCGCACGGGCTGCTCCGCCTTGGGCACGCTCGAGCCGGAGGGGCAGGACCGCGACGCCCATGCGATCGCCAACCGGCTCTGCGCCAGCTTTCCGTCGATGCTCCTCTACTGGTTTCACTTCCATCGGAACGGGAGGCGAATCGAGACGCGGGCGGAAGCGCATCCGACCGTAGCCGATCACTTTCTCTACCTGCTCCGTGGAGAGCCCCCCTCGGCCCTCCACGCGCGGACGCTCGATGCGGCGCTCATCCTCCATGCCGAGCACGAGTTCAACGCTTCCACCTTCGCCTGTCGCGTGATCATTTCGACCCTTTCGGATTTCTATTCGGCCGTCACCGGGGGAATCGGGGCGCTGCGCGGACCCCTGCATGGAGGAGCCGACGAGGGGGCGATGAAGCTCCTCGAACGGTTTTCCTCTCCCGACGAGGCGGAGGCAGGCGTCAGGAAGATGCTCGAGAAGAAGGAAAAGGTCATGGGGTTCGGCCATCGGGTCTATAAGGATGGCGACCCTCGCGCCCCGATCATCAAAGGACTGGCGGGGCAGCTCGCCGAAGAAGCGGGCGATCGCACGCTCTTCCCGATCGCCGAACGGATCGAAAGCCTGGTCTTCTCGGAGAAGGGGCTCTATCCCAACATCGATTTTTATAGCGCCGTCGCTTACCACTTCCTCGGAATCCCGACCTTTCTCTTCACCCCCCTCTTCGTCATCTCCCGCACCTCTGGATGGGCGGCCCATATCCTTGAGCAGCGAGCCCACAACCGGCTCATTCGGCCGCTGGCTGTCTATACCGGACCGGCGCCGCGGCCCTTCCCGAGCATGGAAGAACGATCGTAGCCGCCGTTTCTCCCGAGGCATCGTTCCTCTCCAAGATCGAAAGTGCTCGCCATCCCCGCCGCTCGAATTCCCAAGCCCCGTTTGCGCCGACCGGCCTGAGGGCGGGAGAGGATGCTGGTGAACCCGTACTGGCCGACGCCCGCGATCGATCCCCGCAAGATCGAGACGGCATGGCGGCCGCTTTTCGCCGACACGCTCTCGAGAATTTCGGCCGAGTTCGACCAACGATTCCCGAAAGTGGGAGGTGCGTGGCCGCCGGGCAGAGATTGGCTCCCGGGCCAGCCTCCGCTCTTTCTTGCAGCCCCCTCCGGGGGAGCGGGCACAACCACCCTCCTCGGAACCCTGTTGCGGCGGATGGAGGGCAAGGCCGTGCCGATCTACCTTCGCCCCTTCCGCAATCCCCTCGGCCCGTGGAAAGCGCTGCTCCGGACGGTCGGAGAGGAGATGGCGCTCCCCGATCGCCCGCGCGCACTGTATCCATGGCCCGAAGAGCCGAGCCGGGTCCAGGTTTTTGCCAACGAGATTCTCAGCACCCTCGCCTCTCGGCTTGTCAGTCAAGGGCGGATCCGGGACTCCCGTCTTCGCTCGGCGGTCCGCTTCTTGCGCCGCCATCCCTCCAAGATCCTGCTCGAAGGCCTCGTTCCGGAGTGGGCTCAATGGCTCCGCCTCGACTTCGCAAGGATCATTCCCGCCGCCGAGGAGCTGCTGTCGGAGCTCGGATCTTGGGGAGATCATCCCCAGAACTGGCTTTGGGCGATTCATGGGCTGGCCGTGCGCACGGAAGATCGCGTCGTCCAAGAGGCCTGCCGCCGGTGGGTGTTCGGGGAGCCGATCGATTGGGCGCAGGCGATTCGGGCAAACCTGTCGATCGCCCCGAACGAGCCAGCAACGGAGCCGCTCACGGGTGAGGAAGATCTTTGCCGAAGACACATGGAGGACCTGCTGCGCCTGAGCGGCCTTTCCAAACCCTTCCTCTTCGCTTTCGACAATGTGGATGCGTGGGGAGCCGAGGGGGAGCTCGCCTCGGCCGCAGGCCGGCTTCTCGAGGGCTTGCAGGCAGCTCCCCCGGCTTTCCTCTTGCTGGGAGGCCGCCTCGGGCCTTGGAATGCCACGGTCCTCCCACATTGGTCTGAGCGCCAGCGCAGCCTTCTCTCCCCCCTCTCGCCACTCCGCGAGGTCGAGAGATCGGAAGCCGCGGAGCTCCTGGAAGAGCGGCTCGAACGATTCGAGGGTCCCCGGTCGAGGGTCCCTTCGGACTGGCTCGCAGCCGCCTACCGGGATCGGAGTTCCCTGCCGGTGCGTCATCTCCTCCTCTCCTGCGCCATCCGGTGGAACGAGGAGCATTCGCTCCATCCGGAGCCATCCTCGCTCTCCGTGCGGTGGCTCCACGACGCAAGGCTCCAGTGGGAGATGGCGAGCCTCAATCTCCCCTGGCGCTGGATTGCGGAATGGGCTCTCCTGCCCCTGGAAGCGCCTGCAGATTTTCCCTGGCAGCGAGAAGACACCGGCTCCCTGGGTCTCCTTTGCGCACGAAGGACGTTGCCGGAGGCCGATCTCTTCCTTTTTCCGCAGCCGGGGGCTTGCGGAACCGACGTCCGGGCTTTTCAGGCTTTCCTGGAGAAGGCGGCATCCACAGCAAGAGGGTGCGGCCGCACGCTCGAATCCTACGGCCTGGTGTTCGAGCGGGAAGAGTCGACGGCTCTCACGCATCGGAGCCCGCCCGATCGAGGGTCACCCGAGCTAGCCCTCCTGCGCGTCCCGACCGAGGCACTCCTCGACCTTGCCGCCGCCGTCTCCCTCTCGATTTCCTTCCGCCGAGAGGAAGGATGCCCGGCGGCGGAAGAAGCCACCCGCAACCGCGCGGAAGAGATTCTCTCGTCCTGGCACGCCCGGCTTCCCGCGTCGACTCCTCCCGCTCGAGCGGCTCCCAGACGCGAGCTTCTCTCCTTACCGATGATCGAGGCCGTCCGCGACGCTGTACGAGCCAAACGGACCCTTCCCTTGAGCGGGCTGCTGGAGCGTCTGCCCAGGCAGGTCAGCCGCAAACAGGTGCTCTCTGCCGCAGCCATCCTTTCGGAAGTCCAAGTGCGCACCGGCCCTACGCTCGAACCCCTCTTCTGCTGGCAACCGTCCTAGCCACACCTCCACTCTTCCTGCCATTCTTCGGCACGGCGGGTCATCACGATCCTTCCTCGAAGAGAAAGTGATCCCGCCGGAGCCGATTGACCGTCTCATGGAACTCCTCCCGGGTGGGTCCCCCCAGCTCCTCCATCTTGCGGTAGATGGTCACCGCCCCTCTCCAATCCTGGGCCTTTTCCTTTAGGGAAGCCGCCTGAATCCCGGCTTCGATCCTCCAACGAATCTCGGGCGCGTTGCGCCTTCCCGCACCCTCTTTCGTCGACTCCAGGCGGCCGTCCAAAACGTCGAGGTAGACCGCGAGGGCATCGTCCTCCTTCCCCTGCTTTTGCAAGGACACCCCTTGCTTGAACCCCGCTTCGTCACGCTCCGATGGGTCGGCCCCCTTTTCTTTCAGGACCGCGGCAAACACCCTTGCCGCCTCCGCATAACGCTTGGGATCCGCTGAGCTCCCCGCAAAGAGGCAATCTCCCTTGCGAAGCAGCGCTTCGGTTCGGATCGGCCCGGATGGGCTCTCCTCCAGCACGGCATCGAAAAGAATGATCGCATTGGCATATTCGCCCAGATCCTGATCGATCTTCCCTTGCAAGAGACGGGCTTCGGCTTTCCACGAGGAGCTCTCGGGAATGCGATCCAAGAGATGGAGGGCCTCCACGAGATCGTGTCGACCGACGGCGGCCTTGGCCGCCCAGTAGTAGGCGGAATCGGCCAAGGGGCTCTGGGGATAGTCCTGTGCGACGCGCTCGAAGTCCGCCTGCGCGTCGGCGTAATCCTGGGCATTGTAACAGAACTGCGCGGCCCCGAAGAGCGCCCTCGGTGCCACCGATCCCGAGGCCTTGTCAGCCGCAAGATCCGCCAGCCGCTGCCTTGCCTCCGCCTCGCTCAGCTTCCCGCTGCGGTAGCCGGCGAAGGCGCCCCGGTACAAGGCTTCCGGCACGAGAGGATCCTCGGGATAGCCCCGAACCAGCCGCTCGTAGGCCGCAAACGCCCTGGCATCCTCTCCGGATTCCGCATAGAGCGCCGCCAGCCGCATCAGGAACTGCGGATAGCTCGACCGAAGACCAGGCTCTCGTAACCCGTCCTCCAGCACCCGCTCCGCCTCTCTCGATCGCTCGAGCTCTTGCAAGAGCGTCGCCTCGAGCAGCACGAGGCGAGCGCGCAAGGGACTCTCGGGGAAACGATCGACAAAGGACTTTTTGATGCTTTCGAACTCCTCGATCCGCCTCTCCCGCGCCAAGGCGGTCAAGCGATTGAAGAAGCTTTCCTCCGTGAAAATGCCCGCTCCCTCCGCGACGCGGAACTCTTCCTCGGCAGAAGCCGCATCGCCTCGAACCAAGGCAATTTCCCCCAGGCGAAAGGCGGAATAGGGAGCCAAAGCCCCACCCCCTTTCTCCACCAGCCGAAGGGAGCGCGCGGCGGCATCCCATGCTTCGTCCTCCTGATAGAGTCGACCGAGCGCGTAACGGATCGCCGCATCCGACTCGGGTCCGAGCTTCCGCCGAGCGACCTCCTCCAACAGCGCCTCCGCTCCCTCCCTGTCGCCGCTTTTCGCCCGGGCCTGGGCCATCGCAAAAGCCAGCCGCGCCTCCCCTTCGCGGCCCTTCTTGCTCCGCTGGATCTCCCCCAGCCTCCTTTCCGCCTCGGGAAGGCGCTGGAGTGTCGCCGCGCTCTCCAAATAGCGCTCGCTGGCCCGGAGCCAAAGACTCCGCTTCTCCTCGAGCTCCAGCGCCTTTTCCAGCGCGGCCATCGCCTTGCCGCTTGCGCCCAACTTCTCGTACGCCTCGCCCAGGCCGAGGTAAGCCTGCGCAAGCAACTCCCTCGGCGCACGTCCCATCCGCACCACCGCCTCGTAGAGCGGAACGGCTCGAGCGGGTTCTTCCATTCTCCGCAGCTCGGCCAGCCAGAAGCGTGCCTCGCAGAGGGTGTCGTCGGTCCGATTGTCCTCTCGCACCAGTGGCTCGAAGAGGGCTTCTGCCTCCTCGCGACGACCCAGGGAGAGCGCCATCCGCGCCTGAACGAGAACGGCGCGCGTTCTGGCTTCGCCCGCCGGGCCATGGGCCAGATCCTTCAAAACAGATTCCGCTTCCTCCACCTTCCCTGCCCGCCACAAGCACCACCCGAGAGCGAGCTTTGCCCGCTGCGCGAGCGGCCCCGGGAGGGGTTTGTCCAGTGCCGCCCGATAGTCGGGAATGGCTTCGGACCATCGCTCCAAGGCGCAAAGGCATTCCGCCCGCCAGAAGAGCGCCTCTCCCGCCGCAGGCTTCGGCAATCGATTCCGAGCGACCGGGGCGAGCAGCTCCTCCGCGGCCCGGTAACGCCCGAGGAAATAGAGCGCTTTGGCCTCGAGCAGCCTGGCACTCGAGGCGAGCGGGCTGGCCGGAAACCGATTCCGAAAGCGCTCCACCTCCTGCACGCAGCGATCGAAGAGGCCGTCCTCGAAGGCGGTGAGCGCCGGCGCCAACGCTTCTTCCTGAGCGCCCGCCCGATCGAGTCCGCCCGCCCAGAAAAGGAAGGACAGGGAGAGACTGAGGATGGTCAGCCCGAAGCCGTTCGGCTTGGACGATCGTTCTTCCCTCATGTTCTCAGGGCCCGCAGGCTCTTCTTGGTGGACGGCGACGCCTCTTGCTGCTCTCGCAGGAATCGGCCCGTCCAGCTCGCCGGATTCTTCGCCACCTGCGCTGGACTCCCTTGGGCGACCACCCGTCCTCCGCCCTCACCCCCTTCGGGCCCCAGATCGATCAAGTAGTCGACCCGCTGCAGCACCCGCAGGTTATGCTCGATCAGAATGATCGTGTTGCCCGCGTTCCTCAACAGGATTAGGACCTCCATGAGCCTCTCGATGTCGGCGAGATGGAGCCCCGTCGTCGGCTCGTCGAGAATGTAGAGCGTTCTTGCGGATGCCGGCCGACCGAGCTCGGCCGCTAGCTTCAGCCGCTGGGCCTCACCGCCCGAAAGACTCGTTGCCGATTGGCCGAGACGGAGGTACCCGAGCCCGACCCGAGCCAGCATGTCGAGCTTCTCCCAAATGGCGGGAACCGGGCGGAAAAACTCGCGGCCTTCGTCCACCGCCATCGCGAGTACCTCCGCAATGTTCTTCCCCCGATAGGTCACTTCCAGGGTTTCCTGGTTGAACCGCTTCCCCTCGCACGATTGGCAGGGGACATAGACCGGGGGCAAGAAGCTCATTTCGACCTCGATCACCCCTTGCCCTTGACATCGTTCGCATCGCCCGCCGGGAACGTTGAAGCTGAACCGCTCGGGCCCATAGCCACGCACCCGCGCGGCGGGGAGTCGGGAGAAGAGCATCCGAAGCTCCTGAAAGGCCCCGGAGAAGGTTAAGGGATTCGAGCGGGGTGACCGTCCAATCGGCTCTTGATCGATGACGACCAGCCTCTCCAGCTCTTCAGCGCCTTCGATGCGATCGTGAGCCCCCGGCTCCGCTCGCGCACCGTGCAGCCGCCGCTGCAACGCCCGACAGAGAACGTCGTTGACGAGCGTGCTCTTTCCCGAGCCGCTCACTCCCGAGACGGCGGTCAGGCCGCCCAGCGGAAATCCCACCGTGATGTTCCGGAGATTATTCGCCCGAGCTCCAATCACGCGCAGCCACCCCTCCCCGGACGATCGACCGCTCTCCTCTCCACGAAGCGTGGGTTCACGGAGAAAGCTTCCCGTGATCGAATGGGGACGGCTCAAGACCTCCTGGGGAGGGCCCGCTCCAAGGAGCCTTCCCCCCAGCGGCCCCGCTCCCGGGCCCAGCTCGACGAGATAATCGGCTCCCAGGATCGTCTCCTCGTCGTGCTCCACCACCACCACCGTGTTCCCCAAGTCGCGCAACTCCGCCAAAAGACCGAGCAGCCGCCGATGGTCACGCGGATGGAGGCCGACACTCGGCTCGTCGAGCACGTAAAGAACCCCGCTGAGGCGCGCACCCATCTGTGTCGCCAAGCGAATCCGCTGGGCTTCTCCCCCCGAGAGAGTGCGCGTTTCCCGATCGAGGGTGAGGTAACCCAAGCCCGCTCTCCGCAAAAATTCGAGCCGCTGGCCAAGCTCGCGAAAGATGTCGGCCGCCACTGGCTGCTTTTCCGCAGGAATAGGGATCGCTTCGAGCCAGCGCTCCGCCTCCTCGACCGAAAACGCGGTAACCTCCCAAATGTTCCGCGGCGTCCAGCCGCTGGCGTGAATCGTCACCGCCAGGACCTCCGGGCGGAGGCGGGCACCCCGGCAGGAACGGCAAACGCTCGGCGACAAAAAGGGACGAAGCTTCGCGCGCAGAGTCGAAGAGCGGGCATCCCGGTAGAGCCGCTCCAGACCAGGGAGAACCCCTTCGAAGGAGATCCCCGGCTTTCGCCGCTTCCGCGCCGGCAACCCTTCGCGCTCCGTTCCCTGCAGAACGGCCTGCCGGAAGGCTTCCGCACACTCCGCCCACGGCCGGCCCATCTCTTCGCCGAAGGCTTCGGCCAGCATGGCGAGCTCCTTTCGATACATCGCCTGCAAGGCCTTGCCCAGCTTGCGCCATGGAGCAATCGGCATCTCCACCAGGGGCAGCGAGGGATCCGGCACGACCGCGTTCGGGTCGAAAGCGAGCTCCGTCCCGAGGCCGTGGCAGGCGGGGCAAGCTCCCAGCGGATTGTTGAACGAAAAATGGCGAGGGGAATACTCGGGGAATCGGAAGCCGGTCTCCGGGTCGAAATGACGATCGCTCAAGAGGCGCTCCCCGCTCTCCCCCTCCGGCGTCCGGTAAGGAAGGATGACCACTCCTTCTCCGGTCTTGAGGGTCAGCTCGAGCGAATCGTGCAGCCGGCTTCTCGCTTCGGATTCGCAGCGGAGACGATCGATGAGGACCTCCAGCGTGTACGGTGCCTTCCCGCGCAAGCTCTCCGCCTCCTCCAGCTCGACGAGATCTCCGTTGATCCGAGCCCGGATGAATCCGCGGCGTCGAATCCGCTCGACCGCCTCGGATAGCTCCTTCCGGCTTCCCTCCCGAATCACCGGAGCCAAGAGCTGAATCGACGTCATGGGCGGCAGGGCGAGGATCTCCTCGATCATCTCCGGCACGGTGTACCGCCGCAGCGGTTTCCCCGTCTGCGGATGATGGGGGATGCCGAAGTGCGCGAAGAGAAGACGCAGGAACTCGGAGATGTCGGTCGCTGTGGCCACCGTCGACCGCGGGCTGCTTCCCGAGGTCCGCTGCTCGATCGCAATGGCCGGGGAGAGCCCCTCGATCCGGTCGACGTCGGGCTTTTCCCACGCACCAAGGACTTGCCGCGCATAGGTCGATAAGCTCTCGACGTAGCGACGCTGTCCCTCGGCATAGAGCGTGTCAAAGGCGAGGGACGATTTCCCGGAGCCGCTCACCCCCGTGATGACGATGAGCCGATTGCGCGGGAGATCGACGTCGATGTTCTGCAGGTTGTGCTCTCGCGCCCCGCGAATCTGGATCCACTGCTCTCCCATTCCCACCGTCCGGCTGCTCTGCGCCGCCGCGATCGAGGACAACTTATCATCCCCCCCGAGGCGGTCAACTCTCCAGAGAAGCCCAGGGGTGGGCGACGGCGCCCGCGAAACCGGGTCCTCGACCGGAGGCAAGCGGGAGAGCGGCCGCAAACATGAAGAAAAAATCATGAGCACCGGCTGCACCCGGCCTTTAAGATCCCGGGCGATGTACCATCCCCGCCCCGGGAGCCGATGAAGCGGATCGTCGAACCCGAGTGGATCGACCAGCTCGATCCCGCGAGCCTCGAAGCGCGGCGGACCCGAGGGGAGCTACGGCGAATGAACGCCCTGATGCGGAATTTCGACTGGTTTCGGGCTCAGCTCGCCCGCCATCCCTCTCTCTTCGGGCGGGGCTTGGAGCTCGGAGCGGGGGATGGGCACCTTGGGGCTTATCTATTCGCCGATCCAACGACCCGACGACGGCTCGATCTGGTCGGCATCGATCGCATCGGCAGGCCGCCCGCATGGCCGGAGGATTGGCGCTGGGAACAAAAGGATATCCTCCGGTTTGAAGGGTGGCGCGACTTCCCTCTGCTCCTTGCCAACATGGTTCTCCACCACTTTTCGGCGGAAGAGCTCGCGCTGCTCGGTTCCCGGATCCGCGACTCCTGCCGGTTGCTGCTCGCGCTGGAGACCGCTCGGAGAGGGATGCACCTGGCCCAGGTGCGTGCGCTGCGCGTCTTCGGAATCTTGGGGCCGGTCGGGTACCACGATGCATCGACCAGCATCCAGGCGGGGTTCGTCGGGGAAGAGCTTCCCCAACTTCTCGGTCTCCCCTCCTCGGAGTGGCATTGGCAGATCCGTTTGACCTTCTTCGGAGCGTACCAGCTCGTTGCCGAAAGGCGATCGTCAGGCGTGCCGGCTAGAACGCGACAGTTTCGCCGAGCTTGAGCACCCGGAAGGAGTGCTCCGGAACGCCGAGAAGCTTCCGGGCCTCCGCCAGGAGGCGCACCGGTTCGTTCCATGGCTCATCGGAGAGACGAAATGTCCCCCAATGCATCGCCAGCGACATCGCAGCCCCGAGATCCAGGTGGAGTTGAACCGCTTCCCTGGGATTGAGGTGGAGTGGCTGCTGCAACCAGGATGGTCGATAGGCTCCGATGGGCAGGAGAGCCAGATCGACGGGTCCCAGACGCCGGCCCAAGTCTGTATGAAAGCGGGCATACCCCGTGTCGCCGGCGAAGAAGATGCGATGGTTTCCGGCAGAAATGAGCCAGCTGCACCAGAGGGATCGATCGCGGTCGAAGGGCGTTCGTGCCGAGGCGTGCTGTGCGGGGAGGCAGAGAAGCCGCCAGGAGTCGCCCGTGATAAAATCTCCCCAGCCGAGCTCGGCTACCTGGCGGAACCCCCATCCCTCGATGAGGGGGCCGAGGCCGAGGGGACAGCAGACGAGCGTCGTCCGAGGAAGCTGGCGGAAGCTGGCTCGGTCACAGTGATCAAAGTGGGAGTGGCTGAGCAGGATGAGGTCGGGAGGCGGGCATTCCTCGACGCGGAAAGGGGAGGGACGGCGGCGGCGCAATCCCGGAACGGGCCAGGGAGCGCAATAGTCGCCGAGAAGCGGATCGGTCAAGATGGTCAGCCCATCGAGCTGAAGAAGAAAGGTCGAATGGCCAAGCCACGTTGCCAAGATGCGCGCAGCCGGCGGCTTGCGTAGCGCGGCCCAGTCGACCCGGACCTCCTCCGGGAAAGAGGCTGCCCCGGCGGCCTCCTCTTCGCCGCTCGGAGGCCGGGAAGCAAGCTTCCACCGGAGGACGTCTCTCCAGTGAGGGACCCAGGGGCTGTCGATATTGCAGAAGCGTCCGCTTTTCTGGCGAACGATCCATGGGAAGCCGGGCACGCGCTCCGGTCTATGCCGTATCATCCCGCCCATCCCCTTCGCCCGGAAGCAGGGCGAGCAGCCACGAAAGAGAAACGGCCGTCATGCCCGCTCCCGCAACGACCCGCAGCCAGTAGAGCGGGCGCACCTCCGCAGCGTGGTGCCATAGCCATCCAGGGGTCCGCGCCTCGTTCCATCCCACGGCACAGAGCACGAGGAGGTGGAAGAGCAGTCCCAGATGCCACAAGGAGAACCGGACGGGTTCCCGCAAGCGGCCCGGGTCCGCTGAATGTGCCGCCGCCAGCTGAAGGAGGAGAAGCATGTTCAGGCTGGTCAGCATGCCAGCCATCGCGATGTGCGCATGGGCAACCAGCAGATGGGAGAACTTCGCAGCATCGAGGAGGCCAGGGAGGAAAAAGGCGAAGCCGGTCAGCACCAGGGCCGTCCACCACCCGGCGAAGGAAATTCCCCAGAGCCGGCAGCCGGCGGCCCATCCGCAGGAGTGGAGGTAGAGCGGCAGCAGCGGGATCCAAAGTAGCAGGCTCGCCAATGCCCCGATCTGCCTCCCGTCCCGGTTGGACTGGTCCCCGTGACCGAGCAGGAGGTAGAGCAGGCTTTCCGCGAGAAAGCATCCCCAAAATAGCCGTTCCACGCGCCGGTTGCGGCACGGGATCTCCAGGAGGTGCGGGAGAAGCCCCAGGATCAGCACGACAGCCAAGGTGGAACCGAGGAGATTGGTGCCTGTCGGCCCTCCGCTCGTCGGATTGATGGGCGGATAGAGCTGCGGCTTGGTTGCGGTCCAGATCGCCAGAGGTACCGTGCCGAGCCCGGCAAGAACGAGCCAGTCGAGAACCGATGGGGTGCATGCCGAGCCCTCGCTCCTTCCCTGACCGTGGCTGGCTCGCCTTCGGCGGAAGAGAACAAAAGCCAGCATCCCCCAGAGGCCGACGAGCATGGCGACAAAGCAGATCCGCGCAAGCCCAGACCAATCGAGGAAGAGCTTGCCGCTGGTCTCCCCTCGGAGCCACCAGGCGCCGCCCAGCGCAAGAACCCAGGACCAGAGCCCGAAAGCCCAGCGTGCCAGGAGCAGGGCGGCGGGTCGGCGAGGTAGCCACCGGTTCAAGAGGACGCCAACCGCTGGAAGCGAGCACCATCCGTAGAGCTGCCAGTCGAGATGGAGAGCCATCCACCTCCCGTACCCGGCTGGGCCCGACAGATCGGCCAGCCCCGGGCAGGCCAGCAGAAGTGCAAGCCAGAGACCGATTAGGTTTGCCGCGCTCAACCATAGGAGGCTGAAGCCGGCAGTGATGCGGAAGAGCCCAGCCCGGAACGCCACCGCATCCTCCTGCTCGCCGAGGAGAGAGTTCATGGTGCAGACCTCGGGAGCGGTCCGCCCTGCGGGACGGACCGCCCGTTCGCCCGAAGATCGCAATCGGTTCTATTGGGGAAGGACGAAGGCGAATCGATAGTCGATCGGAATCGTGGTCCCGACCGTCATGAACGCCTTCTTGATCTGCGGCAGCCCGTATTGGAGCGTATCAACGGTCGTCTTGCCGGAAACCAGGATCCGGCTTCCTTCTCGCCACCAGAGGGCGTTGCTGTTGAGCGGCTGCCGGACTCCGTTGAGCTCAAAGGTCCCGGAAATGGCAACGCGAGCGGGGGCCTGGGCAGTAGCGGTCGCGCAGTCGCCCGAGAGGACGCGGATCCCTTCGCATTGAAACGAGGCTTGCGGATGGAGCTTGGCGTGGAGCCAATGGAACATCTCCTCATCCCGCTTCTTGTGGAAGGTGGTAACGCCCGCAACCGGGAAGACGAGCGAAGCCTTCTGGATCGACGGTATCCCGGCGCCGTCCCAATCGGCACTCCCCGTGATCCGGGTTTCCGCCCCGTGAAAATCGTGAAGGAAGGAATCTCCGACGAATTTGACATAGCTCTTGCTGCTATCGACCGGTATCGAGACCGGGGCGGCGGTGGCCCATCCAGCCCACGCAAGAGCGCCGGGCAGAAGAAGGATTCTAAGGAAGCGAAGGATCGATCGGTTATGGAATGCGGACATCGTTGCTCTACTCCTGTTGATCTGTTGCTCTCTCTGCCGTGCGCGCCTCGACTAGGGCGCACGCATCGGCTCGCTCCCTTGCGTCGACAATCGGGCGACGTAGGCGGCGAGTCCGAGAATCTTCGAATCCTCCAAGGTTTCATGACCGGCCATCGTCGTGCCGGGAATTCCAAACTTGATGATCCGGGCCAAAACGATGAGGCGCCCTGCGGCCTCCTCGGTCGTGCCCGCTCCCCAGGAACTTCGGGTCAGGTCGCTCGGCGGGGGAGATCCCACGAGCTTGGCGAGAGGCCCGTCGCCATGCCCGGAGACGCCGTGGCATTGCGCGCAGCTTTCCGCAAAGAGCTTGGCACCGGTTGCGGGATCGGCCGGCCGGCTCTCCGGAGCGGGGAGCCATCGGATTGCTGCCGCCGCCCGATCCTCCCGGGTCGACGCTCCGAGCTCCTCCAGGTAGGCAATCAGCGCCTCGCCACAGGGGTTTCCGTCCGCGAAGAGGTGCGCATAGGACGGCATGCGTGATTCCGGGACGAGGGAGCGCGGATCGATCAGGTGGAGCCGGTTCCACTCGGGCGAGCGGCGGTTGCCTACGCGGAGCAGGTCGGGCCCCTGGCGCCGATTGCCGATGAGCGGAGGAATCTCTTCCTTCCGATCCAGTGGCGGCTGCGCAGGTCCCCACCACTCTTCGTCCCGGCTGCCCGGTCGAATGTATTGCGAATGGCAATGGATGCAGCCCTCGCGGATGTAGACCTCTCTGCCCAGCTCCCTCCCGCCCTCGGGCGACGAGGATCTCCGGGAAGGAAGAAGCGGCTCCTCCGGCAGCTGGGAAGAGAGAAGGCCGATAGCTCCCAATCCCGCCCAATAGGGGACGGAGCGGGGCGCCGTGGCGAGCGAGGCCACACGGGGGAAGAGAAGGCAGACACCGACAACCCCCAGCGAGGCGGCCAGGAATGCTCCGGGAATCGCATGGAGATCTTGGGCCATCCCGATTCCCATCGCCGAGCCGCACCACCCGGCGACCGCGTACAGGATGGCGGCACGCCAAGCCGCTGCGCCCAATGTCGTTCGGTTCGACAGACAGCCTGGAGCGAAGACCAGTGCGGCGGAGTAGAGGGAAACCCCGGCCGGATAGAGCCAGCCCGCGGCTCTGGCGCCCATGCCGGCGCCGCCGACCATGGCCGCGGACCCGGCCAGCAAGAGGAACGAGAGCGCGAGCACGCCCCGGAGCCCACCCCGATCGAGATACCAGCCGCCCGCGCAGGCCGCGAGGAAGTGAACGAGGCCGTTTCTCCACTGGAGTCTTGGCTCCCCCCAAGCGAATCGGTTGAGGTTGGGAGTGGCTTCCAAGATGCTGAAGCAGGCCGAATCGACCCAGACCAGGACCAGAAAGACAACGACGATCGCTCGGAAGCCAGAAGCCGGTCGGGCATGAGGGGGGAGTGCTGGCGGATCCTCCGGCTCTTTCAGGAAGCGGGTCGCGACCGCTCCGAGACCGCACGCACCGGCGGCCGCTGCCGCCTGGATCCAGGCCGAGCCGGCGAAGAGAGTCGGCACGTTGCAAACCGCATAGGCGATGCCGGTTCCAAGCCCGATCTGGAAGCCCCGACGCCGGGGATCGAGCAGGACAGCGACGCTCGCGGAGAGCGTTACGGTGAGGATTCCCACCGATCCACCAATCCCGGCGGCAAGAAACGCAAACGAGGCGGCGCTGCGCGCCATGGTCGAGAGAAGAGCGGCGGCTCCGCTGACCACAAAACTGACGAGCAGCAATTTTCGCAGACGGGATCTCCGAAAGAGACGGGCCGCCGCCAGGCTGCCCGCCACGCCGCCGCATCCCATTGCGAGAAGGACGCCCCGGAGGCCGCTCCCGCCGACGCCCTGGGCCTGGATCAAACCCAGAAACCCAAACTGGGCGAAGAGGAGGAAGTCGACGTAGGTTGCCGCGATGGCCACGACGGCGGCCGCAGCAGCCGGTACGGAAACTGCAGAAGTCGGGAGGCGGTCAGGCATCGTTCGGAAATCTTCGCCGAAGCAAGACGAATTGGAGCAATGCCCAGAAGCCGTCGGTGAGCGATACGCTGCTCCAGGCGCGATCCATGCCTCCGGAAGCAATCTCCACGCTGACGAAGCAGCAGACGGCGGCTCGCAGGAGGGCGGTCAGCTCCCAGACGGTGCGCAAGGAACCGGCGCGGCGGGCGACTCGCCAGCAGAAAAGGCCGTAAAAGTAACTGGCCCCGACCGCCGCGACAAAGACTCCAACGAACTGCGTCCAGGCGAGGTCTCCGGCAGGCGCAACGCCCATCCGGGAGAGAGTCCTCTCCGGAGCAAGCAGCAGGCAGACGCCGGTGGCCAGATCGCCTCCCCCGGCAAGGAGGCTGATCGCGACGGCCGCCTTTGCGCCCTTTTCTTGGAGCCACGCCCTCCTCGGGCCTTCCGGAACGGCGGAAAGCGAGCTCATAAGGGAAGAGCCTGTCCTTGATGGACCCGGAGGACCCGGCGGCAGCCCTCGGCGAAGCGCCGCTCGTGCGTGGCGAGGATCACGGAGGCCCCCTCCTCGGCGACCAACCGAAGGAGCAGTTCGAAGACGAGATCCGCAGTCTTCTCGTCGAGCGCGCCGGTCGGCTCGTCGGCAAAAATCACCTGCGGCTGATTCATCAGGGCCCGACAGATCGCGGTACGCTGCCGCTCCCCGCCGGACAGCGTCTGAATCCGGCTCGCGAGCCGATGGGAGAGGCCGACCTTCTCCGCGAGATGGCGCGCGCGGGCGTCGGCCTCCTTGGGCGGCCGTCCCGCCGCCAGGCAGGGAATCCGCAGGTTTTCAAGCAGCGTCAAATCCGGAATCAGGTTGTGCAGCTGAAAGACGAATCCTATAGAGCGTCGGTATAGCTGAAGGCGGGTCTCCTCGCCGGCTGGATCGAGCCCGAGAATGAAGACCTCGCCTCGATCCGGCCGCTCCAATCCACTGAGCAGGTGAAGAAGGGTACTCTTTCCGGAACCCGAGGAACCCCAGAGCGCCACCATCTCCCCACGGCTGATCTCCAGGCTGACTCCCTGGAGGACCGGAGTCTGCCCATGATCAAAGCTCTTCCAGAGGTCCCGGGCGACGATCGCCTTCGCCGATTTTACCTCTGCGGCGGCGGGGAAATGGCTATGGGGTTCTTGGGGATTCATTCGTAACGCAGAGCTTCTGCGGGTGCGATGCGGGAGGCAAAATAGGCGGGATAGAATGCACCCGCGATCGCGGTAACCAGAGTGACCAGGGCGACGCCTGCCAAGAGATCCGCTCGAAGAGAGGCGCGGACATAGCCCTGGAGCTGAGGCGCCGCATTCATCGCTGCGAGCGCGGCCAGGCCCGCAACGCATCCGCCCAGGCTTCCCAAACCGGAAAGGACCACCGCTTCCCCCAGGATGAGGCTCGCGACCTGTCGTCGAGAGAAGCCGCAGACCCGCAGAACCGCAATCTCCCGAACGCGGGCGAAAACCGACATCAGCATCGTGTTGGCTACGCCCATGCCTCCAAGGAGGAAAGAGCAGATCCCGATCGCCCAGCTCGTGACATTGAGGATGCGAAACTGGGAGTAGGAGCGATTGAACTCCTTGTCCTCGAGAGCGATCAGATCCGGGAAGCGTTCATCGATCAGCTTCCGGAAGGCATCGAAGCTCGCCCCCGGGCGGAGCTCCACCGTGGCCAGCGAGGCCTGGGACTCCTTGTGAAAGAACTCTTGGGCCAGCGGCAAGGGAAAGAAGACGCCCCCGTCCTCGAAGCCGTTTGCCGTCCGCAAAATGCCCCCGACGAGAAAGCGGCGGCTCCCGATCTGGATCTCCTCTCCCATCGCCTTCTTGAGGAAGGAGGCAGCTCGTTCGCCCAAGCAGACCGCACCCCTATCTTGGCCGAAGCGGGAGAGTGAACCGCCCAGCCAGCGGGCATGGCGGAGGCGCGGGTTATCGGCATCCACTCCAAAGCAGGTAATGATGGGATGGTTGGGAGAGCTGACGATTCCCACGAGCAGAGGGTCCACTCGTTTCACCAAACCAAGCTTTCGGATCTCCTCGAGCTGCGAGGCGCGCACGCTGCTGAAGAAGAGGTCGGAGACATTCCTCTCGAACAGAATGAACTGGCTCTCCGTCGACAGGATGTTCTGAAACATTCCGACCGCCCCCAGCACGATAGAAACGATGCAGAGCATGGAAGCAGCTCCAAAGCCGATCCCGGAAGCCGTTATGAGGCTGCGGAGCTTGTGACGGCGAATGTTAAGAAAGATGAGCCTGAGAAAATCCATGCCAGTTGATCTCTCGCACTTTGAGCAGAGAGGAAGCCAGTCGTTCCGAAATCGCCTGTTGTACCGGCTTTAGAAAGCCGAATCGCCGATCCCCGGCCAGGAGATTCACCGCGCGGCGCGCAAGGGCGGAGAGTCGAAGCAGGGAAGCCACGGTCCTTTCCCGGCCGACCGCAAGGAGTAGATTCGGCCTGCAAAGATGCGCATCCCTTCCCTCCGCCAACAGGACGAGGGAGACCGGTTCGCTCGCGTCATGAATGTCATCGATCCCTTGGTAGAGCAACCCCCAGTAGACGCTGATGCGATGGAGCAGGAGCCGCTGCCGCGCCGGGAGATTGGCCGCCAAGGAGGGGAAGCCAAGAGCCAATCGGATCAGGGGAACGGTCTTCCCTAAGGCAATCCTCAGGACTTCCCGTCGGCCTCCCGTTCGGTACGCCAGATCTTCCGCCTGTCCGTTGACAATGCCACCCGATCCAAGGCAGCGCTCGAGGAGCCGGCACGCCTCCGTCTGCCTCCGCGTGGGAATCCGCGTGCTCACTTCGCCGAAAAGCGCATAGGCCCGGGTGATGAGCGCGAGGCTCCCCAGGATCGCGGTAGGTTCCCCATGCAGAAGATGCAGGCAAATTCGACCGCGCCGCTCCCTGGAATCATCCATGCATGGCAGGTCGTCCAGCAGCAGCGAAGCAATGTGAAAATATTCGATGGCACAAGCGAACTTTTTCGCAAGCTCCGTAGAGAATCCCACGGCAACCATCGCTCCGTAGGCGAGTTGGGCCCGGAAGAGGCTCCCGGAGTTGGTCAGTGATCGGAGAATCGCGACCCGCAAGGAGCGTTGCATTCCGGCGCGGATCGGGGCGTTGGACTGGAGCGATTCAGACAATACTTTTCGAAAGCATCTCTCATTACACATGAAACTTTTTTCATAGATGAATAAACATTCATATTTCCGCTCGGAGTTCTCAAGCAATGCAGGATGGCACGATAAATTCTCGCTGGGCATTGTTCGGAATTGAGAGAGGAACGCGATCGTCCTGATCGACTGAAAAATTGACCGCATGATCGCAAGATTCGCCTCCATGTCAAGATCCAAGGCCATGTCATGGTTGGATCCGGGCGAATCATAACGCGTAAGTGGAAGATAGATAGAGACTATTACTAGTCACACTGCGGGTTACGGAACTGGCCCGAAGCCCCGCATGGCCACCCTATGCGGATCGCGCCACCCTCCCACTCCTCACCCGGGATCGATCGCAGGCTTCCGGAACAAGCCCCAGAGAAACTCCTGGTTCCCGGAGCCGCCGAGGATGGGGGAGGGAAGGATTCCGCGATCCTCGCACTCTGGGAATGCCCCTACCCAACGGCGCATCTCCTCCACGACGCGTTCGCGCACTCCCGGATCTCGGACGATCCCCCCCTTGCCGACCTCCGCCCGACCGGCCTCGAACTGGGGCTTGATCAGCGCGATGATCCAGCCCTCCGGCCGGACGAGGGGCAAGAGCGCCGGAAGCACCAGGCGCAGCGAAATGAAGGAGACATCAACCGTCGCCAAGTCGACGACCTCTCCGAGGTTTTCCGGACGAAGCAGGCGGGCATTGATCCCCTCGCGCACGATGACGCGCGGGTCCTGCCGGAGCTTCCAGTGGAGCTGCGCTCGGCCCACGTCGAGAGCGATGACCCGCCGAGCGCCATGCTGCAAGAGGCAGTCGGTGAACCCGCCGGTGGACGCTCCGACATCGAGGCAGGTCGAACCCGAGGGGTCGAGGGAGAAGCCGCGGAGCGCCGCCTCGAGCTTATGCCCTCCGCGGCCAACATAACGATCAGGCTGCTCCAGCCGGAGATGCGCCTCGGGATCGACCAGGCGGCTCGGCTTGTCCGCAAGCGCTTCCCCGATTCGGACCCTTCCGGCCAAGATTGCCCGCTGCGCCGCATCCCGGCTCTCGCAGAGCCCCCGCTCGACCAGGGCGAGATCGAGCCTGAGCCTGCGGGGTGCCGCGTTCTTGCGTGCTCCTGCGTTCGCAAGCCTCATCCCCTCCGTTCTCCGGCGTTTCTTTTCTTCTCCGCGCATCGTCTCTGCGTTATTTTCCATACTAGCCTCATTCGGCAGGAAAGACAGCGCGCCCGCGCGGCCCGAAAGCGCTCCTCAAAGGGGGGAAGCGCCTCCCCGAGCGGCCCGCCGGCGGAGGGACAGGGTAATATGAAAGAAGGTTACTCTGCATCGGCCCCCTGGCGACCTCCCGGCGCTTCGGCCGAAGGCCAACCCCCGGCGTCGGCAGCCGGGCCTCTCGATCGTCCCCCCCTGTTGGAACCGCCTGGGACAATTGCCTCGGTTACCCAGGGAGTCTGCCAATTCCTTGAGCGGCCCGCTCCAGCCTGGTGGCTCCCGGCCACGATCGTCACGGGCCTGGTTGCCACGCTCGTCCTGGCGGCCAACGCCTACCTGGTGGGCACGGGGGTCGGCGTCTGGGGGGTCCAGGTGCCCGTCGTCTGGGGATTCGCCATCATCAACTTCGTTTTCTGGATCGGCATCGGCCATGCCGGAACCCTGATCTCTGCCATTCTCCTGCTCACCCGCCAAAAATGGCGCAACTCCCTCAACCGCGCCTCGGAGGCGACCGCCATCTTCGCGGTCGCCTGCGGAGCGATCTTCCCGGCGATCCACGTCGGCCGCCAATGGATGGCTTGGTACCTGATCCCGGTCCCGCAATACATCGCGATCTGGCCGAACTTTCGCGCGCCGCTTCTCTGGGATGTAGCCGCCGTCCTCACCTATCTCACCGTCTCGGTGCTCTACTGGTATCTGGGAATGATCCCCGACTTCGCCACCCTCCGCGAAAGGGAGAAGCATCCCTGGCGTCGGAAGCTCTTTGCCATCCTCTCGATGGGTTGGTCGAGCTCGGCCCGGGAGTGGAACCACTACGAAATGGGCTATCTCTGCTTGGCGGGCCTCCTCGCACCCCTGGTTCTCTCGGTCCACTCCTTCGTCTCCTGCGACTTCGCGGCCACGATCCTGCCCGGCTGGCATGCGACCATCTTCCCTCCCTACTTCGGCGCCGGGGCGATCTTCGGCGGCTTCGCCGTGATCCTGGTTCTTCTCATCCCTCTGCGGGCCCTCATGCCCGAGCTGAAGGAGTTTATCCTGCCGATCCACATTGAGCAGATGGCCAAATGGCTCCTGACAACGGGCTCCCTGGTCGGCTACGTCTACTTGACCGAGCTCTTCCTCGCCTGGTACAGCGCCAATCCGTTCGAGCGCTACGCATTCTGGAATCGGATCACCGGGCCCTATGCTCCCGAGTTCTGGGGCATGCTCACCTGCAACGCGATCGCGCCGCAGCTCCTCTGGTTCCGGGCGGTCCGGAGGAGACCCTGGATCGTCTTCGGCGTAGCCGTTCTGGCCAATATCGGCATGTGGCTCGAGCGCTTCGTCATCATCGTAATCTCTCTCCACCGGGATTTCCTTCCCTCGTCCTGGAGCCTCTACCATCCCACCTGGATCGACATCGGGCTCCTGGTCGGCTCGGTGGGCCTCTTTCTCTTCCTCTTCCTCCTCTTTCTCCGCTTTCTTCCGATCATCGCCATGTTCGAGGTGAAGGCGCTCTGCAACGGTGCCGCGGAGGTCACCTCTGCTTCGCCCGAGCCGCCGAAGGCCTCCCTCGCTGACCTGGAGCACGCGACGTTCGGCCTGGGAGCCCGGTTCCCCTCCGCCGCCGCTCTTTGTCGAGCCGGTCGGGCGCTGCGGGAGAAGGGCTTTCGGCGAATCGAGCTCTATTCTCCTTATCCCTTCCACGGGCTGGCGGAGGCCGCGGGGCACGGAAAGAGCTGGGTCTCCGCCTGCGTCCTGGGAGCGGGAGCGCTCGGCTTCTGTATCGCAGTTTGCCTGGAGATCTTCACCTCGATCCCGCGCCCCGCCCCCCTGCGCGGCCTGCTCTCGAGCCATCTGCTCGATCTCTTTTTCCCGCTGGTCGTACAAGGCAAGCCCTACATCAGCCTTCCGGCATTCTTCGCCGTCGTCTTTGAAACGACCGCCCTTTTCTCCGCATTCGGAGCGGTGCTCGGCATTCTCCTGGCCAGCTCGCTTCCCCGCTTCCACCGGCCGCTCTTCGATTGGGACCTCTTCAGCAGAAGAAGTCAGGACGACGGCTTCTTTCTCCTCGTCGAGCGCCGGGATCCCCGGTTTTCCGCGGATCTCCCCCGGCTCCTGAAAGAGATCGGAGCCTTGGAGATCCGTGCGATTCCGGAATGAGAGGAGACGGGACGATTGCCCTCAAGCCCTTTCTCCAGCCTCGGGAGCTGAGGAGAGGATGGGCAGCGACCGTTCTCCGACCTTCTCGCCGTTGACGAGAATCACGATCGAATAGAACGCCGGCTGCGGCACGAGGAAGGGAGGCATCGGGATGGGAAGATCGAGAACCGCCTGCTCATCGAACGGCGGGGCCTCCTCTGGAAACTGGATCTGCCCCGAGGCGCTCGCCAGGACATGGCCCGATTTCGGCTCTTCGACCCGGGTCGCAATATCGAGCCGTGACACTCGTCCCCGCAAATGGGTGAGCCAGACCGTGATGAAGAATGGAGGGGTCGGAAAGGGAAACTTGGGCAACCGAAGCTGCCCAAAGGAGTTCACCAGAGAGAGCTTTTCGGTACCCTTCTCTCGCACCACCAGATCCGAGAGCACGATCGCCGGACAGAGAACGGGCTCCTGCACCACGACCATTCACCATAGGAAGGACCGCCTTGAGAAGCAAGCGGCTCCGTTCCTGGAAGTTGCGACGGGCACGACTTTTCGCAGGAACCGGTTCCGCGAGTCCGCCGCTCCAGGCCGACCCTATCCCTCCTTCGAGGCGAACTGCGCCTTGAGCTCCTTCTCCATTTTCTCCCGAAGCTCCTTCCGCTGCCCCTCGGTCTCCTTCCAGATCTGGTGAGCAATCTCTTCCCGGCGCTTCCAATATTCGCGCTCGAAAGCCGCCTTCTGATCGTCGGAAAGCTTCAGGCCCAGCCGCTCCGCTTCCCTCTCGGCCGCGCGGTGATGCTCCATGCGCACCCGAGCGATTCGCTCCAGGAACTTTCCCTTTTGGCCGAGACCCATTTTCTGGAACCGGGGCCACTTTTCCAGCTCCGCCAGCAAGCGGTCATCGGGCAGCTCCAGGAGCTGAACGATCTTCTGCCTCGCTTCCCATTGACACTCCTCCGGCGCTTGCCCATCCGGGCCGGGGCGATCGCCCGCCCGCAAGGAGGTTCCTCCAACCACCACGCCCGCAATAAAGCAAGCGGCTAAAACGAGCTCGCTTCTTCCCATAAGGCGGTTTCTCCCTGTTCTCCCGGCTCCGCCGAGAGTTGCTCCTGAAGCCATCCAACGTCTTCCGCCGCCGGGTTGGAGTCGATCGAAGCCAAGGCGGCGTGGGTCAAACCCGTTTCCCGCCCCTGTCCCCGGTTGACCAGCCAAGCCGCCAAGCCCCCTCCGCCAACGACAAGGGAGAGGGAAACGGCGCAGACCCACCCGAGCCGAGCTCGGCGCCTGCGCCGGCTCTTCTCGACGGCAAGCCGGGCAAGGGTCCTCGCAGCGAGCGACCCGTCCGGAACGGAAGGCCGCGCCTGCTTGAGGAGCTGCCAGAGCGGATCTTGTTCGTCCATGCATCAGGATCCAACCCGAGGCCATCCACTTTGTCGCGGGTTTTTCTCGCCCAACGGGATCTCCCCGAACGCGGCCGCCCGGGATCGCTCAGGAACCCATGCCCGCGAGGAGCTCCTGGAAGCGGGCGGCGTTGCGCACCCCGTAGTCTCGATAGCAGTTGTTGAAAAGGACATGGATCTGCGAAGCGCGCAGGGACCGGACTCCGCGGGCAATCTCGCGAAGCTCCGCATCATCGTACAGGTACCGGAAGCGATCGGCAGCGGAGGCGAGATTCCGGGCCATCCAGGTTTCCCGGTTTCTTCCGTGCAGACGCACCACCGCGATCTCGGACGACGGAATCGTCCAGAGAGCCGGAACGCTCGTGCGGGTTCCCTGCGGCTCGTCGACGATCACGGGAATCCACCCGTGCTGAGCCTCCCACTGGAGCGTCTCTTCGGCCCGCCCGCCGGAAAACCAGGTCGCGTTCCGGAACTCGACAGCGATCCGAAAGCCCTCGAGCCGCTCTCCACACAGCACCAGATGCGCGACATTCTCCCGACCGTAGGCAAACCAGGGAGGAAATTGGAGGAGAACGACGCCGAGCTTCCCGGCCTCCTTGAGCGGTGCGAGGCCCTCACGAAAGCGCCTCCAAAGCTCCTGGCGCGTTTCTTCGGCCAGATCCCGGTAGTAGATCCTTTCCCGGGGTTCCCGGCCGGCGGGGGGCCGCAGATCGGGAGGAAGGGCGGTCTGGGAGGCGGGATGTTGCGTGAAGAGGCGGAAGGCCTTGCAGTCGAAAACGAAGCCGGCGGGAGTCCTTTCCACCCACCGCTTGGCGTTTTCCGGCCGGGGAAGCGCGTAGTAGGTCGAGTCGATTTCGACGAGAGGGAAATGAGCCGCGTAGTAGCGCAAGCGCGACGCCGCATCCCGGGCTTCCGCGGGATACCAGCCGGAGCCCAGGAGCGTAGGATCCGTCCACGAAGCCGTACCGACCAGGACGAGCACCATCTTCTCTACTGGAATCCTGCCCGCCTACGACTCCGAGAGGTGGACGGCGACCTCCCGGTACCACGAGACGAATCTCTCGATCCCCACCGCAAGCGGCGTGCTCGGGGCAAATCCGGCCTCTTCCTCGAGCTCGGTCGTATCCGCAGCTGTCGCGGTCACGTCCCCGGGTGGAGTCGGCGAAAAGCGGAGGATCGCCCGCCGTCCGACCGCCCGTTCAATCGCTTCCACCAGCTCGCGGACGGAGAGAGGGGTCCGGTTGCCGATATTGAAAATCCGGTAGGGAGCCGAGCTGCGCGAGGGATCTGGATGAGCCGGATCCCAGCCCGGATCGGCGGCGGCCCTCCGAGGAATCAAGCGCGCAACCGCTTCAATCACATCGTCGACATAGGTGAAATCTCGCCGCAGCTCTCCTTTGCCGTACACCTCGATCGGCTCGCCGCCCAGGATGGCGCGCGTAAACGAAAAGTAGGCCATGTCGGGCCGACCCCACGGACCGTAGACGGTGAAAAAGCGCAAGCCGGTGGTCGGCAGCCGATAGAGATGGCTGTAGGAATGTGCGAGCAGCTCGGTGGCCCGCTTGGTCGCGGCGTAGACGCTCGCGGGATGGGCCACGGAATCGCGCACGGAAAACGGGAGGGAAGCATTGAGCCCATAGACCGAGCTCGAGCTCGCATAGAGAAGATGCGGCGGGGGGGAGGCGCGGCGGGCGGCCTCGAGCAGGTGGACGGTGGCGAGGACGTTGTCCTCCACGTAGGCGGCCGGTTCGCGGAGGCTGTAGCGGACACCCGCCTGGGCTGCGAAGTGGACGATCGCCTCCGGCCGCTCCCGCGCAAGGAGGTCATCGATCGGCTTCGGATGACGCAGATCGAGCCTTTCGAAACGGAAGGAGGGGGCTTCCGCAAGAAGGCGCACCCTCGCCTCCTTGAGCGCTACGGAGTAGTAGGCGTTGACGTTGTCGACCCCGACAACCTCCCCGCCACTCCCCAGGAGCCGGCGGGCAAGGGAAAACCCGAGGAAGCCAGCGCAGCCGGTGATCAGAATCTTCATGGCTGGCGTACCCCCTTGCCCTCCCTCCTCTGCGGAAATCGCGCAAAAAGCTCGCGAGAGAGATCGACCGGAAGCGAAACCTCTTCGGGCCATGGCCGCGGGTAGCCTTCGGCGGGCAATTTCCGGGTGGCGTCGATCCCGACATGGCTCCCCATGTTCGGAGTCGCCTGCGCATGATCCAGGCTGTCGCACGGCCCCCGGGTGAAGAGAAAGTCTCGCTCGGGATCGACGTTGGCGCAGAGGTGGAAGAGCACGTCGGCGGTGTCGTGGACATTGACCTCGGCATCGACGACGACCAGGATCTTCGTAAACATCATCTGCCCCATGCCCCAGAGGCCATGCATCACCTTGTAGGCCTGATAGGGATACTGCTTGCGGATGCTCACGAAGACCAGGTCGTGGAAGACCCCTTCTGGGGGGAGGGCCAGATCGACGATCTCCGGGAAGGTCGCCTGCAGCACCGGGAAGAGGAGGCGGACGCTCGCGGTCCCGAGATAAAAGTCCTCCATCGGAGGCTTGCCGACGATCGTTGCCGGATAGACGGCGTCCTTCCGGTGGGTGATCGAGGTGAGATGGAAGACCGGGTAGGGCTCGACCGGAGTGTAGAAGCCGGTGTGATCCCCGAACGGTCCCTCCGGACGAAGCTCCGGAGGCTCCACATACCCCTCGAGGACAAAATCGGCGGTTGCGGGAACCTCGAGATCGACCGTTTCGCAGCGCACCAGAGGAATCCCCTTCTTTCGCAGAAATCCCGCGAAGAGCACCTCGTCGACACCATCCGGAAGGGGAGCCGTGGCGGCGAAGGTCAGGATCGGGTCGCCTCCCAGGCAGACGGCAACCGGCATCCGCCCTCCTTTCCCCCAATACCCCGTTTCGTGGCGAGCACCCACCTTGTGAATCTGCCAGTGCATTCCGGTGGTCACCCGGTCGTAAACCTGCATCCGGTACATGCCGACATTGCGCTTCCCGGTCTTCGGATCCTTCGTAAAGACCTGCGGCAGGGTGATGAAGGGACCTCCGTCCTTCGGCCAGCATCGGAGAACCGGAAGGGAACGCAGATCGGTCTCCGCCGAAGGTCCCATGCTGACGATCCGGTCGCGGCAGGGTCCGTCCTCCACCCGGTGGGGCCTGCACCGAGCCAGAGCGAGCGCCTTGCCCAAGAGCTCCCACCCTTCCCGAAACGAACGGGGCGGCTCGGCATGAAGCAGCGCGCGGATCTCTTCGACGAGCTTCTCCAAAGGCCTGCCCAGGACGAGCTCCATCCGGCGCTCGGAGCCAAAGGCGTTGATCAACACCGGGAAGGGGGAAATCGACCCGTCAGAGAGCAGCGGCTTCTCCACGAGCAGAGCATCCCCCCCTCCGGGAGCCTTCATCTCCCGATCGGCCAGTGCGGTAATTTCCAGATCGGTGCGCACCGGTTCCGAGATCCGGACCAGCTCCCCTTCCCTCTCCAGCAGCCGGGCAAAGTCGGCAAACGATTCGCACTCCATGGATAGACCCGCCTCTTCCCTCGACGGACGAGAGGTCAGGATACCCAAGGGATCGGAGAAAGCCGAAGGAAAATGCAATTGGGTAGCGCTCCCCATCCGCGCGGGGCGCGGCCTTCGCCCTCTGGCCGTGGTCGCCTCCCCTTCGGCAACGGTGGGCCCGGGCGCCTCTCTGGCCACGCCAGGCCCTTCCGCCTTTCACCAGCCTCATGCTCTTTAGCCGGAAGCTGTGAGCCTCGATGGCTCGCGGTCGTTCAGCGCGGCCCGGGAGCCTCCTCCAGGAGCAGAGTCTCGATGTCATTGAGGACCACCTGGGGCACCAGGAACGCGCTGCTGTAGATCTCCCGTATCTCTCCGGCCTTATCCATCAGAAATACCTTGAGCACGTGGCTTACCTCCTGCTTCCCCTCAGGCCCGGAAACCAGCATCAGATCCTGCCCAAAGCCGTCGAGCAGGGGAATTACGGCCTTCTGTGAACGCGGGGTCAAGAAATGCCACCGCAAACCATGCGAATCCGTGATCCTCCCTCCCCCGTACTGGCGCATCACCTCGGGGGTGTCATGCTGCGGATCAAAGCTCAGCGTCACAAGGCGCACCTTTCCCTGAAGCGAAGCTCTCTTCTCGAGCTCTCGCTCGATGCGCTGAAGCACGGCATAGGCGAGCGGGCAGCCCTTGGCGTCTCGGCAGCTCGTGTAGATGAAGGAAAGCAGGGTGATTTTCCCCGTGGTGAACTGCGAAAGGCGCTTCTCCTTGCCATCGATGTCGAGAACCATGCCATCGGGCGCCGGCATGATTCTCTCCAGCCGGTAGCTGCCCGGAGCCGGCGGCACGAGATCGAAATCGACCGGCGACTGCACGCCATGGGATTGGCCTGCGGGCATCACGGAAGAATCCGCCGCCATGGCCAGAGTGGCCATCAGGATAGAGCAAGATGCGGCAGCGCAGAGGAGGGTTCTCCTCATCGTGCTGCCTGAACGAGGCAAAGCCGATGCTCTTGTGATCGCTGCGGACGCCTCATTCCGTAAAAAGGAGGGCAAGAGGTTGATCTTGCGAAGGCGACCTATTGGGAAGCCGCCCGCGCTTCCGGCCGGTAAGCCGGCCTGATCGACTTGGATCCAAACTTCATATGATGGGGACGGCCCAGTTGCTGTTGATAGAAGTCGATCTGGAAAGCCGGCTTGAGCTCTTCGCCGTTCCAATTGTAGGCTTTGAGGAACTGTTCGTCATCAGGCCCTTTCTTATCCCAGTTCGAGAGCAGCGATGAGGTGAAATAGAGCCGTTTCCCATCCCAGCTCTCCGAAACCATGTTGACCTGCTTGCCAATCGTCGTCTCGTATACCTGCTTCGGATGCTCTGGATCCGAGATATCAAAGTAATGGGCCTTCCCATCCAGGAAGGTATCGACCCATAAGCCTCTGCCATCGTGGGTGATGCTGATGTCCACCGGGATGGCGAGCTGAGAGGGGTCGCCAACGGTCGCCACTTCCTTCGCCTGCCACTCTCCTTGAGCATCCTGCTTGATGAGCCAGAGCTTGGAGGTCAGGGCCGTAGCCGTCATGGCCCAGGCATCTCCCGGCTTCAAGGACCAGCGGATCTCGAGAGGCGCACCAGGGACGCTGAAGATCTTTTCCGGCTTCATGGCCTTGAGGTCCCAGAGCACCATGGTGTTCCCAAACTGCTTCATGGCCTCCTGATCCTTCATCAAGGTCCCTAAATCCATCATGTAATTGTTCCAGCCGGTGAAGCTGGAAGTAAGCAGGACATTCCTTTGGGGGTTGATCCCGATATCGTAGCCGTAACCGTCGCCGCCATCCGTCGTCGGCATGGGATAGGAGGTGATGAATTTTCCGCTGTTGGTATAAAGGGCCATGCCCGTCACGCCCCCATGATCCTTGCTGTTGGAGAGCGCCTGGATCAGCATCCGTCCGGGCAGAGCATAAAAGGTGTGCGGGCCGACATAGCCGGTTTCCTTCACCATATTGCTGATCGTCCTGACCATCCTGGGCTTGGCAGGGTTGCTCGCGACGTCGAATACGTAGATCTTGCTGCTATCCAGATCGCCAGCCCAGAGGTAGCGGCGATCGTCTGTGAGGCCCACGTGGTGCGCTTCCCCGCGCCCTCCCACAGACAGAGTGGCGATCACCTTGCCGTAGTGCTTCGACTTGGGGTTCGCATCCACGGTCACCAGCTTGTCGGATCCGTCGCCCATCCCCTTGACTCCCAGAGTCCATACGTAGACGTAGTCCTCCTGCCCCTTGATGAGGTCGGCGATGTAGGGGGAGTTGCAGGTCTCATCGGCTTGGGTCACCAGCGGATCGGCCGCGCTCGCTATTGCCACGACAAGGAATAGCGCCCACAGCGATTTTTTGAGCCGAATCGATTGCCACATGCGCGTTTTCCTCATCTTTGAGCCCACGGGCCGTCTTTTCACGAGGTTGTGGCCTTTTCCCCCACTTACCCGAGGAGGCAGGTCGCACCCGTTTTCGCCTGTCGTCCCCAATGCAACGGTTGCTCCACTTGTGCCGGTCACGATAGGGCGAAAGGCGCGGCCGAGCAAGCTTCCCGCTGAATTTTCCGCCGGCGCCACTCGACGGGCTTCGGGCTCGCCGCTTTTCCTGGTGGATCCAGCCGCCAACGGGTGCCAGCCGGTGCCCGCAATCTCTTCTGCTTCGCCGGGTTTCCCGGGCATTGCTCCCGAGGCCATGGTGGGGTGCTCCGCAGGCAGAGGGGCATTTCCAGAGTGTTTTGCCCTTTCGGTGCCATCCCTCCTTCCCCCGCGGCTCCTTCCGGCTGATGGTGGGAGTCGCCGAAGCGATGCATTGGCCAGCGAATCAACGTCTTACGACGCCGATGTGCTCCCCGGACGGGAATGGAGGCCACACTCGCGCTTCCACCCGAAAAAGCGGGTCTCTTCCGGCAGCATCCCCTCCTCCCAGGGGCGGCTGGTCGGGACATCGCCTACCGAGACATAGCCTCGGGAAGCGAGGGGATGCCGGGGGATCCCCCACTCCTCGAAATAGGCCTCCACCTCTTCGTCGCTCCAATCGACAATCGGATGGAGCTTGGCGACCCCCCCTTGCCACTGGAGAGCCGGCAGCTCCGCCCGTGTCTTTGCCTGCGAGCGGCGCAAACCCGCCAGCCAGCAGGCCGCGCCCAGATCCTCCAGCGCCCGGCGCATCGGCTCGACCTTCCGGAGCTCATTATACCGATCCAGGCCCTCCACCCCCTCTTCCCAAAGGCGTCCGTAGCGGGCCTCGAACCAAGCGGCGGAAAGGGGAGCTCGAGCCACGTGGAGCCGGAGCCCGAGCCGCTCGGTGAGCAGGTCGGCATACCGGTAGGTTTCGGGAAAGAGATAGCCCGTGTCGACGAATACCACCGGAATGTCCGGCCGCAGCCGCGTGGCCAGATGCAGAAGCACACCAGCCTGGATGCCGAAGCTCGAGCTCAGCACCACCCGGTCACCGAACCGCGCAAAGGCCCATTGGAGCCGCTCTGCGGCGCTCCGCCCCTCCAGGTCCGCTTCCGTTGCCCTCGTCTCGCCCGCTTCCCTTTCGCCGTTCTTGCTCTCCCTTCCTTCCTGTGATTGCCTTTCCTCAGGTTGGGAAGAACGGGAAGCACCGCCATGCCGCTGGAAATCGCTTGGCTTTTTCATATCTCCCGTTAGTCTATAGACTCATGAGTAATTTGAGCAAGCTTGAATCCCAGAGCATCTTCCTTCTCCGAGAGGCCTACCGGACCTTCCAGCGCGTCGGGATGCCCTGGTCGATGGGGAAAGACTCGAATGTGCTTCTCTGGCTTGCGCAGAAGGCCTTCTGCGGCCGGATCCCGTTTCCGGTTCTCCACATCGACACCACGTACGAGTTTCCGGAGATGATCGAGTTTCGCGCATGGGCGCAGCAGCATTACGGCCTTCAGCTCATCGTGAAGATCAACGAGGAGGCGATTGCCCGTGGGGTCGGCTACGCCACCCATGACCCCGTGACGGTGACCCACGAGCTCAAGACCGTCGCCCTCCAGCAGGCCCTGGCCGAATACCAATGGGATGCCTTGATCACAGGCATCCGACGCGACGAGGACCCGACTCGGGCCAAGGAACGATACTTTTCGCCGCGCTCTTCTGAAGGAGAGTGGAACTACAAGAACCAGCCGCCGGAATTCTGGAACCAGTTTGCGCTTCCCCCGAAGGGCGCGGGCGGCCATGTCCGGGTGCAACCGCTCCTCGACTGGACCGAATACGATATCTGGCTCTACATTCGACGGGAAAAGATCCCCATTCCGCCTCTCTACTTCGCGCGGGAGGGCAAGCGTTTCCGCTCGATCGGCTGCCAGCCGATCACGCACCCGGTACCCAGTGCCGCATCGACGGTGGACGAGATCATCGCCGAGCTCTACGCGACGCGCACCCCCGAGCGGGCCGGGCGGGCGCAGGATCATCACGAGCGAAACGCCATGCAAAAGCTCCGCGCCAAAGGATTCCTATAAGGAGAAGAAGGAGCGAACTGTCATGCATTTTTCTGCCTCGGAAGAAGTTCTGCCGATCGTCGTGATCGGCCACGTAGACCATGGAAAATCGACTTTGATCGGCCGCCTGCTCTTCGATACGGGCTCGGTCCCAGAAGGCAAGGCCGAAGAGCTCGCCCGGGCCGCCGCGGCCGAAGGGGTGCCCTTCGAGCATGCGTTCTTGCTCGATTCCCTTCTCGAGGAACAGGCTCAGAACGTGACCATCGATACCACCGAGATCCGGTTTCGGACGGAAAGGCGGCGGTATGCGATCATCGATGCCCCCGGCCACAAGGAGTTCCTGAAGAATATGCTCTCCGGGGCAGCACGAGCGCAGGCGGCCGTCCTCGTCGTCGATGCCCGGGAAGGGGTTCGCGAGCAGACGCGGCGGCACGCGATGCTCCTCCCGATCCTCGGTATCCGCCACATCCTCGCTGCCGTCAACAAGATGGACTTGGTGGACTATTCCGAAGACCGCTACCGGGAGATCTCGGATTCTCTGACCGCTCTCTTCGCGGAGCTCGGACTCCCGGAACCGACCTCTCTCCCGCTATCGGCGCGGGAGGGAGAGAACATCGTCCAGCCGAGTGCCCGAATGCCCTGGTTCGGAGGAGGGGCTCTCCTCGAGGCGCTCGATTCTGTTCCTTCCCCTTCTCGCCTCGATGCGCTACCGCTCCGCTTCGCGGTGCAGGATGTCTATCGCCGGGGAGCGGACCGCCTGGTGGCTGGGCGGCTGGAAACCGGAACGCTCCGCGTGGGAGAAGAGCTTCTTTTCTGGCCCGGCCGCAAGCGCGCCCGCCTGCGCTCCTTTGCGGAGTGGCCTCCGGAATCGACCCCGCGGGAGGCTTCCGCGGGTCGATCGACCGCACTGATCCTCGAAGAGGAGATCTTCGTCGAACGAGGAATGATCGCAAGCTCCCTCGACCATGGGCCGATCGAGGCGCGCGAATTTCCCGCCAAGATGTTCTGGCTCGGACCCGACCCACTCCGCCTCGGCGAAACGTACGAGCTGCGCCTGATGACCCAGTCGGTCGGAGCGCGCGTCACGGAAGTCGACCGGGTCATCGACGCGGAAACCCTCTCCGTCCAAGATTCCTGCAAACCGGGGGTAGAGGCCAACGAGATCGCGGAGGTGCTCGTCCGCACCCAGCGGCCGCTCGCCTTCGACAATGCGTCCGAGATCGCCCAGACCGGGCGATTCATCCTGGCTAAGGATGGGCGGATCCTCGGCGGAGGCATCGTCCTGGGCGCACGCTACCCAAGAGCCTCCCTGCCTCCGGTTCATCAGAGCAGCCCGCTTTTCTGGACCGAAGGAGAGATCGACCGGAACGAACGAGCGCGCGCCCTCGGCCATCGGGGTGCCATCCTCTGGTTCACCGGCCTCTCCGGCGCGGGCAAATCGACGCTGGCGATCCAGTTGGAAGCCCAGCTCTTCCGCCGCGGAATCTGGGCCTACGTCCTCGACGGGGACAACCTGCGCCACGGACTCTCCAGCGACCTGGGGTTCAGCGCCCAAGACCGGCGGGAAAACATCCGGAGAGCCGCGGAGGCCGCTCGCGTTCTCGCCGACGCGGGCCTGGTAGCGATCGTCGCCTTGATCTCTCCGTTTCGGGCCGACCGCCGGAAGGCGCGCGAGATCGCTGAAGCCGCAGGCATCCCCTTCCGCGAGATCTTCGTTCATGCTCCCCTCGAAGTCTGCCGGGCGCGCGATCCAAAGGCTCTCTACGCCCGGGCCGAGCGCGGGGAGATCCCGGAATTCACGGGAGTCGACTCCCCCTACGAGGTTCCCGAGAATGCCGAGCTCGAGCTCCCCACCCACCAGCTCTCGCCCGCCGAGTGCCTGGAACGATTGACGAAGCTCGCCCAAGCGGCGATCGCTCTTCCGAATCGGCCTTCCTTGCGCGAGGACCCGGCAGCGAATATCTGACTCTGTGCCTCTCCCCCCTCGCGCCGAATCGATACGGCGATGGATCAAGAATGTCCTTGACAGAGGTGGGTGCTTTTAGCATGGGTAGTACCCGTTATACGGACAGATAACAAACAAGGAGACTTCGATGGCTATCACTGGGAACCCGCCGCTCTTTCCGGAATCTGGGGGCGGTGAGATTCTGTCTAAACGCGACCTCAAGAGCCCTCTGCCGGAAGTCATGGGCGGCGGCAAGCAGAGTTTTCTGCCAGACGATCTACGGATCAAGAATCCAGCCGGCAATGTCTCCCCGCAAGGCACGGATGCCAAGCAGCCTACGCTGCGCGTGACGAATCCGACAGACCGAGATTTCCAGTTTTCGCATCACGACAAGGAGTATCTGCTCCCCAAAGGAGAGGTGGTCGAGCTTCCCGAGGAGGTGTGCCAGTTTGGTCTAGCGTATGGTTCCAATGGGAACGACGCAGGCTTTGGTCGCGCCTGTCGAATGAACGGGATTCGGAGCCCCGACGAGGCTAAGAAGCTTTTCAGCCAGTTGAAATTCGATCCCGCTGCATAGCGGGACGAGGAGTCAGCTCCGGCTCCGGTCGAGAGTCAGAAGCGTGAATGACTGACCAACCGCTTCGCCTTTCTTCGAACGATACTCCGTAAGGAACGGGGGCAAGCTACCGTGCGCCTCGCCCTGCCTTCTACCGGCTATTCATCCTCTTCTTCGTCGTCGTAACCCGTGATCGAGAAGTTCCGGATAACCGGCTGGTCGTTCCGGAAGACGTCGATCGGCTCCTGGCCGATCGTGCCAAATCCGACCGGGCCAGCTTGGTAGTAGTAAAATGGCTTACCGTCGAAGTAACCCATGCTGAGCGGGCCTAACGAGCACGATCCCGCAATGATTCCGTAAGCAAGTAGCTTCATTCCTTCGCCCTCCCTGCAACAGAGCCCAGTTCCCGACTCTCCCTGGACAACCCGGGCCCACCCTCTCCCTCAAGCCCCCCCGCCGCGCGAGCGGAGCAAATCTCGCACCGGAGATTCTACGACCTCTGGGACTGAAATGTCACTCTCTTCCACCGCCTGCCTTACCTCCAGGCCGATACGAGCGCGATGCTTCGGGTCTCTGCAGATCCGCCCGGCGACATAGGCTACCTGGGCTTCGGGCATCTCTTTCCCCGCGAGCGGGGCGCCGGATCGTTGGTCGGCGAAAAGGTCATCCGCTAACCGCCGGAACGGCTCACGGCATACTCGCCAGCCCGATCCCCGGTCAGCGGGTGCGGGTTGCCGGCCACCAGCTCGGCCACCGTCTGCGCCGCGCCCAAATCGCCCAGCCGTGCCTTGAGCTTGCGCGCACAGTCGTTGCCCAGTTTCTTCCGCGCCATGGCCTCGCAAGCACCGACGCAGTTGGGGCTGCGGCCGTTACCTCAAATTTCGAATCAGCGCGACGCGGCGGCGGACGCGGTTTCGGCGGTCATCGTGGCGTGGGCGTCGGTCACCGCGCCGTTGTGGCGGGCGGCCACTGGTGGACCCTATGGCGTCGGCGCTTGCTGGCGTTCGAGCCTCATCGGCTATGTCTGGATTTGTCAGTGATCAGCTACCGACGCGAACCTGTTGCGCCGCGTTGAAAACTGACGAGCGCCGCGGTCGTTTCGCGCGACGCTCGACATCGCGGAGCGTTTGGCGCCGTCCGCCAATCAATGGACATTCACCCGAATGTCGCGCCGATCTCGGTCCAAGGTCCGCGTTGGCTCACGCAGAGTCGGTCGCGACGGGATCAGGAAAGACCGTATTGGGTTCACCAGCTTTTGTCCCCACCTCCGTCCACCGGGCGCCAAACGCCAAGTTCTCCCCCTTACCCTGGCAACTCGTCCACCCAGACCTTGAAACTCTTCAAGACATGGGGGCCGAACGAATGGACCAGCGGCACGTCGGCAGCGTCGCGGCCGCGCGCCATCAGGATGCGGCCGACGCGCAAGCCGTTGTTGCGCGGATCGAACGCCCACCATCGGCCGCCGAGAAAGACCTCCATCCAGGCACAGAAATCCTGCGCTTCATACGGCGGCGGCAGGCCGACGTCGCTGATATAGCCCACGCAATAGCGCGACGGAATGTTCATGCAGCGGCAGAAGGCGATGGCGAGATGAGCAAAGTCGCGGCAGACACCGACACATTTTTGATTGGCCTGCGCCGCGGTGCGCGTCGCGGCGCAATCCAGATAGTCGAATTTCAGGCGATTGTAAACATGATCGCAGATCGCCTGCACCCTGGCCCAGCCGGGGAGCGCATGTTCGAACAATCTCCACGCCTCGTCGGACAGAAGGTCGGTGTCGCAATAGCGGCTGCCGAGCAGGAACTGGATCGTCTCGTCGGGCAGATTCTGGATCGGATGCTCGACCGCGTCCAGGCCGACCGGATCAGTCGCGCCGGAGACATGAATCACCGCGTCGGCGTGAAACCTGATGTCGCCGGTCGGCGCGACGAGACGAAAAACAAAATTGCCGAAACTGTCGTGATAGGTCGAAACCGGAACCTGCGGCTCGACCCGAAGGACATCCGGCTCCTCAAGCTGTCCGACCAGGGAATGATGGACGTGCAACATCCCGATCATCGGCGTCGGCTTCGGCGTCCGATAGGTCATGTCGTAACCAAAACGAATGCGCATTCAAAAGACTCAATTCGGGTTAGATCGGCAGGACGACCCGGCGTTGCGACCCGATCGCGGCATCGAGGCAAGCGCGGGGTGTGGAGACTGTTCCGATGCCGGCGACGTGGAACCAGCGCAGGTAGTTGTCGAAATATGCCTCTTCGCTGATTCAAGTGGGTAGAGCGGGAAGATCGAGCCGCAACTTTCCGGCTTTGAGGAACGCGGCAATTCTCAGGTAGCGAAAGCTTCGAAAGCCTCTGGCCATTCTTTTGGCCAGCTGGATCAGCCCGTTGATCGCGTCGATGGTTCCGTTGGTGATCCGGCTCTGGAGAAAGGCGATGATTCCCCCCAGATGCTCTTTGATGGTTTTGGAGAGTCTTCGGAAGGGGGCAAGCCGACTGCGATCCGCCCACCGGAACCACCAGCGGAGCTCTTGGGGATCCTCCTGGGAGAGGATCTCTTGGAGAGCCCCCCGCAACCCAATGGCTCTTCCCAATCGAGGATAGGCGGCGCAAAGGGAGCTCCGCAGACCCTTCTGCTCCTCGCTTCGCGTCCATTCGTTACCTCGGAGCGCCCAGAGGCTTCCTTTCGGCAGCAACCCTTGACGCCCGAACTCCTTGCGCACCTGGTCGACCGCCTCTCCCGCCATCGGCATGAGAGGGAAAGGATCGAAAATCCTCTCCGCCTTCGGAAAAAACTCCCGGGCTCCAGAGATGGAAGAGGGGCTCATATCCATGCAGATCGCTTCGATCTGCCCCGGATCGGCATTCTGTTCCTTCCTCTCCTTGGCGAAGGCCTCCAGAGCCTCCTTTCCTCTCCCCTCGGCAAGGAAGAGCCGCTTCCGGCTCTCCGCATCGGTAACGACCGTCACGGAACGGTGGCCCCGCTTGCTACTGGTCTCATCCGCCAGGATCTTCTTGACCTCGCTCCAGTCCTCGCGTCGGTAGGCCTTTTCCACGGAATGCCCCAAGACCCGCCAGAGCCGGGGTTCTTGCTCCTTGAGCATCTCCGCCATCGCGGAAACCGACATCTCCCGGGAAAGCATCCAAATGACCGCCTCCCTCATGAGAGTAAACCCGCTCCCCGCCCTGGCCCAAGGAACCTCCACCAGCCGAACTCCATGCTCCGGACAGTCGATCCGAGGCACCCGAGCGAGCCACTCGGTCCGATACTGCCAGAAGTTCATGTGCCTCCACCGCTTCTCCACCGTGTCGTGTACGGGGGAAGCTCTTCGACATTCCGGAGAGGCGAACCGATGACCTTGCTCAAAACTCGAGCCAGATCTTCAGAGTATGCTCCTTCGCAGAAGGCTCACTCCGGCTCACCTTCCCTTCCGAACCCAGTTGCAGCGCCGCAGCGACAAGCTTGTTTGCGTCCATCCCGCAAGCATCCACCAGGCAGCCCGGTCTGGCCATCCGCTGTCAAGGAGGATCGACGAAGTCGAAGTGCCCTTGACGGCCTCCTTTCTCCCAATAAATCCGTCGAAGACCGATGGCAAGAACCCCGCTTCTTGCCATCCCTTAACCAAAATCCGCTCTCCCCTTACCCACTCAATTCAGCGAGGAGCCACTCCCCCTCTCGTTAGGAGGGCCGCTCGGCAACGGTCGAGGGGCTGACCTTCTCGGGACGGGAAGGAACGGCGGCCTTCCAGATGGGAACGTCCGCCTTGAGCCTCTGAATGACCTCTTCGGCGATCCGGAAGGCACTCCCGCGCCTTTCGGCGGCGACGCGCAGGTAGAGAGAGGGCTCTCCGACCGGAACGGTGCCAAGCCGATGAATCAGGACAAGGTCGTGGCAGACTCCACGATCGGACACCTCCTCCGCGATCCGCTCGAGCTCCTTCTGAGCCATCGCGCGGTAAGCCTCATAGTCGAGCGCGGCAATCGGCTCGCCCCCTTCCCGGCCACGGACGATCCCGAAAAATTCGACGACTGCTCCCGAAGAGCCGTCCAAGGGGAAGGGGATCGACGGGCGCTCGATGGGCTCGTCGATCAGCGAAATCGAGATGCCCACGATTCACCCCCCGCTTACCGGCGGAATCACCGCCAGCTCCTCGGCCTCCCCGATCGGGCAGTCCCAGGAGCAATATTCGAGATCGAGGCTCACCCGGGCCCCAAGGATCTTTTCAAAAAATCCGGGAGAGATCCTTTCGAGGAGCTGGTGCGGCGTCTCTTCGGGATCGACAACGATGGAGCGCTCCCGGAAGCCCAGGAGCTCCCTGGCCTGCGCAAAGAGCAGAAGGCGAACCGTTCTGGCCTCGCCACCCATCTCATCCTCCCAAGGCGGTCATCGCTCGCTCGGGCTCGTAGTAGTCCCGGAAGGAGTGCTCGAGCGGCTTGCGCCGGAGTGTGTCGAGAAAGGCCGCTCGCAGCCCCTCCCGGTCGATCGCCGGGCGCAGGAAGGGGCGCAGATCGACTTCCATCTGGTTCCCCAGGCAGGGGCGAAGCCTCCCATCGGCCGTCAGGCGCATCTTGTTGCACTGCTCGCAAAAGTGGAGGTCGCTCAGCGCGCCGATGAAGCCCACCGTCACTCCCCGCCTCTCCATCCGGAAGTAGCGCGCGGGACCGAAGCCCAGGGACCCTTCGACCGGCTCGAGCCGGTCTTGGCTCTCCAGCTTCCGGCGCACCTCGGATGCGGGAAGGAAGTTCTCCGGCCGGAGCACTTCCCGGGAAGTCACTGGCATGAGCTCGATGAACCGGAGAATGAGCTGCCGTTCTGCCGCAAAGGCGAGCAACGGGTCGATCTGGTCTTCGTTGCGATGGCGCAAGAGGACCGTGTTGAGCTTGATCGACGGAAAGCCGAGCCGGCGGATGGCCTCGATTCCCTCGAGCACCGGGGCGAGATAGCCTCCGGTGATCTCGTAGTACCGCTTCGGGTCGAGTGCATCCAGGCTGATGTTGATTCCCGCAAGCCCCGCTTCCCGCAGCGGGACCGCCAAGCCCGCCAGACGAGTCCCGTTGGTCGAAAGCTTGACACTCCGGACACCCGGGGTGCGTACGATCTCGCGCACGAGATCGGGCACTCCTGGCCGGACCAGGGGCTCTCCGCCCGTGATGCGAAAATCGGTAAACCCGAGATCGACGGCGACCGCCACGGTCGCAAGGATCTCCTCGTAGCTGAGAAGGTCCTCCTGTTGCCTCCAGCCGGAAAACTCCCGCGGGAAGCAGTAGAGACAGCGCTCGTTGCAGCGATCCGTCACCGAAATCCGCAAATAATGGACGGAACGCCGGAAGCTATCCTGAGAGCTCACACACCCCTTTCCTGTCGCAAAGGGTCGATTCGGTTTGGTTTCACCCGTAGCTCTTGAAAAACTTCCGCTTGTCTCCTTCGGTCGAGGGCTCTGGTTGCGAAGGCCCGATCACGGGGGCCTGCGCCGGCTCCGCCGCTCCGGCGCCAGCGGTCTCCGACGTGGAGCGCGGAGCGGACGACACTCTTCCACGGTTCCGGCTCGCCTCTACGTAGGCCAGCCGAAGCTCGGTAAGCGCACCCGTGAGAAACGCCTGCTCGTTCGGCTGGAGGTTCCCGCGCGTCTTCACTTCGAGCGCTTCCAAATGATCGATGAGCTCCCGTGCCTCTGGAAGCCGCGGCTCCATCGCCTCCATGCCCGGGAGTGGAATGCGTCCCAGCAGCATGAGCACATGCTCGATCTGCATCTGCAGGTGGCGCGCGAAACGGGCCTGAACTTCTGTATCCGAAAGAGAATCATGCATAGGCAACCAAACGTTCTTTTCGGGCGAGCCACAACCACTTTCTGCAAACTTACGGACGAACGACCCCAATCACATACCCCTGGCTTTGAAAATAGGTCCGAAGAACGCGGTTGACCTCGTCCAGGGACATCGCCTTCAAGCGGAGGAGCCTCCGCTCGTCGTAATCCCAGCCCAAGCCCAGAAGCTCGTGGAGCGCCGAGCTCGTCACCACCGAGGCGGGATTCTGCCAAGACATCGTCTCCTCGCTGATCAGCTTCGCTCGGGCTCGAACGAACTCTCCTTCCGAAAATCCTTCCTGGGCAAGCCGGAAGACCTCCTCCAGCAGCACCCGCTCGACCTCTTGCTCCTTGCCGGGAGCGGTCCCCGCATAGAAGTAGAAATATCCGGCCTGACGCCCGAGGAAGCGCGAAGCACTCACGAAGTAGGCCAATCCCAGCTCGTCACGCACGCGGACAAAGAGCCGGGTACCCAGATCCGACAGAGCCTCCCCCACCACCGCCAGAGGCAGTTGATCGGGATGGACCAGCTCCGGGATCGGGAAGGCGATCTCTACGATCGCTTGCTCCTTGCCGGGAGCCCGCTCTTCGGCCCGCACGGGCCGTGAGGGAAGAGGAGGCAGAGGAGGGAAGGAGAGCCCGGCCGCTTCTCCGAACCGGGAAGCGAGCTCCGGAACGACGAAGGGCTGCCACTCCCTCGGATCCACCGGCCCCGCTCCCGCGAGGATCAGCCGATTGGTCTGAAGCACCGTGGCGATGAAATGTTCCACGTCGGCCACGCAGAGGGATGCCAGGCTCTCCTCCGTCCCCAGGATGGTGCCCCCATAGGGATGGGTTCCGTACAGAGTCCGCCGGACAAGGTTGCGAGCGAGGGAGAGCGGATCGTCCCGTTCGGCCTGGAGCAGCGAAAGCTGCTTCCGCTTTTCGATCGCCAGCTCCTCTTCACGGCAGGCGGGCTCAAGCAGCATCTCGAGGAAGAGCTTGAGCGCCGGAGCCCACTGGTCGCTCAAGACCTCCAGCGAAAGGCCGGCGGAATTATTTCCCGCATCGGCCGCGACCGAGCCGCCGAGCTCCTCCACCTCCCGGGCGATCGTGGCGGCCGTTCGGCTCCGGGTCCCCTTGAGGAGAAGCTGCGCAGCCAGGAAGCAGATGCCCTCCTTCCCCTTCGGCTCGGAGAGGAGCCCGCCGCCAAACGCGGCCCGGAAGAACTGGAGAGGGAGGTTGTTTTCCAGGGAAATCATCCGCAATCCACCGCCCACCTTCGTCAAGGAGGGGACCGCCTTTCCTCCGCGACCCGTTGCTGCGGACGATCTACGCGCCGGAAGCCGAAAGCCGACGGGAACCAGATCGACTCGATTCTCCTTGTGGGGCAAGAGATAGCGGCGGGCTACCCGCTGAACGTCCTCGCCACTCACTCCGAGCAGGAGACGCAAGAAGGTCTCCTTCAAGTAGGGATCCCGGGCCACGAGCCAGCCCGAGCCCACCGCTTCGGCCTTGCCCGCCATGGTCTTGAGCTCGGAGATCGATCGCGCGAGCGTCAACCGGCGCGCCAAGGTCAAGTCGGCTTCCGAGGGCGGCGCCTGCCCGATCGCGGCGACTTCCTCGCGAATCCGAGCCGCCAGGGCTTCCAACCGCTCGGGTGCACACCGCGCCTCCACACCGAACGCCCCGACTTCGGGTCCAGCAAACGCAAACGTCTCCACCTCTTCGGCCAAGCTCTCGCTCTCGACCAGCTTTTGATGCAAGATCGAGCTCCGGGCCTCGCCCAGCAGCAAGGCGAGAACGCGAAGGGCGGCCGAATCCGGGTGGCCGAATCCGGGAACCGGATAGAGGATGGAAATCCGGGCTAGCTCGCTGGCAAACGTCTTGCGCGCGTAGCGAGCGGCGACTTGCTGCGGCTCTGCAGGCAGCGGGAGATCCGTGAGGAATCGCCGAGGTTCGCTGCCCATGCACGATTCCGCGACCGAGAAGACCTCCTCCGGCTCCACCGCACCGGAGGCGATGAGGAAGAGATTCTGGGGGACATAGCGCTCCCGATGATAGGCAACGACATCGTCACAGGTCAGGGCATTGAATAGATCGATCTGCCCAATGATCGGAAAGCGCATGGGATGCCGCAGGAAGGCGGTCTCGAAAGCTGCCTGGAAGAGCTGGGTCTCGGGATCGTCCTCCACCATGGCGAACTCCCGTCGGATCACATCCTTTTCCCGATCGAACTCCTCCGGAGCAATCGCCGGATGGAGCACGGCGTCCGCGAGGATCGGCAGGGCCTGCCGCCAGGATTCGGCAGGAAGATCGATATGGTAGACGGTCCGCTCGTAGGTCGTGTAGGCATTGAAATGGCCGCCGAGGTCCTGGATCTCCTGGACCATCTGGACCCCGGTCCGCGTCGCCGTCCCTTTGAACAGAAGATGCTCCAGGAGATGAGAGATCCCCGAGCCGATCCACCGTCCCTCATGGAGGCTCCCGGTCGCACACCAGCACTGGAGGGAGACGACCGGCACGCGCAGGTCCCGATTGACCAGCACGGTGAGCCCGTTCGCCAGAGTCCTCTGCTCCACTGCTAGAAGCGAGAGCGGGAAGGGCCCAAGCTCGGAGGAAGGCTGGCCGGCGGCGGATCGCAGCGTGGAACTCATGGCGACTCTCAACGCGAGACCGGAGGCTGTCGGCAGGATCCTGCGACGCTCCGAGCCCGGCTTTCGCTATGCGGCCGGAGCCTTCTTCTTGGCGCGACCCGGCTTGCCAGCCTTTGCCTCGGTTTGCGCTACCTTCCGTTTGCGCGCCGATCGAACCGTTCCTACGGGACAGAAGGGCTTCACGAAGGCTGAAGTGAAGCTGAAGCCCTTTTTAAAATCTTTCCGGGTTCCCGCACTCGTCTGGCCCAAGACTCCGTAAGAAGCGAGCGAAAGGATCACGTCTCCCAGGTCGCTGCAGCTCCGGATCCCCCATTCGCTCAAGACCAGCTTGCTCATCGGTCCAAATTCCCGCAGCGCATGCGTGCGCAGCACATCCAGAAGCTCCTTGCCCGACGCGGCCACGGCGACTCTTCGCTTCCCCTTGCGCTTTCCTCCCTTCTCGCTCGAATGCAGGGCCTCGCGAACGAAATAGTATGCCTCATCGGCGTAGCGTCCGTCCCGCTCGCAAATCTCTTCGACAATGCTGGCAAAGTTCCGCTTGCGCATATTCGTCAGTGTTCTCCCCTCCTCTCGAAAATCTACGGATTCCGGGGAAGCCGTTCCGCGAGCCCTTGGCCGAGATCTTGGCCTCCGAAGGATTCACGCAAGAGCCTAACCATTCCGCCGAGCGTCAGCAAGACGAGCAGGAAAAGCACGAGTCCCTGCTCCCGACGGGTCAACCAGAGGTCTCGACTCTTCCACCAAGTGCGCAGACCGGCCACCTTGCTGCATATCTCTCCCGAACGCTCCCGCATTTCAAGCAGTTTTCCCGAATCGGTCGTGCGATCGTGCACTCGTCAGCACCTCGCGAGGCGACTCCGGCGGCGCAGAGTCGCCACTCGAGCCAAATCAAGCTCCCCAAAGACTTTCAAAGAAATGGCCCGCCGAGAGTGCTCCTCCGCTTTTTTCTTGATTTTCCCTTCCCTCACGCCGATAGGCGAGGCAATGTCCACATTCCGCATCCTCGCTCCGGCCAAGCTGCTTTCCCCCTGGCTCCTCGACGCGCTGCGCGCCTCCGTCGGCACCGCCATTTCGGTCGAAGGCTACGCGAGGGAAGAGGAGAGCCGCGACTTGCTCTCCTCGGGTGCGTTCGATCTGGCAGCACTTCCCGACACGGCGATTTTCCCTCTCCTTCGAGCGAGCCTTCTCCTGCCGCTCCCAGAAGCCCTCTCCTCCCCGCTCCCGGCGGACCCTCAATTCCTCCACCACTATTTCGACTCGACCAACCAGCATGCCTGGCCCTTTGGCTTTACGCTGCTGGCGATCGGCGGTCCGGGGACCCCGACCGCGCTGCCAAGCCACTGGAAGGAGCTGGCGACGGGGGGAATTCCCTTTCGCCCGCCTCCTTCTCCCCTCTATTCCCGCTTTCTCTTCGCCGCTCTGGCACACGGCTTTCCCCCTTCCCCCGCCGCTCTCGCCGACCAACGCGGTCCGACCGCCCCGCCCGGCCAGGAGAACGCCCGCGTCGAGATCGATTTCGCGCAACGGCTCGAGGCCCGGACGGGAGTTCCCGGCTGGATCGTCCACATCCCCTCCGAAGGCTCCTGGATCCGGCTCCTTCACTGGACCATCCCCCGAGGATGCGCTAGCGTCAAGGCGGCGGCGGCCGCGCTCCAAACGCTCTATCGCCCGGAAACCCTCGGCCGCTTGACCTCAGAAGCCCGGCTTGCGGCCACCGTGCGGGAAGCGCGCCAAGCGGTGCCCGCAGAGCTCCTCCGTAACCCCAACCTCTATCCTCCCGAGTCCCTCCTCGACCATTGCGTCTTCGCTCGGGTAGACTGGCTTTCCCCGTCGTCCCCCGCTCCCTGAGCCCCGTGGGCTCCCCGAAGACGGATCCGGGCGGAGCAAGGGGCGGAGGGGGAAGGAAAAGGAGATCAGCATCCATGCCTCGCTGGACGGATCGCTTCGAGCGCTTCGCGGTCGACGTCATCCTGGAGCGCCGAGACGGGAAGCGGGCAGCGGTCCTCCGCTGGCTTCTTTTCCTTTTGTCCCTCCTCTACGGCCCGCTGGTTCGATTGCGGCTCTGGCTCTACAACCGGAATCTGGCCCACTCCCATTCCCTGGGCTGCTTGGTGATCAGCGTCGGGAACCTCACGGTCGGGGGAACGGGGAAGACACCGGTGGTCGAAAAGCTTGCCCGGGAGCTCACTCGGGAGGGCCGGCGCGTCGCCGTCCTCAGCCGCGGATACAAAAGCGCGTCGCGACCCCTTTGGGCTCGATGGCGAGCTTCCCGGGGTGAAACGCCGCAGCCCGGCCCGCGCGTCGTTTCCGACGGGCAGCGGGCCTTCCTCGGACCACTCTTGGCGGGCGACGAGCCTTACATGCTCGCCTCCAATCTGCAGGGGGTCGTCATCCTCACCGGAAAGGATCGCGTCCGTTCCGGGTTGGCTGCGATCCACCAATGGGGCGTGGATACGCTTCTTCTCGACGATGGCTTTCAATATCTTCCTCTGAAAGAACGGCTCGACATCGTCCTGGTCGACCGGGAAGCACCCTTCGGTAATCGCTTCTTGCTGCCGCGCGGCACGCTCCGGGAGCCGATGAGCCATATTCGCCGCGCGGACATCCTCCTCGTCACGAAGTGCGACGGCTCTCCGCTTGCTGAGCTGAAGTCCGAGTTGCGGCGATACAACCGGCACGCTCCGATCGTCGAATGCGCCCACCTCCCGCGCTATCTCGCGCAGGTGAGCAGCGGGGAGAAGCGCTCCCTGAACTTCCTCCACGGCCTTCGCGTCGTTGCCCTTTCGGGCATCGCCCGCCCCGAGAGCTTCGAAAACGGACTGCGAAAGCTTGGCGCGGAGATCGTCTATTCCCGGAGGTTCGCCGACCACCACCGGTTTTCCGAGCATGAGCTTCTCCGGGTCCTGGATCGGGCAAAGGCCCGCTCCGCCGCAGCCATCGTCACGACGGAAAAGGACGCGGTCCGGCTTCCTTTCCTCAGCACGCCCCCTCCGGTCCCGATCTACTTCCTCCGCGTGGAGATCGAGTTCCTCCAAGGTGCGGAAGCTCTCCAGAGTCGGATTCGCGAGAAGATGCGGCAGCGACCGCCTTTTGCTCATGCTCCCTCCGGCCGCATTCGCTCCCTTGCGGAGGAGCCGACCGCCAACGGAGCCCACCCCGTCGTCCTGTGATTCCCTCCTCCCTCCTGGTCCGCTCTCCCAACTGGCTCGGAGACGCCGTCTTGAGCCTCCCCGCGGTCGCCAGCCTGAAGGCATGGCTGGGCCCACACCCTCTTGCTGTCGCTACGCCTCGGAAATTGAGCGCCCTCTGGCGTCTCTGCGCCTTCGTCGATCGCGTGGTCGAGATCGACCCGCCAAAGAGCGTTTGGCAGACCGCAAGACGACTGCGCGAAGGGGGATACGCGGCCGCCTTCCTGCTTCCGAACTCTCTGCGGTCGGCTCTCGAGGCGCGGTTCGCGGGGATTCCCACGGTGTGGGGCAAGGCGGGTTGGCCCCGCTCCGCCCTGTTGAGCCATCCTCGCCTGCCGGGAAACCCCGGAGAGCGCTACCCACAGCAGGCCGCGACCTACCTCGCCTTGGCGGAGGGGCTCGGGGCTTCTGGATCCCTGGCCATACCCGAGCTGCGCATCCCCTCCTCCTGGCGTCAACCCCTGGAGCCGATCATCGCCTTCTGCCCGGGAGCGGAATTCGGTTCCGCGAAGCGATGGCCGGAGGACTTCTATGTCGCCTTGGCCCGGCGGCTGACCGAGACCACGGGCTACCCGGTGCGCCTTTACGGAGCGGCAGGGGACCGCGACGTCTGTCGGCGGATCGCCGCGGCCGTTCCCGGCACCGAAAGCCTCGCCGGTCAAACGACCCTGGAAGAGTTTCTCGCTTCCCTCGCCCGCTCCCGGCTCGTCGTCTGCAACGACAGTGGAGCCATGCACGTGGCGGCCCTTCTCGGGGTACCCGTCGTGGCCCTCTTTGGCTCGACCGATCCTCTGCGGACGGGTCCTCTGGGAAGCTCTGCCCGCATCCTTGCCCATCCGGTGCCCTGCGGACCGTGTTTTCGCCGCGCCTGCCCGCTGGATTTGGCCTGCCTGCGCCGGATCGATCCGGAGGCGGTCTTTTCGGCCTGCCGGGATCAATTGGGCCTCTCCACAGCCCTCTCTTCGTGAACGCTCCGAACGATCCGCAGGCCCCCCCTCCGCCATCTCCGGCCCCGCCAGCTCCCCGGCGGGGATCCCGGGAGGGGAACGCCGCCACCCACCGGGCGGCTGGCATCGTCAGCCTCGCCGTCATGGGCTCCCGGATCTTCGGCCTGGTCCGCGAGCTTGTCTTTGCCGCGCTTTTCGGAGCGGGCAAGCTCCTCGACGCCTACCTCGCCGCCTTCCAGATCCCCAACCTTCTTCGCGATCTCTTCGCCGAAGGAGCGCTTTCGACCGCGTTTACGACCGTCTTTGCCAAGACTTGGGAAGAGCAGGGGAAGGCCAAGGCGTTTTCCCTGGCGAACCACCTGCTCGCGATCCTGATCCTCTTCCTTTCCGCGGTCTGCCTGGCCGGCATCGTCTTCGCCCCTCTCCTCGTCGAGATGACGAGCTTCGGCTTCCATGCGATTCCGGGAAAGTTCGAGCTCACGGTGCGGCTCACCCGCATCCTCTTCCCTTTCATCCTCTTCGTAGCCCTGGCGGCGGTCGCCATGGGCATCTTGAACGCCGGACGGATCTTCGGCCTGCCCGCCTCCGCCTCGACCGCCTTCAACATCGTCTCGGTCGTGCTCGGCGTTTTCTTTGCCTACACCCTCGAACCGCAGCGCGACCTCCGCCATCCTTCTTTTGGGGAAGCCGCCGTCTACGGAGTCTGCTTCGGGGTGCTCCTCGGCGGCCTGGCTCAGCTCCTGATCCAGGTCCCGGCATTCCGCCGGATCGGCTACGACTGGCGATGGGATTTCGACCTCAAGGATCCGAAGCTGCGCGAAATCTGGCGCTTGATGATCCCCAGCATCATCGCCGGGGCGGCCGTCCAGGTCAACGTCTTGGTCAACGGCATGTTTGCTTCGGAGATCAACGGCGGCCGTTCCTGGCTCAACTGCGCCTTCCGGCTCATGCAATTTCCCATCGGGGTCTTCGGGGTCGCGATCGCCACGGTGACCCTGCCGACCGTCTCGCGTCAGCAAGCCCGGGCGGATCTCGACTCCTTTCGGCAGACGCTCCGCCACTCGCTTCGACTCGGCCTCTTTTACACGGTCCCCGCCGCCGTCGGTCTGGCCGTCCTCGCCGAGCCGCTGATCCGGCTCATCTACCAGCACGGACGGTTCAGCGGCTGGGATACTCACCAGACGGCCGCCGCACTCGAAGCCTATACGCTCGGGCTGGCGGGCTACGCGGGGATCAAGATCCTGGCCCCCTGCTTCTACGCCCTCGACTCTCCTTCGATCCCGCTCCGGGTGAGCCTCTTTGGGATCGGCCTCAACCTCCTGCTCAACCTCCTGCTGGTCAAGGTCCTCTCCTTCGGCCACGTCGGGCTGGCTCTGACCACCTCTCTTGTCGCCCTTCTCAATTGCGCTCAGCTCTTCTTCGCCCTCGACCGGCGCGTCTTTCCCGGAGGGGTCCAAAGCTGGCTTTCTTTCCTCTGGCGGCTTGCGATCGCGTCCACCGCCTGCGCCCTTGCGGCTCACTGGGTCGCCGAGGTGGCAGGCCGGTCTCCTCTCCCGACCTTCCCCTTGGGCAGCACTCTCCTCGTCGCCGCCGCGGTGGCCGCCGGGGCGCTTACCTTCTTTCTTTTCGCCCGGGCCCTCGGCCTCGAGGAATGCCGCGAGGCGTTGGGCCTCCTCCGCCGGCTCCTTTCCCGACTGCAGCAAGGGCCGGGAGGCCGCCCGGCGGACGGCGCTCGCTAATCGCTTGTCCCGAGCCGTGCTCTTCGTAAAGATTCGGTCGTGTCCCGATTCCTGGAGCTTCCCCTGACCGCCGGCGGGCCCAAGCTCCTGATCGGCCTCATTCACCTCAAGCCGCTGCCGGGAGCGCCCCGATACGACGGGCGGTTCGACTCTGTGGTGGAGAGCGCCCTGGCCGATGCCAGCGCCTGGCAAGCGGGCGGGGCGAGCGCGCTCTGCATCGAGAACTACGGCGACGTCCCGTTCTGGAAATCGGCCGTGCCGGCGGAGACGGTCGCCTCCATGGCCGCCGTCGGGACCGAAATCCGCCGGGCGAGCCGGCTCCCCCTCGGATTTAATGTGCTCCGGAACGATCCACGCGCCGCGCTCGCCCTCTGCATCGCTTGCGGCGGAAGCTTTCTGCGGGTCAATGTCCTGAGCCACACGCTCGTCACCGACCAGGGGCTGCTCGAAGGAGAGGCCGCATTCCTCCTCCGCGACCGGTCCCGTTTCGGCGGTCCCATCCGGATTCTCGCCGACCTCCGCGTGAAGCATGCGGCACCCTTGGCTCCCCGCCCGCTCGAAGAGGAAGCCGTGGATCTGGTCGAACGATCGCTGGCCGACGCGGTCATCCTGACGGGGCCGCGAACCGGGAGCGAAGCCTCGGTGGCGGAGATCGAAGGGATCCGAGGGGTCCTGCCCGACACTCCGATCCTGGTAGGAAGCGGAATCACAGCGAAGAACCTGCCGCGCTACCTTGCCGCAAGCGACGGGGTCCTGGTCGGAAGCTCCGTCAAGGAGCAGGGGATCGAATCCCCGGTCGACCAGGAGAAAGTCCAAAGGCTTTCGCGCCTTGTCTTCGGCGGCTCCTCACCCCGCCCGGCTGCGCCTCTCCGACCCGAATGAGCGTTCGATGGCCCCTTCCCCCCGCGAATGGGCTTCGCCCGCTCGCCGGCGCTGTGCTGATCCTCGCAATCGCGGTCGGAGGCTTCTGGCTCTGGAGGTCGTTGCTTCTCTGGCCATTTCACCTCGAGCAGCGCATCGTCGTCCTCGCCGCCACCGCCAATTCCTGGCAAGGCCAGCTTTCCTGCTGGAAGCGGGTTCTTCCGGGCGGCCGATGGCGACGGGAGGGAGCGCCGATTTCGGTCCTCCTCGGCCGCAACGGGGTCGCTTGGGGCATTGGCCTTCATCCGCCACAACCCGGGCTGCAGAAGGAGGAGGGGGATGGCCGCACCCCCGCGGGCCGATTTCGGATCGGGCTTGTCCTGGGTTCGGCTCCGTCCCTTCCCCCGGGGATCCGGTGGCCGCTCTACCACCAGAAATCGGAGCGGGACGCCTGGATCGAGAATCCCGAGCTCCCCCACTACAATCACCTCGTCACCATTCCCGCCGGGGAAGAGGTGCCCGAATGGTTCGAGGCAGAACGGCTGCGCGTCGAGGATCCGGTCCTCGAGTGGATGGTCTCCATCGAGCACAACTACCCCGAAAGCCGCCCGGGGGCGGGTAGCGCAATCTTCCTCCATGGGCGATACGGGGCGCAGGCGCCGACGGCCGGATGCCTGGCGCTCAAAAAAAGGGATCTGTTGGATCTGCTCCGCTGGCTCGATCCTCGCGGCCGACCGGAGCTTGTGATCCTGACCCGCGAGGACTATCTGCGCCTCTGGTCATCCTGGGCTCTGCCCCGCCCCGAAACGATCGGGGCCGGGGAGATCCGCTGATCCCTGCCGAGCGTCAGATCGCCCCGCCGAAGAGCGCCATCAGGACGGCAACGACCACGATGTTGGCCATGGAGATGGGCAGGAGGATCTTCCAGCCGAGCGTCATCACCTGGTCGTAGCGAAACCGCGGAAGGGTCCAGCGGATCCACATGAAGAAAAAGACGAGCATGCAGACCTTGGCCAGGAAGACAAGGGCCTGCAGAAGGAAGGTTCCGAGCGAGGAGGCTGTTCCTAGCCAACCGAAGGGAAGGCTCCAGCCCCCGAGGAAGAGCGTGACGAAAAGCCCGCTGGCAGAGATGAGCGCGGCATATTCCCCCAGGAAGAACATGCCGAAGCGCATGCCCCCATATTCGGTGTTGAAGCCTCCCACAAGCTCCTGCTCGCTCTCCGGGAGATCGAAGGGGGCCCGGTTGGTCTCTGCAAAGAGCGTCACGAGGAAGATCAAGGATGAGAGCAGGAGGGAGGGCCAGAAGAGCAGGAAATGCCAATCCAGCTGCTTCCCCACCAAGGGCAGGAGGAACCAGCCCCGCTCGATTTGAAACTCGACGATCTTGGGGAGGCTCAGCGCCCCGGAAATCAGGAAGATCGGAATGGCGGAGAACCCGAGCGCGACTTCATAGGAGATCATCTGGGCGCTCGACCGGATCCCTCCGAGGAACGCGTACTTCGAGTTGGACGACCAGCCGGCGAGGACGATTCCATAGACCGCCAGCGAGGTGATCGCGAAGAGGAGGAGCGCTCCGATTCCCACGTTAGCGATCACCCCGGGCTGCGGGATGTCGACGGAGAGCCCGGGAAAGCGGATCGGATCGACTCCGGCAAAGGGGATCACGCAAACGGTCAGGAGAGCCGGAAGAAAGGAGAGAATGGGCGCGAGGTTGTAGTAAAAGCCCCGTACGTGCCCGGGAACGAACTGTTCCTTGAGCATCAGCTTGAAGGCGTCGGCAAGCGGCTGTCCAAGCCCTCCCAGGCGCGCCTTGAGAAAGGGAAGGCCGACACGGTTCGGCCCGATCCGGTCCTGCATGGCCGCACTCACCTTCCTTTCCGCCAGAACGGCGTAGGCGACGAGCCCCAAGAGGACAGCAACGACCAGAAGAATCTTGATGAGGGTGCTGACGAGAAAAACGGTGAGTGGAGTGACCATGTCGAATTTCCTAGCGTGCTTCCGCCGGAAGCGGCTGCCCTTGATCCCCGAGACCAGCCCAGGTCAGGCCATGGAAGGCGGGGATCGTCGCCGCCATCTTCGCAAAAATCTCTGGGCTGCTTTGACCCGGTTCCTCTCCCCCCAAGGCAAGAAGGAGCTTTCGCAGAATCCAGGCATCTTCCCGAGAGCGACCGGGTGAGGCAATCGCGCGTTCGAGTCGCTGGACACGGCCGGCACGGTTCACCATCGATCCGTTCTTCTCCGCAAACGACGCCCCCGGAAGAACCCAGTGGGCCTTTTCGCAGGTCTTGTCCACGAGAATTCCTTGCCAGACAAGGACGGAGAGCCTGCCCAGCAGATCTTCCGGCAGGCCGGCAGCGACCGCGTCCTCCTGAAGGCAGAAGAGACCGCTCACTCGTCCTTCCTCGATCCGTTGCCGCAGAAGTGAAAGCTTCTCGCCATCGGCCCCGATTCCCAAGATCCGGGCGCCCCGGCTGTTGGGATTGAGGTCGTCGCTTCGGAGCAGACCATCGGCCTGCCCCTTTCGGGGGACGACCTCGGTGAGGATCGCAGGCTCTCCGCCCAGGAGATCCCTCAGGCTTCGGACTAGGAAGAGCTCCTCGTTGGTCAGGCGGGCGGAGACGAGGAAGGCGACCGAGGAGGGCTCAAGCTTGCGCAGGGCCTCAGCGACCTGGCCCAAGAGAAGAGCCCATTCTCCCGGAAACAATCCGTTCTCGTCTCGCCTCGCGGGCTCGAGGACTCGGTGCTTGCTATGAATGGGATGAAACCCGAGTCGCCCCTGATCGCACATCCAATGGGAGTTGACCGCCTCGTTGATGCGCGGGGTGAGGCGATAGACGATTCCCTCCCGGCTTCCCACCGTTACGTTGCAGCCGGTCGCGCAGTCGACGCAGATGCTCTTGGTCTCCTTGAGGAACCAGACACGCATCTGGAACCGGAAGTCCTTCGTCGTGAGGGCCCCGACGGGGCAGATATCCGCCGTGTTGAGCGAGTAGTTGCTCGTGAAGCGCTTCTCCGGGTGAATCGAAAGCCGGTTGTATCCCCCGCGCTCGGTGATGCCCAGGCAGTCATCGCCCGCGAGCTCCCGGGCAAAGCGGATGCACCGCGTGCAGAGGATGCACCGTTCGTCGTCGAGAAGAATGCGGGGTCCGATGTCAACCCGCTTCGGCTTCCGGACTTTCTCCTCCACGAACCGGCTCCGGCCCTTCCCGTAATCGAAGGCAAACTCCTGGAGCTTGCACTCCCCGGCTTGGTCGCAGATCGGGCAGTCCAAGGGATGGTTGGCCAGCAGGAACTCCATGACCCCTTTCTGGCACGATTCGACCAGGGTGGAGCTCGTCCGGATGCCGAGGCCCGGGAAGGCGGTCGTCGCGCAGGCGATCTGCGGACGCGGCATCCACTGAAGCTCCGGGTGCCCCTCGCCATCGACGATCGGCTTCCGGTCGGGGCCGAGCTTGGGCATGCCCATCTCGAAGAGGCACATCCGGCAATTGCCCGAAATCGAGAGCTTGGGGTGGTAACAGTAATGAGGAATCAACTTGCCGAAGCGGCGAGCCACCTCGATCACGTTCAAGCCCGCGGGGACTTCCACCCACTCTCCATCCAGATGAACGTGCACCATCCGGGCGTCGCCCGGTGGCAAATCATGGTCGAAAGGATTTTTAATCAAGGCCATGGGGTATTCTCGCTAGGACGCTGACTCAATGGGTGGCCTGCAGCCGACCCTGCTCTTCCTTGGCCACCGCCTTGCTCTCGAACTCTTCCCGGAACTTGGCGACGAAGCTCTCCACCGGCCAGGAACAGGCCTCGCCAAAGGCGCAGATCGTCCGCCCGGCGATCTGGCCGGCCAGATCGAGCAAAAGCTGCGGATCTTCGGGCCTCCCCTGCCCTCCGGTCATCCGATCGAGGACCTTGCGCATCCAGAGAGCGCCTTCCCGGCACGGCGTGCACTGCCCACACGACTCATGGGCGTAGAAGGCGGAGAGATTGTCGAGGCATTCCACCATGTCGCGGGTATGATCCATGACGATGATCCCGCCCGAGCCTGACATCGACCCGGAGGCCGCAATCGTATCGAAGTCCAGAGGAAGATCCTCGAGCCGCATCTCGACCTCTTCCATCGCTCCTGCGGCGTTCTTGCGGCGGATGCGATAGACCTCCCCGGCGCGCAGCACCTTCGCCGACGATCCTCCAGGAATCAGCGCCTTGAGACGGTTGCCGTTGCGAATGCCTCCACAAACGTCGTAGAGCAGCTCGCCCATCGTGATCGCCCCCCCGTCGTATTCAAAGTACCCGGGGCGGCAGACGTCCCCGCTCACGCACCAGATGCGCGTGCCCGTATTGTTCGGGGTTCCGATCTTGGCGTACGCCGCGCCTCCCATCTCCACGATGTGCTTCACGTTACAGAGAGTCTCGACGTTGTTGACGATCGTCGGACAGAGGTAGAGACCCAACGCCGCCGGAAAGTACGGCGGCTTGATGCGCGGATAGGCTCGCTTTCCCTCGAGCGACTCGATCAGGCCCGTCTCCTCTCCGCAGATGTAGGCCCCCGCGCCGCGAAAGACGAAGATATCGAGGTCGTACCCGCTGCCGAGGATGTTTGCGCCCAAGAAATTCTTGGCGCGAGCCTCCGCCAGCGCTCGCTCCAGGATTCTGGCCCCCCGGGCCATCTCTCCGCGAATGTAGATATAGGCCAAGTGGGCGTGATTGGCGAAGCTCGAGATGATCATCCCTTCAATCAGCTGGTGAGGATCCTTGTAGAGGATCTGACGATCCTTGAAGGTCCCAGGCTCGGACTCGTCCGCGTTGCAGAGCAGATAGACCGGCTTTCGATTCTTCGCATGATCGATGAAGCCCCACTTGGTTCCTGTCGGGAAGCCCGCTCCTCCTCTTCCCCGAAGGCCGGAGGCCTTGACCTCGGCCACGATGGCCGCCGGGTCCATGGCAAGCGCCTTGCGCAGCTGTTGGTAGCCCCCATGCTGGAGGTAGCAATCGATGTCCGGGGTGTAGCCGGGCAGGTCTGCATAGCGGAGGATGATCCGATGCTCGCGTGTTGGGTTGGGTACCGCTCCGTCTTGAGCCATTTGGACCTTTCTAGGCGCCCTGCGCCGCCTCTTTCTCTCGGCTCTCGGCCAGGATGCGCTCTACGGTGTCGATCGTCGCCCGCTCGAACTCTTCTTCGTCCACCATCATGGCGGGGGCGCTCCCGCAGGCCGCAAGGCACTCCACGAATTCAACCGAGTAGGAGCCATCCGGGCTCACGTAGATCCCATGGCCCGCGGCAACGGTCGCCCCACATCGGGCCCGGATCTGCGCAAAGAGCTCGTGGCTCCCCGCCAGGGCACAGGAAAGCGTGCGACAGACCTTGAAGTTGATCCTCCCGCTCGGCCGCACATGGAGCATGGGGTAAAACGTGACCAGCTCCAGGATATGGATCGGCTTGAGGCCCAGCTTCGTCGAGATCCACTCGACCGCCCGTTCGCTCAGAAAGCCGAACTCTTCCTGCCAGAGGTGAAGCAGGGGGAGGGAGGCGCTCCGCCGAGAAGCGGGGTACTGTCCAATGATCTCCTCCGCCTTCCGCTCAAATTCGGGGCCCAGGACTTCCTCGCCGGGAAGCAGGGGTTGTTCAGGTGCTACCATGCCAGATCATCCTTCCGCGCTATCGATCGCACTCGCCCATGACGAAATCGAGGCTGCCCAGGATTGCGACCACGTCTGCAATGAGATGCCCGGGGAGAAGCTTCGGCAAGATGCTCAGGTTCATGAAGCTCGGAGCACGGATCTTCAGCCGGTGGGGAGCTCCGCCCCCTTTGCTGAGGATATAGAACCCAAGCTCCCCCTTCGGATTCTCGGCCCCGAAGTAGACCTCTCCCGGCGGGGCGGTGATCCCCTCGGTAACGATCATGAAATGCTGGATCAGCTCCTCCATCTTGGTGAGGACGGCCGACTTCGCCGGATCGTAGCTTCGAACATCATCGACGAAGATCGGCCCATCGGGGATCCGCGAGAGGGCCTGCTGCAGAATGCGCCGGCTCTGACGCATCTCCTCCACCCGAATGACGAAGCGATCGTAACAGTCACCTCCGCTCCCGACGACCGCCTCGAAGTCGTACTGCTCGTACCCGAGATACGGAAGCTTCTTCCGTAGATCGATCTCTACCCCGGAGGCCCGCAGATTGGGTCCGGAGAGCCCGTAATCCAAGGCGTCCTCCGCCGATACGACTCCGACGTCCTTCGTCCGATCCACAAAGATCCGGTTCCGACAGAGAAGCTTGTCGATCTCGTCGACCTTCGCGCCGAACTGCTCGACGAAAGCCATCGCCCGTCCCACCCACCCTTGGGGCAGATCACGCGCCACGCCCCCGACCCGGGTGTAGGTGGTCGTAAATCGGGCGCCGGTGAGCTCCTCGATCAGCGCGTAGATCTTTTCCCTCTCGGTGAAGGTATAGAGGAAGACAGAAATCGCCCCGCAGTCCATGGCGAAGGCGCCCAAGCCGAGAAGGTGGGAGGAAATGCGCGCCAGCTCGCAGCAGATCACCCGGATCGCTTGACAGCGCGGCGGGACGGCCCAACCCATCAGCTTTTCGACCGCACAGGCGTAGGCGACGTTGTTCGCCAAGGGAGCCAGATAGTCGAGACGATCGGTGTAGGGAACGAACTGGTTGTACTGCATGTTCTCGGCGATCTTTTCGTCGCCTCGATGCAGGTATCCGATCACGGGATCCGCTTTCACCACGGTCTCCCCGTCCAGCTCGAGCAGGATCTGCAGCACGCCGTGCGTGCTCGGGTGAGAGGGACCCAGGTTGACGACGAGGCGCTCCCCGGCGGGCGCATCCGACAGGTCCTCGCCTCCGAGTGAAACCCTCTGCGTCAGAAGCTCGGCGGGACCCGTCATAACGTCTCCTCGGGAAGTTCATCCGCGGGATGCGCGCGCGGCTCCCGTTCTCCGCTCTCCTGGGCCGACTGCGTCACGTAAGGTCCGCCGTCCATGGGAGCTGGACGGCTGAAGGCGACCCCACCGGCATCGCTCTCCCTCCCTTCCAGAGGGAAATCCTTTCGCAAGGGATGGAAGGGATAGCCTTCCCACATCAGGATCCGGCGAAGATCGGGGTGGCCAGCAAACCGGATTCCCATCATGTCGAATGCCTCGCGCTCTTGCCAATCCGCGGTGGCATAGACCCCCGCGAGCGAAGGCACGGTCGGCTCCTCGCCTCCCACCCGCCCCTTTAGCCGCAAGAAATCCCCAGAAGAGTCCGCAAAAAAGTGATAGACCATCTCGAACCGCGGCTCCTCCCCCCAGTGGTCGACCGCCGTCAGATCGACGAGCGTTCGGTAGCCCATCTGCTTGAGCAGCTTGGCCGCTTCCACAATCTCCGAAAGATCGAGCCGCACCGTCGTCTCGCCGCGAAACTCGTCGATCCCTTGAATCCGGCTCCCAAGGCCTGTCCGTAGCCTGTCGACCGCTTCCGCTTTCGTCATTGTCTGAATTCCCAACCGTCCGCCTCCCGATCCTCGCTCAACCACCGGACAGCCCGGTCAGGCCACCTGCTTCAAGCGACGAAGGGAGGGGTCGCCGTCGATCTTCGCCTGGATGCGCAAGAGCCCGTCGAGCAGGGCCTCCGGCCGCGGAGGGCAACCGGAGATATAGACGTCGACCGGCAGGAGTTGGTCGATGCCCTGGAGGACCGCATAGCTGCGATACATTCCTCCGCTCGAGGCGCAGGCGCCCATCGCGATCACCCACTTCGGTTCCGCCATCTGATCGTAAATTCTCTTTACCGCATATGCCATCTTGTAGGTCACCGTCCCCGCCACGACCATCAGATCCGCCTGCCGTGGAGAAAAGCGCATCACCTCGGCGCCAAAGCGGGCGATGTCGAAGCGCGAGCAGGAGGCGGCCATGAGCTCGATGGCACAGCAAGCCAAGCCCATCGGCATCGGCCAGATCGAGTTCTTCCGCATCCAGTTGATGGCGGAATCCACGGTCGTCAGGACGACGTCCCCCTCAACCTTAGAGTTGTAGCTCAGTTCTTGCATCTGGGCCATACGAGCCAATCTAACGGGGAGCGGTTTCGCGGCAAGCAAAAAGGTCCGCGAGGGAGGATCGATCTCTTCGTTTTGTCGACAACGGCTTTGCTGCTAGCTTTTCCAGGAGAAGATGTATGCTCATCCCCTTTTCATCTGCACGGCCAACTACTATGGGAGCCCTTTTTGCGGAAGCGGTGCTCCACTACCACGCTCTCGCCCGCCGGCTCTCGTGGCGGGCCCTCTCGCGCGAGCTCGCCGTAGGCCCCACCCCGTTGCCCCTCTCTCCCTTTGCCGCGGCTCGTCTGCAAGAGCTCGGGATTCCGCTTTCCCATACGGGCCGATCTCCACTCCGGCTTTCGGAAGCGGACTTGGCTCAATCCGCCCACGCGATCGCGCTGCAAGAGCGAGAACATCGCCCGATGATCGAGCGTCTCTTTCCGGGGTGGGTCGAGCGGGTCCAGTTTTGGGATGTCGACGACGTCGATCGCCTGCCGTTCCTAAAACCATAGACAACCATCCCACTACCAGGGAAGGTCGTCGATGACGTCGGCCGAACAGTTCTGCCGACGGTTCGCGTGCCGGGATTGCGCCGGCAATGCCCAGGTTGCGCCCAATGCCCGCGTTTCCGGGAGCAAAGGCGCGGGCGGCTCTCGCAAGCCTCCCGACCGGGCATGCGCTGCATGCGCCGCTTTGAGCCTCCTCCGAACCTCCGACCAGAACGACCACACATGCTTCGCCCGATTCCTCGCGGGTAGGGCAAAGGTGAGGTGGCCGCCATTGCGGGCTGGCGCAATGGCCTCCCGCACGGCCGGACGCTCGGAGAGGCCCAAGCCTCTCCTGGCCACGGCATAGGCCGCGCCCTGGTGAGAACCGATGCCATGACGACGCGCGTGATTCACCGCGCCGATCACGGAAGTATAGGCCGGATCGACTTCGATCCCCTCGACTCCGGCTCGAAAACACCCCACCTTGAGCAGGGAAATGGTCTTGGAGTAGCCAAACGACGAGATCTTCCTGGCGGCGGATGGACTTGCCACCTCAAGCTCAGCCCTCCTTTTCTTGAGATCCAGCCGCTCAAGGACCAGGGGAAGACCACGCTCCCGGGCCATCTCCACAATCATCCTCGCCGCGTCGCCGATGATCGCCTTGGCTTGATCTTCGGTCTTGCCGTAGAGGTTGAGATCCACCCGAAGGGCCCGCCGCAGGTTGCCGAACCGGTCCGTCTCCGCCACGGCCAGATGGTCGTGGTTGATGTCGATCCCAAGCGCTCCCGCCAGACGGCTTGTCGCAACGGGAACGGGCTTGGCCGGGACGCTCGCGAAGACCCGCCAGCCCTTCCGATCCCTCACAAAGCGGTAGCTTACCGCCACTCCCTCCCGCTTCCGGACAGGCTTGCCCGTCTTGGTTTGCGAGAAGACAACCCGGCTCGCGGCAAGCGCCTGAAGGATCTCCTCCTGGCCATAGGCGAATCGCACGCCGGGAATGACCAGAAGCTTGCCATCCGAGGCCAGCGCATCGGGAAGACGCAGGCGCAGCGTGAGACTGCCGTCGTCCTCGGCCGAAGCCCGGCAGGACTGGTTGCCCGCGGTCTCGTCCTTCGATCCGATCACGAAGAACTGGCCGCTCCGCGCCGCCTGCCAATCCTTTTTCCACTCCGCATGGCTGGCGTAGCCGTTCTCCTCAAGGGCAAGCTGCTTGCGGAAGAGGCGGCGGGAGCCGAAGCAGAGGCGGACGCGACCCGAGTCCCGGTCGGCGATCCGTGCCGCAAGCCTGGCGCGAAGGCTTCCAAGCCGCCGCTTCTTCTGGTGCAGCTTCTCGGAGCCCGGCTCCCTCGCCTCGAGAATGCGGACGACGCTTTCGGCTCTCTGGATGCGGGACTCGGCCTCGACGATCCACTCCGGAAGCCGCTCCCGGATCGAGGCGATCTTGCCCTCGAGACCCACGCGAATCGCGTGGAACTGCCGGGCGGTGATCCCAAAGCGCCGCAGGAACTCACACTTGAGATCGCCCATCGGAATCCCCACCCGCATCCTGGCAAAGAGGGCCCGCTTGGGCTCGCCCGTAGAGATTTGCATAGCCGTCCAGAGCCGCGACCTGCTCTGGCGCCAGCCTCAAGCGCGTCTGGCAGGTGAAGAGCGCAGGGTCACTCATGGAGAGCCTCGAGCGCCTTTTTCGCCCGCATCAACCGGTCCCGATGCTCGAGCAGAATGACGCCGACCTTTGGATCGCGCAAGAGCCGCAAGAGCCCCTTGCGATGGCCGGTCATCCCAGAGCCAACCTCCTTGAGCGCATCGACGATCGGCAACCGCTTGGCGAGCGCCCACTCCGCCAGCCGCGCCAACTGCCTGTCCAGATCGGCCTTCTGGTCGGCGCTGGAGACGCGCGCGTAAAGGGCAACTCCGCCGGGCTGCCTCTCCTCCGCATGCACGATCACCGTCCCGGTCGGCAGCTGCTCGACCGGTACCGGCATCTTCCCGTCCTTCCCCATCCGCCAAGCCGTCTTGGAGCCAATCCCCTGCCGCCTCGCCCAGACGCTCAGGTTCATGGGAAAAGAATGCCATGCAACGTGAGTTATGTCTATTGATTAGTCAACTGTTGGCAACCCTCATCCTTGGCACTGCCGAAGATCGAGAGCCGCGTGAGGCTTTTGCTCGAAGAGCTGGCGGCAACCTGACCGCCTCGGCCCCTCTGGATGGCGGGCACGCGGGGCGCAGGAGCGCCGAACGGCTTGCCTGACGGTGGACAAACCTTTAGCTTGGGCGTGACCAGCGTGTAACCGTGACTACCCTCGAAGACCTCGTCAACCCGGGAATTCGTTCCCTGACGCCTTACGAGCCCGGCAAGCCCATCGAGGAGCTCGCCCGCGAGCAAGGCCTGGCGCCCGAAGAGATCTGCAAGCTCGCCTCGAATGAAAATCCCCTGGGCCCCTCGCCCCTAGCCCTCCGGGCGATCCGAGAGGCGTTGCCCCAGGTCCATCTTTATCCGGATGGCGCCGGGCGGCTCCTTCGGGAGGCCATCGCCCGGCACCACGACCTCTCGGTGGAAAACGTCGTCCTGGGCAACGGATCCAATGAAATCATCGAGCTGCTCTTTCATGTCTTTGTCCTCCCGCGATCCCACGAGATCCTCTGCTCCCGCCATGCTTTCGCCGTCTATCGGCTGATGGCCCAGCTCTTCGACACCCCTTGCCGGGAAACTCCCGATCCGGAGTTCCGCCACGATTTGGTCGCCATGCGAAAGGCGATCGGGCCGAACACCCGGTTGATTTTCGTGACGAGCCCGAACAATCCCACCGGAACGCGCATCCCCAACCACGAGCTCAAGGCGTTCATCGAGGCGGTCCCCCGCCATGCGGTCGTGGCGCTCGACGAGGCCTATGTCGACTTCCTCGACGATCCTCCTCCGAGCCTCTCCTGGGTGCGGGAGGGGAGAAACGTGGTGCTGCTGCGCACCTTTTCCAAGATGCAGGGCCTGGCCGGCCTCCGCATCGGCTACGGCCTGGCACCCGCTCCGATTGCCTCCTGGCTGCAGCGCGCCCGCCAGCCCTTCAATACCAATCTGCTGGCGCAAGCCGCGGCGATCGCCGCGCTCGAAGACCGGGACCACACGGAGAAGACCCGGCGAATCGTAGGGGCGGGTCGCGCGCGCCTGGAGGAGTCGTTCGGGCAGCAAGGCCTCGAGTTCGTTCCCTCGTCCGGCAACTTTGTCATGGTCCGGGTCGGCGACGGCGATGCCCTCTTCCACTGCCTGCTCCGTCGCGGATGGATTGTCCGCCCCTTGCGTAGCTACGGCCTGGCTGAGTGGGTGCGAGTCAGCGTCGGCACGCCCGAAGAGGTGACGGAGTTTCTGGAGATCTTTCCGGCCGCTCTGAGCGAGACCAGACGAGCGTTGGCGCCCTCAGAAGCATGAACCGCACCTTCCCGATTGGCCGCTTGGCCGTGCTCGGCACCGGCCTCATCGGCGGATCGGTCGCCCGCGCGGCGCGGAGGCTCCGGCTCTGCCGGGAGCTCGCGCTCTATAGCCTCGGCTTGGAGAAGGAAGCGGTGCGGGCGGCGGGCATCGCCGACCGGGTTTCGGAAGATCCGGTGGCCGTGGTCCGAGAGGCCGAGCTCATCGTCGTCGCCCTGCCCATGGCCGCCATGTCCTCGATCCTCCACGCCGTCCGGGATGCCCTCGACCCCGCGGCGGTCGTGACCGACACGGCGAGTGTAAAGCTCCCGGCCATGCGCCTTCTGCAAGAAAGCCTGGAGGGACGGGCCCGATGGGTCGGCAGCCATCCGATGAGCGGAGGGGAGCGGTCGGGGTTCGCCTATTCCCGGCCGGATCTATTCGAGGGGGCGGTGTCGATCCTGACTCCTCCGGAAGATCCCGACGAGGAGGCGGTTGCCTTGGTCGAAGCGTTCTGGCTCGCCTTGGGCTGCCGCACCCTCCGGCTCCCGGCTTCGGAGCACGACCGGCGGGTCGCGGCGGTCAGCCATCTGCCCCATCTGCTGGCGGCCGCCCTGGTGCGGTCGGTGGATGATCGAGCTTGGGAGGTGGCCGGCTCCGGCTTCCGCGACGTCACGCGAATCGCCGCCGCTTCCCCGGAGATGTGGAACGAGATCCTGGTGGCGAACCGGGAGAACGTCCTGCTCGCTCTCCGCTGCTTCCTCAACGATCTCCAGGATGCGACCAGAAGCCTGGAAGCCGGATCCGGCGCGGCTGTAAAGAAGCTGCTGACGGAAGCCTCGCAACGAAGGCTCGCCTTCGACCAACGCCTCCCATGACCCGACCCGCTGCTCCTCCGGATGCGCCTTCCGGCACGATGCCCCGCTCCCTGCCCGGGTTCCTCGCCCTGCGCTACCTGCGACCCCGGCGGAGCTTTGTTTCGGTCATCACGCTCCTCTCCCTGCTCGGCGTGACTCTCGGGGTTCTCGTGCTGGTGGTCGTCCTCGCGGTCATGGCGGGATTCGAGCGGGAGCTGCAGGAAAAGATCATCGGCTTCAACGCCCATCTGGTCGTTTCCAACGGAGACGTGCTGCGCCAGCCGGATCGCGAAGTCTCCCAACTGCTCAAGGAGCGGGGCGTCGAGGGCGCGGCTCCATTTGTCAGCGGCCCGGTCCTCGCCGAGTATGCAGACCGGATCACGACCCCGATCCTTCGCGGGATCGATCCTCAAGCCGAGCTCGCCGTGATTCCCCTGCGCCGATACCTCGTCGCCGGGAAATACAACCTGCAGGCGGATCATGTGCTCGTGGGGGACGAATGGGCCAAGCGAAATGGCGCGACCGTGGGGGACAAGGTCGTCATCTACGCCCCACGCCATCTTCAGGCGCTTCGCGATTCCGCAAGCTCGAGCAAGAAGTCGCTCCCGCTTCCGACCGAGCTGGAGATCTCGGGGATCTTCCGGACGGGGCTCTTCGAATATGATTCGACCTTTTTCCTGACCTCCCTTCAGAACGCCCAATATCTCTACAGCCTCGGCCGCGGCGTTCACGGGATCGCCTTGCGTGTCAAGGATCCCATGGCCGCCGACCGCCTCAAGGCCCGACTCAACACCTCGTTTGCCCCTCCCATGGAGGCGATCACCTGGATGGACCAGAACCGTCCCCTCTTCACCGCGATCGCAGTGGAGAAAGGGACGATGGCGGTGATCCTCTTCTTCATCATCCTGGTCGCCGCCTTCGGGCTCTGCAGCACCCTCATCACGATCACGGCGCAGAAGCGGCGGGAGATCGGCCTTCTGAAGGCCCTCGGCGCCACCGACAGCCAAGTGCTCGGGATCTTCATCTTCCACGGGCTCATCGTCGGTCTCCTGGGCACCGCGATCGGATTGCTCCTTGCCGCGCTCACCCTGCCGAATTTGAACCTTTTGCGGGACCTGATCGGTCGGATGCTGGGCATCGACCTCTTTTCCGCGGATGTCTACCACTTCGCCACGATCCCGGTGGTCATCGATCCGCTGCAGATCGCGGGGATCGCCCTCACGGCGGTTCTCCTTTGCGTCTGCGCCGCATGGATTCCCGCGTGGAATGCCGCCAGGCTTTTGCCGGCAAACGCGTTGCGCTATGAATGAAACGGAGCGGCTCGAGAAGGGGGATCCTCCCTCGGTCCTCGCCGCGGAAGCACTCTACAAGCGCTTCCGCGCCGGGTCGGCTTCCGTTCCGGTGCTCAGCGGTGCGGGCATGATTTTCCGCGAAGGGCTCTGCTACACCATTCAGGGGGTTTCCGGATCGGGGAAGACAACCCTGCTCCACGTGCTGGCAGGGCTCGAGGCTCCCGACTCCGGGCGGGTGCTGTATCGGAATCAGGATATCTCCCGCTTCTCCCGCAAGCGGCTCGCCGCCTGGCGCGGCCGCGCGGTCGGCCTGGTCTTTCAGGCCTACCATCTGCTGCCGGAGCTGACGGCCTTGGAGAATGTGAACCTGCCGGCCATGCTCTTCGGCGAGCGGGATGCCAGGCCGGGCTGGGCGCTTCTGGAGGCCGTCGGCATGGTTCACCGCTGCCACCATCGACCTTGGGAGCTTTCGGGCGGAGAGCAGCAGCGCGTGGCTATCGCACGCGCCCTCCGGAACGATCCCGAAATCCTGATCGCCGACGAGCCGACGGGCAATTTGGACGAGGGGACCGGCCAGGAAGTGATCGACCTCCTTCTCGATCTCCAGAGAAGCCGGGGCAAGACTCTGGTCCTGGCCACCCATGATTCCCGGTTGGCCCGGATGGGGGATCGGCAGCTGGTCCTGACCGGGGGCAAGCTCGAACCTTCCGATCAGCCATTGGTCCGCCCAACCTCGACGTCCGACCCCTCGAGCTCCGCCGGGGAACCGAGCCCCGCACCGGAATCCCAATCGTTTTTGCGAGGGAGCGAGAATCCGAGCTTGCTTCCCTGGCCGGGATCGGGAAAGAAGCTTTGACTCCGCTCGGGCGGCGGAGCGGGCGGCAAGGAAGGTCGATGAAGGGGCAACAAGGAAAGAAGATCTTTTTGGACGGCACGTTCGTCGACGAAGCCGACGCCAAGGTGTCCGTGTTTGACCATGGCCTGCTGTATGGAGACGGGGTCTTCGAAGGGATCCGGGCCTACGGCGGCCGTGTCTTCCGCCTCGAGGAGCATCTGGAACGCCTCTTCGACTCCGCGCGCGCAATCCGGCTGCAGATCCCCTTGAGCCTGGAAGAGCTCACGAACGCGGTCCTCGAGTCTTGCCGGAAGAATTCCCTATGGGACGGCTACATTCGCCTGGTGGTCACGCGGGGCAAGGGCGACCTGGGACTCAACCCGGCCTCCTGCCCGAAGCCGACGCTCTTCATCATCGCAGACGCCATCCGCCTCTATCCGGCTTCGGTCTATGAGCGAGGCCTGCGCCTTCATACCGCGGCAGTCCGCCGGGTCTCTCCGACCGCTCTCGACCCGGCGATCAAATCCCTCAATTACCTCAACAACATCTTGGCCAAGATGGAAGCGGGAGCCACTGGCGCCGACGAGGCGCTGCTTCTCAACGAAGCGGGGTATGTCGCGGAATGCTCCGGAGATAACGTTTTCGTGGTGAAGCGCGGGGAGCTTGCGACCCCTCCCGTTTCGGCGGGAGCTCTCTCGGGAATCACCCGGCGAGAAATTCTCCGCATCGCCCGAGACGAGGGAATCGATGTCGTCGAACGCAACATGACCCGCTATGACCTCTTTGTTGCCGACGAGGTCTTCCTCACCGGAACAGCGGCGGAAATCGTCCCCGTGATCGAGATCGATGGAAGGACGATCGGAACGGGGAAGCCCGGGTCTCTGACGCAAGAGCTCTTGCTCCGCTTTCGTGCATTGACCCGAAGCAGTGGCCCCCTTATTTATAGTGCGGGGGAGCCAGCGGCCGCCCAAGCCGCGCAGCAGCAATGAAGTGCCATTTCTGCGGAGAACCGGCGACCGTACATCTGACGCAGATTGTCGGCGGCAAGGTTCAAAAAGTGCATCTTTGCGAGAAGTGCGCCAAGGAGAAGGGCGTATCGGATCCTTCCGTCTTTTCGCTCGCCGACATCCTCTTGGGCGGGGCGCCGGAAGGAGAGCGGGTCCTCTCTAAGAACGAACCGACCTGTCCGCAATGCGGCTTTACCCAATCGGACTTCAAGAAGACGGGACGGCTCGGCTGTGCCCACTGCTACGAGGTCTTCTCGGAAATCGTCGATTCGATGCTTCGAGACATGCACAAGGGCGTGATTCATAAAGGGAAGATGCCCGCCAAGTTCTTACGCCATCAGTTTTACCAGAGGCGGCTGGAGGATTTGCAAGAAAGCCTGCGCAAGGCGGTAAATGAGGAGCGTTACGAAGAAGCCGCTCTTCTTCGCGACGAGATCGCGCAACTCGAAACGCAGCTGAACGGCTGAGGGGCTCGACCGGGCCGGCACGCTCCCGGCACGGAAAGTGCGGACGGATTGCCTGTCTCGGTCGGGCAGCCAGCCCTTCGGAAAGGAGGTGGAGATGAATGCTTCGATCGGAGTCATCGGCTTGGGAGTCATGGGAAGAAATCTCGCGCAGAATCTCGCCGCGCATGGGTTCCCGGTCGCCGGCCTCGACCGGGACGCCCAGAAGGCCTCGGCTCTGGTCCGCGAGGGCCAAGGAGCCGAGGTGCAGGGATTTACGGACCCCGATCGCTTCCTCGACGCCCTCGCCCGGCCACGGGCGATCATCCTCCTGGTCCCCGCAGGCGCCCCGGTCGATGCCGTCATCGGGGAGCTCAAGGCCAAGCTCGCCCCGACCGATACGCTGGTGGACGCGGGGAATAGCCATTTCTGTGACACCGAGCGGCGCCAGCAAGAGCTGGAAGCCGCCGGCATCCTTTTGATCGGCATGGGGACCTCCGGAGGGGAGTTTGGTGCCCGTCACGGTCCGAGCCTCATGGGCGGGGGAGCGAAGGAGGCTTGGTCACGAGTCTCAGGTGCCTTCGAAGCGATCGCCGCCCGTGTCGGGTCCGACCCGTGCGCAGCCTACCTTGGTCCCAAAGGGGCTGGTCACTACGTCAAGATGGTCCACAACGGGATCGAATACGGCCTGATGCAATCGATTGCCGACAGCTATGCGCTTCTGAAGCATCTGGGGGCATCCACCGACGAGGAGCTGGCCGATCTCTACAGCAAGTGGAACGAGGGGGAGATTGAGGGGTATCTTTTGGAAATCACCGGCCAGATCTTCCGCCGGCGGGATGAGAGAACGGGCAAGCCCCTCGTCGATCTCGTCCTCGATGTCGCGCGGCAGAAAGGCACGGGAGCCTGGACCTCCGAAGAGGGCATGCATCTGGGCGTCCCGATCCCCACGATCGACGCCGGGGTAAGCTTCCGCAATCTTTCGGCACTTCAGGAAGAGCGTCTGGCAGCAGAGCGCCTCTTTCCCGCCCCTCCGGCGGCTCCGAACCTGGATCGGGATCTGCTGGCCTCTCATCTCGAGCAGGCTTTGTTCCTGGCCATGGCGCTGGTCTACGCCCAAGGAATGTCGCTCCTCCAGCGCGCCTCCTCAGCCTACTCCTACGGGTTACCCCTCGAAACCGTGGCCCGCATCTGGCGGGGCGGATGCATCATTCGCTCCCGTTTCCTCGAGGAGCTGCGTCAGGTATTCGGGAGAAATCCGGGGCTTGCCAATCCGCTGCTCGACGCCGAGCTTGCGGCCAAGCTGCGGCCGGCGGAGAAGGCGCTACGCGAGGTATGCGGATGGGCGGCCCAATCGGGCGTCCCCGCCCCGGCCCTCCAGTCCGCTCTCTGGTATTGGGATGCCTACCGGGCCGGCTCGCTCGCCTCGAACTTGATCCAGCTCCAGCGCGACTACTTCGGAGCGCATACCTACGAGCGGGTCGATCTGCCCGGCAGCTTCCACACGGAGTGGGAGGAGAGGGGATAGCCGACGGGGAAGCGTATTTTCTTCCCTGCTGACGATGGTCGGAGAGAAAAGAGCCTTTATCGCCGTTGCCGATCGGGCTAGAAAGAGGATCCCCGTATGAAAATTGCCCTCGGATCGGATCACGCCGGCTTCGCCTACAAGGAGAAGATCAAGGAGTTCCTCAAGAGCCTCGGCCACGAGGTGATCGACTGCGGCACCCACTCTCCGGAGCCCGTCGACTACCCTGACTACATCCGTCCGGCGGCGGTGCTCGTCGCCGAAGGGAAAGCCGAACGAGGGATCGTCCTGGGGGGCTCGGGGAACGGCGAGGCGATGGTCGCCAACAAGGTGCGGGGGATCCGATGTGCCTACTGCTTCAACGAGGAGTCGGCCCGTCTCGGCCGCGCCCACAATGATGCCAATGTCATTTCCCTGGGGGAGCGGCTGGTTCCCGAGGAGACCGCTCTCAAGATCGTTCGGATCTTCTTGGCGACCCCCTTCGAAGGCGGTCGCCATCTTCCGCGGATTCGCAAGATGATGGCTGGCGAGCAGGTTTAGGGTCCGTTGCTCGCCTCGGCTCTCCTGCGGCTCCTTCAGGGGCGACCGGCCAGGTCGGAATTTGTCTTTGGATGGGAAGCCGATCCGAATTTGCTTTTGCACCCCTGGACTTTTATCCTGCCGATGGCCTGAGCCGCGGCGAACGCAGCGTTGGACCGCGCCCGAGGAAATAATGGAAGCAACACCTGAGCCTGCCGCATGCACGCAGCCGGCCGCCTGCGCGGAAACGGGACCCGTTTTCCCTCCGCCCGATGGCTTCTCGGCCCGCGCGCACATCGGGACTTTCGACGACTACCGGCGGCTTTACCGCGAATCGATCGAGTCTCCGGAGACGTTCTGGGCGAGGATGTCGACGGAGCTCGACTGGTCAGAGCCCTGGAAGGAGCTGCTCTCCTGGGACCTGCCCTATGCGCGCTGGTTCGTGGGAGGAAGGATCAACGCCAGCTATAACTGCCTCGATCGCCACCTGTCCGGGCCCCGAAGCCACAAGGCGGCCATCGTCTGGGAGGGTGAGCCGGGCGAGGTAAGGACTCTCACCTACCGCCAGCTCCATCGCGAGGTCTGTCGATGGGCCAATCTGCTCTCCCGGTGCGGCGTCGTCGCCGGGGACCGGGTCGTGATCTATCTGCCGCTGATTCCGGAGGCGGTGATTGCCATGCTCGCGTGCGCACGCCTCGGCGCGGTGCATAGCGTCGTCTTCGGTGGCTTCAGCGCCAAGTCGATGCGGGATCGCATCCTCGATTGCGGAGCAAAGATCGTCATTACGGCCGACGGGGGATACCGGCGCGGGAAGATCGTTCCGCTCAAGGAACGGGTCAACGAAGCCTTGGTAGATCTCGCTCAGGTCGAGCGGGTGCTCGTCGTCCGCAGGACGGGGGAACCCGTTCCGATGACGCCGGGGCGCGACCTCTGGATCGAGGAAGGGATGAAGGATGTCGATGCCCGGTGCGAGGCCCGGTCCCTCGACAGCGAGCATCCGCTCTACATTCTCTATACGAGCGGAACCACCGGGAAGCCCAAGGGGATCCTGCACACGACCGGAGGCTATCTTCTCGGCTGTGCTCTGACGACCAAGTACCTCTTCGACATCCGGGATGAGGATCTCTTCTGGTGCACGGCGGACATCGGCTGGGTGACCGGCCATAGCTACGTGGTCTACGGCCCACTGGCGATCGGGGCATCGGTCTTCCTTTACGAAGGGGCACCCGACTTCCCTCACCCGGACCGCTTCTGGAGGATGGTCGAGCGACACCAGATCAATATTCTCTACACCGCCCCGACTGCGATCCGCTCCTTCATGCGTTGCGGCGATCCGTGGGTCGACCCCTGGGATCTCTCTTCGCTCCGTCTCTTGGGATCGGTCGGCGAGCCGATCAACCCGGAGGCTTGGACCTGGTATCACCAGAAGATCGGTCGAGCCCGCTGCCCCATCGTCGACACCTGGTGGCAAACCGAGACGGGATCGGTCATGATCGCTCCCCTTCCCGGAGCGACCCCCTGCAAGCCGGGCTCGGCCACTCTTCCTTTCTTCGGCGTCGACCCCGCGGTGGTCGACGATCAGGGGAATCCCGTTCCGCCCGGCGCACACGGGAAGCTGGTGATTCGCCGCCCCTGGCCCTCGATGCTCCGCGGCATCTACGGCAACCCGGATAGTTATCGGAGCCTCTACTGGAGCCAGATTCCCGGGGTCTATTTCACCGGGGATGGCGCACGCCAGGACGCGGACGGGTATTTCTGGATCACGGGCCGGATCGACGACGTTCTCAACGTCGCCGGGCATCGCGTGGGCACCGCCGAGGTCGAAAGCGCCCTCGTGAGCCACCCCAAGGTCGCAGAGGCGGCGGTGGTCGGCGAACCCGATCCGGAACGAGGGGAAGCGCTCGTCGCTTTCGTGACGCTCCGGCAAGGTGAACGGGGCTCGGAGCGGCTCAAGAATGAGTTGCGCCTTCACGTCGTGAAGGAGATCGGCGCGATCGCCCGCCCCAAGGAGATCCACTTTACCGCAGCCCTTCCCAAGACACGTAGCGGCAAGATCTTGCGCCGGCTGCTCAAGGAGCTCGTCCGGAGCGGACGGATCCAGGGAGATACGACGACCCTCGAAGATCCCGCCACCATCGCCGCCCTGTCCAGGGAAGTCGGCCAATCGACCGATTAGCCGGCAGACGGTCAGGGGGCGGATGCGTCGGTTCCCTTGGCCTCCCTTGCCGACCCCCGCCTTCTGCTCCCCCGATGGGGCGTGCAGATGCCCCGGCGGGAGGCGCGGATAAAGTCAATCATCCGGCGTACGTCCTCGGCGGGCCAGCGCCTCTCCATCTCGTCGAGGGCCTGGGAGACATTGCGGCCGCTCTGGTACAGCAGCCGGTAGGCGGCTTCCAGGCGGCGGCGCGCCTCCTCGGAGAACCCGGCTCTGCGCAGCCCGACCCGGTTGACGCCGGCAACCTCGTTTTCGTCCACCGCCATCAGAAACGGTGGAATATCCATCCCGATCCGGATCCCTCCGCGGACCATCACGAGCTCTCCAATCCTCACATGCTGATGAAACACCGAGCCCCCTCCGAGAAAGGCGCGATCCCCCACCTGGACGTATCCGGCAAGAAGGACATGGTTCACGAGGATCGCCCGATTGCCGACGAGGCAGTTATGGCCGACGTGGCACCCCACCATCAGGTAATTGCCGTCGCCGATCCGCGTCTCGCTCTCGGGCTTGGCCCCGCGGTGGATGGTGACATGCTCACGGATGAGGTTCCCCTCCCCGAGAACCACGCGGGATGGAGCCCCGGTCCAGGAGAGATCCTGGGGTTCGCCACCGACGATCGCCCCATAGCCGATCTGGTTTCCCGCTCCCATTCGCGTGCCCGCGGCGATCACCGCATGAGCGCGGACCTCGCAGCGATCTCCGACGATCGCCCCTTCCTCGATGATCGCCCCGGGTCCCACCCGCACTTCTCGTCCCAGCTCCGCCTTGGGGCTGACCATGGCCGTCGGATGAATCATCCCTCTCCTCGTTCCCGAAAGCTGTAGTAGAGGGGCTCTCCCTGACGCCAGCCCCCGAGGATCAGATGGTCGACCACCTCGATTCCCAAGATTGCCCCAGCCCGCTTCATCTCCCGGCTGATGGCGATGTCTTCCGCCGAAGGGGTGGGGTCGCCGGAGGGGTGGTTATGGGCGAAGAGCACCGAGTGGGCTTTGTGCGCGATCGCGGCACGGAAGGCTTCCCGAGGGTGGTAGAGACTTTCGTTGAGCGTTCCTCGGGTCACTTCCTCGATGGCGAGGACCCTTCCTTTGACGTCCAGGAGGACCGCCAGGAGCATCTCGACCGGCAAGAGCCGCATTCGCGCTCCCAGGAACTCCACCGCGTCCTTCGGCCGTTCGATCCTCCGGCCGAGGAGCTCCTCCTGAGCCGATCGAGCGCCCAAGGCGAAGGCCGCCGCGAGCCGTGCGGCCTTGGTCGGGCCCACTCCCTTGCACCGGGCGAGCTCCGCCAGGGAAGCCCTTCCGAGGGCCTGAAGGCTTCCGAACCGCGTGACCAACTCTTCTCCCAGCCCGACGGCCGAAAGCCCGCTCCTACCACTCCCCAGAAGAATCGCCAGCAACTCCGAATCCTTGAGGCCGCTCGGTCCTCCCGCCGCCATTCTCTCGAGGGGGCGCTCCGCCGGTAGCATCTCTCGAATCCGCCGAGCCACGTTCGGGGACGATATAGGGGGCGAGCGCGGCTTGCAAGAAAGGCGGAACCCAAGCCTGCACGTAAACGCCGTCGGGGCGGTAGCGAACGTCGACCGGCTCTCCCTCTCGATGGAGCCGTGCCAGAAGATCTCCCCGCTCGACCGGCAAGCGGAAGCGGAAAAAGAGCGCTCGTGCCCGCGACCACGCCTCGACCCGGGAGAGAAGCTCCCGGATCCCCGACCCGTCCCGAGCCGAAACGCCGAGGCTTCCGGGGTACCGCTGGAGGAGGCGGTTGAGCGGAGCCGGACCCTGCAACCGATCGATCTTGTTCCAGACGAGAAGCACCGGCTTCCGAAGCACATCGAGCTCCTCCAGGACGCGGCGGACGTCCGCAATCCGCTCCTCAGCCTTGGGATCGGAGACGTCGACAAGATGGATGAGAAGGTCGGCTTGCTTGACCTCCTCCAAGGTCGCCCGGAAGGAATCGATCAAGTCATGGGGCAGCTTGCGGATGAAGCCGACGGTATCGGTCAGGAAGGCCCGCTGCTTGCCACTCAGCGGCAAAAGGCGAATCGTCGGATCGAGCGTAGCGAAGAGCTTGTCCTCGACCAGCACCTCTGACCGGGTCAGCCGATTGAAGAGGGTCGACTTGCCGGAATTGGTGTATCCGACCAGGCAGAAGGTGGGCCAGGAGCAGCGATGCCTCCCTTCCCGCTGCACCGACCGGGAGCGCCGCACCGCCTCGAGCTCGCGGTGCAAGCGTGCGATCCGCTGCTGGACTCGTCGCCGGTCGACCTCGAGCTGGGTCTCTCCGGGGCCGCGGGTGCCGATGCCCCCCGACTGCCGCGAGAGGTGGCTCCACAGCCTCGTGAGCCGCGGAAGCAGGTAGAGGAGCTGCGCCAGCTCGATTTGGATCTTTCCCTCCCGCGTCTTGGCTCGCTGCGCAAAAATATCGAGAATGAGCTGGGTCCGATCCAGCACCTTCCGGGAAAAGACGTTCGCCAGGTTCCGGCTCTGGGCCGGGGTCAGCTCGTCATCAAAAATAACCGAATGGATCCCATCCTCCTGGCACTTTCTCGATAGATCCTGGGCCTTGCCCCTCCCGATGTAATAAGGAGAGGTCGGCGTCTGGAGCCGCTGAATGGCGTGGGAGGCAACCGCCGCCCCAGCACTTCGCACAAGCTCTCCCAGCTCCTCGAGAGACTCCGTGACTTCGGGCTCGTTCTGGTTCGGAAGCTCCAGTCCGACAAGAAGGGTCTTCTCCGTGGAGCGATCAGTGGTTCTCATCCGGCAAGAAGAACCGTCGCGGTCGCAGCGCTACTTTTCGGCCCGGAGAAGCCAAGGAAGAGAAGCATGCCCTTCGAGTACCAGATGATGATGAATGCTAGGCTCTTTTCGAAACCAAGTCAACTGCTTCCTCGCATACCGGTAAGTGTCCCGGGTGATCTCCTCCGCGAGCCCCGTCTGACTGCCGCCCTGAACCAGGAATCGTGCAATCTGGGCGTAGCCGATGGCGGGGCAACGGAAGAGCACCTCCGGCCCCGCCTCGCTCAGCCGGTCGGCTACCTCCTCGACCCATCCCGAAGCGAGCATCGAGCCGACGCGTAAGGCGATCCTCTTCCGCAACACCCCCTCCGCTCTCTCCAGCCAAAGCGTACGAAATCGACGCAGCACGGGTCTGGTCGTCCGCTTCTGCCACTCCAAAAGAGAGATTCCGCTGACTTCCTTGACCTCGATCGCTCGAATGAGACGCCTCGGGTTCCGGCGGTCGATGCGGGCAAAGGCTTCCGGGTCGGTGGCAGCGAGACGCTTGGCCAGCTCCGGGACCGAGAGCATCCCAAGCTCTTGCCGAAGCGCGGCATCTCCCGGAGGGGCCTCGCAGAGCCCTCCCACCAGGCTCCGGTAATAGAGACCCGTTCCCCCGACCACGACCGCCGGGCGTCCCTGGAGCCGGCAACCTTCCAGGAAGGCCTGCGCATGTTCCCGATAGTGCGCCACCGAAAAGGCGGCCCGCCAATCCACCAGGTCGATCCCTCCATAGGAAAAACGATCGCGCTCCTCCCGGGAAGGCTTCGCTGTCCCTCGATCGAGGCCGCGATAGACCTGCATCGAGTCCATGGAGAGGAGACAAGCTCCGCATCGCTCCGCAATCGCATGCGCGAGCTCGGTTTTTCCCACCCCCGTCGAGCCGACGACGAAAAGGGGCTCGCCGGGCTCGACCTGGTCGATCCCTCTCCCTATCTCTTGAGCATGCACCTTCTGGGACTCGTTCTTCTCGGTCTGCTCGCCGGCTTTGCCAGCGGCTGCTTCGGCATCGGCGGAGGCAGCATCCTCGTTCCCGTTCTGATCCTCTCCTTTGCTGTACCCTATCACATCGCCGTAGGGACTTCCCTCGCGCTCATCCTGCCGATCGCCCTGGCGGGCAGCCTCGCCAACTGGACCCTCAAGCAGATCGACTGGAGCCTCTTTACGGTGATCGCGCTTGCGGGAGCCGCCGGTGCCGCCCTCGGCTCCCTCTTCATTCAAGCGATTCCGGCGGTCTATGCGAAACGAGCGTTCGCGGTCTTCCTCCTCTACGCCGCTTACCGTCTCTGGCGTTAGCTACCGGTACCAAGCCTGCCACTCGACCCGGAGCTTGGGGAAGGAGTGCATCCGCTCCTCGCCCACGTCCTGAAAACGCCACCAGATTTCGGTTCCGCGGCTTCGATACCCCAGCGGCGCGACCTGGAAGACCCGATTGAAAAAGCTCTGATAGGGAAGCGCAGGCGTTCCGGGGCTCTCCCCGAATCCGGGCGAGGCTTGGTACTGGGTGTACATCTGCCCGAGATCGACCACGATCCACCAATCCTCCAGCGGCGGTTGATAGCCCAGGAAGCCCCAGGTATCCTCGAAGACATCCACCTTTCTCTCTGGATCGTGGCGCACCACCTGCTCGATGTACTCGTAGGTCACGCGAACGCTCTCTCCCTCGTCAAAATGGATGGTGTAGCTGTCCTGCGCCCCCAACCCCGGAAAGGCTCTCCTCTCGAAAGGGATCGGGACCTGATTGCGCCAGACTCGAAAGCGGATGTTCGGATACTCCGGCCGCTCCCCGTGCGCCATCGGCACTCGCTGGGAAGGGCCCCAGTTGCGAAATTGAAGGTAGACCGCGCAACGCACGTAGGGCTGGAGCGGCCCTTGGCCCGAGCGCGATTTTGCCAGGAAGAGCGTGTAATACTGACGAGCCCAAACGAGCTGGATCGGCAGCTCGAAGTTCCGAGCCGTCGATGGCCGGGAAAAGCCGCCAATCCCAAAGCCCACGAACAGGGCAAGAACAGAAGCCTGGAACGGGGCGGCTCGGAGCCGGGGGTTGCGTGTGGCGTCGGTCGGCAAGGAATCCTCCGCCAGAGAACGTAGCAGCCTGTGCGCAAGAATCCCAATCCAGCGCTCGGAAAAGATGGACCCGATCGCTCTTCAGCACGGGTTGGAGGTGATCCGGCCTCCGGCGACGGAGCCAGCGAGGGACGATTGCCTTTATCCGCCTCGCACCGTAAAAGAATGGGAAAGGAGAGACCTATCCGGAAGCTTATGGATCACTTTCCCGCCACCTCGTTCGCGCAGCGGATCGGAGGCGCACGGTTCGGACAAGAGACAGAAATCTACAAGTTCGAGAAGATCAAGAGGGCCAAGCGGGCAGCGCGCGAGAAGCATCCGGAGGTCGAGCTGCTCGATCTCGGCGTCGGAGAGCCGGACGAGATGGCTCCGGCCGAGATCGTCGAGCGGCTCAGCGAAGAGGCACGGAAGCCGGAAAATCGGGGCTACGCCGACAACGGGGGCCCGCGGCTCAAGGAAGCGGCCGCTCGCTATCTCGAGCGGGTGTGCGGGGTCCGTGCCGATCCCGAGACGGAGATCTGCCATTCGATCGGCTCCAAGGCGGCCCTCTCCATCTTGCCCGCCTGCTTCATCGACCCGGGCGACATCGTCCTGATGACGGTTCCGGGCTATCCCGTCTTCGGCACGCATGCGCAATACTATGGGGGCCGGGTTTACCCTCTCCCTCTTCTGGAGAACCACTCCTTCTTGCCCGACCTCGCATCGGTGCCCGCCGATCTGCTGTCGCGCACCAAGGCGCTCGTGCTCAACTACCCGAACAACCCGACGGGAGCGACGGCGACGCGCTCTTTCTTTGAAGAGGTCGTCGGATTCGCCCATCGCCACCGGATCGTCGTGATTCATGACTTCGCCTATGCAGGCCTGGTCTTCCGTGGATCGCCTTTGAGCTTCCTCTCCGTCCCGGGAGCCAAGGAGGTCGGGCTCGAGCTCCATTCGGCGAGCAAGAACCTCAACATGACCGGCTGGCGATGCGGCTTCGTCGCCGGCGACGCGCGGCTCGTTCGCGCCTACGCTTCCGTCAAGGACCACACGGATTCGGGGCAATTCCTGGCGATTCAGCACGCCTTCGCCTATGGACTGGACCATCCGGAAATCACCCAGCGGATCGCGCAAAAGTATGCGCGGCGGATGGACCTGCTCGCGGAAGCCTTGAGGCGGTTGGGCTGCCCGGTCCGCAAGCCGGACGCCTCGTTTTTCCTCTACGCGCCCGCTCCCCGATCGGCGATGACAGCCCAAGGAGAGATCGCCTTCCCGACGGCAGAGAAGGCGGCAGAGTGGCTGATCACCGAGCGGCAGATCTCCACCGTTCCGTGGGATGACGCCGGCCCCTACCTACGCTGGAGCGTGACCTTTTCCGCTCAAGGAGAAGAAGAGGAGCGGCGGGTGATCGCCGAGCTCGAAAAGCGGTTGGCCGACACCCGCTTGCAATGGAAGTAGACCCTCCCGCATTCGACTCGGAACGAAACGGTCGCTGCTCCCCGCCGACCTCCGGTTCGCCCCGCTCGCTTGCGGAGCAGGCCGAAGAGTTCTTCTCGCCGCGCGGTCCGCTCTCTACCGGCCGCCACTTCGAATTTCGCCCCCAGCAGCAGCGCATGGCTCGGGCCGTCGCCGAAGCGCTGGAAGAACGGGCTGTTTTGGCGGTCGAAGCGGGCACAGGCACCGGCAAAAGCCTCGCCTATCTCTTCCCCGCGCTGCGCTGCGCACGCGAGCTGGGGCAGCGCGGAATCGTCTCTACCCACACCCTCAACCTGCAGGCGCAGCTCTTCGGCCGAGACCTGCCCCTTCTCGTCCGGACCCTGCCCGACCCATTCACCGCCGTCCTGCTTAAAGGAAGGAGGAACTACCTCTGCCCGCGGCGAATCGATCAGGCGCTCCGCTACGGAGGAGACCTTTTCGCTTTCCGGGAGGCTGACGAGATCGCGCGGATCGCCCAGTGGTCCTTCGAGACCGGGACCGGCTGCTGGGAGGAGCTCGACCCTCCCCCGGAGCCGGCTCTCTGGAGCCGGCTCTGCTCGGAGCCCCAGCTCTGCACCGCAAGGAGCTGCCAAGACAATCCCCGCTGCTTCTATCAGCGGCTTCGGGACCGGAGCTCCGAGGCCGACCTCACCATCGTCAACCACGCGCTCTTCTTCTCGCTGCTCGCCGGAGGTCTCGGCTCCGATCCGAGCGAGGACCTCGCGTTCGCCAAGGATTTCGTGATCTTCGACGAGGCCCATCAGGTGGAGACGGTCGCCGCCCGGCACCTCGGCCTCTCCCTCTCCGAGGGCCAGACGAGGTCCTTTCTCCACCGGCTCCACCACCCGCGAACCGGGCGCGGGCTCCTCTCCTTGCTGCGGGCAGGGAACGCGATCCGAAAGACCAAGGAGGTTCTCGCCCTTCTCTCCTCTCTCTTCGAGGGCTTGCGTGCCGCCGCGAGCGGCGCCAAGGGCCGGGAGTTCCGGATCCTCCGGCCCGATTTCGTTTCGAACGTCCTGGACACGCCCTTGGGAGAGCTTGCCGAGGCGATTGCGGACGCGGCTTCGGAAGCGGACGATCGCGACCTCGAGCGCGAGATGGAAGACCACGCACGCAAGACAGCCGGCCTGCGGGCCTCTTTTTCCGCTTTCTTGGGGCAAACCCTTCCCGATCACGTCTACTGGATCGAGACCCAGGAGCACGGGTCTCCCGAGGGGATGCGGCTCGAGGCGGTGCCCCTGTCGGTCGCCCCGCTTCTTGAACGCCTGCTCTATCCGGGAGAGCGCGCCCTCGTCTTCACCAGCGCGACGCTTACGATCGGAGGCGGGTTTCACTACTTCCAAAAGAGACTGGGGCTGCGCGAGCCGCGGACCCTTCTCCTCGATTCTTCCTTCGACTATGCGCGCCAGATGAAGGTTTACGTGCCGCGCCGCATCCCCGACCCGTCGGCGAGCGCCGGCTACGAAGCGGCGCTGGAGGCGTGGATCCGGTATTTTACGACCCAAAGCCGTGGATCGGCATTCGTCCTCTTCACGAACCGGAGAATGCTCCTCGACATGGCATCGCGGCTGGCCCCGTTCTTCCAGGAAAAGGGCTTCCCGCTTCTCGTCCAGGACGGAATCGTCGACCGCCACCGGCTCCTGGATCGCTTCCGCTCCTCTCCGGGTGCCGTCCTCTTCGGGGCGGACAGCTTCTGGCAAGGCGTCGATGTCCCGGGCGAGGCCCTCTCCTGCGTGATCCTCACGCGCCTCCCCTTCAGCTCGCCCGACCACCCGCTGGCGCAGGCGCGAGCGGAGCGGCTCCAGGCAGCCGGGGGAGACCCGTTCCTTTCCTATTTTCTCCCCGAAGCACTCTTGAAATTTCGTCAAGGGATCGGGCGACTCATCCGGAGCCGGGAAGATCGGGGTATGGTTGCGATTCTCGATTCCCGCATCCTCACCAAGCGCTATGGCCGATCGTTCTTCGGGGTTCTTCCCGATTGCCCGATTGAGATCCTCGACCAGGAGCCTCCGATCGCCTAAAGTAGAAATTCCCTATCCCGCCCGATGCAGCAACTGACGCTGGAGCCCCCGTATCCCCCGCGAGTGGTCTTCGAGAACGAGGACTTCCTCGTCATCGACAAGCCCCCGTTCCTGCTCTCGCATCCGACCCGCCGGAACGACCGGCCGAGCGTGCTCGGCTGGCTCGGCAAGGAACGGGACGGGGCATCGTTCTTCCTGGCCAATCGACTCGATCGGGAAACCAGCGGCTTGGTGCTGGTCGGCAAGGATGCCGCGTCGGCCTCGGCACTCGGCCGTCTCATGGAAAAGAGGCTGATCGAAAAGGAGTACCTGGCGATTGTCTGGGGAAAGCTCACCTGCGAGCTTCTCGAGATCGACGCCCCGCTGGGTTACCTGGGAATCTCCGAGGAGAATCCCGTTGCAATCCGCCAGGGGATCCGACCGGAAGGGGCGCAAGCGGTCACGGTCGTGCGCCCGCTCCGCTCGGGAGGAGAATTCAGCCTGCTTCGCGCGTATCCGAAGACCGGTCGCCTGCACCAGATCCGGGTTCATCTTTCGATCATCCGCCATCCGATCGTCGGCGACAAGATCTACGGACCCGATCCGAATTTCTTTCTCCGGTTTGCGGCTCAAGGCTGGGGCCCTGACCTCGCCGAGCACCTCTGCCTGCCTCGCCACGCCCTCCACGCCTCCCTCCTCCGCTTTCGCTGGCAAGGAAAGGAGCTGGAGGCTGTCGCCCCTCTTCCCCCCGACCTGAGCGGCTTCCTTCAGCAGCGCGGAATCGTCCCCCCTCTGGCCTAAAATGGGCTGAAGAGCTAGGGGTTGCTAATAGTTGACTAAGCCATAGACATAACTCACGTTACATGGCCTTCTTTTCCCATGAAGCCGAGCATCTGGGCGAGGCGGCAGGGGATTGGCTCCAAGACGGCTTGGCGGATGGGGAAGGATGGAAAGATGCCGGCGCCGGCCGAGCAGCTGCCGACCGGGACGGTGATCGTGCATGCGGAGGAGAGGCAGCCCGGCGGAGTTGCCCTCTACGCGCGCGTCTCCAGCGCCGACCAGAAGGCCGATCTGGACAGGCAGCTGGCGCGGCTGACGGAGTGGGCGCTTGCCCAGCGGTTGCCGATCGTCGATGCGGTCAAGGAGGTTGGCTCTGGGATGAACGGCCATCGCAAGGGGCTCTTGCGGCTCTTGCGGGATCCGAAGGTCGGCGTCATTCCGGTCGAGCATCGGGACCGGTTGATGCGGGCGAAAAAGGCGCTGGAGGCTCTCCATGAGTGACCCTGCGCTCTTCACCTGCCAGACGCGCTTGAGGCTGGCGCCAGAGCAGGTCGCGGCCCTGGACGCCTATGCGGATCACTACGGGCGAGCCCAAGCGGACACTCTTTGCCAGGATGCGGGGGGGGATTCCGATGGGCGATCTCAAGTGTGAGTTCCTGCGGCGCTTTGGGATCACCGCCCGGCAGTTCCACGCGATTCGCGTGGGTCTCGAGGGCAAGATCGCCTCGATCCGGGAGCGGCTTCCGGAGTGGATCGTCGAGGCCGAGGCCCGCATCCAGAGAGCCGAAAGGGTCATCCGCATTCTCTCGGCGAGGGAGCCGGGCTCCGAGAAGCTTCATCAGAAGAAGCGGCGGCTTGGGAACCTTCGCGCCAGGCTTGCGGCACGGATCGCCGACCGGGACTCGGGTCGCGTCCGCCTCTGCTTCGGCTCCCGCCGCCTCTTCCGCAAGCAGTTTGCCCTCGAGGAGAACGGCTACGCCAGCCATGCGGAGTGGAAAAAGGATTGGCAATCCGCACGGAGCGCCCAGTTCTTCGTGATCGGCTCGAAGGACGAGACCGCGGGCAACCAGTCCTGCCAGGCTTCGGCCGAGGACGACGGCAGTCTCACGCTGCGTCTGCGTCTTCCCGACGCACTGGCCTCGGATGGCAAGCTTCTGGTCATTCCCGACGTGCGATTCGCCTATGGCCAGGAGGAGATCCTTCAGGCGCTTGCCGCGAGCCGGGTTGTCTTCTCGCAAACCAAGACGGGCAAGCCTGTCCGGAAGCGGGAGGGAGTGGCGGTAAGCTACCGCTTTCTGAGGGATCGGAAGGGCTGGCGGGTCTTCGCGAGCGTCCCGGCCAGGCCCGTTCCCATTGCGACGAGCCGTCTGGCGGGAGCGCTTGGGATCGACATCAACCACGACCATCTGGCCGTGGCGGTGACGGACCGGTTCGGCAACCTGCGGCGGGCCCTTCGGGTGGATCTCAACCTCTACGGCAAGACCGAAGATCAAGCCAAGGCGATCATCGGCGACGCGGCGAGGATGATTGTGGAGATGGCCCGGGAGCGTGGTCTTCCCCTGGTCCTTGAGCGGCTGGATCTCAAGAAAAGGAGGGCTGAGCTTGAGGTGGCAAGTCCATCCGCCGCCAGGAAGATCTCGTCGTTTGGCTACTCCAAGACCATCGCCATGCTCAAGGCGGGGTGTTTTCGAGCCGGAGTCGAGGGGATCGAAGTCGATCCGGCCTATACTTCCGTGATGGGTGCCATGAACCACGCGCGTCATCACGGTATGAGGTCTCACCAGGGCGCGGCCTATGCCGTGGCCAGGAGAGGCTTGGGCCTCTCCCAAGCGTCCGACCGTGCGGGAGGCCGCCCGCGCCGGCCCGCAATGGCGGCCACCTCACCTTTGCCCTACCCGCGAGGAATCGGGCGAAGCCTGTGTGGTCGTTCTGGTCGGAGGTTCGGAGGAGGCTCAAAGCGGCGCAGGCAGCGCATGCCGGGTCGGGAGGCTTGCGAGAGCCGCCCGCGCCTTTGCTCCCGGAAACGCGGGCATTGGGCGCCACCTGGGCATTGCCGGCGCAATCCCGGCACGCGAACCGTCGGCAGAACGGTTCGGCCGACGTCATCGACGACCTTCCCTGGTGGTGGGATGGTGGTCTATGGTTCTAGGAACGGCGGCCGCGGTCACTCCCCGCTAAAGAACCGCTTGGCGCGTTCGAGAAAGCCTTCCTGCTGCGGATGGGTATCGGGCGCACAGCTCGCCGCAAAGGCCTCGAGCTTTTCACGCTGCTCCGCATTGAGGCGCGTGGGCACCTCGACCGCTACCCGGACCAGTAGATCGCCGATCCCTCGACCATGCACATCGGCGACGCCGCGCCCGCGCAGACGGAAGACCTGGCCGCTCTGCGTTCCCGCGGGAATCTTGAGCGTCGCCTTCCCGACCAGGCAGGGAACGGTTGCCTCCCCACCGAGTGCTGCCTGCACGAAGCTGATCGGCATGTCGCAATAGAGATCATTTCCCTGCCTTTCGAAGACCTCGTGCCGCCGCACATGCACAACCACGTAGAGATCGCCTGCGGGTCCTCCGGCGGACCCTCGCTCTCCGTAGCCCGCCAGACGAAGCCGATAACCGTCGTCGATGCCGGCGGGAATCTTGATGCTCATCTCCGCGGTCTGTTTCACCCTCCCTTCTCCCCGACAGGAGGCGCAGGGCCGTTCGACGACCGCACCGGTCCCCTGGCACCGCGGACAGGTCTGCGCGACGGTCAGGAAGCCGCGCGTCACGCGCACCTGGCCCTGCCCATGACAGGTGGGACAAGCCTTCCTCGAAGAGCCCGGGGCAACGCCGCTCCCTCCGCAAGCCGAGCAGACATCGAGCTTGGGGAAGGCGATCTGCTTTTCGCAGCCCAAGGCCGCCTCCTCGAAGTCGATTTCGAGATCGCAACGGAGATCGGCACCCCTTTCCTGGCGGGAACGCTTGTTCCCTCCCACGCCGAAGGCTTCCTCAAACAGGCTCCCAAAGACGCCTTCGCCGAAGAGACCGGAACCACCGAAGACCTCCTTGAAAATCTCGAAGGGATCATGAAAGCCAGCACTGGTCGCTCCTCCCTGCGCCTCAAAGGCTGCAGGCCCGTAGCGGTCATATGCCGCTCGTCTTTCGGGATCGCTGAGCGCCTCGTAGGCCTTGCTCAACTCCTTGAACTTCTCCTCCGCAGCCCGATCTCCCGCGTTTCGATCGGGATGATACTTCAAGGCCAGCTTGCGGTAGGCCTTCTTGATCTCCTCGGCGCTGGCCCCTTTCGCGACTCCGAGAATCTCGTAATAATCCCGGGAAGAGGTCATGGTTCCGGTGTGCGAGTTTCTTCCCCTTCTTCCCGACCGTCCGCGCCGGAGGAAGGCTTTCGGGCGACGTAGACCAGGGCGGGCCGGAGCAGGCGGCCTTTGTAAAGATAGCCATTTCGCTTCTGCGTGGCGACGGTCCCCTCCTCGATCTCCTCCGTGTCGACAAAGCCGACCGCCTCATGCCGATGGGGATCGAATGGCTGGCCGACCGCCTCGACCGCCTCCACGCCCTCTTCTCGAAGGAGGGTTTGGAGCTGCGACAAGATCATCTTCATCCCCTGAGCGATCGACGGGCCGTCGGTCGCGTTCTGTGCCGCTTCCACCCCCAGATAAAAGTTGTCGATGACGGGAAGAAGCGTCTGAAGAAACGTCGTGTTCGCCAACCGGATCGCCTCCTCTTTCTCCTTGGCCATCCTCTTCCGCGCATTCTCCCATTCCGCCAGCGATCGCAACAGGCGGTCCTGCATCTCGTCCGCCTCCTGCGATCGCCGCCGCCACTGATCGATCCTCTCCTGGCTAACCACCGAAAAAGCGGGGGTATCCTCCGCGGGCGGTTCCGAGGAGAAGGTCCTTCCAGGATGTACGGTCATAACAAAATCCTTACCTTAGCTTCGGACTCGCTCAAGCGCAACAAGCGTCACGTCGTCGGCCAGACCTCCCGGAGAGCGGAAGGAAGCCAGCTCTTGACAGAGGACCTCCAGGGAGGCCTGCGCGCCGAGCGTCCCCGTCCTGCCGAGCGTCGCGGTGAGTCTCCCCTTGTCGAACATCGCCCCGCACGGAGCCACCGCATCGGTCATCCCGTCGGTGTAGAAGAGCAAGAGATCCCCCGGCTCCAACACCAGGGACACGTCCGCAAGGGCCGCGTCGAAGCTTTCGCCCGAATCGATCCCCAGGCAAAACCCTGGGGCGTCGAGCTCGACGACGCCGGAGGCCTGCCGCAGGAGAGGTTGCTCCTGCCCCGCTCGGGCCAGTCGAATCTCCCGAGTCTCCGTATCGATCACCGCGTAGAGCATGGCCACAAGACTCCGCTCGACAAGGTCTCCGTGAAGCAGGCGGTTCACCCGGCACAAGACTTCTGACGGAGAAAGCGAAGCCGCGACCTGAGAGCGCACGGCGACTCGGCACATCCCTCCGACCAAGGCGGCAGCAATGCCCTTTCCGGCTACATCTCCCACGAGGATGCCGCAGGCATGGGGGGTGATGGGCAACAGGTCGCAAAAGTCTCCGCTCAACTCCCCCGCCGACAGGTGAACGGCGGCTACACGGAAGCCGGGCAAGGCCGGAGCCGTTCGGGGAAAAAGGGAGGCTTGAAAGAGGCCTGCGGCGAGCAGTTCGGCCTCCAGGAGGCGACTCCTTCGATCAGCGACGCGGGGGAGCGACCGCCTTGTCAGCCGCAGAGCCGCTTCCGCGACCGCGAGAGCGGCGCTCTGCACGGCGGGGGGAACCACCCCCTTCGGCTCGAGGCGGACCGCCAGGAAGCCCCTCCCGCTCAGCGGAAGGAGGGTCCAGGATCCGTCTTCCTCGATCGCCGGCGATCCATCGCCCTCTCCCCCTCTCTTCCCGTACCGCTCGATGATCCTCTGCAGCTCGGTCGATCGCTCCCCCGGTCCCCAGAATGTCCCGATCTCTCCTCCCTCGCCTCCGGAGAGCAAGGCGATGGCCGAGGCTTTGAGAAGCGCTGCCAAGCGCTCTAACAAGCTATAGATTAGCGACGACGGATCGGCTCCGGTCTCGAGCGCGCTTCCTAATTCTGCAATCAGAAGCAGAGACTCGTGAGAAGAACTGAGGGGATTGGCTCGTACCGTTTCCACACGTTCTCCTGCCTGCGGCAAAGTACTTCCCGTCCCTCGCGCAAAGCCGGGTCGCACTTCGGCCAGGCGTTCTCCCGCGGCGTGCCAAGCAACCCGGCTCCCTCCGTGAGGCCTTCCCTCCTCACCACTCCGGTGGAAGATCGGCGTACCTGCCTCGCATCCCAGCCCTTCGCTGCGTCGCGGTCACGCAATCGCTGAGGCATGTCAACTAACTGGATTCCGGGCGGTTCCTGCGACCGACTTCGGCGCTCAGATAGGAAACCAGGTCCTGGAACTTCGGTGCATTCTTTGGATCACACTCCAGGAGAGTCTGATGAGCCTGAAGAAGCAGCTCGCCGGTCGTCTCCCGGTGCGGCGCACCCGACTCCAAGGGTCGAAGATCGCCCGCGTCGTAGGGCGTGAGATGCTCTACGCACTCGAAGAGTCGATCCAACCCCAAGGTTCGAATCGACTCCGCCACCCGACGGCTGCTTCCGGCGACTTGAAAAGTACCGCCGGTCTTTCTCAGCTTCAGCGCTGGACCCGCCAGCGTGCCAAGAAAGGTGCTGTCGAGATAGGTGCACTCCGTCAGATCGACCAGGAACCTCTCGCTTCCACATTGAATGAAATTCTCGCAATATTGACGAAGAGAGAACGAATGCTCGAACGAGCCAGCACCGATGACCTTGAGCACCGCAACTCCATGGCAATTTCCTGCCAGAACAACTCCAGTCCTCACTCGATCACACTATGTGCTTCCGGCGGCAAGTCAACCCGGCCGCGCCTTGGATTCCCTTTTGCTCTTCCACGGAAGCCGGCAGTTTACCCTCGTTGCCAAGACAGAAGCGAGGAATTCCTCGGCGACCGCTTCCTTTGTTGGTAAAGGAGTCTCCGGATGAGTCGAACGACCGCTCCCCTCCTGCGGGCGCTGGTGTTGGGTTCGGGCACCTCGCAGGGAGTGCCGATGATCGGTTGCCGATGCCCGGTCTGTCTTTCTCCCGACCCCCGGGATCGCCGCACCCGCGCGTCGCTCTACGTCGACGAGGGAGCCCTTCCCTTTCTCATCGACACGGCCACCGATCTGCGCGCGCAATGCCTCCGGGAAGGAATCACCGACGTCGGTGCGGTCCTCTACACCCACCATCACGCCGATCACGTTCTCGGCCTCGACGATTTGCGCCGTTTCTGCGAGCTCCGCCGGGAACGCCTTCCCATTTACGGCCCGGCTGCCACTCTGCAGATTCTCAGCCGGATGTTTCCCTACGCTTTTGACCCTAAGGCGGAGGCGGCCGCCTACGTCCGCCTCTTGCCTCACCCGGTAGAGGGTCCCTTTCCTCTCGGCAGCTTCCTCGTGACTCCCTTGCCCGTCCCCCACGGTCACGTCACCACCTTCGGCTACCTGCTCGAACGCGCCGGGCGCAAGCTCCTCGCCTACCTGAGCGACTGCCAGGCCGTTCCGGAGAACATCCTCTCGGCGATCCGCTCGGTCGAAGTCCTGATCATCGACGGGCTCCGGGACGAGCCCCATCCCACGCACCTGACGGCGCAGCAGGCGGTCAAGATCGCGGCGCATGCCGAGGCGCGGCAGACCTACCTGACCCATCTGACGCACCATAAGAGCCACCGGGATCGGGAAGCCGCTCTTCCGAGCGGCGTTGGAGTCGCTTTCGATGGCCTGACGATTATCTTGGATTAACCATGTGGATCGATACCCACGCCCATCTCGATTTCCCGGAGTTCTCGAAGGATCGGGAAGAGGTCATCGCCCGAGCGCAAGCGGAGGGGATCGACCGCATCCTCATCGTCGCGACCGACCTCGGATCGAGCCGCGCCTCGCTCGCCCTGGCACAGGAGCACCCGACGCTGGCCTGCACTGTGGGCATCCACCCGAAGAGCGCCCATGAAGCTCCACCCGATTTCCTCGAGGAGCTCCAAGACATTGTCTCGCGCAAGGAGGTGGCCGCCATTGGGGAAATCGGCCTCGACTACCACCGCCTTCCCTCCGATCCAGAAGCGGCGGAACGCGAAAAGGAGAGCCAGCGACGGATCTTCCGAGCCCAACTCGCCCTGGCTAGAAGAAGAGAGCTCCCCGTGGTCATCCATCAGCGATCCGCGTGGGAGGAGACCCTTGCGCTTCTCGAGGAAACGGGCAATGCGGTCCCTTGTGTCTTCCACTGCTTCGGAGAAGGTCCGGAACGGCAGCAGGAATTGATCCAGCGCGGCCACTTCGTCTCCTTCACCGGAATCGTCACCTTTTCCAACGCACCGCTAGCCCACGCGAGCGCCCGAGCGGTGCCGACCGACCGGTTCTTCGTCGAGACCGACTGCCCCTTCCTGGCCCCCGTCCCCTATCGGGGCAGGCGGTGCGAGCCCTGGCACGTCCGCCTGGTAGGTGAAGAGATCGCCCGTCTGCGCGGGCTGCCCTCGTCGGCCGTGGCCGAGATGAGCTCGCGCAATGCGCGAGCCTTTTTCCGATTAACCGATTGACACGGGACTCCACGACCTCCCAGAAAGGAACTCCCATGGAAACGACGACCGAAGCATCATCCGCCTCCCAAGGGCCATCGTCCGGCTGCCACCGGGCCTACTCGCGCCAGATCTTCGACGGAGCCTCGCGGGCACCAAACCGCTCGATGCTCTACCCGTTGGGATTCCGGAAAGAGGAGTTCGGGCAGAAGGATCTGATCGGAATCGCATCGACCTGGAGCCAGGTCACCCCCTGCAACATGCACATCGACGCGCTAGCTCGGGAAGCGGCATCGGGTGCGGAGGAAGCGGGCACCAAGGCGCTCATCTTCAATACGATCACCGTTTCCGACGGGATTTCGATGGGCACCGAGGGGATGAAGTACTCCCTGGTCTCGCGGGAAGTGATCGCCGACTCGGTCGAGACGGTCGCGGCAGCGGAGGGGATGGACGGATTGGTGGCGATCGGCGGCTGCGACAAGAACATGCCGGGCTGCCTGATCGCTCTGGCGCGGCTCAACCGCCCTGGCGTCTTCGTCTACGGCGGGAGCATCCTCCCCGGCTGCTTTCACGGGAAGAAGATCGACATTGTCTCGGTCTTCGAAGCGGTGGGCGCGGAAGCCAAGGGCGCTTTGTCCCCGGAAGATCTGGCCGGCATCGAAAGCCATGCGATTCCCGGCCCCGGCTCCTGCGGAGGGATGTATACGGCCAATACGATGGCCTGCGCGATCGAGGCGCTCGGGATGAGCCTTCCGGGAAGCTCGACCGAGCTCGCGATCTCCAAGGAAAAGCAGGCGGGCTGTCGAGCGGCAGGAAGAGCGGTCGCGCAGCTGATCGATCGCGGCATCCGCCCCCGCGACATCCTGACCCGGAAGGCCTTTGAAAACGCGATCACGGTCGTGATGGCGCTCGGCGGATCGACCAACGCGGTACTCCATCTCCTGGCCATCGCCCATGCGGCCGAGGTCGAGCTCAGCCTGGACGATTTCCAGCGCATCGGCAAGCGCGTGCCGGTTCTCGCCGATCTCAAGCCGAGCGGGCGGTTCGCGGTCGCCGAATGGTCGGCGATCGGGGGCCTGCCCCCTCTTTTGCGGAGGCTCTTGGAGAAAGGGCTCCTGCACGGAGAGTGCCTGACCGTGACCGGAACGACCCTCGCGGAAAATCTCGAAGGGAGCGCCGACTATCCCGCCGGGCAGGAGATCATCTTCCCGTTTGAGAAGCCGATCAAGCCCGATGGCCACATCGTCATCCTCCGCGGGAATCTCGCTCCGCTCGGCGCGGTGGCCAAGCTGACGGGGAAGGAGGGTCTCCGCTTCACCGGAAGCGCACGCGTCTTCGACTCGGAGGAAGCGGCCTTGGCGCGCATTCTGGATGGATCGATCGTCCAGGGGGACGTCATCGTCATCCGGTACGAAGGCCCCAAGGGAGGACCCGGGATGCGGGAGATGCTCTCCCCGACCTCGGCTGTCATGGGCCGTGGCCTCGGCAAGGATGTCGCCCTGATCACCGACGGGCGTTTCTCGGGGGGAAGCCACGGCTTTGTCGTGGGGCATATCTGCCCGGAAGCCGCAGTCGGCGGACCGCTGGCCGTGGTGCAAGACGGCGATCGAATCACCATCGATGCCGAAGCCGAGGAGATCCGGCTCGAGCTCTCGGCCCAGGAGATCGCGCGCCGCCGGGAGAGCTGGACTCCTCCCCAGGCCCGCTACCAGCGAGGGGTCCTTGCCAAGTACCGTTCCCAGGTTGGCTCCGCCCATCTCGGAGCGGTGACCGATGGAGAAGGCTTGCTCCGGGAGCGGCACTCACCCGGATGAACGCTCATCCCGCGGCTTCCTTCGTGCGCTGCCCGGTCTCATCGTACCGGCGCCGGGCGTGTTGGATGGCGTCGCGATGTTCCAGCGCCCATTCCTCCAAGGCCTGTACCGGCTTGAGGAGGGTTCGGCCGAGGGCGGTCAATTCGTAATCGACGCGCGGGGGGATCGTTGGCTCGACGGTCCGCTTCACCAGACCGTCTCGCTCGAGACCCCGCAGGGTCAGCGTAAGCATGCGCTGCGAAATGCCCTCGATCGCCCGTCGAAGCTCGCTGAAGCGTTTCGACCGGTCGCGCAGGAGAACAACGACCAAAATACTCCATTTGTCCCCCACTCGGTTCAGCACCTCGCGCACGGCGGGGCAACTCTCCGCGTGAGGCATGCCTTTGGGACTACCTCCCATATCTCCCTCGCTTTCTCCTGCCGCTGGCAAGGCGAGCCCGCCCGCTCTGCCTCCGCTTGCTTTTCGCTCCTTGCCGTCTCTTGACAACCAGAGAGCAGAAAGAGCCGGTACCCCGCCTCGCCTCGCGCCTCCGAGGATTCCGCTGCATAGACAAAATCTGCCAGATGCGCCGGCCCAGTCACAGGAATGTGCCTTCTTGCGCGCGTTTCCTCCCGTTCCTATTCTAAACGCGGTTACAAAAAAGAACGCAACCAGCAACGATTCAAAAGAAGACATCGCATGATCCATAGCCTGACTACCGCCTCGACGCTCAAGAGAATTTCCAACGAAGCCCTGGATCAACTCTTCCGCAAGGCGCGCACCCATTCGGCCTGGCTTCCGACCCCCGTTCCCGTCGAAGAACTCCAGGAGATCTACGCTCTGACTCGACTCGGCCCCACGAGCGCGAACGGCTCCCCGGCCCGGTTTGTGTTCCTCACGACATCCGCGGCCAAGGAGCGCCTGCTGCCGGCGCTAACGCCGGGGAACGTGGAGAAGGCGCGCTCCGCCCCCGTTAACGTGATCATCGCCTGGGACGTCGAGTTCTACGAGAAGCTCCCCACGCTCTTCCCTCACGCGGACGCGCGTTCGTGGTTCGTCGGGAATCCCGCGCTCGTCGAGGAAACCGCCTTCCGGAACAGCTCTCTTGCCGGGGCCTATTTCATCCTTGCCGCGCGGGCCATGGGCCTGGACTGCGGTCCGATGTCGGGATTTGACGCCTCGAAAGTCAATGCGGAGTTCTTCCCCGATGGCCGATGGAAGGCGAACTTCCTCTGCAATCTCGGCCATGGAGATTCTCGCGGGCTCTTTCCCCGCAGCCCTCGCCTGGAGTTTGAGGAAGCCTGCCTCGTGCTATGAGCGCCGGGACCGGAATCTTCCCCTCGGCCATCCGAATGCCGCCTAGCCCGGGGAGAATAGTACGGAGAAAGAGGGCAGGGCCGTTAATGGCCGAGCCGTTTGCGCACGGGATAAAATTCGGCCTCAATCCGGGTGTCGAGCGCTTCCATCCCGCGCACCATCCGATCGTCCTTCAAGGCATCGGCGAGGAAGACGAGCGCATCACGCGTATTACGGTAGGGGCTGGACGGCAATACCGACACCCTTGCCATCTGGGCAAAGGTGGGATAGGCGTTAGGCCCTTCGACAAACTCGGCGAGCTCTTCCCAAAACCAACTCGGCATCCGCGAGAGCTTCCACTGCCCGTCCTCTAAGACAAAAAGCAATCCAAACGTCTTCAAGAACTCGGCCGCTGACCATGGGGAATCCAAGACCTGATGGAGCTTTTGGGACCCCCATTGGGTGAAGAGAACATAGTATTCGTTAATGGATTCGGTCAGTGGGGGGCGTCGTTTGAAATCCGAGTGCTCCAGGTCATGGAGCTCGTAGACGGCCTCGCGCTGGACCGGGGTGAGCTCTGCAAGGAAAATCGCCAAGCGGAAGGTCTCCTGTGTTTGGAGAAGTTCCCACTCTTCTGCCTCGGGGAGACCTAGGTCTCGGCAGACAGCCTCCACCCTCCATTGGGCTAGGGGCTCGAGGATCGCCTGGGGGAGCTGGGCGAACTCGCGGGAGAGCTTGTCTGTATGCTCGTGGATCTCGGCCTTTCCGGTATCGGTAAAGCGATCGGGCAGCGGCGTCGACCAGCGGCAAGCGAGCATCATGGCACAGGCTCCTTCCGGCATCTTGAGGGCTTCGGCAAAGAGCTTGGGGTCGACCTTCTTGAGGAAGGAGATGGTTTGGGGCATCCGAAGCCCTCGGAGCTCTTCGATCACCGCTTGAGCCTCGGGAGTCGGCGGGGCAGAGGGCGATTTCTCCTGGGCCATGGCACTACCGGCTAACCCGAGCAGAAGGGTAAGGAGAAAGAGGGCAGGGCCGTTAATGGCGGACCCTCCTGCGCACGGGAGAAAATTCGGCGTCGATCTGCTCCCTAAGCTCATCGAGCCTCCGCGTCATCCGATCGTCCTTCAAGGCATCGGCGAGGAAGACGAGCGCATCGCTGGCTCTACGGTAGGGGCCTGGCAACATTGACTCCCTTGCCATCCGGGCAAAGGTGGGATAGGCGTTAGGCCCTTCGACAAACTCGGCGAGCGCTTCCCAAAACCAGCTCGGCATCCGCGAGAGCTTCCAGTGCCGGTGTTCCTCGACAAAAACCCATCCAAGCGCCTTGAGGAACTCGGCCGCCGACCAGGGAGCCTCCAAAACCTGATGGAGCTTTTGAGGACCCCATTGGGTGAAAAGCGCATATTGTTCCTTTAGGATTCCAGGGATTCGGATATCCCGTTTGAAAATTGAGAAGTCGAGGTCATGGAGCTCGTAGACGGCCTCGCGCTGAACCGGGGTGAGCTTTCCAAGGAAAAACCCCGAGCGGAGCGCATCCTCCGTATAGAGAATCTGGTCCTGTTCATCCTCGGGAAGGCTGGAAAATTCTGGGCAGCTTGTCATCCGCCAATAGGCGAGGGGATCGAAGATCGACCGGGGAACTTGAGCAAACTCTCGGGAGAGCTTGTCGATATATTCCCGAACCCTCGCCTTCCCCTCGTCGGTGCTGCTATCCGGGAGAGGAGTCGACCAGCGGGAGGCGAGGTCCATCGCCCATCGCCCTTCGGGCGTCTTGAGGGCTTCAGCAAAGAGCTTGGGATCGACCTTCTTGAGGAAGGAGATCGTTTCGGGCATTCGGAGGCTTTGGAGCTCCTCAATCACCGCTTGAACCTCGGGAGTCGGCGGGGAAGAGGGCGATTTCTCCTGGGCCATGGCACTACCGGCTAACCCGAGGAGAAGGGTAAGGAGAAAGAGGAGATGGGGAAAGATTCCTTGCATGGCTTTTCCTGAGTTAGGGGTCTTTCTCGTACCACGGCTGGTCGGAGAGTCCATTTCTCATAGCCTCTTCCCGCCTCCACCTCTTTGCCTCCTCTTGCTTCCACCAGAGCCAGAGTGCCCGGACCAAGGTCCGCACTGCCGGCTGCTTCCGGTCATCGACGGCCCGAAACGGGTCCTGGGCATTACCCTTGCGCATCTCGGCGTTGAGCTCCTCTAAGCTCTTCCCGTCAAGCCCGTAGGCGGCCGATTCGGCCAGCCGTCCCTCTGGGCTTAGCTCGCCTGGGGCAATGGCAATCACACGGAGGCCATCCCTTTCGAACATGTCGTTGAGCCGGCCCTCGCCAAAGCCTACGTGGTCCTCTCCCGCGATGATGGCAAAGGGGCCGCGGCTATGCTCGGCCACCTGCTTCATCGACTCGTTGCGGTCATGCATCCCACGTGGATCCATTAAGTAGTCCAGGATCTGGTCGGAAGTGGGATTCTCAGTCACAAGCTTGCCGGTCGTTTTGTCTAGCCCCACGTTGCGGGGAAGGTCACCCGCCAGCACGGCAAACCCCATTCGATTTGCAGCGAGCCACATCCGGGCCATCCGCATCTCAGCTTGATAGAAGGCGACTCGGGCATCGGTCAGGTTAGGGTCGGCCCTTTGCGCCTCTCTCGGGTTGGCGTCGACCGCCTGAAGCTCGTGGGCTAGCCGAGCGACCACTTTCGCCCTTTTCGCCGGCTCCATTCCAACCATCTCGAGGATGAACGCCTCAAGCGCGTCGGCCATGTTCGCATAGGTCGGATTCTCGAGGTAGCGGTTGAGCCTCGCCTGCTGGTCCTTGGGATACTCGATGATCAGGGTTTGTACGCCATGCCGCCGGAGCAATTCGAGAAACTCCTTCTCCCGCTGGATCATGGCGGGATCAAAATGCCACTCGCCCAGCACATATCCCGAATTCCCCAGAGATTGACCAAGGCCGCGACCTCCATCGGATCGATCCCGTTGGCGATCTCGTTGTGCAACTGGTTGAGCAGGCTGGCGATCTGCTCAATTGCGTTCTTCGGGGGAGTGGTCGCCGGCTGGCCCGCTTGGGCTTCGGGGTTGCGATCCCCCATGGGACGTGCCCAGGCGGGCCGGTCGGAGAAGTCGCTTGGCGGCTCGCGCGAGGCCGCCTTGAGTTGCGCGGCCTGGGATTGGAGGAGCTCGCTTCGGGTCGGCCAGCGGGCCTTCGGGAGGTTCGGGGGATCGGTGTCGCTCTGTGTGCTCTCTTGCGAGGCGCCGCCGTCACTGCCCGCCATTCCGGGAGGGCTCGGGCTTGGGGTAGCTGGCTCTTGTGGCGCGGCTTGTGGCTGCGCCGGAAGCGGAGGACAGGCGTTGCAGGGGTCGGTCGGCGAAGGGGAGGATGGATCGGTGGAGCCGCCCGGCAGGACCGAGCTCATGGTGCCCGCTCCGCTCGGCGCCGCTGGTGCCTCCCCTTGTTGGGCCGAGCCGTCTGGCTCCGGCAGCGCGCTCTGGGCAAGCGAGGGAATCGGGGTGCAGGGAAGGATCAGGCAGAGGAGGAAAAGGATGCCTACGGCCCGCGTGAAGGCCTGGGAACAGTTGAGCCTTTTCGACACCCCTTCCACGATTCGCTCCCCACATCCTCTGTTAGGCGATCGGGGCCTCGCGCGCACCCGGTCCTCGACAAGAAGTTTTGGTCCGGCCGGCTTGCGCCAAAAGAGCCACTTGTCGAACGGACGCCGCCTGTTCTGCCGCCGAGCGAAGGCGAGCTTACGAAGCGGGATTGCCTGAATCCCTCAAGCGGCTGGGCTGCTGGAAGAAGGAGGCGGAATGGGGGACGGTCGATCCGGTGCCCGGGCTCCCCTCCTCTCTGCCTGCGCCAAGACGATTGCAGTGCGTAATAGCGCTTCTTGGCTTCTTTTGGCGAGGGGTTGCCGTGATCGAAGTCCACCCCACCGACGCTCCCCGGATCGATGCGGTGAACTCCATGCGGGCGGCCATCGTCACGATCCGTAACGGGGCTATCTCACGCTCCCGCAACCCGCAAGGAATCGGGCGAAGCCTGTCGGTTCCTTCTGGTCAACCGTCTGCGAAAGAGGGAACGCGGCGCATGCGGAGCGTGCCGGACGGGAGGCTGGCGAGAGCCGCCCGCGCCTTTGCTTCCGGAAACGAGAGCATGGGTCGCTAGATCAGCGTCGCCGGTGGAACACCGGCAGATGAACTGCCGGCAATGCTCTTTGGCGGACGAGCGGGACGGTCTCCCTCGGGAGATCAAGCGTTATCTCTAGTTCCAGGGACGGAAAAAAAGGTCCCCGTGCTGCCGTGTGGAAATGAGGCCTTTCGACCACTTTGCAGGCAAGTGGGAGCCTTGCCGCGTGCCTCCGTCTTCCAGCGAAGGCCTGGCGTCGGCAGCGCGTGCAATGCCGGCTCCCGTAATCGAACTTATCGGAGGAAAGGCGCGCATTCCAAGCACGAGCAGCATAGGGAAATTCTTCGCAAGCTCTCCGTGCAAAACTGCTTCCGCAGCCCGCTCGCTCCCGGGCTACTCCCGCTTTCGTCAAAGAACCCACCGGCCGCTCGACTCAGGTCTCCCGGAGCGACCAGCCTCGAGATCGCAGGGCGTTCTTGACGGTCTCCATCCACCCGTTGACCTCTTTGTCCGTTAGGGTGCGATCGGAGGCCCGGAAAGTCAAGGCGTAGGCGAGCGACTTGGTTCCAGCCGGCAGTCGAGCCCCCGAGGGATCCCGAAAGAGGTCGAACAACCGCAGCCCTTCCAGGCATGGCGGCCGGGTCGCCTCGATCAGGCGACGGATTTCGGAATGGGTCACGGCCTCGTCGACGACGACGGCGATGTCCCGCCGAACCGGAGGATAGATCGGCAACGGCCGGAAGACGGTCCTGGCCCATTCCTGCCCAAGCCAGTGCTCGAGATCGTATTCCAGGAGCACGATCTCCGCATCGATCTCGTGCTTGGCAGCCTCCTCCCGGGAGATGCGCTCCAGTCGAAGTCGCGCCTCTTTGGGGAAGGAAAAGGACTCCTCCAGAAAATCCGCCAGTCCCTTGACGTCGTAAAAGTCGAGGGTACGCTCCCGCGTCAACCAATGAGGCTCCCCTGCCTCTCCGGCCGCGAGCACCGCAAGGCGTTCCCGCTCCTCGACCCGTCCCTCGCACCGATGGACGACCCGGCCAAGCTCGAAGAGGCGGAGGCTCCGATTGCCCTTCGCCCAATTGGCACGGGCGGTCGCAAGCAGGCCCGATCCGAGATCGGAGCGGAGAAAGCGAAACTCACTACTCGCGGGGTTCGACAGCTCGACTCCAACCCCTTCCGGATCGCCCGCGACAAAGGGCAAGCAGAGGCACTCCTGCCATCCTCGCGCCGCCAGCGCGCTTCGCACCGCTTCCCGACGATCCCATCGCTTGTCGTCCCGACTCTTCTCCGTCCATCCGACGGAAACCCGAGAAGGCACCTCGGCTAGGCCGCGCATTCGAACGATCTCCTCCACCAGGTCGGCTTCTCCTTCCAGGTCGGCCCGATGACTGGGGACCTGCCAGAGCCAGCCAGAGTCGTTCTTTTCGACCAGCTCCAGCCCCAGACCGCTCAAAATCGCCTCGATCTCGTCGGACGGGGGAAGCTCTCCGCATAACCGCTCCACCGTTCGTCTTTGTAGCCAAATTGGCGTTTGCGGGAAGGGTAGCGCACCAAAAGTCGATGTTCCGACGAGCCTGCCACCCGCCAGCTCCAAGAGCAGACGGATCGCTCTTTCCCGCGCAAGCCAGGCCACACCGGGATCCACCCTCCTCTCGAATCGATAGGAGGCTTCGGTCGAAACCGAATGCCGGCGGCCTGCGGCCCGGATCTCGGTCGGACGGAACCAGGCACACTCCAGGAGAACGCGCGTCGTCTTCTCCGATACGGCCGAGCGCCGGCCCCCGATGACCCCGGCCAAGGCCTCCGGCCCCCGTCGGCTCGCGATCACCAGGTCCGCCGGATCGAGGGCCATCTCCTGATCGCCCAGAGTGAGGAACCGCTCGCCTGGAGCCGCGCGCCGGACCGCGATCTCGCAATCCGGGAAGGCGTCCGCATCGAAGGCATGCAGGGGCTCCCCTAGCTCGAAGAGCACGAAGTTGGTGATGTCGACCACCACATTCACGGGCCGGACGCCCGAACCCCGCAGCCGCTCCTGCAACCACGACGGGCTCGGCTGGATCTCCATTCCTTCGAGCAAGGCGGGGGCATACCAGGGCGCCCCGTCGGGCGCGCCCAAGACGACCCTCCCCGGGAAGGGATCAAAGGAGGAAGAAGCATTGCCCTGGGGGAAGGGGAGCAGGCGACCGCAGCCCAAAGCGGCCAGCTCCCGCGCGATCCCTCGATAGGAGAGGAGATCGGGCCGATTGGGAGTCACCTCGACGATCCACTCGATGTCGGTCGGGAGAATCGATGCGAGGGGAGTCCCGAGATCGCTCCCGGCGGGGAGCAGCAGGATCCCTTCCGATCTCCCCTCCTCCAGCCCCAGCTCCTCGGCCGAGCAGAGCATCCCCTCCGACTCCTCCCCTCGAATCCGTCTCCGCGCGATCTCGAGCCCTCCAGGAAGCACAGCTCCGATGAGGGCGAGAGCGACCCGATCCCCCCGGTCGAAGTTGGACGCGCCGCAGACGATGCCAAGCTCTTTATCGGGAATCCGGACGCGAACGAGCCGAAGCCGGTCGGCACCCGGATGTGGACGCCAATCGACAACCTCGGCCGCTACGATCCTCGGGTCTTCCGGTCCTCGTCGCCTCCACTGCGTGACCTCCAGGCCGCTCATCGTCAAGCGGTCGACGGCCTCCTCGACCGAAACCGTAACTTCGCAATATTGGTTCAGCCATTGCCAGGAAAGTTTCATGATCCGCCTCGCATCCCGCTAGTCGCCCCTTCCGCTTTCCGCCACACGGCTCCATACAGCGGATGTTCCTTGCTCCGAAAGATGGTCTCGAAATGGCTCGCCGGAAACCCGCCCGGGTCTCCCCTCCGCTCCAATCCGGGAAGGAGGGAGGCGGCCCGCTCGACGACCGCGGCATAGCCGGCATCGTCGGTCAGGAAACGGAAGAAGCCGCCCGGCTCCAACGCCCGAAGGATCGCGGCCAGAATGCCAGCCCGTAGCGTGCGACGGCCCTGGTGGCGCCGCTTGGGCCAGGGATCGGGAAAGAGCACGTGAATTTCCCGGCAGGAAGCCGGAGGGGACCAGAAGAGCAAGAGATCATCCCATCCGAACCAGAGCGCCTTCAGGTTGGGAAGACGGCGAAGCTCCGCGGCGCGCTCGATCTGCCGCACCCGTTGGAGCTTCCGTTCGACCGCCAATACGTTCCATTCCGGATGGAGCTCGGCGTAGGTGGCAGCAAAGCGGCCGTTTCCCGCTCCCAGATCGCAGACGATCGGCGCCCGACGCAAAAACAGCCCTTCCCAGCCCCCCGGCCGAACGAGGCGTTTTGTCTCGTCCGCTTCCCGCGTCCGGAGCGCCGGCAACATCATGCTCAGAGAGTCACACATGCCGGCTGTCGTCCGGGTCCTTCTGCCGATAGCCGCTGGCGATCCTCCCCTGGTTGACCTCGTGCTTCTTCCGATAGGCGAGGAAGAGGTCGTCTGCGCTCATCCCGAGCACCTGTGCCGCAGAGACCAGGAAGTGAAAGAGATCGACGAGCTCCACGCGAGCATTCTGAAAATCCCGTTTCTGGTAACGTGCCCACCACTTCCAGGGCACGCTGTCCGTCAGCTCCGCGATTTCCTGGCTCATGGCTCGCGCATAGTTGAGCAGCCACCGCTCCCTTCCCTCGTCGTCGAGCGAAGCGGTTTCAATTCCGATTTGACGATTGAGGCTCTCCTGCAGGGCAAAAATCGCCTCGAGCTTGTCTCCGTGATTCACGCCGATCTCCCTTCCGTCCCCGCCCTTCCCGAAGCGGAAGGGCAGCAGGCGAAGAGAAAGGAAGCACTCTCCGCTCGTTCAATCGAGAAAATATCGCTCCTCTTCCTCGTTCGGCCTCCGGCAGGTCGCTCCCTTCCCGGATAAGCGATAGCGGCGAGCCGCCACAAGATCGTAGAATCGATCGAGCCAAGGCTCAGGGAGGACGCCGAGCAGGGTCGCCAGCCAGCGGAACCGCGGCAGCTGCCGCAATACCCGAACGACCGCCCTCCCGCGCAGGAGCACTTCGCGTCTTCCCTCCTCCTCCCATACGACAACCACCGATTCAGATCCGGCCAACGGTCCGCTCCTCTCGGCTTCCCGACGGAACCGAGCTCCCTGGAGCGGCGCGAATCGGAACACCCGCTTGCGATCGTGGCGCAACACGAACCAGACAAAGCGGTTGCACAGGCCGCAGCCTCCGTCGAAAAAAATGATTCCCATCTCTGCGCGGACAATCCGTCCCTACACCACTCTGGCCTCCCCCTCCCGCTCGTCCAAGGGGAAAGGGCGCTCCAGAAGGGGTTGCGCTCCTCCCCTCGGGAAAACAGTTGACAAGCCTTACTCGGCCTTCCACTGATGTGTTATGCTCGTGGATAAGCAAGGTTCGCGGACGCGCATCCTCCGCTTCATCGAGTCGTATCTCCAGCGCCATCACCGGCCGCCGACGGTTCGAGAAATCCAGCACGGATGCGGCTTCCGCAGCCCGCGAGCCGTCTCCTACCAGCTCGAGCGCCTCGAGGCGATGGGATCGATCTCCCGGCAGAAGAACTCCCGGGGAATCCTGTTGCGGAAACAGGTGGAAGAGGGATTCCCCATTCCGTTCTTCCCTTCCATTCCGGCCGGTTCGCCGATCCTCGCCCAGGAGCCGAAGGCGGAGACACTGCGGCTCACTCCGGAATCCCTGGGAGTTTCCGACCGTGCCGCCTGCTTCGCGGTGCGCGTCCACGGTTCGAGCATGATCGGGGCGGGCATTCTCGACGGAGATCTGGCGTTGATCGAAAGGAAGCCCGCTCGGGAGGGTCAGGTTGTCGCAGCGCTCATCGACGGAGAATGCACGCTCAAGCGGCTGATTCTCGATCCGACGCACGGCTGCGTGCTTCGTTCGGAGAATCCCGCCTTCGCCGATTTGCGCCCCGCACGCGACCTTTCCGTCCAGGGCGTGTTGGTCGCGATCGTACGCAAAGTGGGGTAGGGTTGGGCTGGAAGCAAACCGCGATGCCAATGCCGATGCTCTTTCTTTCCGCAGTTGCGGCTTGCCAGGGAGCCCCTCTCCTCCGTTTCCTAATCCGAGCGGTTTGGCTGGACGGCGCGGGCCGGACGGCGTAATCCGCCAGGACGATCGGCCACAAGGGAACTCGATCGAGTTTCGTTTCTTCGCGTGCACCCTTCTCTCTCCATCGTGCTGCCCCTCTTCAATGAAGCGGGAATTGCCACTGCGGTCGCCGCTCGGGTCACGAGCTTTGCCGAATACCACCCCGATTACGAGTTCCTCCTGGTCGACGACGGCTCCGTTGACGCCACGCCAACCATTCTCTCCGAGTTCCTTGCGAAGCGGAGGCTCCCCAATGTCCGACTTCTTCGCTATGCGTGCAATCGCGGGAAAGGGCACGCGATCCTCTTCGGATTCCGAGAAGCCCGCGGAGCCTCTTTCTGCTTCACCGATGGCGACCTCGCCTACCCGCTCGACGATCTCGACCGGATCGTCGCGGAGCTCCGAAGATCCGATGTCGTGATCGGCTCCCGCTCCCCCTGCCGCGCCTCTCAGGGTGCGCCGAATCTCAGCCGCCGCTTCCTCGGCGTCGCCTACAATCGGCTCACCCGTTTCCTCCTGGGCCTTCCCTACGCGGACACCCAAGCCGGCTTGAAAGGATTCCGCCGGGAGCCGGCCGAACGGCTCTTTTCTCTTCTCCATTCCACCGGCTTCTCCTTTGACGTCGAGCTCCTTTTTTTGGCAAGGAAGCTGGGATTGCGAATTTGCGAAATGCCCGTGCAGCCGGTGAGGGAACATTCCTACAAGACCGGCAAGGTAAAGCTCCTGCGCGACTCCGCAGCGATGCTGGCGGATCTCTGCAGGATCCGGCTGCGGGATTGGATGGGGCTTTACCATGAGCGCCGCACGCGCACTCCTTAGCTTCGACCTCGAGGAGTTCGATATCCCCATGGAATTCGGGCGGACACTGCCCGAGGGAGAGCAGATCGAAGTGGCTCTCGTCGGGCTCCGTCGATTGATGCCGCTTTTAGCGGATCGCAAGATCGTCTCCACGTTTTTCTCGACCGCCTTCTTCGCGATGAAGGCCCCGGAGGAGGTTCGAGCGCTGGGACTGACCCAGGAGATCGCCTCCCATGGATTCGCGCACACCGGTTTTACGCCATCCGATCCCGATCGCTCGAAACGGGTGCTGGAGGAGATTACGGGCAAGCGGGTCTATGGCTATCGAAGCCCGCGCTTCCGCCCCGTAGCGGACCAGCTCCTGCAGAACGCCGGTTACCTCTATAACTCTTCGGAGAACCCGACCTTCCTGCCGGGGCGCTACTGCCGCTTCTTCGCCCCGCGCAAGGCCTACCGGAAGGGCGAGCTCCTCCAGATCCCGGTTTCGGTCTCTCCCTGGATTCGCTTTCCGTTCTTCTGGCTGGCATTCAAGAACACGCCGGCGCCTCTCTTCCGGGCGGCCGCCGCCTGGACTCTGGCGGAATCGGGCTATCTCCACCTCGTCTTTCATCCTTGGGAGTTCGCGGATCTGGGCGGCTATGGCCTACCCCGCTGGATCTCTTCCCCCTGCGGAGGGGAGCTGCTCGACCGGTTCGCTTCGTTCCTCGACTGGCTCGGGGCGAGAGCCCGGTTCACGACCCTTGCGGACTTTGCCACCGCCTTCCTCGTGCGATGAAACCCAGCTCCCGGGAAAACCCCCTCACGCGCGCCGGACTCCTCCTCTGGCTCGGCTATCTCGTTCTCCTCTCCCTGGTGGTCGCTCACGCACCCGAGCATGCGGTGACCCCCACCTATGCCGAGGCAAGCCGATCCTGGTGGGAGCATCGGAACCTCTACAACCTGCAGAGCGTACATGGATTCCTCTACCTGCCTCAATCGGCGATCCTCTATACCCCCTTTGCGCTCCTTCCTCCGGTACCCAGGGAGATTCTCTGGCGGGCCGTGAATCTCGCCATCGTCGCCAGCGCCCTCGCCCGCCTGGCCCGCTTCCTCCCCCGCCCGACCCGCTCCTTCATCCTCCTGAGCCTCCTTACGATCCCCGCCTCCCTCGCCTCCGCCCGCAACGGCCAAACCAACCTGCCCCTGGCGGGTGCCATGATCCATGGCTTCCTCGAAGCCTCGAACGCCCGGGAGAATCGGGCCGCTGCCTGGTTTCTCCTGGGCTTGGCCTACAAGCCGGTCTCGATCGTCCCCTACTTATTGGCGGGAGCCCTCTACCCACGCCTCCGCCGGTCGCTGATCCTCGGGACTCTTCTCCTTCTGGCACTGCCCTGGCTCTTCGGATCCGCCGGGTTCGTCTTCGACCAGTATCAGCAATTCTGGCAGAAGTTTCTCCTCTCCGGCCAGCCCGACGAGCCGATCTTCTCGGACCTCTCGGGCCTGCTGAATGCGGTAGGGATCTCCCTCCCTTCGGCTTGGCTCTTTGCCTGCCGCGCGCTCGCGGCCCCGCTGACGCTCCTGCTCGGCCGGGTCGCCCTCCGGCGCGATCCGACCCGCGGGGCCCTCTGGCTCGACGGCTTCGCCGCAGCCTACTTGATGCTCTTCAATCCAAGGACGGAGGCCAATTCCTACATCCTCCTCGCCCCGGCAACGGCCTTTTTCGCGCTGGGGGAGCTCTCGCTCGGCCAGCGAGCGAGCGCGGCGTGCCTCATGGGGATTACGCTCGGGCTGGGCTCTTCGAGCTACGGACCCATTCACGGCTGGACCCATCTCTGGTTCCAGCCTCTCCTCGCCCTGCTCTTCTTCGGTTACCTCGCCTTTCGCTGCCTTCGTCCGATGCCCGCGGCCGATCCGGCGACGCCGTCCTCCTTCGGCACCCGCAGGGACGAGGAGTCCGTGGGCTAAGTTTCGCGCTCTGGCATCGCCAGGCGGACGCGCATCCGGGAGAAATCGATCGTCACCCGGAAGCGCCGACAAAAACCGCTTCCAAGAAAGCCCCCCAAGGGGAGACCTTCTCCCTGCTCGATCCGCTGGGGAAACGGGGCGATGACGCCCGAGAGATGGTGCGCCGAGAAGCCCGCGAACCGGACCTCGGGAAGGAGGATCGGCGAGGCGAGGTAGCGCCCTCCCACCCCGAAATAGCGATCTCCCCGACTCGATGGCGTGAGGCCGAGTCGGCGCGCCGCCCGCCGGCTGAGCGCAAGCGCGGTCTCGGCCGCGCCCGTGTCGAGGAAGACCAAGAGCCTCTCCCGCGAGGCCACTTCCATGGGAACTACGAGGAGCCCGCCCGGGGTCAGCCGCAGAGGTACTTCAGCGGCCCGGACGCCGGCGCTGGCCGGAGCGCTCCGGCCCGTCCCGCTCCTCTCCGCTTTCTGCAAGGAGAGACGCCGCCTCGGGTAGTCGAGGGTGACGACGAAATGCTGCAGAAACTCCGACCCCAGGATTCCATCAAACGACTCGCCCACCCGCTCTGGTTGGCGGAGATCGACGACCACGACGGGAATGTTACGGACCTCGGTGGCACCGAATCGGAGCGAATCAAGTCGGCCCAGCTTTCCGCTCGCGCTTCTGGCGCCAGCCCCGATGAGCTGGGCGGATCCTGCCGGAGGAAGCCGAATCTCTTCGGCCAGGCGCCGGTCCAAGACCACGCAGGACGCTCCGGTATCGACCAGGAAGTTGGCCCATCGCTTCCCCCCGACGAGGACTGGCACCACCGGCCGCAAACCGGACCCGACCCAGTCGAGCTGGATCTCGTCGGGTCCTCTCTGCAGAAAGGGGGCCTCCCTTCCGAACCCGGCCAGCTGATCCGCTTCGGCTTCTCCACCCAGGAGCCGCAAGAGATCGGCCGCATCGCGAAAACGCCCTTCCCGCCGCCAGAGGACCGCCAGCAGGGAGGCCGCTTCCGGATCCCTTCCCCGGACGCGCAAGGCGCGCTCGAGGGCGCGCTCGGCTTGCGGCCAATCGCCCCGCTGGAGCGCAACGGCACCGAGCAGCTTCCAGGATTCTCCTTCCTCCGGATGAACAACCGCTTCCTTCCGGGCGAGGCGCGCCGCCTCTTCGAGATTTCCCTCCGCCACCTGCTGGCGAGCCTGAGCGAGAAGATCCAGGGCATGCGCGGACCACGGGAGGGCCGCTCCTCGGGCCAGAGAGAGCAAGAGAATCAGGCCGCTCAAGCGCAAGGCCGCTTTCCACCCGGTGCTCCGGCCCATAGGCTTCTAAATCCGGACGGGGACGCCTTGCGCCCGCAGGAAGCGTTTGACCTCGGGGATCGAGACCTCCCCCGAATGAAAGATCCCGGCCGCAAGAGCCGCGTCCGCATGGCCCGAAAGAAAGACCTCGCCGAAATCCTCGATCTTCCCCGCACCTCCGCTGGCGACGACAGGCACGGGAAGCGCGTCCGCCAGAAGGCGAACGAGTGCCCGATCGTATCCGTTTTTCATCCCGTCGCTGTCGATGCTGTTGCAAACGACTTCTCCGGCCCCCAGCTCGACCCCTTTCCGCGCCCAAGCGAGCACCTCCCAGGGGGTCTCGCGTCTGCCTCCGTGGCTGCAGACCTGCCAGGATCCAGGGCCGGTTCTCCGGACATCGATCGAAAGCACGATGCACTGCGCACCAAAGCGCTCCGCGCCCGCGCGGATCAAGCTGGGATCCGCCAGGGCGGCGGTATTCACGCTCACCTTGTCCGCACCTGCGAGCAGCATTTCTCGAATATCCTCGAGGGTACGGACTCCGCCTCCCGCCGTCAGCGGAATGAAGCAACGATCCGAAACCGCGCAGAGGACGTCGAGAAGCGCCGTCCGACCCTCCACGCTCGCCGTGATGTCGTAGAAAACGAGCTCGTCCGCACCTTGGTCGTTGTAACGAGCAGCTAAGGCGATCGGATCTCCGACGTCCCGCAAGCCCCCTTCCTCGGCCCTTCCAAACTGCTGCCCGCGGGTCACGCGCCCGGAATGAACGTCCAGGCAGGGAATGATCCGCCTAGCCAGCACCGCCGCTCTCCTTCCCTTCTTCCCGCTCCCCTCCTCTCATCGTGAGCTGCCGAATCGCCTCGTAGAGGACGATCGACACCGCATTTGCCAGGTTCAGGCTCCGCACCTTCGCGTTTAGGATCGGGATCGTGAACACATGGGTTGGATCTTCCTCCAAGAGCCGCCGGGGCAACCCTCGGCTCTCCTGGCCGAAGAGAAGGACATCGCCGCGCCGGTAGAGCGCCTCCGTATACCGGCGGTAGGGGCCGGTTTCAAAGAAAAGAAGCCGGCGGCCCGCCAAGGCGGCACGAAACTCCTCCCAGGACTCCCACTGCCGGACGACCGCCTCCGACCAATAGTCGAGCCCCGCCCTCCGCACCGCCTGGTCGCTTAAGGAGAAGGGGAGCGGGCCAATCAGATGGAGCGTCGAGCGGGTCGCAGCACAGAGTCGGGCGACATTCCCGGTGTTCGGCGGGATCCGGGGTGCGATCAGCCCGATCTCCAAAAGAGCTTCTCCGCTCACTCGTACCTCGATCTCGTCCTCTGGTCTAACCGGGAGCAAGGCCCGCTTGTGCGAGAGTCTTCCGCACGGCGGTTCCGCCTCGCAGGCGCGTACTGAACGCGGAGAAGATAGAGGCCCCAAGGAGGGGCCGAGGCGGGGGCGCGCTTGCGATCCCGGCTTTCGAGGATCTCCTGGAGCCCGTCCCGCGATAATCGCCCCTTGCCCACGCGCACCAGCGCTCCGACGATGTTGCGGACCATGTGATAGAGAAAGCCATCGCCCGTGACCCGGATGCGCACGGAAGGCCCACGGCGATGCAGTGCCAGAGCCGAAATCGTGCGCACCGTCGAAGAATAGGCACGGCCGGGGTTGGTGGCGAAGGAGGAAAAGTCCTTCGTCCCTACAAAGAGATCGCCCGCCTCCCGCATGGCCGGCAGCGCCAAGGGGAAAGGAACGTGCCAGACCCGGTCCACGAGAAAGGGATCGAGCACCGCGTGGTTCCACACCCGATATTCGTAGGTCTTGGACCGGGCAGCAAACCGTGCATGAAATTCCGGGGGGGCCAGCTTGACCTCGCGCACCCGGACGGAATCCGGCAAAAAGTAGTTGAGGGCTCGCGCCAGCTCCTCGGGAATCAGCTTTCTTGGGGCCGCGAAGGAAGCCACCTGCCGCAGGGCATGCACGCCGGCGTCCGTCCGGCTGGCCCCCGTAACCGCGATCGGCCGACCCCAGATCCGTTCGATGGCTGATTCCAGAGCCTCCTGGATCGACGGCTTCCCCTTTTGCCGCTGCCAACCCGAAAAGGCGCTGCCGACGTAGGAAAGCTCGATTCGATGACCAATGAGCGGAGATTCCGCCGCCTCCTCGACGGAGGCTGCCCCCCGTTTCCTCATTTCTTCCGCATGCGGCATGGACACTTCATAATCCGTAGTCGCACTCATCTCAAGGGGCCGGACGACGAATCGGCAAGGGACGTTTCCTTTTTCCGATCACCAGCCAATGATTCCGATGCGCGCTGCCGGAAGGGTTCACCGGGCGCAATCGAGAGCGATCGAGCCTATTCCGATCCGAGCAGGTACGAAAAGCCGACCAGCCCTCCGACCTCGTTCACCCCGATGTTGCGCGCCGCCATATCGGCGTTGGACATGTGGTGGAAGAGCGCTTCGGCATTGATCGACCAGTGCTTCGAAAGCATGTAGCGGAATCCGGCCCCGGCTTGCGGCGTGAACTCGATCGCCTGCCCGACCATGGACTGGGTGGGCACCGTATAGGCATCGGTAAAAACAAAGCCAAGCCCCCCTTCGACGTAGGGGACGATCCGCCAGTTCGGCTGAACAAAGTTGTACCGGACGAAGACGTTGGGACCCACCACCACGTTCCCGCTCATGGGACCCGCGAAGATGCCACTCGCGTAGAGATCGAGAAGCACCTCGACATTGCCGCGGAAGAATCCGTGTCCCTTCGGCGTGGTCAGCATCCAGCCCCAGCTCAAGATAGTGGGCGCCTCGTCGAAGGTGTACCTCCCCCCCCCGCTCCCCAAGGAAAAGAGCGCCCCGGACATGACTTGAATTTCGTTGGTGCCTTCGTGATAGAGAGCCAACTCGGGAATGCTTTCCGTGTCGAGAGCCACCCCGCCCTTGGGATCGCTCGTTTCGGCAGCGGCCGACGCAGGATAGGAAGTACTAGACGCTCCCCGGGCGATCCCCAAAGGGCTCAGCACCCATAAGATCACTACGACCGCTAACGTCCTCCTCATAGGTCTAAAGTGGTTAGCAGCCGCAACACCATGACGGCCAGCTTTTTTTTCGTCTCCCCAGCAAGCCATGATCGCTCAAGTCTCCCGGAGGGTCAACTCGTCGAGATAAGACTGCAAGAGGATCGCGGCCGCCACCCCGTCGATCTTCTGCCGGCTCGCCTTCTCCTTCCGTCCGGCCTCACGCAGATAGTGGGCGGCGAGCTTCGTCGTCAGCCGCTCGTCCCGCAATTCGACCGGGATCGGGATGAGCTGCTTGCATTTCCGGGTAAATTCCCGGACGCGCTCCGCGGCCGGTCCGTAGGAGCCATCCATGTTCCGCGGAAGACCCACCAGGAGAAGGCTGACTTCGTAACGACGAATGAACTCCTTGAGCTCCCGGACGAATTCCGAAAACGGCTCTGCCGGGAGGTAACCGAGGGGCAAGGCTAGCGTGAGCGTCGGATCGTTGACGGCTACACCGATCCGCTTGCTCCCATAATCAAGCGCAAGGATGCCCAACTCTCCCTCTTTCTCCCGCAGGCTCCCGGAGCGGGGCTGCGGGCACGCCCTTCCCCGATGCACGATGCACCCCTTCCGCCAGCCTCCGCGCAAAATGCTCGATCCTTTCGCACAGATCCGCTGCCGCACCCCAGGCCCCGATCCGCTCCACGAGGGCGCTGCCGACCACCACCCCATCGGCATAAGCCGCCACGGTGGCGGCCTGCTCGGGAGTGGAGATGCCAAAGCCGACGCAGGCCGGTACTGTGCAGAGCGTCCGCATCGAGCGGACGAGATCCTCGGCTTCGGCGGGAGCTTCGTCGCGCACCCCGGTGGTTCCGAGGCGAGCCACGCAGTAAAGAAAGCCTTCCGCGGCTTGGGCAATCGCCTGCCGGCGCGCTGGCGCGGTGGTCGGAGCCACCAGGTGGATCCGAGTGAGTCCTCTCTCCAGCGATTCGAGCCCGGGTAGCCTCTCTTCCAAGGGCAGGTCGACCAGCAGGACGCCGTCGACCCCCACCCGGCTTGCTTCGCTGGCAAACCGCTCAAGGCCCATTCGCAGCAGCGGGTTGAGATAGCTAAAGAGAACGATCGGAAGGCTCGAGCCTTTGCGGATCTCGGCGACGGTCTCTAGCACGCCCTCAACCGTGGCTCCCGCCCGCAACGCGCGGTGGGCGGCCGCCTGATTGACCTCTCCGTCCGCCAGGGGATCCGAAAAGGGAATCCCCAGCTCGACGAGATCCGCTCCCGCCCGTTCCAAGGAGAGCACGAGGTCCCGGGTAGCAGAAAGGGTTGGATCCCCTGCCGTGACGTAGGGAATGAACGCCCGCCTCCCCTCGACGGAGAGGGAGCGAAACTTCTCCGCGATCCGACCGCTCACAAGACGGTTCCTGCTTTTCGCATCTCTCCCCATGGACGGCATCGCGGACCCTCTCCCGCACGAAGAGGATAGCTCAACTTTTAAGCTAGTTCCTCCCGCGCCCCCGCTCCAGCATTTTCCTATGCCCTCGATCGATCCCTCTCCCGCGAACCGCCCTTCTTTCTCATTTGTGAGCGGAATCCTTGCTTCCAAGGAAGATTTTCGTAATTTTACCCGAATGTCCGTTGGGAACCACTCGAAACAGAACCACCCGGTCCCGGCCTCCCTATGGCACTCGAGCACGGAGCGGGCCAGTTGCGGCGTCGGCTTCGTCTCCACCTTGACAGGGACGCCTTCGCACAAGATCGTGGAGAGCGCGCTCTCCTGCGTCTGCTCCCTCTCCCACCGGGGAGCGGTCGATGCGGACATGAAAACCGGAGACGGAGCCGGGGTAATGACCCAGCTTCCGGCGCGTCTCTTCCGGAAGGACATCGAGAAGTGGGGCGCCAAGCTGTACCGGGATGACGACTTGGGCGTAGGGTTTTGCTTCCTCCCTCCGGAAGACGCCTACGAGCAGGCGCATTGCCGCAAGCTCGTTCAGGAGTCCCTCGCCGAGCACGGCCTTTTCGTCTTCGGCTGGCGCAAGGTTCCGGTTCATATGGACGCGCTCGGCGACAAGGCGGCGCGCACCTGCCCGGAGCTGGAGCAGGTCTTGGTCGGCAGGCCGGAGGACCGCTCCCTTTCCTCCGTGGAGTACGAGCGGACGCTCTACCTCTGCCGCAAAAAGATCGAGCAGCGAATCGCCCGCGACGGCGTGAAGGAGTTCCACATGCCCTCCTTCTCGAGCCGTACGATCGTCTACAAGGGGCTCTTCGTCTCGCCGCAGCTTTCGAAGTTTTATCGCGATTTGCACGATCCCGCCTTCGAGACGGCACTCGCGGTCTACCACCAGCGCTACAGTACCAACACCTTCCCGGCCTGGCAGCTCGCCCAGCCGTTTCGTGTGCTCGGTCACAACGGAGAGATCAACACGATCCTGGGAAACCGCCTCTGGATGCGGGCTCGCGAGAAGGATCTCTCCGGCTCTCTCTGGGGGGCGGAGGCCGCCCACCTTGCTCCGCTCTTGCTGCCCGCCGCGAGCGATTCGGCCAACCTCGACAATGCAGTCGAGCTCCTCCTGCACTCCGGCTACGACCTGCTGCATGCCATGCTCATGCTGGTGCCGGCGGCCTGGCAGGCGGAGCCTCGGCTCTCTCCCGACGAGCGGGCCTTCTATGAATATCACGAGCTCTTGAGTGAGCCCTGGGACGGGCCGGCGGCCCTCGTCTTCTCCGATGGCCGGACGGTAGGCGCCTGTCTTGATCGCAATGGGTTGCGACCGATCCGATACAAGGTCACCGAGGACGGAACCGTCGTTCTGGGCTCCGAGGCGGGCATCGGCGGTCTCGACGAGAAGACGGTCGTCGAAAAGGGACGGCTGGGTCCGGGTGAGATTTTCGCGGTCGACACCGTTTCCCGACGCCTCGTTCACAGCCGGGAAATCAAGAAGAGCTTTACCGGCCGGCTCCCCTACCGCGAATGGCTGAGCGCCCATAGCCACCGTCTTGCTTCGGCGCCGCCTGCGCTGACCCCGCCCCCCTCGGCAGAGTCCGGTTTCCTTCCGGAATTGCTCGCCTTCGGCTACGACGAGGAGGAGATCAAGCAGGTCCTCAAGCCGATGGCGGAACGAGGAGAAGAGGGGATCGGGTCGATGGGCGACGATGCTCCGCCCGCCGCACTCTCCCGGGAACCACGCATCCTCTACTGGTACTTCCGCCAGCTTTTCGCACAGGTCACCAATCCCCCCATCGATCCCTTGCGGGAGCGGCTGGTCATGTCTCTGGAAATGTGGGTCGGCCAGCGCCCAAATCCGCTCGTGCACCGCCTGCCCGAGGGAGACGTGGTCCGGCTCTCCACACCTTTCTTGACCGATGCCGAGCTCGCGGAGCTCCGCAGCCGGCCCGAGCCGGGTCTCCGGAGCCAGACGATCTCGTGCCTCTTCCCCACCGCGGAAGGGGAGGAGGGTTTCGTTCGGCGCCTCTCGGAGATTCGCAAGGAGGCCGATGCGGCGGTGGAAAGCGGTGCCTCGATCCTGGTGCTGAGCGACTGCGGTGTTTCGCCGGGCGAAACCCCCGTGCCGATGCTCCTGGCCGTCGGCGCAGTCCATCATCACCTCATTCGCGCTGGAAGGCGGATGCGGGCAACCCTACTTTGCGAAACCGGAGAATGCCGGGACGTCCACCATTTTGCGTGCCTGATCGGGTTCGGGGCGACCGCCGTCAACCCCTATCTCGCCCTGCGGCTCTATGGCGATCTCGCCATCCGGGGCGAACTCAAGACGCCTCCGGAGCTCGTCCTGAGGAACTATCAAAAGGCCATCGAAAAGGGGCTGCTCAAGATCCTGTCGAAGATGGGCATTTCCACCCTCTGGAGCTATCACGGCGCGCAGCTCTTCGAGGCCTTGGGGCTCGGGGGGGAAGTCATTCAGGAATGCTTCGAGGGGGTCGTCTCCCATTTGGGAGGAATCGGCTACCGCGAGCTCGCGCAGGAGGCGCTCGCCCGACACTCGACCGCCTTCCGCTCGGAATCGAAGCTGACCGATCGCGGTCACTACCGATTCCGAAGGGAGGGAGAGCGTCACGCGGTCACTCCCCTGCTGATCCAGAGCATCCACACCTTCGTCGGGCTCAAGGGGCAGGACAAGGCGGGTCGGAATGAGGACTACCGAAAGATCGGGGAATCCCTGACGACCAATCTGCCCCTCGCCCTGCGGGATTGTCTCCGGTTTCGAGTGCGGGAATCCATTCCGGTTTCGGAGGTCGAGCCTGTCGAGGAGATCCGGCGCCGCTTTACGACGGCGGGAATGTCTCTGGGAGCCCTCTCGGCGGAGGCCCACCAGACCTTGGCCCTCGCCCTCAACCGAATCGGGGGCAAGTCGAACACGGGCGAAGGAGGGGAAGACCGGGTGCGCTTCGCACGCCTGCCGAACGGCGATTCTCTCAACAGCGCGATCAAGCAGGTCGCCTCCGGGCGTTTCGGCGTCACCGCAGAATATCTGGCCAGTGCATCGGAAATCGAGATCAAGATGGCACAAGGCTCGAAGCCAGGAGAGGGAGGCCAGCTCCCCGGACACAAGGTCTCCGCCCTGATTGCCCGATTGCGCCGGAGCACCCCGGGGGTGATGCTCATCTCCCCTCCGCCGCATCATGACATCTACAGCATCGAGGATCTCGCCCAGCTCATCTACGACCTGAAGCAGGTCAATCCGCGAGCCCGGATCTGCGTGAAGCTCGTTTCCGAGGCCGGAGTGGGGGCGATCGCTGCTGGGGTGGCCAAGGCTCACGCCGACGTGATCCTGATCAGCGGCCACGATGGAGGCACGGGAGCTTCCCCCCTCTCTTCGATCAAGTATGCGGGCAGTCCCTGGGAGATCGGACTGGCCGATACTCAGCGGGTGCTCCTGGCCAACGGATTGCGGAGCCGCGTGACCCTCCGGACCGATGGAGGAATGCGAACCGGCCGCGACATCGTCATCGGCGGTCTCCTGGGTGCCGAGGAGTTCAACTTCGGAACCATGGCCCTGATCGCGCTGGGCTGCGTCTACATACGGCAGTGCCATCTCAACACCTGCCCCACGGGGATCGCGACACAAGACGAACGGCTGCGAGGGAAATTCCGAGGGACGCCGGAGGGCTTGATCGCCTTCTTCGATGCGGTGAGCCAGGAGGTGCGCGAAATCCTCGCCGGCCTCGGCGCCCGCAGCTTCAATGAGATCATCGGGCGAGCCGAGCTTCTGGAGCGGAAGGAGATCCCAGACCACCCCAAGGCAAACCGGATCGAGCTCGGGACGCTGCTCTCATTCCCTGGAGTAGGAGAAACCGAGCCTCGCTTCCACACTTGGGAACGGAACGATCCGCAGGGCGACCGCCCGCTGGACGACATCCTGCTTCAGGAGGCGAAGACCGCAATTCATTCCAAGGAGCCGATCGAGCTGCACCACCGGGTCCGGAATGTCCACCGCTCCATCGGGGCGGGACTCTCCGGAGAGATCGCCTACCATTTCGGCGACGATGGGCTGCCCGAGGGGACGATCCGCCTGCATCTTGCGGGAACCGCGGGCCAGAGCCTGGGAGCCTTCCTGGTCAAAGGGATCACGATCCTCCTGGAGGGAGAAGCAAACGATTATGTCGGGAAAGGCATGTCCGGCGGCGAGATTGCCCTCGTTCCGCCTTCCGGTTGCCGCTACCGGCCCGAGCAGAGCGTCATTTGCGGCAACACCGTGCTCTACGGCGCGACGGGCGGATTCCTTTTCGTGCGCGGGAAGGCCGGGGAGCGGTTTGCCGTCCGCAATAGCGGGGCGCTTGCGGTCGTCGAAGGCATCGGGGACCATGGCTGCGAGTATATGACCGGCGGAGTCGTGGTCGTGCTGGGTCCCACCGGGAAGAATTTCGGAGCCGGGATGTCTGGGGGGCTTGCCTTCGTCTTCGACGAGGAAGGATGCTTCGAGGAGCGCTGCAACCCGGAAATGGTGCGTCCGGAGCGGCTGACGCTCCCGGAAGATGAGCGACAGCTCCACGAGCTCCTCTATCGCCATCTGGAGAGAACCGGTAGCGCTCCGGCGGAAAGAATCCTTCGCGAGTGGGAACGATTCCGACCGCTCTTCTGGAAGATCGTTCCCTTTCCGCCCACCGCCAAGCCTGCCGAGGCTCCGATGCCGGAACGGACGCGGGCCGTCACAAGCGCGTCCTCCGTCGAGCCGCGTAGCTGACCAGGGCGACGGGTCAACGGTCTTCTGGATTGAGGCTCAGGAAGACCCAAGCGGCACACGCACCCGCCAGGAGCTCCGCGATCCAGTAGAGAGCCAAGCTCGGCCAGGGAATCAGCCCGATCCAGCCCAGCCCGACGGCGACCGCAGGGTTGAAGGCTCCCCCGGAGATCGATCCAACCGAAAACGCGCCCACCATCACCGTGATGCCGATGGCCAGACCGTAGAAGGAGTTCCCGGTCGTTCCCTTGGCCGTCGCCACGTTGAGGACCACGTAGACCAGCGCAAACGTAAAGAGGAATTCCGCCAGGAAAGCCGGACCCATGGAGACCTCCATCCGGGTGACCGGAGCGTTTCCCTTGATCGCCTGTGCAGCAACCGACGCCACGATCGCGCCAGCTCCCTGGGCGACCCAGTACGGGAGAACGTCCTGCATGGCGCATCGGCCACGCAGCCAAGCCCCGAGCGTTACCGCAGGATTGTAATGTCCCCCGGAGAGATGGCCGCCGGCAAAGACCATCACCATGAGCGCCGATCCGATCGCCAGCGGGGCGAGGACCCCCGTGGACGCCCCGATCACGCAGCAGCCTATCGTGAGCATGAGAAAGAAGGTCCCGATCAACTCGCAAAGATACTTTCGCATGATCCCATCCCTCCGTGTGTCCGGTGGTCCGTAGCCCGACAATCGGCTGAGCGCACGGTCTCTTGCGTGAACCAGAAACTCTCATCTTGCTAGTACAACCCGACGAAAGGCCGGACAAGTTACATTTCCCGGGGCTTAGCGATTCTTCATCGAAAGGCTCCCGTTGCCGATGAGAATCTTGCTCGGCGGTTCGCTTCTCTCTTGGAAGGGAACGTGACTCGGGGGAGTGACCGATCGAAAACGTCCCCGCCCGCTTGCCCGTAATGCTTGGTCACACCGAAGAACCAGGAGAAGGCCGGGAGGGTGCCGGCGTGACATCTCACTCAGCAACGAATGAGCGACAGCCTCGATTCTGGCAAGCCGTCTTTTGCCCGACAAGCTTGCAACGGAGTCGGACGCTCTTTTGCCTACTAGCGTCCGATGTGCGGCGAGCGCCCCGTTGCGGGCGGTGCGCCGCGGGAGCCGGCGTTCCGGATTGAACCATGAGGCTGAGGCGCGGGCCCGCGTCCAGTCTATCCTATTGCGGCGTTCCCGCCGGCGGATTCGGCGTTGAAGGGGGCATCGGGCTCCCCGAAGGTGTCTCGGCTTCGCCCTGCTTTCCCTTGGGTGAAGGAGGGGGAACGATGAGCTCCTGTCCGATCTGGAGCCGGTCGTTCTTCAATCCGTTCGCCTTGCGGAGCGCTTCGACTGTAATCTTGAATCGCCGGCTGATCTTCCATAGGGAATCGCCCTGCTTGACCGCATACTTCGTCGATCCCGGTGGAGGCGGTTCGGCCGCCGCTTCGACGGACGACGGCGCCGCGGATTCCGCGGCTGGTAGGGAACGCGGCGTTCCCCCGCACCAAAGCAAGGCGATCAATCCCATGGAAGAACAGAGACGAAAGAGATTCCTATACATGCGATCATCATAAGTTGCTTTTGCGGCAAGAGAAGACGGAACCTTCCCGTTTCCCGGAAAAAGTGGGAGAATGGGCGCCCGCATGCTCGCCCGGATCTGTTCGGCCTCGCTTTGGGGAGTCGACGCGTTGCGCGTCGAAGTCGAGGTCGACAACTCCCCCGGAGCGTTTCTGACACGGGTGGTCGGGTTGCCCGACGCCGCTGTGCGCGAAAGCCTCCATCGGGTTTCCACGGCATTGCAAAACGCCGGGTTTCGCTCGCCCATCGGCCGCACGACGATCAACCTGGCCCCGGCCGATCTCCGGAAGGAAGGGCCCAGCTTCGATCTTCCCATCGCTCTCGCACTCCTCGCCGCCACGGGTCAACTGGAGAGCCCGTACCTCGGAGACTTCTGGGCGTTCGGCGAGCTCGCGCTCTCTGGAGAGCTTCGGCCCGTCCGCGGCGTCCTCTCTGCCGCCCTGGAAGCCCAGCGGCAGCGGGCCAAGCATATCCTGCTACCCGCGGCGAACGCAGCGGAAGCGGCGGTGGTCTCGGGTATCCGAATCCACACGGCTGGAGGTCTCGCAGAAGCCGCCGCTGTTCTTCGCGATCCGGAATCTTCGCCACTACCAGATGGCTCGCGTTTTCTCTTGGCCCCCGAACTCCCGAGCGAGCTTGACTTCGCGGACGTCAAGGGCCAGATCGCCGCCAAGCGGGCCCTGGAAATCGCCGTCGCCGGCGGGCATAATGTGCTGCTCATCGGCCCGCCGGGAAGCGGAAAATCGATGCTCGCCCAGCGGCTTCCCTCGATCTTCCCGCCCATGACGCTCGAGGAGTCGATCGAAGCGACCCGGATCCACAGTGTCGCCGGTCTGCTGCCCAACGGTGGCGGGCTCATACGCCACCGCCCGTTTCGCTCACCGCACCACTCGACCTCCGACGCGGGCCTCGTCGGCGGAGGACCTCGCCTGATTCCCGGCGAAGTCAGCCTCGCCCACCACGGGGTTCTTTTTCTCGACGAGCTTCCCGAATTCAGCCGGAACTCCCTGGAGGCACTCCGGCAGCCGCTCGAGGATGGGAAGCTCACCCTCTCACGGGCGGCGGGAACGGTCACCTTTCCCGCTGGCTTCATGCTAGTGGCGGCCATGAATCCCTCACCAACCGGCGGCTTCGACGACGCTGTTCGCGGCAAGTGCACGCCTGGGGCGATGCGGCGCTACCTCAACCGGATTTCCGGTCCTCTGCTCGACCGGATCGATCTTCACGTGGAGGTCCCCGCCGTCGACCGGGAGCTGCTCCTTCGCGTCGAGGAGGCGGAGAGCTCGGCGGCGATGCGACGCCGGGTGGAAGAGGCCCGCGCAATTCAGACCCGGAGGCTGTCGGGGCGGCGCAAGATCCACTCCAATGCCCGAATGGGCGCCCGCGAGATTACTCGCTTCTGCGTCCTCTCTCCCCCCTGCGCAGGCTTCCTCTCCCAGGCTCTTTCCGATCTCGGCCTGTCAGCGAGGGCCTTCCACCGGATCCTCAAGGTCGCCCGGACCATCGCCGACTTGGGAGGACGGGAAGAGTTGCGCGAGGAAGACCTGGCCGAAGCGATCGGGTTCCGCTCGCTCGATCGCCGGATCTGGGGCGAGTGAGCCCGCAAAAGACCTTCCCCGCGCTTTCTCTTTGGAAAAATGGCGGAGTCGGGTCTAGGTTATGGCGGTTCGCTTGCATGAGACGCACTGCTGACTCGAATCGATCCTCGCGCTGGTCCCGCTCGAGTGCCAAAGCCGCCTTGGCCCTGGCCGGTGCCTTTTGGCTCTTCGCACTGATTTCGCCTGCCCGCTCAACACCCGATCCCGCCAAACCCGGCCCGCCGATCGAATTTCTGCAGGGGCGCTTCTGGAAGAACTTCCGCCTCCAGGACTTCGCTCTGCACGGGGTGATCGAGTCGGAGCGGGAGAGTTACCCGATCCAGCTCATCCTTCACGACCGCAAGATGATTTACGATTTTGAGAATCCCCCGTTCCAGATTCGCGTCGAGATTCAGCCGGAGCAAAGCATCGTCGAGCGGCGCAGACAGAAGCGGGAGCCCTGGCAACCCGTTTCCGGCCGGGCACGGATGAGCCCGATTCTTGACACCGATATCACCTATGAGGATCTCTGCCTCGACTTCATGCGGTGGGAACGGATCCGCCCTCTGGGGACCGATCATATCAAGACGTTGACCGCCTGGGCCTTCGATGCCGTTCCGCCTCCGGGCACGAGCGCCTATACCAAGGTGCGCTACTGGATCGCCGCGGAGTATTACGCGCTCTTGCGAGCCGACGGGTACAACGGGGCGGGCGAGCTGATCAAACGCCTGGAAGTCAACGGCGTCCAGAGGATCGGGGAAGCCTATGTGATCAAGGAAATGCAGGTTTCCTCCTTCGACCCGAAGAAGGAGAGCTCCTCGCGCACGTTGATCAACATTCGCCGCGGAGAAGCGCTTCCCCCGGAAGCGCGCACCGTACCCTCGGGCACCGGAGCCCGCTGTCCCCGCACACCCGGCTTGGCCTCCCACCTAGGAAACTAAAATTTCCTCGCGACGGAGGGCGAGAAGCAGCCGCTCTTCCCACTTTTCCAAGACGTCCGGCTCGGGCCCCTCGATCAGGAGACGGATCTTCGGTTCGGTTCCGGAATAGCGGAGAAGGATTCGTCCCTGCGCTCCCAAGGCACGCTCGGCCTCGTCGACCGTCTCTGCCACCCTCGGCATGTTCTCGAGCGGCCTCTTCTCGCGGACCACCCAGTTGACCTGCCGCTGAGGATATTTCCGCAAGCAGCGGCGGAGCTCCGCAAGCGGGCTGCCCGTGGTCGAGACGATCCGGAGAATTTCGAGCCCCGCGCGCAGTCCGTCGGCGCTCGAAGCCTGGTCCAGGAGCAAAATATGCCCCGATTGCTCTCCGCCGAGATTGAGCCCGCGGGCGCGCATGGCCGCCGCGACATGCCGATCCCCAACCGGTGTTCGCACGACCCGGATCCCGACCTCCTGCAGCATCCGATCGAGCCCAAGATTGCTCATGACCGTAGCCGCCACCGTCTCATGGGCAAGAACCTGCCGGCGATGATAGTCGAGAGCCAGGATGGCCAAGAGGTCGTCGCCGTCGAGAACTTCGCCCTCATGGTCGCAACAGAGCAGCCGATCTCCGTCCCCATCGAGGGCCAAGCCGAGGTCCGCGTCGGCCATCCGGACGAGCCCGGAGAGTTTTTCCGGATGCATGCTGCCGCAATCGAGATTGATGTTGATCCCGTTGGGGCTCGCGGAGAAGACAAACGGCTTCCCTCCCAGGCGGGCGAAGAGCGGGGCAACCAAGTGCGACGCGGCTCCGTTGGCCCCGTCGACGACGATCCGAAGCCGGGAAATATCTCCGCCAGCCGGCCAATGGCGCTGCAGTGAATCGAGGTAGAGATCCCGGGCCTGCGGAAGGGGCTCGAGCCGCCCCACCCGCGAACCGGCGGGCCCCTGAAAAGAAAGCCAGGGATAATCGGAAAGCCGGCAGGCAATCTCCCGCTCGACCTCTTCCGGAAGCTTGGCCCCGTCGGGGCCAAAAAGCTTGATCCCGTTGTCCGGAAACGGGTTGTGCGAGGCGCTGATCATGACCCCCCCCGCAGCTCCGAGGGACCGGGCTAGATCGCCCACCGCTGGAGTGGGCAGCACGCCCAGACAGACCGCATCCACGCCGGCGGAAAGAATCCCCGAGACCAGGGCCGATTCGAGCATCTCGCTCGAAATTCGTGGGTCGCGCCCGACGACGATCTTTCTTTTTTCCCCTGCTGCCAGAAAGGAGGCGGCGATCGCTCCCACCGCGACGGCAACCGTCGGGGTCAGCGGATGACGATTCGCCCTTCCCCGAATGCCGTCGGTTCCAAACAGTGGCTGCGTTGGTTGCCTCATCCGCTGCTCCCGGGCTACTTTGCCAAGCCTAGCGAGGAGAGAATCTGGTCGATCGAACCGGGTTCAATCGATTCTCGGAGAATCGCCCACACGGCGATCGCAAGAACCAGAGAAATCACCTTCTGTTTCCAATTCTCCAGCAGCCGGCTCATGGCCAAGTCCCCATCTGCTCGCGCATTGTCTGGCTAAATCAGGATCTCCGTCAACCGTGCACGCAGGCGGTCCGGGTCGAAGTGTCGCTCCAGCTTTCCCTCGAGCGCAATGGAGATGACGCCCGTCTCCTCCGAGACCACGACGACCACAGCGTCGGTCATCTCGCTCAAGCCCAAGGCCGCCCGATGGCGCAGACCCAGTGGCCGTTCGAGCCGCTCGGTTTCGCTCAGCGGGAAGACCGCCGCCGCCACAACCAGGCGATTGTCCCGGATCACCGCCCCTCCGTCATGAAGGGGCGTGCGCGGGTAGAAGGTCGTCACAAGGAGGTCTGCGCTCAGCTTGGCGTCCAGAAGGGTCCCCGTGTCGCGGGCGGGACGGTAGAGATCTTCCCGCTCCAGGGAGATGAGCGCTCCAAACCGCTCGCGCTGGCAAATTTCGGCCGCATTGACGATGTGCTCGATCACCTCCGCTTGCTGCTGCCTGCCGGAGGTGGTCACGCTCCGGCGCCCCACTTCCGCGAGCACCTGACGGAGCTCAGGCTGAAAGAGCACGACCAGCGCCACAAAGAAGGACGGAGAAAAGAGCCGGATGAGCTCGGTGACCACCCGCAAGTGGAGAACGGCGGAGAAGAGGGTGAGGACCACGAGCACGATCAGCAGTCCGGTCAGCACCTGCACCCCGCGCGTCCCCTGGAGGAGCTTCCAGACCTGATAGATGACGATGGCGATGATCAGGATCTCTACCGTCCAGGAGAGAGGCTGACCGAGAGCCTTCACGGGAGATCTCCCTCCAGGGCGGTGAAAATCCCCCGGGCGGCGACGGCCCGGTCCACGTCATGCACGCGCCAAACCGCGGCACCACGACTCGAGGCGAGAATCGCCGCCGCGAGGCTTGCCGCATCCTGGCCTTTCTCGCCGACCAGCTCCCGAAGAAAGCTCTTCCGGGAAACTCCCACCAGCAGCGGCCGTCCTATCTCGGCGAACAGGCAGAGATCACGAAGCAACCGCCGGTTCTGCTCCCCCGTCTTGGCAAAGCCAAAGCCGACGTCGCAAAGGATCCGTTCCCTGGGGATGCCGGCTTCGATGGCCTGGGCCAAGCGGGCCATCAGCTCATCCTTGACCTCGCGGACGACGTCGCCGTAAACGGCATCCGCCCGCATCGTCTTGGGCATTCCCCGGGAGTGGACCAGAACATAGCCGGCACCCGACTCCTTCACCGCCTCCCAGACTCCGGTGTCCCATTTGCCGCCCGACACATCGTTGATGATCTCGGCCCCTTCCGAAAGGGCCGCCCGGGCCACACCGCCCTTGTAGGTATCGACAGAGATCGGGATTGCGAGCCGCCCAGCGACCTTGCGCAAGGCGGGGAGGAGCCGGCGCAGCTCCTCCCTCTCCGAGACGGGATCCGCCCCGGGCCGCGTCGACTCGGCGCCGAAATCCACCAGATCGATCCCGAGTTGCTCCATGCGCAGGGCTTCATCCACCACCTCCCGCACGGAGAGCAGCCGGCCCCCGTCGGAAAACGAATCGGGGGTCAGGTTGATGATCCCCATGATGGACGGCCTTTGCGAGGAGAGCTCGATCGACCGGAGGGAAGTCACCCATCGCGCAGCCGTGGGCGGCGTCGTTACTCCCTTCCCGCTGGGGACCGCTCCCGCTGCGAAGGCACGCGAATCGGAAATGAGGGAGACCGCGCGACCCGGGGGTCGACCGGTTGCTGCCTGCGTTCCAGGAGCGGAGGGGGACGATTTTCTGGAAGCGAAGATCTCCACTCCGTCAGCCGCCGCCTCCCCGCTTTTTTCTCAACGCTCCTTCTACGAGCTTCAGCGAGAGTGTATTTATCACGTCTTCCCGGCGAAGCCAACCCTTCCTCGCAATGTTTACGCCAATGCGAACGAACCCGAGCTCACGGACATGGTGTGCATCCGGATTGATGACGCAGCGTACTCCCTTGTCCCTCGCCGCGTGCCACCATCGCCAATCGAGATCGAGCCGGAGTGGCTGCGCATTGAGCTCGATCCAGGTCCCCGTCTCAGCCGCGCAGTCGATGATCTTTTCCAGATTGACGGGATAGGCCTTCCGCATCAAGAGGAGCCGTCCAGTGGGATGGCCCAGCATGGTGACATAGGGGTTTTCCATGGCCCGGATGATCCGGCGGGTCATCTCCTCCTCGCTCCCGGAAAACCCGGCATGCACCGAAGCCACGACGTAATCAAAGGTCGCCAGCACCGAGTCGGAGAAGTCGAGCCGACCGTCACGCAGAATGTCGCACTCCGTGCCGGAAAGAAGCCGAAAGCCGCGAAAGGTCTGGTTGCGCTTGCGAATCTCCTCCTGCTGGCGCTCTACCCTGGCCTCGTCGAGGCCGCCCGCCTGGAATGAGGACTTCGAATGATCGGCGATTCCCAGGTATTCGAGGCCCAGATCCTGCGCCGCCTCGGCCATCGCATCGAGGGTGCTATGCCCGTCGCTCTCCGTGGTATGGCAGTGAAAGGTCCCCCGCAGATCGGTCCACTCCACCAAGCGAGGAATCCGGTCGTTCGCGGCCGCTTCGATCTCGCCCAGGTTCTCCCGCAGCTCGGGGGGGATGTAGGCGAGCCCGAGCTGGGCGTAGATCTCCGCTTCGTCCCGACAGAGGATCCGTTCTCCCGGTGCTTCCTGGTCGGGGAGGGCGTCCTCCGAGCCCTCAGAAAAGTGGCCTCGGCTCTCATGAAAGAGCCCCCACTCCGAGAGCTTCTTCCCCTGCGCGATCGCGCGCTGCCGCAGGGCGATATTGTGCTCCTTGCTCCCGGTGAAATGGAGGAGGGCGTACGGATAGTCCTCCTCGGGCACGACACGGAGATCGCAGGCGAGCCCGCCTTCCAGGACGACGCTCGATTTGGTCTCCCCGTGATTGACGATGCGCTGCACCCCGGGGGACGAGACGAATGCCTCCATCACCGATGCCGGCATGGCCGAAGAGCAGATCAGATCGAGATCCCGGACGATCTCCTTGCCCCGCCGGAAGCTTCCCCCCATGCTCACGCGAACCACCTCCGGATCGGATCGAAGCTGCTCGACGAGCTGCTCGGCCAGCCCGATCAGGTCCCCATACCGATGGTAGGAAGCGTAGGCGCGGCGCTGCTCGATCCCCGCAAGGATGTTCTCCTCGGTCTTCGACCCGAAGCCCGGAAGCGTGCCGACCTGGTGGCCGCGGCAGGCAGCTTCGAGCTCGACCAGATCTCGAATCCCCAGTTTCTCCCACAGAATCTTCACTTTCTTGGGTCCAAGCCCGGGAATGTCGAGAAGTGCAACCACCCCCGGCGGGAACGAGCGCTTGAGCTCTTCGAGATAACCCGACCGACCCGTGTCGACCATCTCCTGGAGCTTGGCCCGGATCCCCTCCCCGACACCCTTGAGCTGGTCGAGCTTTCCTTCCCGAACCAACGACTCGAAATCTTCTGAGAGCGAATCGATGGCCCGCGCCGCAGCTCGGTAGGCACGGGATTTGAAGGGATTTTCCCCCCGCAGCTCGAGCAGCGTCGCAATCTCCTCGAGCGCGGCAGTAGCCTCGTCCTTTGTCATGGGAAGCCTCCTCGCGCGAGCATACTGCGACCGGAGGGACTCGCCAAGCCGGGGAGCAACCCGGCCCGGAGGCCGCGCCTTCCGGTCGCCGCCAGACGATCCGCGCGTTGCGCAAGGCCCCTCCGTCCAGTAGACTCTCTCCAAGGTGGAGCGTCGTTCATCCGCGAGCCTCTGGCAAGAGGCGCAGGCTCTTTTCCCCGGAGGGGTGAACTCCCCGGTCCGGTCCTTTGGCTCCGTAGGGGGGGAGCCCTTTTTCGTGCGGCGCGCGGAAGGGGCGACCCTTTGGGACGAGGACGGCCGTCCTTATATCGATTATGTCTGCTCCTGGGGAGCGCTCCCGCTCGGCCACGCTCATCCCGCGATCCAGGCCGCCCTCCGGGAGGCGATCGCCGAAGGAACGAGCTTCGGGATTCCGAGCGCGCGGGAGGTCCGGCTCGGAGAAAAGATTCGCGCTGCGGTCCCCTCGATTGAAAAGCTGCGCATGACCTCGAGCGGAACCGAAGCCTGCATGACTGCAATCCGCTTGGCTCGCGGCTTCACCGGCCGCGAGAAGATCCTCAAGTTTGCCGGCTGCTACCATGGGCACAGCGATTCCCTTTTGGTGAAGGCGGGGTCCGGAGCCCTCACGCACGGAGAGCCCGATAGCGCCGGCATTCCCCGGGCGGTGGCGGAGCTCACGCTCGTCCTGCCGTGGAACGATAGCGCGGCCGCAAGTGATCTCTTTGCCCGGGAAGGCGATCGGCTCGCCGCGGTCATCCTGGAGCCGGTCCCGGCCAACGCGGGGCTTCTCCCGCCCCGGGACGGATTCCTTGAGCGGGTCAGGGAGCTGTGCGCCCGATATGGCGTGCTGCTTATTTTCGACGAGGTGATCACCGGCTTCCGCCTGGGCATGGGGGGAGCCCAGGAACGCTTTGCGATTCGGCCCGACCTCACGATTTTCGGCAAGATCATGGGCGGCGGCCTGCCCGCGGCCGCCCTGGGTGGCAGGGCGGACATCCTCGACCGGCTGGCCCCGGAGGGCGACGTCTATCAGGCCGGCACCCTGAGCGGGAACCCGCTGGCCATGGCCGCGGGCCTCGCGCAGATCGAGGAGATGGAGAGCAGCGGGGCCCACGACCGGCTCGAGCGGCTGGGGACGATCCTCGAGACGGAAATCCAGGAGCTTCTGCGGCGCCGGGGGGAGAGGTGCGTGCAGTTTCAGCGAGTAGCCTCTCTCTTCTGCCTCTTCTTCGCCGAAGGCCCAGTCTTCTCGCTCGAGCAGGCGATGGGGAGCGATCGGAAGCGATTCGCGCGCTTTTTCCACTCGCTGCTCCGTCAAGGGGTCTTTTTCCCACCTTCCCCCTTCGAAAGCTGCTTTCTCTCCACCGCGCACTCAGAGAAGGAGATCGAGATGACGGTCGCCGCGGTCGACCAAGCCCTGGAAGAATCCCAATGAAGCATCGGTTCCTTCCCGCTCTCCTTCTCCCGCTTTTCTGGCTGGGCCTTGCCATGAGAGCCCCGGCGACCGGTCCGCAGGAATCGCTCTTCCCTAAGAGCCAGCTCCGTCCGGGCATGCGCGGCCTCACCTACACGGTCCTGCAAGGCAACAAGATCGAACCGCTCCAGACTGAAATCCTGGGCATTGCCAAGGATTTCGTCGGCCCGGGGCTTGACTTGATCATTGCCAAGCTTGTCGATTCCAAGACGGCAACGACGGGCGCGGTGCATGGCATGAGCGGGAGTCCTCTCTACATTGATGGCAAGCTCGTGGGCGCGCTTTCGCGGCGGATTGCCTCTTTTGAGAAGGACGGCCATTGCGGCTTTACCCCGATTGAGGACATGTTGCGTGTCGAGCAGGAGCCGGCTCCGGAGCCCGTCCGTCCCTTGCCGACCCCATTGCACGACGCCTGGCACTGGGCGGGACCGCTTCCCCTGCGGGGTCTGGCGCTCCGCGCCGACTATTTGGGGATCCCGCTCTCGGTTGGAGGTCTCAACCCGAAGGTAGTGTCCCGCTTCCTGGAAGCGATCGGCCTCCGGGGAACGCCGGTGCTCGCCGTGCCGGGCGGGGGGACGACGACCGTCGCGGGCGGCGGCTCCGCCTTGGAGCCGGGGGCGCCGCTGGCCGCAGTCATGATGACAGGAGACATCAACATCTCGGGAACCGGGACCCTCACCTGGCGCAACGGCAATCGGGTCCTCGCCTTCGGTCACCCGATGTTCGGTTTCGGCAAGAGCGATCTCCCCATGGCTGCAGCAGAGGTGGTGACGACCGTGCCGAGCTATGAGACGCCCTACAAGCTCACCAACGTGGGAAGAGTCGTCGGGACGATCCTGGAAGACCGGCTTTCCGCCATCGGAGGGGAGGTCGGGCAGATGCCGAGGCTGGCGTCCTATCGGATCGAGCGCCTCCACCGGGGCCGCCCATTGCCCGTGCTGCGGGGAGAGTTTGTCTCGCATCCGCTCTTGACCCCACTCCTGGTGAACCTCGCCATGGGCCAGATCTTTTCGGCGACCGACAGCTTCGGCCGCAGCTTCACCCTCTCGGTAGACGGCCTGGTCCATTTTCGCAACCTCCCCGCACTCCATCTGCGAGGGATCTACTCCGGCGAAGACGGAGATCTGGCGACGGCGATCCTCGAAATGGTGCAGCCGCTGCAGCTGCTCTTTCAACAGCCTTGGGTCGAGCCGGTCGTCGAGTCGCTCGAGCTGAAGACCGCGTCTACGGAGGAGGAAGCGAACTGGGGAATCGAAAGAGCCTCGGTGGACAACCCGCGATCTCCTTCCGGAGGAACGATCTGGGTCAACGTGGTCCTACAGGAGCGACATGGCCGCCGACTCACGCGGAGAGTGCCGCTCCGCCTCCCGGAGGGACTCCACGATCAGCCCGTGGCGATCCGCATCGCGTCCGGACACGCGCTCGACATGCGGGCCCTTCTGCGCAAGGTTCCCTCGGCAGAAAGCGCCGAGGAGCTCATCGCCTTGCTCAACGACCAGCATCCGAACGACACGCTCTACGTGCAAGCGATCACCGAATCCTCGGGGCTCGTCTCGGAAGCCAGCGACCTGCCCGCCCTCCCCCCGACGGTTCGGGCGACCCTTTCTCCCTCCACCTCTTCCAAGCAGGCCGATCCCTGGAACGAGCTGGTCTGGTCCGAGCAGTCCCTTTCGGTCCCGGGAGTCGTCAACGGCGAGCAGCTTGTCCGAATCGACGTGCGGTGAAGGGCGGCGCTTGACGGCCTTCGGCGGAAGTCGGTAAACAATAAGCACTGCGGGTTGCGAACGATCGCAGACCAGGAGAATCCCCGGGTGCGGGGAGCTCTCGAAGTGCTCGATACGGAGGACAGGATGAACGGGAAGCGTCTGATTCTTTGTGCTTTCGTTTTGACCCATCAGTACATCGTCGGCTCGGTAATCGGGCAAACGGTCGATCCCGATCAGGCCAAGCAGATCTTCGGCGTGCTGCCCCACGTGGCAGAAAATCCGCAGAACCCCGTGACTCCGGAAAAGGTCGCCTTGGGAAAGTCGCTCTATTTCGACCGGCGGCTCTCCAAGAGCAGCTCGATCAGTTGCGCCAGCTGCCATGACCTGACCATGGCCGGAGTCGACGGACTCTCCACCTCGCTTGGCTACCGCTGGCAGCTCGGCCCTCGTAATGCCCCTACCGTCCTGAACGCCGCCTTGGAGTTTACGCAATTCTGGGACGGCCGGGCCAAGGATGTGGAGGAGCAGGCCAAGGGCCCGATCCTCAATCCCAAGGAGATGGCGGCGACGAAAGAGCTGGTCCTGCAGCGGCTCAAGAGCATTCCGGAATATGTCGATGCCTTTCACAAGGCCTTCCCGGAAGAGAAGGAGCCTCTCACCTACGACAACACCGCGAAGGCCATTGCCGCGTTCGAGCGGACCCTGCTGACCCCCTCTCGCTTTGACCAGTACATCGCCGGTAACGCCTCCGCCCTCAGCGAGCAGGAACGTCAGGGGCTAAGCACCTTCGTGAGCGTCGGCTGCACTACCTGCCACAACGGAGTCGGAGTCGGCGGAGGAAGCTTTCAGAAATTCGGCGTAATCCACAAGCCAGATTGGCTCAAGGACTTGGGGAGGTATGAGGTAACCAAGAACGACGCGGACAAATATGTCTTCAAGGTACCATCGCTTCGCAACGTCGCCCTGACCGCCCCCTATTTCAACGACGGCTCGGTCTGGAGCCTGGAAGAAGCCGTCAAGACGATGGCCTATGCGCAATTGGGCCGCACGCTTTCGGAGGCGGAGGTCAAGAACATCGCAGCCTTCCTGCACGCCCTCTCGGCGGATCCCGCCTTCGTCGTCTCGCCCCCGACGCTGCCCCCCTCTTCCCTCTCGACGCCAAAGCCGATGCCGTAAGGGGTTCCTTTTGCCGCCCCTCTTCCGTCGCAAGACTCTCCCCCGGTTTGCCACCGCCCTAGCGTGGCTTGTCTGCGCCGGGCAGGGCTTCGCCATTCATCCGCAGCGGATCGTCCTCGACACTTATTCGGACTTTGCGCTGGGCACCGCCGAGGGCGTGACTGTCTGCGATGCGGGCCTCCTGCAGCCCGCACCCTCGGTCGAGCTGATGGCGAGGCTGCCCGCCGACCAGCTTTGGACGATTCTCCCGGAAGGCGGCGGGTCGGTGCTCGTGGCCACCTCTCCCGAGGCAAAGATCTTCCGCATCGGACAACATCGGGAGGCGACGCTTCTGGCATCCTTCCGCGAGCACCAGCTCTACGCGATGGCCCGCGGCCCAAAGGGTGAGCTTTTTGCGGCGACATCCCCCAATGGCAAGATCTACCTCGTCCCCGAGAAAGGGGCGCCGGTCGTCTACTTCGATCCCAAGGAAAAGTACATCTGGTCGCTTCTTTTCGATCGTGACGGCATCCTCTATGCCGGAACCGGCACCGGCGGGAAGATCTATCGCGTCGAGGGGCCGCAAAAGGGAAGCCTCTTCTGCACCACCGGGGAGACGCATGTCCGCTGCCTCGCTTGGGAAAGACCGGGAGTGCTGCTCGCAGGCAGCGCGCCGCGCGGGCTTCTTCTCCGCGTCCTGCCCGGGGGACGGGCCGTAGCTCTTGCCGACAGCGAGAGAGAAGAGGTCAACCAGATCGTCGTCTCCTCCGACGGCTCCGTCTTCTTTTCCGCCGTCGGGATCCGCCATGCTCCCCGGGCTCCGGGGAGCTCCCCGGAGCCCGGCGCCGCTGCAACCGACCTCGGCACATCTCCCCCGGAAGCTGCCGAATTCGAAGAGCCGCAGCGGGAACCGGGCCGTGGGCTCCCGCTTGGGATGATCAAGATTGCTGCGCCCGCGCCTCTCTCCCAGATCTGGATGATCGATCGATCCCTCGTTCCCCGGACGATTTGGGGGAGTCGCGAGGTCCTCTTCTCTCTCCTCCAGGCTCCGCTCGGCCTTTTGGCCGGGACGAACGGCGACGGTTATCTCTACCGGATCAGTCCGGAAGGGAGGAGCGATCGTTTCCTCAAGATCGACGCTCCCTCTGTTCAGGTTGCCGTAGCCACTCGCTCGCAAGAGCTCCTTCTGGGCGCCAGCAACCCCGCTCGCGTCTTTCTGGCGGGCGGAGCTCCCCGGTCCGCAGGTCTCTACCGCTCCGCTCCCCTTGACGCCGGGAATTTCGCCCGGTGGGGGCGCTTGCTCGTCGAAAAAACGGGCGCGGTAGAAGTTCGGACGCGAACGGGGAACAGCGCAAAGCCAGATGGCTCCTGGTACGAATGGCTTCCGGCTCCCGATGGCCGCTGCCAGAACCCACCGGGCCGCTATTTTCAGTTCGAGCTCGGGCTGGCCCAGGGGAGCTCGGTCAATCGCGTCCAAGCGGTCTTTTTGCCCTATAACCTGCCCCCGAAGATCGAGAAGCTCCAAATTCTTCCGCCGGGAGTCGCCTACTCGGAGCTGCCGCCCCCTCCCACTCCGTTCCAGGCGCGCACGCTCGATCAACTGCTTGCCCAGGAAGAGAAGCCCGAGCCGATGGACATCTTCCCTCCCATGCCTCCCCGCTATCAGGCGAAGGAAGCCCGCGGGCTCCGCACCGCCGTTTGGAAAGCGGAGGATCTGGACGGCGACGACCTCCGTTATTCGGTCTTCTATCGAAACGAAAAGGAAAGCTCGTGGCATCTCCTCGTCAAGGATTGGGAGGAGGAGCTCTTCAGCTGGGACACATCCGGATGGCCCGATGGCCGCTATCTCCTCAAGATCGAAGCTTCCGATGCTCGGGACAATGCGCCGGGAGAGGGGCTCACCGGCTCCCTCAACAGCCGCTCGTTCCTCGTCGACAATACGCCGCCGCGCATCCGCATCCTCTCATCGGGGGAGGGAAAGCTCCGCTTCCGCGTGAGCGAGGACGCGAGCGGGATCCAAACGGTCCAGATTTCGCGCGACGGCCGCGAATTCTTGCCGATTCCGCCGCTCGACGGGATCCTCGATTCCGAAGAGGAGGAGTTTGAAACGGCCCTCGCAAAAGGGGAAACCCTCTTCATCCGCGCGGAGGACGAAGCCGGGAACGTCGCGAGCGCCTCCTCAGCGAGCAGATGAAGGCTCCCGGCACGCCGCCCGCGTCAGGCGGGCGACCCTTCCAACCCGGGCAAAAGACCTCCCGCAGCCTTCTCTCCGGGGGCCGGAGCAGGGGCAACGTTTCCGGCAGCAGCTGGCAGGGCGTTGCTGGGAGGGGTCGGCCGCGGCGGGGGAGAAGCCAGGCGTCCGGTCCGGATAATCTCTTCCGCTTGCCGGGCATCCAAGGTTTCGTAGTCGAGGAGCGCCTTCGCCAGCGCCTCCACCTGCGTGCGATTCGCAATGATCAGATCCTTCGCACGCTGATAGGCATCCTGGATCAGCTGCTTGACCTCCCCGTCGATGGCTTCGGCGGTCGCCTCGCTGTAGGCCCTCGACATGCCCAGGTCCCGCCCCAGGAAAGTCATGGTCGGATCGTCCGCATAGTGGACCATGCCCAGCTTCTCGCTCATGCCCCACTCGCACACCATCCGGCGGGCATACCAGGTAGCCTGCCGGATGTCACCGCTCGCTCCACTGGAGATGTCGCCCAGGAAGACCTCCTCCGCCACTCGCCCCCCCATTGCAACGCAGAGGCTGTCGAGAAGCTCCTTCTTCCTCGTGTTGTATCGATCGCTTGCCGGCAGCATCATCGTGACCCCTAGGGCCGGCCCCCGCGGAATGATGCTCACCTTATGCAGCGGGTCGGTATGCTCCAGCAGCACGTTGAGGAGCGCATGGCCCGCCTCGTGGAAGGCGGTGATCCGCTTCTCCTCCTCGCTCATTGCCAAGCTCTTGCGCTCGCGCCCCCAGCGCACCTTGTCCCGAGCCTCTTCCAGTTCCGGCTGCCCGATCGACTCCTTCCCCCTTCCGGCCGCCAAGAGGGCCGCTTCGTTGATCAAGTTGGCGAGCTCCGCTCCTGAAAAGCCGGCGGTGCCTCTGGCCAGGGAATGAAGATCGGCCTCATTCGAGAGCTTCACCTTGGTCGAGTGGACCTTGAGGACCTCTTCGCGTCCCCGAATGTCCGGCAGGTTGACGCGCACTTCCCGGTCGAACCGGCCGGGGCGGAGGAGAGCCGCATCGAGCACGTCCTTCCGGTTGGTCGCGGCGATGACAATAACCCCTTCCTGGGATTCGATCCCATCCATTTCGACCAGCAAGGCGTTGAGCGTCTGCTCGCGCTCGTCGTGGCCTCCGCCCAAGCCGGTGCCCCGGCTCCGTCCCACCGCATCGATCTCATCGATGAAGACGATGCAGGGAGCATGGCGCCGGGACTGCTCGAACATGTCCCGGACCCGCGAAGCGCCCACCCCGACGAACATCTCCACAAAGTCAGAGCCGCTGATGCTGAAGAAGGGCACATCGGCCTCGCCCGCGATCGCCTTGGCGAGCAGAGTCTTCCCCGTTCCGGGAGGCCCGACCATCAGGACGCCCTTGGGAATCCGTCCGCCCAGCTTCTGGAACCGCTTCGGATCCTTGAGGAACTCCACGATCTCCTGCACCTCCTGCTTGGCTTCCTCGATCCCTGCCACGTCCTGAAAGGTAATCTTGGTCTTTTCCCCGGAGAGGAGCCGCACACGGCTCTTCCCGAAGCTGAAGGCGGTCTTCCCCGCCATCCGGATCTGCTGCCGGAAGAGCAAGTAGAGAGCCAGGATGAAGAGCAGAAAGGGCAGGATGCTCAGCAGCGCCTGGCCCCAAAAATTATGGACGACCCGGATGTCAACCTCCGGGAACCCCCTGGCGGCAAGAAGATCGTGAAGATCCCGGTTGAAATCGAGATCGACGATCGTTCGAAACGGGACGAGAGCCATCCCCCCCGGCGAGTCGGGCGAGGGCTTGACGTAGCGCCCTTCCAGATAGGTTTGTCCGTTCGAAGTGTCACGGACGAAGGCGATCGACTTCACTTGCTTCTGGTCGAGGAGCCGGACGAGCTGCGGCAGCGTCTTGCCCTCGATCGTCGGGGTCGGCCCCGCGCCCACGAAGTAGAGCAGCGCGGAAAAGACGAAGGCGACCAGAAGGAAGAAGACCAACCCCTTCCATTTGCCGTCTCCCGAGCCTTTCTGGTCCCGCAGCGGGGAGTCGTTCTTCTTGCCTCGAGCGTGCTTGTTTCTTTCCGGAAACTGGGTCGGCGTCAACGCCATCGTCTTGTTCTCCTTTGGTCTGAGTATCGATCTAGACCATATCACCGGTCATCTGGACTAGCAAACCGGCGCCGGATTCGCGATCGAGCTCGGGCACCCCGCTCCGACCGCTTCTCCGGCCGGGCGGGTGACCGAAGCAAACCGGTAGTAGGTGTCCCGCGCCACCGGCTCGCGACCACTCTCCCGGATCGCCGATGCGAGGGCGTCGGCAGTTTGCGAAACAGGGCTCCTCGAGCCCGCCATGTGAAAGATCTTTTCCTCCTCGATCGTCCCATGGAGATCGTCCGCTCCAAACGAAAGGGCGACCTGGCCCAGGGACAGGCCCGAGCTGATCCAGTACGAGGTGATGTGGTCGACGTTGTCGAGATAGATGCGGCTGACCGAGAGAGTGCGCAGGGTATCCAAGGGACTCGCCCTCCGGAGGTGGGAAAGCTTCGTATTAGCCGGCTCGAAGGCAAACGGGACGAAGCCGCAAAAGCCCCGGGTCTCCTGCTGCAGCTCGCGCAAGCGCCGCAGGTGATCGACGCGGTGAGCCAGCGTCTCCACATGGCCGAAGAGCATCGTAGCGGTACTCTTCTTCCCCATCCCGTGCCAGATCCGATGAACTTCGAGCCACTCCTCGGCGCTCTCCTTCCCCCGACAAATCTGATCTCGAACCTCGGCATCGAAAATTTCGGCTCCACCGCCCGTGAGGGAATCGAGGCCCGAGGCGGCGAGATCCTCGAGAACCTCCGGGATGGAGCGGCGGGCGATTCGATGCGCCAAGTGGCGGATCTCCACAGCGGTGAATGCCTTGACCATCATCCCGGGGCAACGCTCCTTGATTGCGGAGATCAGATCCCGGTAATAGGAAAACGGCAGCTTGGGATGAAGGCCTCCCACGCAGTGCACTTCGACCGCCCCGTTTCTCCATGACTGCACGGCCTGCTCGGCAAGCTCCTCGACCGAATAGAGGAAGGCACCCGGCTCGCCCGCGCGGCGGTAGAACGCGCAAAAGCGGCAGCTCAAAAGGCAGATGTTGGAGTAGTTGAGATAGCGATTGACGAGATAGGATCCGCGCACCCCGTTCTTGCGGCGGGAGACCAGATCGGCCAGCGCGCCGACCGCATTGGGATCCGGGCAGGTGAAGAGCCGCAGGGCGCACCCCTCGTCGATCCTCTCCCCCGCGGCGACCCGCTCAGCGATGTCCGCGATCTCGGCCTTACGACAGGCATCCCAAAGGGCTGTCACAGCCATAGGCTCCCGACAACCCCCAGCAGAAGAAGCAAGCTCACCGCCACGTTGACTTCGAAAAACGCCATGTTCAGGGCTCGCCCATCCTTCTCCCCATCCTTACCCCGACAGAGGCGATGTTCGTAGAGGAGGGCCACCCCGGAGATCGCGCAAGCCCACCAATATGCTCCTGAAAGACCCGCCTGCAAGCCGAAAGCGATCCATCCGACCCAAGCGGACCCGTGAAGAAGGCGCGCCGCCCGAAGCGTGGCGGCCGTCCCGAACCGGGCGGGAAAGGAGTAGAGCCCGAGCCGGCGGTCGACCTCCTGATCCTGCAGTGCGTAGATCAGATCAAACCCGAAGGTCCAGGCGAGCACCGAAGCCGCAAGCAGGTAGGGAGCGACGCTCGTCAACTCTCCTCGTACCGCTGCCCATGCTCCAAGCGGGGCCAGGGCGAGAGCGAGCCCCAGGAAGGCATGACAAAGGGAGGTGAAGCGCTTCGCGTAGGAGTAGCCGAGGACGACCGCGATCGCCACCGGGGCGAAAAGTCGGCAGAGCCCGTTGAGGAACAAGAGGCCGACGCCGAAAACGGCGAGCCCGGCGAGGCAGAGAGCCAGGGTTTCCGCTCGACTCGCCAGCCGGCTTCGCTCCACCGTCCGGGGATTCTGGCGGTCGATCTCCCAATCGACATACCGGTTGAAGGCCATGGCGGCGGTCCGCGCGCCCACCATGCAGAGCAGGATTCCCAAAAGAACCTTCGCGGAGGGGAGCCCTCGGGCCGCGACCAGCATGGCGGCCAGGGCAAAGGGGAGCGCAAAGAGCGTGTGACTGAACTTGATCAGCCCCAGAAGGTTGGCCAGGCGCGTTGCCGGAGAGCCGACGGTCCTCATGCTTTTTTCTCCTTCCACCGGACGGCCAGATCGTGGGGGATCTGCAGGTGGTCGAGGACACGGGCGACCACGGTGTCCACGAGAGCGAGAACGCTCTGGGGCTTCCCGTAGAACGAAGGGCAGGCGGGAATCACAACCGCACCCGCTTCGATGAGGGTCACCATGTTCCGCGCATGGATCAAATTCCACGGAGTCTCCCGGGGAACGAGGAGGAGAGGCCTCCGTTCCTTGAGGAAGACGTCCGCCGCTCGCCCGATCGCCCCTTCCGAGACGCCATGCGCGATCCGCCCCGCCGTGCCCATCGAGCAGGGGATGATGATCATCGCCGAAAAACGGTTCGACCCGCTCAAGAACGGAGCCTCCAGTGAGCGCTGACCATGAACCGAGAACCGGGGAGGAATGGCGAGGCCGCCCTTCTCCAGCTCCTCTCTGGCCACTTGACGCGCGCAGTCGCTGACGACCACGTGGACCTCGTGATCCCCGGCCTCCAGGAACGAAAGGAGCCTCTGCGCATAGACGGCACCACTGGCTCCGGTTACCGCGACGACGAGGCGCATGGATCGCTCTCCCTCCGTCAAAGGTCAACTCGGACATCGACCCGCCCCGCACGGAGGGAAGCGGCCGGGATCGCGCCGCTAGACCAGATCGTAGTCTCCGCCCGAATCGTCGAAGTCGCTCGAATCGTCGGAGGCCAGATCTGCCGAAGGATCCGCCGAAGAATCATCGCCTCCGTCCCGATCGTCGCAGCAGGACGAGGGCGCCGAGGACTCTGCGGGCGGCTGTTGCGGGCGTCCCTCGCCCCAGGACCCCTCCCGAAGCTGCTCAGGCTCGACGATCACGTCGACCGGCTGCGGGTGCGGACCGAAGACCCGATCGATCATCCCACCCATGAGAGCGCCCAGACCCATAAAGCCCGCCGCCTTCGCCACCTCCCCGACGGGGTTGCCTGTCGGCGCCGGGGGAGGCGGGGCCGCCGGATGCGCCCCCGGCTGGCGCGGCTCGTCAAACCGCGTGGTGAGCCCATGCTCCGGGGAGGGAGCATGACTCGAGAGGCGAGAGGCGATCGCCTCTCGCAAGCCCTCCACGGAAGGGGCGGGAATCGGATACGGGAAGGTCAACAAGGCCGGTGCGTCCGGGGAAGCGCCCTCCCCCTTTTGGAGGGCACCGGCAAGCCACTCCCGTTCCGCCGGCGAAAGGACCGCCGGATTGAGCTCCAGGACGGTGCTCTCCGGCGCATCGATGCCTCGGCGCAACGCTTCCACAGGATCGACAGTGCAGCGAAGTTTCACATTTACCTCCGATCAATCTGTCCAAGAGTAGCCCTCCTCGCCCGCCCTGGCAAGCCGGGCCTCTCCCAGCCAAAGACGCCCTCTTCTCCCTATCTCTCGGCCAGCCCGAGAACATCCTCCATCGAGTAGATTCCGGGAGGCTTTCCCACCGCCCAGCGTGCCGCCCGAAGGGAGCCCAGGGCGAAGGTATCCCTTGTCTCGGCCCGGTGCGTAAGCTCCACGACTTCTCCTGGGCCCGCGAAGAGGACGGTATGGAGTCCCACGATCCGCCCGCCGCGAATCGCGTGGATCCCGATCTCCCCCGCCTCCCGCAGACCGCTCTCCCCCTCCCTTCCGTGGCGCGCGGCCTTTTCGAGCGCGACCCCGCGCACCTCCGCGATAATTTCCGCCAAGCGGCGAGCGGTTCCGCTGGGCGCGTCGCGTTTGGCCCGATGATGGGCTTCCACGATCTCGGGATCGAACTCCTCCCCGAGAACCGTGGCCGCCTTCCGCACGAGGTAGAAAAGCAGGTTGACCCCCGTAGAAAAGTTGGGCGCCCAGACGATCGGAATCCTCTCACCTGCCCGGCGCATCCGAAGGGCCTCCTCGGGCAGATGGCCGGTTGTCCCGATCACGAGCGCCTTGCCCGCCTTGGCACTCGCCTCCGCGAGCTCCGCAGAAAAGCCGTGCGCGCTGAAGTCGATGATGACGTCGCTCGCGGCGAGCGCCGGAGCGAGCGGATCCCCTTGATCGATCGCTCCCGCAATCTCCCATTCGCCCGCCATGCGCGCCTGCTCCAGAACCGCCGTCCCCATGCGCCCCTTGGCGCCGACCACCGTCAGACGAATCATCTCCGCTCCCCTCTTCTATTCCATTCCCACGAGCGAGAGCGTCTTTTCGAGCCGCGCCCGGCTGCTCGGCTGGAGAGGGACCAGAGGAAGCCGGACGTCGGGCGCGATCCGTCCGCGAAGCGAGAGCGCCGTCTTGATCGGCACCGGGTTGGTTTCCACGAACAGGTCGCGGAAGAGCGGATAGAGACGGCGATGGAGCCGCTCGGCTTCCGCAAGCCTACCCGAAAGGAAGCTTTGCACGAGATCGACGACCGCCCTGGGCAGAAGATTGGAGGCAACGCTGACCACCCCCACCGCACCCACGCTCAGGAACGGCAGCGTCAGCGAATCGTCCCCGCTCAGCAGGGCGAAATCGTCGGGAAGCCGTTGACGCAGCTGGCTGAGCCGGTCGACGGAGCCGCCCGCCTCCTTGAGTCCGATGATGCTCTTGTGTCCTTGCGCCAGCGCTTCGACAGTCTCCACCGCAATCTCGACCCCGCACCGACCGGGGATGCTGTAGAGGACAAGAGGCAGCCGCGTACTCTGGGCGATCGCCGCGAAATGGGCATAGAGCCCGGCCTGGCTCGGCTTGTTGTAATAGGGGGCAACAAGGAGCGCGCCATCGGCGCCCACCGCTTCGGCAGCCCGAGTCAGCTCGATCGCCTCTGCCGTGCTGTTGGAGCCCGTGCCTGCGAGAACGGTCACCCGCCCGGCAGTGAACTCAACCGTCTTGGCAATGACCCGGACATGCTCCTCGTGGGTCAGCGTGGGAGACTCTCCGGTTGTCCCCACGGGTACGAGCCCGGCCACCCCTCCCTCGATCTGCGCCTCCACCAAGAGTCGCAAGGCCTCCTCATCGACCGCACCTCCGCGAAACGGCGTCACAAGCGCGGTATAGGTTCCCAAAAGCTTCATTCTCCCACCTCCATCTCTCCCGTAAAGACCGCCCTGGCCGGCCCCTCGAGCCGAACCCCATGAAGTCGATCGCCCGTCCGCTCGAATCCGACGCGCAGCCAATCTCCGCTTCGAACCAGGACCGATACCGGCGAGGAATGCCCTTTGACACGATGAGCCACAAGGGCGGAGGCGGTGACGCCGGTTCCGCACGCGAGCGTCTCCGCCTCGACCCCTCGTTCATAGGTCCGTACCGCGATCCGGTTGGACCCCAGCAGCTCCACGAAATCGGCATTAACCCCTTCGGGCGCGAAATCCGGGAGCCACCGGAGCTCTCGACCCAGCTCCTCGACGTCGATGCTCTTGACGCTCTGCACGAAGACGACCAGATGCGGCACTCCGGTATGAATCCAGTGCACCTCCAGCGGTCCATGCCGGGTGGAAACGAGCTGCCGCAACCGCGACTCTCCGGGATCGGGCATCGTAATGGAGACCTCCCCGCCGGCAAAGGTCGCCTCGATGAGCCCGGCACCGGTGAGAAAGGAGAGCCGACCGCCCTCCTGTTCCCTCACCAGAGGCTCCAAGAAACGGGCGAAGCAGCGGGCTCCGTTGCCGCAAAGGGAGGCCTCGCCCCCGTCGGCGTTGTAGTAGCGCATCCGGATGCGGTCTTGCCTGCCGTCGGCTTCCGCGACGAGCATCCCGTCGGCGCCGATGCCGAAGTGGCGATCGCAGAGCCGGGCGATCTGGTCCGGACGCAACCGGAGGCGACCGTCCCGATTGTCGACCACGACAAAGTCATTGCCGGCCCCGGTCATTTTCGTAAAGTGGATCTTCATTCGTAATCGCAAAGTTTTGATCGAATCAGAGCTTTTGCAAAGGAATTGCACGAAAAACGTTGAGCTCCCTTTCTCCTCAACCCGCTGCCGCCGACTCCCGCCCTCTTCTGGGCGTCGTCGATTACGGCATGGGCAACCTCCGGAGCGTGGAAAAAGCGCTCGCGTTCGTCGGGGCGGCCCCCCGGCGGGTCATGAAGCCGGATGACTTGGCCGATCTGGCCGGTGTCGTCCTTCCTGGGGTCGGCGCGTTTGGCGACTGCGCCGCGCGGCTGAAGGAAACCGGGTTGTGGAGCCCGCTCCGGGCGTGGGCGGGTGGCGGAAGGCCGTTCCTCGGCATCTGCCTGGGCTACCAGCTCCTCTTCGAAGGAAGCGCCGAAAGCCCGGGGATTGCCGGGTTCGGGCTCATTCCCGGCCAGGTGGTCCGCTTTCCGGGAGGGGTCGGGAAGGTCCCCCAAATCGGCTGGAACACGATCCGGATCGTCCGCGAAAGCGCCTTCACCCGGGAGGTCCAGTCGGGAGATTTCGTCTATTTCGTTCACAGCTACTACCCGGTGCCCCAGGACCCGCAATGGGTCGCCCTCGAGACCGATTATGGCGTGCCCTTCGCCAGCGGTGCCTGCCGCGATGCGCTCTTCGCGGTCCAGTTTCACCCGGAAAAGAGCCAGCGGGTCGGCTTGCAGCTCTTGCGCAACTTCGTCCGAGTCGCCGCCCGCCACGAGGCGGCCCCTCGATCCACCTCATGAAGCTCTTTGCTGCCATCGACTTGCTCGGGGGAAAGGTCGTCCGCCTCCGGCAGGGAAAGCGGGATTCCGCTACCGTCTATTCCGACGATCCGCTGGCTACGGCCCTTCGCTGGGAAGAGGAGGGAGCGGATGGCCTGCACATCGTCGACCTGGCGGGAGCGTTTTCCGGCGCCTCCTCCTCCCTGCCCTGGGTCGAAGCGATCGCAAAACGGGTTCGGATTCCCATTCAATTCGGCGGCGGGCTCCGGACGCAAGAAGCCGTCGAAGAAGCCCTCCGGCGCGGATCCTCGCGGGTGGTCATCGGTACCCGGGCGTGGGAAGAGGATGGTTTCCTTCCGAAGCTCGCAGGCCGCTTCGGCTCGGAGCGGCTCGTCCTCGCCTTGGACGCCCGCAACGGGGAAGTCCGGATTGCTGGCTGGGAGCGCGGCACGGGAAAGAAGCTGATCGACGCGGCCCGGTATGCCCAGGGTCACGGCGCGGGCTTCCTCCTCTACACCGATGTCTCCGTCGATGGCATGCTCTCCGGCCCGGACCTGGAGCGAACCCGGCAGCTGGTCGAATCGATCCACCTCCCGATCTTCGCCTCGGGCGGGATCGGGAAGCCCGGCGATCTCCGCGCCCTGCAGCAAATTCCACGCCTCTACGGGGCGGTCCTGGGCCGAGCGATCTACGAAAAGACGGTCTCCCTGCGCGATTGGCGCGCGGAAGCCGGCGGAAAGAACGCTTAGGCCGCAAAGGGAAATCGCGCCTCGCGGCTGGCCCTGCGACTCCTGATCTGGGACGGCTTTCTCGGCGCTCTTTTGGGTTCTGCTCCCTCTTTGAGTGGCTTTCCTCTCTTTCCTCCTCCGCTGCTGCACGGCCTTGGGAGCCACTCCCCCCCTTGTTCCGGAAGGCATCGCGGCTCTTGAGAGAAGCCGCGGTGGCTCATTCCCGGGAAGAAGGCCCAGAGGGTTGGCGGCTTCGCTCTCCTTCTTACCCGGCCGACAAGCGGAGGGTGATCCGGACGATTTCCGAGCACTGGCCGATCCGGACCGGGGGACCCCAGGTTCCCGCGCCCCGGGTAACGACGAAGTGGGTCTTTCCGCGACGCTCATACCCGTAGGCGAGGGGGAAGAGCCGGGCGACCACGTAGTTGAGGGGCCAGAACTGGCCGTCATGGGTGTGGCCGCAGACGAGCAGAGCCGCTCCGCAATCGGTCGCCTCGTCGAGTGCGGAAGGTCGGTGGTCGAGAACCAGGAGCGGAAGGCACGGATTGGTCTTCTCCAGGATCTGCCGGAGCGGGCGGCGCGGACGGCCGTCGCCCAGCACCGTTTTCGCCCGGTCCTCCCGTCCGGCGATGCGGAGAAAGCCTCCGACCTCCACACACCGGTCGCGCAGGACGGAGATCCCGTTCTTTTCCAGGAAGGTGACGACTCCATCGGCGCCGCAGTAGTATTCATGGTTTCCCACGCAAGCGAAGACGCCGAGCGGGGCGCGAAGGGAGCGGAAGAGCGGTCCGACGCCAGCCTTCTCGAGAACCTCAGAGGGAGCATCGACCAGGTCCCCCGGGAGAAGGATGAGATCGGGTTCCGTCCGCCGGATCGCTTCGAGGATGCGGACGAGCCTTTTGGCGCCAAAGGTTCCGGTGATGTGGAGGTCCGAAGCGAGGGCAATGGTCAGAGGCGGGGGAGCCGAGGAGGAAGCCGTGGAGGTGTCGATCGAAAGGTCGAGCCTTCGGATCTCCACGCGGCGGGCGTTGGCGGATCCCTTGAGGAGCAGGAGTACGACCAAGCCCACTAGGCCGAGAGCCGATGCCCAGGGGGGAAGGAGGCTCGCTTCGAACCGGGCAAAGCCCGGCAGGAGCCGCAGCAGATCCCAGAGAGTGATTCCGAGAAAGAGGTAGAGAACCGACGGAATCCAGAGCGAAGTAAGGAGGACCGCTGAATCGGCGAGAGAGGAAGGGTTCCTCTCCTGCCACTTCCGGGCCGCAGGATAGCCGAAAACGCAAGCGGCCGCAAGGCCAAGGTAGCCGACGCGGAGAAGGAGATGCGGGGGCAGGACGAGCCAGCCGCGCATGGCCACGTAAAGGCCGAGGGTCAGGTAGCCGCCAATCAGGAGAGCCGAGAGGGAAATTCCCGGGATCCTCCTCGCCACGGCACGCTCCTACCGGCGCGAAGCGAGCGCCGCGTGATGCTCCTGCAGCGCCTTGACCCGGAATTCCTTGTGCTGCAGGGAGCGGATCGCCTGCACGGTGGCCCACGCCGCCGCCATCGTGGTCATGACGGGGACCCCCGCGTAGAGGGCCCGGGTTCGAATCTGGATCTCGTCATGCCGCGCCGTGCGTCCTCCCGGACAGTTGATCACCAGCGCAATCTCCTCGTTCTTGAGCATGTCCAAGATATTGGGACGTCCTTCCGAGAGCTTGTGAAGACGGTGGCAGGGGACGCCCGCTTCGGCCAGGGCGCGACCGGTCCCAGCCGTACTGTAAAGGGTAAAGCCGAGCTCGTGGAGGGCCTGGGCGATCCGGCCGCCCTCTTGCTTATCCTGATCCCGGACGCTCACGAAGACGTTGCCGCGGAGCGGGAGGCTCGGCGAGGCGGCCGTCTGAGTCTTGGCGTAGGCAAGCCCCAGATCCTCATCGATACCCATCACCTCACCTGTCGACTTCATCTCGGGACCCAGGAGGATGTCGACGCCGGGGAAGCGAAGGAAGGGGAAGACCGCTTCCTTGACGCAATAGTAGCTGGGAATTACTTCCCGCGTGAAGCCGAGCTCGGAGAGCTTCCGTCCAGCCATCACCTTCGCCGCCAGCTTGGCCAGCGGCACTCCGATCGCCTTGCTGACGAAGGGGACGGTTCGGGAAGCCCGAGGGTTGACCTCGAGAACGTAGAGGCCATCGCTCTTGACCGCAAACTGGACGTTCATGAGCCCTCGAACCTCGAGATCGAGCGCCAGGGAACGCACCGCTTCCCGGATCTCCCCTTGGATGGCTGTGGAAAGAGTGGGAGCCGGGATCACGCAGGCGCTGTCGCCCGAATGGACGCCGGCCTGCTCGATATGCTCCATGATCGCGCCCACGACGACTGTCTTGCCGTCGCAAAGGCAGTCGACGTCCACCTCGGTCGCCTCTTCCAGGAAACGGTCGATCAGGATCGGCCTCTCGGGGGAGACGAGCAGCGCCTCCCGGACGTAGCGTCGCAAATCTTCCTCGGTGTAAACAATCTGCATCGCTCTACCCCCGAGAACGAAGGAGGGTCGGACGAGGATCGGATAGCCGATCTTGGCCGCCCCGGCGACCGCCTCTTCCTCGCTCCGCGCGGTCACGCTCCGCGGCTGGCGCAGGCCCAGCTTGGAGACGAGCGCGGTAAAGAGCTCCCGATCCTCGGCACGCTCGATCGATTGTACCGCGGTCCCGAGGATCCGCACCCCCGCTCGCTCCAGAGCCGCCGCCAGGTTGAGGGGGGTCTGTCCGCCGAACTGGACGATAGCGCCCGAGGCTTGGGTCGCCTCGTAGACGTTGAGGACATCCTCGAGCGTGAGCGGCTCGAAGAAGAGGAGATCGCTGCAGTCGTAGTCGGTGGAGACGGTCTCGGGGTTGGAGTTGACCATGATCGCCTCCTTCCCCAACTCGCGGAGGGCAACCGCCGCATGGACGCAGCAGTAGTCGAACTCGATCCCCTGTCCGATCCGATTCGGTCCTCCTCCGAGGACGAGGATCCGCTCTTTGGCTCCGACCGGCGGCAGCTCCCGGCATCCGCCCTCGTAGCTCGAGTAGTAGTAGGGGGTGTAGGCGGTGAACTCGCCCGCGCAGGTGTCCACAAGCCGATAGGAAGGCCGGAGGTTCAACCGGGCCCGCCGGGAGCGTATCTCTTCTTCCGAAAGGCCCCACAAGTGAGCGATCTGCCGATCGGAGAAGCCCTTGCGCTTGGCTCGCTCGAGGGCGTCCGAGCCCGGCGGCTCCTTGGCCAAACGCCCCTCCTCTTCGACTAGGCCGCGAATCTGCTCAAGAAACCACGGATCGATGCCTGAGAGCTCGGCAATTTCCGGGAGCTCCATCCCGGCCCGGAAGGCGTGGCGGAGATAGAAGATCCGTTCCGCCCGAGGAGTGACCAGATAGTGGCGGATCTCCTCCATGGAGGGAGGCGGGTCGGATCGAGCCCCGCCCCCTCCCAAGCCCCAAGCTCCCACTTCCAGGGAACGGAGGCCTTTCTGGAGCGACTCCTGGAAGGTCCTTCCCATGGCCATCGCCTCGCCCACGCTCTTCATCGAGGAGGTGAGCGTGGGGTCGGAGGCTGGAAATTTTTCGAAGGTAAAGCGAGGGAGCTTGGTGACAACATAGTCGATCGTCGGCTCGAAGCTCGCCGGCGTCTCCCGGGTGATGTCGTTGCGCAGCTCGTCGAGGGTGTATCCGACCGCCAATTTCGCTGCGATCTTGGCGATCGGATAGCCGGTCGCCTTCGAGGAAAGAGCCGAGGATCGGGAAACGCGAGGATTCATTTCGATGACGAGCTGCCGCCCGGTCTTCGGATCGACCGCGAACTGAATGTTGGACCCTCCGGTTTCAACGCCAATCTCTCGGATGACGGCAAACGCCGCATCGCGCATCCTCTGGTATTCCCGATCGGAAAGGGTCTGGATGGGGGCGACGGTGATGCTGTCCCCGGTGTGCACCCCCATGGGATCGAAGTTCTCGATCGAGCAGATGACGACGCAATTGTCGACCCGATCGCGCATGACCTCGATTTCGAACTCCTTCCAGCCGAGCAGGCACTCCTCGATCAGGATCTCTCCGATCGGCGAGGTCGCCAGGCCCCCGGCCACGATCCCTTCGAACTCTTCGCGGTTGTAGGCGATTCCTCCCCCCATGCCACCCAGGGTGAAGGCCGGTCGGATAATCAGCGGGAACTTGCCGATCGTCTCGGCAACGCTCCGGGCCATCTCGAGGCTTCGCGCAGTCCCCGAGTTGGGCACGCCGAGGCCGATGCGCACCATCGCCTCCTTGAAGAGCTGTCGATCCTCGGCCTTCTTGATGGCTTCAGGCTGGGCACCGATCATTCGAACTCCGTAGCGCTCCAGGAGCCCGCAGTCCGCCGCGGCGGTCGCCACGTTGAGAGCGGTCTGCCCTCCCAGGGTGGGAAGGAGGGCATCGGGCCTTTCCCGCTCCAGGATCTTCTCCAGCACCGCGACCGAGATCGGCTCCAAATAGGTGCGATCCGAAAACTCCGGATCGGTCATGATGGTCGCCGGATTGCTGTTGAGAAGGATGACCCGATATCCCTCTTCCTTGAGCGCCTTGCAGGCCTGCACCCCGGAGTAGTCGAACTCGCAGCCCTGCCCGATCACGATCGGCCCGCTGCCGATCAACAAGATTGAGTGGAGATCATCCCGCTTGGGCATAGTCTGGAGAGATTTCCTTTTCCGATGGCTTGGAGGCTCGCAGAGGAGACCGACTTCCGGTGGGGCAGGCTGCCGGAGCAGAGGGTTCGGTCATCACAAGAGCTCGTACCAGTTGTTCCGACGTCTCGGCTCAAATCCCCCGTTACGGATGAAGCTTTCGATCTCCTCGGCCGTCATGCGGAAGGTCGTGCCCGCCGCAGAGACGACGTTCTCCTCCATCATCACGCTTCCGAAGTCGTTGGCTCCGAAGCGGAGAGCCACCTGTCCGATCTCTGGCCCCTGAGTCACCCACGAAGACTGGACGTTGTCGACGTTGTCGAGGAAGATCCGTGCGAGGGCCTGCATCCGCAGGTATTCGGAGGGGCCGCGCTTCTTGGCGCTCAGGGCCGTGTGGTCGGGCTGGAAGGTCCAGCAGATGAACGCGGTGAATCCGCCCGTCTCATCCTGAAGCTCGCGGAGGCGCCGAAGGTGCTCGATCCGATCCTCGAGCGTCTCGACATGCCCGAACATCATCGTCGAGCTCGATCGCAGCCCCAGCCGGTGAGCGGTCCGCATCACCTCGAGCCACTCATTGGCCGTGCATTTGAGCGCTGCGATGCGCTTGCGCACTTGGTCGACCAGGATTTCCGCACCTCCACCGGGCACCGAGCCCAGGCCGGCGTCCCGGAAGCGGCGTAGCACCTCTTCGAGCGGCATCTCGAACGTTCGGGAAAAGTGGACGAACTCCGGAGGGGAAAAGCCGTGGATGTTGATGCCCGGATGCTTCTCCTTCAGATAGTGGAGAAGATCCAGGTAGTAATCGATTCCCAGGTCCGGATGGTGTCCACCCTGGAGAAGGATCTGCGTCCCGCCGATCGCCTCGAGCTCGGCGACCTTCTTGCCGATCTGCTCGGGGCTCAGGACGTAATGGTCCGGATCCTGTCTTCGCCGGTAGAAGGCACAGAACTTGCAGCCAACGTTGCAGACGTTGGTGTAGTTGATATTGCGATCGACGATGTAGGTGACGATCCTCTCCCCGGCCCCTTCGTACGCATCTTTCTTCTTCCACCGGCGGCGGGCGTCGGCCAGGAGTCCCAGCTCCGACAACGGAAGGAAATAGAGCTCCCGCGCCTCTTCCGGAGAAATCCTCTCCCCGGCCAAAACTTTCGCCCCCGCTCTTTCCTCGACATCGTTTCGGTTGATCAAATCCACAGTAGCTCCCTCCCATCGACTACCTTCTCTCCGAGGATCCGCAGCTCCCGGGCAAAGCGGCAGAGGCCCTCCCGTTCCTGCTCCCCCACTTCGTACCGGATGTAGCGAGTCAAATACTCGAGCTCGTTCTCGTCTTTCGCAATCGAAGCCCGCGCGGCAAGGCCACGCCGCTTCGCTTCGCGCAGGAGCGGAGCGAGCTTTTTGGCTTCCCCTCCCTCGCGCCGGACCGCCCAGGCGGCGAAGACGAAGGGGAGCCCCGTCTGCTCATGCCATCCTTGCCCCAGGTCGAGCAGCGCGGCCCTTGGGTTTTCCTTCCGAAACGCGAGCGCCCGATCCCCGATCAGGAGCCGAGCATCGGCTCGCTCCGTAAAAGGGAGGTAGATCGGATGAAAGCCAAGAAAATTCTCCAGCAGCACCCGCAGCAGGAGAAAGGACGATCGCGTGTCCGGATCGAGGGCGACTGTCCGCACGCCGCGCAGGGAGCCCTCATGGACCAGGATCACGCTTCTGACCGGACCGTCGGCCACGATCCCCACGCCGTCAACCAGCGCAAATTCCCCCGAAAGAGAGGCGCCCAAGGGCGACAGCCCCACGTCGATCTCGCCCGTCCGGAGCCGGTCGGGCAGCTCGGCGGGCGGGAAGAATGACACGAGCTCCTCCAACCCGTAGATGAGGGGCTTCGCGTTGAGATAGGGGGCGCACCCGATGCGAAAAGGACTCATGCCGCTCGGTTCCTCCGAACTTCTATCCGATCGCCCCTTCTCATTCAATCGTTCCGCTGCGCGCGCCGCCATCGGGTTCGGCTCGCCAATCGACGATCCGCACCCGCACCCGTTTGCCGAAAGCGTCCCAATCGAGGTGCCCGGCAATCTGAAATCTCCCGGAAATGACGCGGCTCTCCGCAAGGTCGAACGCAAACGCCTCGCACCGGGCATCGCCCGATCGGAGAAAGATCCGCGTGCAACCTCGCGCCTGGACCGGCGGCCGGTCGACGGAGAGCATGGGAAAGGCGAAAAGCGGCCGGGCATTTCCCGCCCCGAAGGGAGCCAGCCGCTCCAACTCGTCATACAGCGGGAGGCCCGCAGCGGAGAGCGGCAGCTCGCGTGTGATCTTCAGCCGCTTGCGAAAGAGCTCAGGTGAGCCCTCTCGCTTCGCCCATCCAACGAGGTTCGCGCGAAAGGTGGGGAGGTTCTCCTCCCGGACGGAGAAGCCCGCGGCAAGGTCGTGCCCACCGAATTTCTCCAAATAGGCGGCACTCGCCCGCAACCCCTCGACGATCGACATCCCCGGAATCCCGCGTGCGCTCCCCTTCCCTTCCCCCGATTCGTCGAAGGCGACGACCGCCACCAGTCGATGGAACCGCTTGAGAAGACGTGAGGCGACCACTCCCGCTACCCCCGGATGCCACCCCCTCTTTCCCACCACGATCGCCCCGCTCGTCAAGGCCGAAGGCTCCTTTTGCAGGACTCCGAGCGCTTCCTCGAGCATCTGGCGCTCAACTAGCCGACGCTGGAGGTTCTTTCGGTGCAGCGAGAGCGCTCCCTCCTCCGCTTCCGAGGCCGAATCGGTCAGCAGAAGGCGGAGCGATTCCATGGCGTCATCGAGCCTCCCGCTCGCATTGAGACGCGGAGCCAAGCGGAAGGCGACATCGTCGACCGTCGGCTTCTCGCCCACGTTCGATACGCTCGCCAGCGCGCGCAAGCCGGGCAAGCGGCGGCGCCCGAGCTGCTCCAGCCCGCACGAGACCAGAATCCGATTGTCCCCGGTCAGAGGCACCACGTCCCCGATGGTCCCCAGGGCGACCAGATCGAGCTCCTCGCGCAGCACCAGCCGCTCGCGGTAACCCGGCTCCAGCTTGAGAAGCCCATGGAGCAGCTTGAAGGCGAGCCCGGCGCTCGCCAAGTGGCTGCCTCGACCATCCTGGTGCGGGTTCACGATCGCGCAGGCCCGGGGCCAGCGGCCAGCCGGTTGGTGGTGGTCGACGACGAGCGCTTCGACTCCCTCTTCCGCGAGCCAGGCCAGTTCTTCGATCGAAGTCGTGCCGCAGTCGACGGCGACAACCAAGTCGGGTGTACCCTTCCCGCCTTGCCCGCGCCGCTCTCTCTCCCGGCGGACAAGACGGAAGGCCCGCTCCAGTCCTTTCCGGGTGAGCCCGTAGCCCTCCGAAGCCCGCTCCGGGATGAAGGCCGTTACGGGAACTCCCAGAAGGCGCAGCGCCCGCACCAGAAGGGCTGTCGAGCTCACTCCGTCGACATCGTAGTCGCCGTACACCAGCGTCCATTGCCTCCGGGCGATGGCCTCCCTGAGCCGTTCGGACGCTTGCCGCAAGCCGGTCAGCTCAAAGGGGTCTTCGAGCTCCGAGAGCCGGGGTCGGAGAAAGCGGGAAGCCTCTGCCGGATCACGATAGCCGCGCTCGGCAAGGAGCCCCCCAAGCAAGGGAGAGACGCCGAGGTCGCGAGCGAGGGCTTCCGCTTCTGCCGGCAACGTGCCGATCTCCCAAATCGTCTCGGCTTCCTCGCTCGTTGCCGCTTCGTCCATGGAGCTCGTTGCCTTCCTGCCCAACCGGCCTCTCCCCCCCGGCGTTTCCAGGAGAGGGCCCGGTGCCCGCCCGAAAGGGAAGCGCAAAACGCACCCCTCCGACGCTCACGCGCTCTGCGCGGCGGGGCGCCCCAACGGATGGGGGCCCTTCCCTCGAAGCTCGTGAAGCCAGTACATGAGACCAGGTGTCAAAAAGTGGGAGGAAAACATGCCGCCCAATACACCGATGAGGATCGCCAGAGCAAAGGGGGAGATCACCGGGCCGCCGAGCATCAGCATGGAAAGAGTCGCCAGAAGAACGGTGCCGCCCGTAATCAGCGTACGAGCCAGGGTCAAATTGACCCCGCTGTTGACGTGCTCCGCAAAGGTGCCCGCCTGGCGCAGGCGGGCCGCCTCCCGGACCCGGTCGGAAATGACGATCTTCTCATTGATCGAATAGCCAAGGATCGTCAAGAAAGCGCCAACCAGCGGCATTGTAAATTCCTGACCCAGGATCGCCATGAATCCTACAGCCAGGAAGACGTCGTGGAGCTGTCCGAGTGCGGCCGCAGCGGCGAAGGACCACTCATAACGGATCGTGACATAGAGAAGGATAGCTACCAGGCCCAGGGAGAGAGCCAAAAGGGCACGCCCTTTGAGCTCCTCCCCCACAACGGGGCCGACACTGTCTAGCCTGGCATTGGCGAATCGGGCGGTCGGGAGCTTGTTCTGCAGGATCTGCAGGGCGCGTTCCCCCTCGCCATAGCGGGTCTGCAAGGAGAGCTGCCGGTACTCGCGCGCATATTGCACCATGCTTGGATGGATCCCCGCCTCCGCCAGCGCCGCTCGAACCTCCTGGATGGATGCCGCCTGCTGATAGCTGACGGTCAGGGAGTCTCCGCCCACGAAATCGACTCCCAAGAGCTTGTCGCTGCGGAGGAAGAAGGTGGCCATCCCGGCCGCGAGGAGAGCCAGAGCGAGCCAGGACGCCGTCCGCCGCCAAGCCAGAAAGGGGAAGCTCGGGCGCGTCAAAATACGCATCATCGAAAGGCGCTGCAACCAGCCACTCGCCAGGAGCCACTCGAAGGCATTCCGAGTCACCACGAGGGCGGCAAAGAGGTTGGCCACGATCCCGAGCACGAGCGTGACGGCAAAGCCTTGGAGCGGTCCGCTCCCGAGCCACATCAGGATCACGGCAACCAGGATGACCGTGACGTTCGAGTCGAAGATGGCGCTGAATGCGCGCTCGAATCCGACGGTCACCGCCTGCCGGAGCGGCTTTCCCGCGTCGAGCTCGTCCCGCATTCGCTCGTACACCAGGACGTTGGCGTCCACGGCCATCCCGATCGTCAAAATGACTCCGGCCAGCCCGGGAAGGGTCAAGGTAAAGTGAAACTGCGCCAGGAAGCCAAAGAGCAAGAAGAGGTTCACCGCGAGCGCGAGCACGGCTACCAGGCCAGCCGCCCGGTAATAGGCTACCATGAAGAGAACGACGAGCGCCAAGGCCACCCATGCGGCTCTGGCACCGCTCAAGATCGAGTCGCGGCCCAGCGACGGATCGATCCCCCGCTCCTCCAGCAGCTTGACCGGCATTTCGAGCGGGTTCTCCAGGACGCTCGCCAGATCCTCCGCCTCCTTGGGACTCATGTTGCCCCCGGAGATGACCGCGCTCCGAAAGATCGCCGACTGAATTACGGGTGCACTCTTGACCTCTCCATCCAATACGATCGCCAGCTGTTTCCCGATGTTGCCGCTCGTTATCGCCCCGAAGCGGCGCGATCCCTCGTCGCTGAACTCGATCACCACGGTGGGTCGGCCGACCTCATCGAAGCCTCGAAATGCCCGCCGCACATACTTCCCTCCCATCTCCGCACGCCGCTTGACCAAGATCTGGCGCAGCCCGGAGGCCTTCGCCTCCTCCGGGGCAAAGGAAAGCACCTCGTAATCGGGAGGAATCCGTCCCTGTCCTGTCTGAACCTCCGCGAGAAGCTGGCCAGACTGCGGATGCACCAACTTGAACTCGAGCTTGGCCACTTTCGAAAGCTGCTGGCGTGCCGAGTTCTTTTCGGCCTCGGCCAGCCCGGGGATCTGAACGCTGATCCGGTTGCGACCCACCGGCTGGATGATCGGCTCCGACAGGCCAAACTTGTCCACCCGCTTCCGGATCACCGCCGTGGCTTGCTGCAACGCCCCCGGGGAGGGCTGGCCCTCCAGCTCCAGAAGAAACGCCGTGCCTCCTTTGAGGTCGAGACCGAGCCGAATCGACTTGTCGAGCGGAAAGAGGGAGATCCCGGCGTTGGCCAGGAGCATGACAATGGAGAGGAGGCCCACCCATCGGCGCACTCGTTCCTCGGTCGAGGTGAAATACCAGATCAGGGCGATGAGGAAGAAGAGCGCCGTGACGAAGGACCAGAGCAGCATGGCGTTTTTCTCTCTCCTGAGGCGATCGCGACCCTACTTTTCTTCCGCTTCTGCCTTCGTGACCGAAGTGAGGCTCGTCTTGAGCACTTCGACCTTCACATTCTCTGCTACCCGGATGAGCACGGTCTTGTCCTTGACGTTGGTGACCGTTCCCAGCATCCCGCCGCTGGTCACTACCCGATCACCGGTCTTGACGCCGGCGATGAGGCGTTCCTGCTCTTTCCGCGCCTTCTGCTGCGGCCGGATCAAAAGGAAGTAGAAAACCCCGAAGATGAGTGCCAGCGTGATCAGCGATGAAAAGGCCGGCATCTCCGCCGGCTGCCCGGCGGCCGACCCTCCTGCGGCTGACGGTTGTGCTGCGGCGATCCAGAAAAGCTCCATGCCCATGCTTTATGACCCTTCGTTATATTCCTGGCGACGCTTTCTCTGCTCCGCCAGGAACGCCTCCCAGCGTCCTGCCTCCAGCGCCGCTCGTATCTCCCTCATTAGGCAAAGGTAGAAATACAGGTTATGCAGCGTGAGGAGCATAACGCCAAGAATTTCCTCCGATTTCAATAGATGGCGCAAATAGGCGCGGTGGAAATGGCGGCACGTATAGCAGCCGCATTCGCGGGAGAGCGGTTCCTGATCGAGGCGGAACGAGGAGTTCCGGAGAGAAAGGCGGCCCGCTTCGGAATAGGCAACCCCGTGCCTGGCTAATCGGGTCGGCAGGACGCAGTCGAAGAGATCGACACCCAAGTTGACCATCTCGACCATCTGCCATGGCTCTCCCACCCCCATGACATAGCGGGGGCGCTTCCCGTCGAGATGAACGACCGTCTCCGCAACTGTGAGCAGGCCCTCCTCGGGAGGCTCCCCCACGCTGACCCCCCCGATCGCATACCCATCGAAGCCGATCGCTCCCAGCTCCTCGGCACAGAGCGACCGGAGCTTGGCCTCGCCTCCTCCTTGGACGATGCCGAAAAGGCCCGCTTCCGGCGTGGGGAGCCCGGAATGGGATTCCCGGATGCGCTCCCACGCTTCTTTTCCTCTTGCCGCCCAACGAACCGTCCGTCGGACCGCCTGATCGAGGACGCTGGGAGAAGCCGGCCAGGGTGGGCATTCGTCCAGGCTCATGACCAGATCGCTCCCCGCGATCATCTGGAATTCGATCGCCAGCTCGGGCGAGAGAAACAGGGCGCTCCCGTCCAAGTGGGAGCGAAACGCCACGCCCTGGTCATCGACATGGCGAAGGGAGGAGAGGCTGAAGACCTGGTACCCCCCGCTGTCCGTCAGGATGGCTCCGGGCCAGCCCAGGAACCGGTGCAACCCTCCCAGGTCGCGCAGCACCTCAAGGCCGGGCCGGAGCAGAAGATGGTAGGTATTGCAGAGGATAACCTGAGCTCCCAGGTCGAGAAGATCGCGCGGAAAGACGCCCTTGACCGTCCCGCGCGTACCCACGGGCATGAACGCCGGGGTACGAACCAAGCCATGGCCCGTGCTCAGCTCGCCAACCCGCGCCGGGCAGCCAGGAGCGGACCCAATCAGGCAAAACTTCATCTCGATCCAGGAGCAGGCCTTTGCGCTCGGGCCTATTCCCGGCAGGGAGGGTGAGACAAAATGAGCGCAAGCTCCGCTCGTGCGAGGCTAGGTCCGCCCTGTCCGCCCGAGCTCGACTCGAAGGCGGTGCGCCGAGGCAAGCCTTTGCGCCGGAACGATGCAGGAGAAAGATCGTGAGCCATTCCGCTTTATCGTTGAGTGGGTCTACTCTTTCCCATAGAAGAGAGATCTCGCAACCTTTTTCCGGTGGATCCGAGCCACCGGGCGGGATTACAAAAGCCAGCCAACAGCCAACTCATTGCGATATGCCGCAATTGCGCCGGGAACCGCTTTTCCCCAAACGGTGGGTCGTTTTTGCTCCGGAGCGCAAGCAGCGCCCGATCGATTACCCTCCTCCGCCCGAGCCGCTCAGCTCGATCTGCCCGTTCATGGCGGGCAACGAAGACCTCACCCCCCACGAAGTCTTCGCGATCCGCCCGGAGGGCGGACCTCCGGACTCCCCGGGCTGGAGGGTCCGGGTGGTTCCCAATCGCTTTCCAGCACTTCGCATCGAGGGAGAACTTCTGCCAGAAGGGGTCGGTCTCTACGACCAGATCAATGGGATCGGCGCCCATGAAGTGATCATCGAGACCCCCGATCCGGACCAGGAGCTCGAAGACCAGCCCTTGGGAGCGGTAACCGACGTGCTCCGGGCCTACCGGGCGCGGATCATCGACCTGGTCCAGGATGTCCGCTTTCGCTATATTTTCGTCTTCAAGAACGTCGGCATGCTCGCAGGGGCCTCCCTGCGGCATCCCCATTCCCAGCTCATCGCTCTCCCGGTGGTTCCACGCGCCATCGAAGAGCAGCTGGAGACCGCTCGCTCGCACTTCGAGCTCAAGGAGCGCAGCCTCTTTAGCGACGTCCTGCAAGCCGAGCTCAAGTCGGGCGATCGGTTGGTCTACGAGAATTCAGCCTTCGCCTCGTTCTGCCCTTGGGCCAGCCGGTTTCCTTTCGAAACTTGGATCCTGCCGAAGTTTCCCGCCGCCTACTTCCACACGCTCGATGATTATCATCTCGGCCTGCTCGCCGAAGCGCTCCGCCACGTGCTTCGCCGGATCCGGAAAGGCTTGCGGAACCCGGCCTACAACATGATCCTGCAGACCGCTCCCTTTCACCTCCCTCGCGTCCGCGAATCGATTCCCCCGGAAATGGAGTTTCGCTGGCATATCGAAATCCTTCCCCGCCTGGCGCAGGCCGCCGGATTCGAGTACGGCACCGGATTCTACATCAACACCACCTTCCCGGAGGAAGCCGCAGCCTTCCTCCGGCGAGTCCGCGCGGAAATGTAGCATGGGGCTTCCCTCGTCTTCGAAAGTCGGCGAAACTCCTCCCCAGGACTCTCCCCGAACCGACACCATAGGAGCCATTCGGTGAATCTCGTTCTCCTCTGGCACATGCATCAGCCGGATTATGTCGACCGGCAGAGCGGCAAGGCGCGCATGCCCTGGGTCCGGCTGCACGCGGTCCATAGCTACCTCGACATGATCGAGATGGTCGACCGCTTTCCCAGCCTCAAGGTCGCCTTCAACTTCACCCCGGTTCTGCTCGAGCAGCTCCTGGAGCTGGGCGCAGGCAAGGTCATCGACGACTGCGAGGCCTGGAGCCGCATCCGGGCGGAGGATCTCACGCAAGGGGAGAAGGAGAAGATCCTCGAGCATTTCTTCCGCGCTAACTTCGATACGCTCATCCGTCCGTTGCCCCGCTACTGGGAGCTGCTCCACCGGCGCGGCCGAATCGTCCATTTTGGCAACCTGGCGGAGCTGACGACCCTCTTCTCCGCCCAGGACTATCGCGACCTGCAGGTGCTCTACAATCTGGCCTGGTGTGGCTTTGCGGCTTACCGGACCTACCCCTTGCTCCGGGAGCTGCGCGCACAGGGACGGGATTTCACCGACGAGCAAAAAGACCAACTGCTCGATCTCCACCGGGAGATCGTCCGCACGGTGCTCTCCCGCTACCGAGCGGCCGTCGACCGAGGCCAGGTCGAGATCACGACCTCTCCGTATTGCCATCCGATCCTGCCGCTTCTCTTGGACACCAACCTCGCCCGTCGATCGATGCCTCACGTCAACCTTCCGCCCCAATTTTCCGCTCCGGAAGATGTGCGGAGCCAGCTGGCTCTCGCCCAGGAGAAGATGCGGGAGGTTTTCGGAGCGCCGGCGCGAGGCATCTGGCCCTCGGAGGGATCCGTGGCTCCCGAGCTCATTCCCTTCTTTCGCGAAGCGGGATTCGACTACTTCTTCACCGACGAGGCGATTCTCTTCCGCAGCCTGGAGATCGATCCACGCTGGCGGGGAAAGGGAGTCGACCACATGGTCCTTTTCCAAGGCTGGGCGGTGAGATGGGGTGGAGCCACGGTTTCGGCGCTGTTTCGCGAGAGGCCGCTTTCGGATTTCATCGGCTTTCGCGCTTCGCAGAATCCCCCCGACCAGGCGTCCAACTATCTCCTCCACCACTTCGAGCACATTTGCGACGTGGCGGCTTCGCCGGAGGCGGCGCTCCTGATCGCCCTGGACGGCGAGAACGCCTGGGAGGCGTTTCCGGACGGCGGAGAGCGCTTTCTCTCGAACCTCTATCAGGGGCTCACGACCCACAGCCGCCTCCACACCGCCCGTCCGGCGGACTACTTCGACCGTTTTTCTCCGAAAGTGGAGCTCGGAGCGCTCCACACCGGCTCGTGGATCAATGCCGATTTCGACATTTGGATCGGCGACGCCGAGGAGAATCGCGCCTGGGAGTGGCTCGGACGAACCCGCCAGTTCCTACGGCGTCTCGGAGAAGACCGTGCACTTCCCCCGGAGCCGCTCACCACGGCGATGCGATCGCTCTACTCGGCCGAAGGGAGCGACTGGTTCTGGTGGTACGGACCCGACTTCTCCACCGACTCCGATCTTCTTTTCGACGAGATCTTCCGCACGCACCTACGCAATGTCTACCATGCTCTGGGCTTTTCTCCCCCTCCCTACCTTGACCTTCCGATTTGTGCGCCGGCCGCTCCCACGCCCTATGCGACTCCACGGCTCTACATCCATCCTCAGCTGACCGGTCGATTGGAGAACTTCTTTGACTGGGTGGGCGCGGGAAGCCTGGATGTACTGGCGCAACAGAGTACCATGTTCCAATCGAATCGGTTGGGCCAGAAACTCTACTTCGGCTTCGACGAGGAGCACTTTTACCTAAGGCTCGATCTCGCGGGCTCCCCGGAGGAGGTCGAAGTGGAGTTCCTGGCACCCCAAATCCGCCGAGTGACGGCATCCCTTCGGTCGTCCGGCTCCTGGCTGGTCCGCACCGAGCTCTCCGATGACGCCGTCCTCTTCGACCCCGTTGACGAGCGGGGCGCGGCCGCATGGGAGGATTTTTTCGTCCTCATGGTGCCGGTGGCCTCCCTCGGATGGAAAGCGAACGATTCGGTCAGCTTTTTCGTTCGCCTCTTGCGCGAAGGGCTCGTTTTGGAACGTTACCCGGAGCGGGGAACCATTGATTTCCTTTTTCCGTCCAAGGACTTCGAAGCCCGACAATGGTTCGTCTAGACTCGGTGCGGCTGGTTTGGGTCGTCCACTTTCACCAGCCCTTGGATAATTTTCCGGAAACCTTCCGCCGCTTCCTCGACCGGGTCTGCCACCCCTTTTTGGATGCCCTGGAGCGGCATCCACGGATTCGCATGGGCCTCCACTTTTCGGGCGGATTTCTCCGCCACCTCGAACGCGAAGACCCCGGACTCCTGGAAAAGCTTGGGAGAATCGTCTCCCGTAATCAAGTCGAGCTCCTGGGGGGGGGCTTCTACGAGCCGATCCTGAGCATGATTCCGGCTGCGGATGCTGCAGCACAGCTCCAAAAGACCGCGGCATGGCTCCAAGAGCGGTTTCAGGTTCTGCCCCGCGGGGCCTGGCTCCCCGAATCCGTCTGGGAGCCCTGGTTCCCGGACCTTCTCTCCGAAGCGGGCTACGATTATGTGCTGCTGGAAGACCGCCTGCTCGAAAGGGCCGGCCTCGAGCCGGCCGAGCTCTGCCATCCCTTTCTGACCAGCCACTTGTCCGCTCCGATCTTGATCTTGCCGGTCGCATCCCGGCTTTCTGCGGAGATCCCGTTTCGGCCGCTCAGGGATATCCACGCTTCGCTCGTCCAACTCTGCCATCGCCCCGAACCCCAAATGCTGATCCTGGCGCAGAGCGCCGAAACCTACGGATTCTGGCCATCGACCTTTCACCGCTTTTATGAGGAAGCCGTACTCGAGGAGTGGCTGACCTACCTCGAAAACCAGTCGCAACGCCTGATCATGGAGACGCCAGGCGAAGCGTCCGCCGGGAATTGGCCGGCGGTCTTCCTCTCGTCGGGCGCTCGCACCGACCTGGAAGGGTACGCGCTGCCTCCCGCCGCGAGCCGATCCTACTTTGCCGTACGGGAAGACCTTTCCCACCGTTTCGACGCCGATCGCTTCTTCCGTTTTCTCCACGGCGGCGCCTGGCAGGAGTTTTTCGCGAAGTATTCCGAAGCCAACTGGATGCACAACAAGATGCTCGCGATCAGCCGACGCATCCATAGCCTCCCCGGCGCAGAGAGATTCCCCGCTTATGACCACCTCCTCGCCGCGCAGGAACATACCCCGTATTGGCATGCGCTGAGCGGCGGGCTCTTTGCCAACTATCTGCGCGATGCGGTCTATCGCCGGCTTCTCCAGGCAGAAGAGGAGCTGGACCAGAGTGCCCCGCCTCCGGCAACGGATCGGGTCGACCTCGACGCCGATCGCCAGCCAGAAGTGATCCTGCGCACGAGTGGCTGCCGGGCCGTCGTTGACCCGGACTATGGCGGGTCGCTCGTGGAGCTGGCGTCCCGTCCCTCCCGCTACAACGTGGCGAATACCTTGCGCCGCTATGCCAAGGTCTATCCCGAGCCGCCCCCGATGGAGCCGATCGAGGACTGGCATCGGCGCCACCTCTTCCAGGAGCATTTCGTCCCCGGCGAAACGACCCTCTCCCAATTCGAGAAAGAGTCCTACATCGAGCGCGGGGACTTCATCAATCTCCCCTACCAGATCCTCTCGCTCGCAGAGGAGGGCCCGATGAGACGGCTATTGCTCGAACGGGAGGGAGGCATCTATCTCGACCAAGAGCGGAGGGCGCTCCGCTGCCGGAAGCTTTTCGAGCTCGAGGAGCCCGATTCCCTTCGGGTGCAATACACGATTACCAATGAAAGCGAGCTGCCGCTCGATCTTCACTTCGTCTGCGAGGCAAACTACACCTTCCTTTCCCCAGACGGGTCACATCGATTCATCTCCGTAGGGGAGGATCGGCTCCCCTGCGGGCTCGTTTTCGAGCGGGAGGCGATTCAGTCCTGGGAGCTCGTCGACGAAACGCAGTCGTTGGGGTGGGAGTGGATCCTGCCCGAAGGGCCGTCCACTCTCTGGCATTATCCCGTCTACACGATCGGGTATGCGAACGGCCAGTTCGAGCACAATTATCAGGGTTCGGCTCTCGGGATCGTCTGGCCTCTCCATCTGCCTTCAAGGGAAAAGCAAGTGTTTACGATTTTCACTCGGTTTCGGCATCTCCAAGGTTGATCTCGGAAAGGCTTCTCACTACTCTCCTGCCCAAAGGGATGAAAAAAATCTTTCTGGTTTCATTGAGCTTCAGCTTCTTTGTCTTCGGATGCGCCTCCCCGTCAAAGAAGGTAAAGAGCGGTGAGGCTTCCGGCGCCAGCTCGGGATCGATGCCCCAACCCGCGAATCAACCCGAGTCGACGGCCGCCAATCAGCCGGGCGGCGGAGGGCCCTCCTCGGGCGGCACCTCCGGAACCCCTTCGAGCCAGACGCCCGCCACCGGCCAATACAAGCCATGGGGTCAGGAGGGACAGGCTCCTGCAGGACCCTCCACGGCCTCGACACGCTATCCGAAGGGAACGCCCGTGGAGGGGAAGCCCGGTTATGTCAAGAGCCCCTATGCGCCGGATGCTGGGCTCGTCGATGTTCGGGGATTTCCTCCGGGAACCGAAGTACGCTGCCCCTACACCGGAAAGATCTTCGTGGTGCCTTAAGCCGGTTCTGGGATTTCGCCTCCCGCCAGCGGCCAGTGGCGCCTGAGGTGCGACGAAGGCTCGATTCGTCGTGATTTCCGGTCAGGGCGGGAAGAGACGAGCGGGTTTCCCGAGCCGCCACCCCACGGCTGCTTGCCCGCCCTCGATCATGCCAGCTTCTTCCCGAACCGGGAGAGATTGGTTCCCGGATCTTCCGCTATCCCCTCCCTCCCCGATCGGGTTGGCGGTTCCGCTGCGCGGGTCCATTTCAGTCATCCCGCTTCCACCCGGCGCGAAAAATGGCCTCTCCACCCAAAAGTCTCTTGGGTTCACTCTGGCAGGGAAGGCCGCTTTCCCTCCCGGTTGTCAAAACGCCAAGTCAAGACGCTTTGTACCAGGAAAAGCGGGCCTTTCCTGGGCTCTTTTGCGGCCCTCCCCACCGCCATAGTCAGGCGCCTTAAGAAATGCGGTCCACGCCCTGGCCCAGGAGCAGGCCTGCCCCAAGCGGCTGGCCTTCCTGCCCCATTGCCACCTTCAGACGATCTTTCACCGCATCAGGGCTGCTTCCGGTAGATGTTGCGGCGGTGACCGATGAGAAGGACAAGAATACGTAAAGCGCCATCCTCGATCTTTGCGATCAGGCGGTAATCGCCTACTCGATAGCGCCAAAGCTCTCCGAAGCGGGGACCTTGGAGGCGCTCCCCTATGCCTCGCGGATCGTCGAGTGGTGCAACACGCTCGTGAAGAAAAAGGAGGATGCGCCGGGCAATCGGTGGGTCGAGCTTCTCCAGAGTTTTCCGTGCCAGGGTGGATAGCTCAACCCTCCATGCCATAATGTTTCATCACTTCTTCCAGTGGCAGAGCTTCTGACCTCCCTGCGCGCATCGCCTCGATCTCTCCTTCCGCCAAGTAGATATCCTCCATAACCTCGATGTATTCTCGAATGGCTTCGATCACATAATAGGTTTTGCTGCGGCCAGTCCTATCGGCGAGGTTTTGCAGTCGAGACTCAAGATCACCTGGGAGGCGGACGGATAAAGGCATGGTGATTCGCTCTTTCGATTCAATACAAGTATCGCATGATCCCCTGAATTGTCAAGGCACCCAACGCTTGCCTCATCTCTCGCGGTCAAGCCGCATCGGCCTGGGTTGAGCCGGACTTGGCGTTTTTGCAGCAGTATGGTCACTCGGCGATCCTCTTCACCATGGTGAGGACCTGCTCCTCGCTGAGGACTCTCGTTTGCACAAGTGCCGCCAAATCCACCTTGGGTGGACTTCCTTCGGCCCACGAAGATTGGTGCAGACCAGCCCGGAGAAGAAAGAAGAAGCTGAGAGGAAGCAAGAGGTTCCCGCGGCAGTACCTGTTTCTTCTCAGGGGCATGGGAATCGCCTCGCTGGAACGCGCCCAAGCGGTTTATGCGGGGAGGGTTGCGTTAGCGTCAACCCCATTTCCCCACCCGTAGCGGGCGGATCAAGAGGAGCAGATAGCCTCGGCTCCCCGGGCAATTCGGGCGGAGACCGCGTGATTCCGCCTCTTCACCCGGCGTGCCCGCTCCTCTCCCTACCTCACAAAACGGGCAGGGACGCAAGCTACGCGAAGATGAATTCCCCGGGGAAATTCCCCAGGCTACCGCCCAGCCATTGAGGTTCCGCCGACAGGAGGCTTGGTCTGCGAAAGCTGCCCCATCTGCTTGAGCCATGCCTCGTAGTCGCTCGGTGTGTCGACGACGAGAAAGCCCTTCATCGCAAAATGGCCGACGCCGCAAAGCTGGCCACAGGCGATCTCGAAGCGGCCCGTATGCGTCGGAGTGAACCACATCGGAATCGTCAGCCCAGGGATGGCGTCACGCTGAATCCGCATCTGGATCACGTAGTAGTTGTGTACCACGTCGCGGGAGCCCAGGTAGATGAGAACCGGCCTGCCGACCGGCACGTGCATCTCGTTCATCGTGATGATGTCGTCCTTGGAAGCCGGGTCAGTCTTGTCCAGCCCGATCGGATTCATCGCATCCGCCAAGCGCATGTCCCGGCGGCCCATCCTCCCATCGGGCCCAGGATAGTGGAAGATCCAGCCGAATTGTTGGGCCACCGCTTCGAGGGTCACCGCCTCTCCCGGCCCTGGCGGGTTGAGCACACGGTTTCCCCAAAGCGGAACCGAAAATCCGAAGAGCAGCACCATTTCCGCGAAAATGATCGTCCACTCCAGATGCTTGGGCCAAGCGGCCTTCAGCCCCTCGTAGCTCGCCCTCGGGCTCTTGTCGGCGCGAAAGCGCACGAGTGCATAGACAAAAAAGCCGAACCAGATGATGAAGAGAATCAGCGAGAACCAGAGGATGGCCTCGATGAATTCATCGATCTGCCGTCCATGCTCGGACATGCAGCGCGAGATGCCACTCAGCTCAAGAAGAAGTGCGAACACCATTCAACCCTCCCGATTGATTTTTGGATCGGCTCGCCCGGATGAAAAAGCGAATGAACGCGCCGAAAACCAAGCCCAATAGCGCCAGCATCAGCAATACGGCTGGCAAGATCCCCCGCGTCGCCTGGGTCCTGGGCACGCTACAGATGGCGCAGGCCCAACTCTCGGTGGGCATGGCTGCCAAGAGCCCTCCAAGAAGGAGAGCGATGTCGCTCAAACGTTTTCTCACCTCCGCATCTCCTTTCCGATGCCCGCTCGTTCCGCTCCCTCTTCGCTAGCGATGGCGTGCGCCTCCCCGGGCCGCGACCTCTTCCGAGTCGCCTTCCTCCAGGAATTCGGCGTAGGCCGGTGGGGGCTTCTGCGACCGCCGGTAGAGAGCCCAGATGAAGTAGGCAACGCTTCCGATCGGAATCAGCACGATCCCCACGAGCGCCCAGGCAACGGCATCTCCCGGCTCGTGCCCGAGCGCGGGGACGTTGACCATGGAAGAAAAGAGCCGATCTCCGATCGCGATGAACCCGAGCGCCCCGAGGAAGAGGAGCCCCCCACCCAAGGATAGCAGCGAGCTCAAGCGCAGCTTCATTCGCCCAGTCCCATACGCCGCGTCTTCCGCAGGAACCAGAAGCCGTAGGCGACCACACCGGATGCCGTCGCCAAGGAGCCCGTCCCCAGCCAGAGCAACGCGGCACCCTGGTGTTCGTGGTATCCCATCAGCCCCCAGCCTCCCAGTCCAACGAAGAGGCAGGTGACGATCGCAACGAAGAGTATGTGAAATTGGCGCAGCGACATGCTTCCCACTCTCCTTTACTTCACCGAGTTCAACTGATCCACGTAGCAGCAAAGAAACAGGACAAGTAACACCGCAACGAAAACAACCGCAAGTCCCATGAGGTAGTGGACGGTCTTCTTTTCGGAGAAGAAATGCATCAGGATGCCGAGCGCCAAAATCGCCTGCGTTCCCGCGATCAGAAGGCCCACCCCCAGGTTTCCGCTGCCGAGAGGAAGATAGGAGGCCGCCACATTGATTACGGCGAGGACCAGAAGCAGCCCGAAGACCTTCACGTACGCAGGGATCTGCTTCGTTGGCTCATGGGTTTCTTCGTTCATGGCGAATCTCCGAGGGTAAGGGTGCTTCTAGAGCAAGTAGAGGGTGGGAAAGAGAAAGATCCACACCAAGTCGACGAAATGCCAGAATAGTCCCGCGACTTCAACGCGGTTGGCCAGATGTTCCGGGTTGGTTCGATAGAGCTTTGCTCCCGGCCCCCAGAAGAAGCCGAGAACCAGCAATCCACCAATGATGTGGAGGCCATGAAGCCCGGTCATCGTAAAGTAGGTGGCGAGGTAGGTGCTGTAGCGAGGAGTAAAATTCGACCACCACTGGATGTCGCTCTTCGGAATCTCCAGCACCTTCTCTTCTCCGGCGGCGGCCGGGCGTCCGAAGATCGACTGTAGCTGGTAGCCGAAGCTTCCCGCATCCTCCGCGTCCGGGAGGATACGAAGGACATTGCTCTTCATCGCTTCCTCCGGGGTCATTTCCAGGTGTCCCGTGATCTCCTGACCGTTGTTGAGGATGACCCCGTAGTGATGAAACTTGTCCTTGTACTCCAGCGACTTCACACCGAGGAAGAGGACACCGCAGACGAGCGTCGCGCCGAGCCATCGCCGGTAGCTCTGGAACTGGCGCATCTTGAGAGCGGTCCACGCCATCACCATGGTGATGCTCGAGGTGATCAGGACGAAGGTGTTGAAGAGCCCCATCGGCACGTTCAGCAGGTGGTGCGGCCAATGGGTCGCCCCCATGCGCAGGAAGATGTAGGCGGAAAAGAGTCCTCCGAACAACATGACTTCGGAGGCGAGGAAGAGCCAGATGCCGATCTTCGCATTGTAGGCGCCCGTATCGGGGCGCGCCGTAACGGTGTAGGGAATTTCCATTTCCATCGTTTGCTGCCTCTTCGATTAGACGGTTGAAAGCTTGGCCTCGGGAACCTTCGCCTCTTCCTCCACCCATTGAGGGAGGTAGTCATGCGCCGCACCGGGGACGCTGTACTCATAGGGTCCGCGATAGACGGCGATCGGATGGGTGAAGTTCCCATGCCCGGGCGGGGTCGGGGCCGCCCATTCGAGCGTGTTCGCTTGCCAGGGGTTATCGGACGTCACCTTCTTTCCGCGCCAGATGCTCCAGAAGAAATTGATGATGAATGGAATCTGTCCAATCGCAAGAATCCAGGCTGAAACGGACATCACCTGGTTGAGCCAGAGAACCGGTTGCGCCATCTGCCAGCCCGCGCCACCGTCGTACCATCGCCGGTGGACTCCCGCGAATCCCTGGATCAGCATCGGGAAGAAAACGCCGTTGAAAAAGATGATGGTCATCCAGAAGTGCACCTTCCCCCAGAATTCGTTCATCATCCGCCCGGTCGCCTTGGGGAACCAGTAGTAGAGCCCAGCAAAGAGGCCCATGATTGAGGCGGGAGCCATCATATAGTGGAAATGGCCGATCACGTAGTAGGTGTCATGGAGCACCATATCCGACGCTGTCCAGCCGAGCGGCAGGCCGGTCAATCCGCCGATGCCGAACATCGGCAGCCACGCGAGGGCGAAGAGCATGGGCACCGGGAGCCGGATCGATCCGCCCCAAAGAGAGAGAAGGAGCACGGTCCCCAGCAGGACCGACGGGATCGAAATGACCGTAGTGAAGATCTGGAAGAAGGTGGTGATGCTCTGTCCCATGCCCGTCATATACATATGATGGGCCCAGACGACCATCGAGAGGAAGCCGATCGAAAGCAGTGAGTAGACGAAGATCTTATAGCTCCACAGCGGCTTCCGGGTGTTGTTGGCGATCACCTCGCCGACGATCCCCATGGTGGGCAGGATCTGGACGTAGACCTCCGGATGCCCAAGGAACCAGAAAAGATGCTGCCAGAGCAGGGCGGAGCCGCCCCCGCTCACCGGCCAGTGGCGCCCTCCCACGACGAGGCCATCGGGCGAGAAGAAGCTTGTTCCGAAGAGCCGGTCCATGAGCTGCATCACCGCTGCGGATTCGAGAGGGGGAAAGGCCAGGAGCAGGAGAAAGGCGGTGACCAGCTCCGACCAGACGAAGACCGGAAGTCGCATCCACTGGAGGCCTGGGGCGCGAAGCTGAATGATCGTGGCGATGATGTTGACCGAGCCGAGCAGCGAACCGGTGATGTTGAAGGCCATGCCGATCAGCCAGAGAGTCTGGCCGTTGAGAATGGGCTCGAAGCCCATTCCCGTGTCGGAGACGTTGGCCAGAGGCGGATAGGAGGTCCAACCCGACTTCGCCGCCCCTCCGGGCACGAGAAAACTTCCAAGCATGATCAACACACCTACGAAGAAGGTCCAGAAGCTCGCCATGTTGAGGCGGGGAAAGGTCATATCCGGAGCCCCGATCTGCAGGGGAACGACGAAATTCCCGAACCCCGCAAAGAGCGCAGGGACGATCGCCATGAAGATCATCATCGTCCCGTGGATCGCCCCGAACGAGTTGTACAGGTTAGGGGTCATCACTCCGCCGGGAGCGAGGTTGGCCCCAAAGACAGCCGTCAAGAGGGGGCCGATCACCGGCACGGGCTTCCCCGGGAAGGAGAGCTGCCAGCGCATCACGACCATCAAGCCAAAGCCGAAGAGGGCGACCAGGAGCGAGGTGATCATGTACTGAATCCCGATCACCTTGTGATCCGTCGAGAAGACATAGCGCCTCCACCAGGAAAGCTCGGGATGGTGCTCGTGATGGCCGGCTCCGTGGGAAGGAGCCATATCCTTGTCGCCTTGCGGCTGTGCCGTCTTGTGCCTCTGCTCGTCCATATCCTGCCGCACTCCGTTTCGCGCTTCTTAGAAAATTCGGGGCGCAACCATAATCCCGTTGCCCCCTCCCGCTACAAGTGAATTATTTCCGTCGGGACTGACAAGAACTTTCTGCTGCACTTGTCCTAACAAGCTCGCTCCCAAGCGGCTCCTGTCTTCGTCTCCGCTCGAGCTCGGGCGCGCCCTTTGGAGCGATGTTGCCTAAGGGTTTTGCCGGGGATTCCCTTCCGCCAGCTCCGGGCGGCCTCATCTGCTCCGCAGGCTACTGGTCCTTCTTTTCCGCCTTCGCTCCGGAGAGGGACCCAAGCTCGTCGACCTTCCATGGCCCGGAATGGCTCCCGCATTCGGCTCGGACCGCCCTCACCGCTTCTTCGTCGATGGCCGAGGCATGATTCCCCCAGGATTGACGCAGGAAGGTCAGGATCGCCGCGATCTTCTCGTCAGTCAGCACGGTTTTCCAGGCGGGCATCATCCCGTTGTACTCGGCTCCCGCGACCGTGACCGGCCCCTGCAGCCCCCCAATCAGGATCGCCGTGAGGACTCGAGGGTCTCCGCTTACCCATTCCGAACCGGCGACTGGGGGAAACTGGCCGGCCATTCCCTGGCCGTTGGGTTGATGGCAGGCAGCGCAATTGGCTTGGTACTGCTCTCGGCCGAGCGCTGCTGGATCGAGAGCCGGGGCTTTGGCCGCCGCTCCCCCCGAGGCGGTCGCCTCCGCCTCATGCGCCGAAGGCGCTGAGGGCAGGCCGGCAAGGATCCCGCTGGCGTCATAGACGTCCCAGCGAAATCCGCCAGTGTATCGAAGGAAGTAGGCGATCGCGAAGAGCATCACGATCGTCGCAAAGACGACGAACGAGCAGGGGATTTGGTCCCGAGGCCGATCTCCCGGCCCGCGCTTTTCCGGTTCGACTTCCTGATTCATTGGGCGTGATCGTTCTCCACCGACGATGCTCGCTTGAGGGAAAGAAGATAGGCGACGAGCGCCCTCGCCTCTGGCCTGGGTATGACTTGAAATCCATGCGGCGGTGCATCGCGGCCCGAAAGGGGCAAGGCATCGGGCAGTGGCGTCCCGAGCAGCGGGACGCGCGCGTACAGGTACCGGTAGGACGGCATCAGCGAGCCCGGAAAGATTGTTCGTGGATCATAGAGTAAACGGTAATACCAACGGGCGTCGGTGCGACGCTCTCCCACGTTGGCGAGGTCGGGCCCCAGGCGGAGCACGCCTAGCGGCACGATATGCTCCTCCCGATACTCGGACGGCGTCGTCCGGTGCGTGCCCCAGCCCCGGGCGATATCCGACCCGAGGTTCGCTGGGCGAACGACCTGCGTGTGGCAGGAAGCACAGCCGTTGGCCGCATAGATTTCGCCGCCGATGGCCGCTCGCCCGAAGGGCGCTCCGCCGGGTCCGGCCGGCCCGAGCTTCGTCAGGGGCATCCAGACGAGAAGAACCCATCCCGCTCCGGTCGCCAGCAGGATCCCGAGGAGCAGACGTTTCGGTTCGGTCACGGCGTCCGCGCTCCTTCCATCGCTACACCCGGCAGCGCTGCCTTCTCTCCCTCGCGTCGATTCGACCCGCTTTCCACGAGGAGCCAAAGAAGATGGAGCCCGAAGACCGCGTGAGCCGCCAACAGGGCCGTCGCCGGGCCAGCCGCGCTACGCAGGAAAGGGAGAAGCGAAAGGATCACCTCATGGATCGGAACCTCGGCATTATCGAGCGCAACCCCTTGGAAAAGCCCACCGATGGCGAGCAGGCCGGTCAGGAAGCTGATTCCATAGCTGCTGAGCAGGAAGTGCGCCTTCGCCAATCCCACGGATGGCCAGGAACGGCCGAGCACTCGCGGCAAGATGGTGTAGAGCAGAGCAAAGAAGGTCATGCCCAAAAAGCCGTACAGGAAGAGCGTCAACTGCGCTTCTTCCAGGACGGTGTAGTGCACGTAGCGGCTCCATGCCGGCAGGGCCAGCACCGCACCGAGCCCGGCGGCCACCAGGAAGGCGCCCATGCCGAATCGCAGGAAATGCCAGCCGGCATCCCACTGCTTCCCTTCCACCGGCGCTCTGCGAGCCGCCTCCCAAAATCCCAATCCGATCGCCACCGCCGCCACCCAGAGCAGGAAGCGGGAGGAGACGCCCGACGAAACCATCCAGAGGGGGAAGGGTCCGCCCACCAGATGGGCCATTCCGGCAAGATTCGCAAAGAGCACCCAAGCCCAGAAAGCCCGGCGGCCCAGCCCTCCGAAGGCCGCCGGTCGGCCGAGCAAGCTGGGAAGGAGGAGGAGCACGGTCCCGAGAGCGAACGCCCCCAACCCTGCATAGAGGAGGCCGTCATTGAACCACCATTCGAGCGATCCAATGGCCACCCCGCGCACCGCCGGATCGTGCAACCAGAGTGCCGCCGCTCCTCCACCCCACGGAATCCAGACAAGTCCCAGAAGCAGGAATCGCGATGCGAGCGAACCCTCCTCCCACCGGCGCACCAGGAGGGCGACGAGCCACCCCGCGGAAAGGAGATAGGCCATCCCGAGCGAAGGCAGGGAGAATGTCGGCAATCCAAGCCAGGAGAGAGAACGACTTTCCCCGGCCAACACTCCGGTGATCCCGCTCCACAATCCCAAATTCCAGAGGAAGGACGAGGCGAGAAACCAGCGTCCGCCGGGAAGAGAAAGCCTCCCTCCCTTCGTAACGGCCCAAAGAACCGCACAGAGCCCCATGGGGATGCCGAATCCGTAGACGAAGCTCAGGAAAGCCGCCGGGCTGATCCGTCCGAAGGTGAGCCAACCCCAGGTGCCCAAAAATCGGGGATCGACGAGCTTGAGGCTGCCGAGCAGCGCCAGAATGCTCGCTACCCAGAGCCAGACGGCCGCCGGGGCAACCAGCCCAAGGACGGGGACGCGCAAGGGCGATCCCTCGTCCCCGGTTCCAGCCCTTACCGGCATCTCCTCGGATTCAGAAGCTTCTGCCATGATTCCCATTCCTCCGCCATCAGGGTTTTGGAGCGGAAGAAGGCGGTTGTCGCAAGAGAGCACCGGGGAGAAGCACCTTCGACGGGCCGACTTCCTTACTCTTCAGCCGCTCTTCTTCCAACTCCATCGCCCGCTCGATGGGCAGGGCAACAACCCCTTTGCCCCGATCGATCCACTGGTATCGGCCCAGCATTTCCCGATCGGCCTTGCGCAAGGCTTCGAGCCGACTGACCCGCTCGGCCAACTCCTGCTTCGCGTCCCTTTCCTCCGCCTGCGTCAAGCTCCGGGTGACCAGAAAGACGCCTACAGTCGGCCACACGAGCAGAAACACCCCCCACCAGTACGCCATCATGCCCGGAGATCGCTTCCCGCTAGAAGGCTTGCGAACGGCTTTCGCTTCCCCTCTGCTGCCATCGTCCTCGTTCGGCATGCGGGTCCTCCTCTAGCTGACGACCTCCAGCGACTCGCGCAGGCGGGGGTCGTGCTTGGGATAGAGCTCGCAGGAAACGAGCCGCCGCAAGAATGCGCCCGTCATGAGGCACGCCATTCCCACCCAGACAACGACCTCGAGCACCCCGATCGCTACCCCTTTTTCGAAGACCCCAGGAAGGATGAGCCAATAGAGCTCGCCCGCCTGCATCAGAAGCACCCACGATGCGGCCAGTGCGAGCATTTTCGGGTTGCGCTTGGTCGCCTGCGAGAGAAGCAGGAGAAAGGGCACGAAGAATCGGCCGAGCACCAGGCCGATCGCAAACCAGTTCCAGCTTCCCCGGTTGCGCTGGATGAAGAAATAGGTCTCCTCGGGGATATTGGCATACCAGATCAACATATATTGGCTGAAGGCGAAATAGCCCCAAAGGGCGGTGAAGGCAAAGAGCAGCTTGCCCAGGAGGTGGAGATGTTCTTCGGTCATCTGCGGCAGGTGGCCCTTTCCCCGCAGCCAAAGAAGGATCAGAGTCCACAGAGCCAGGCTCCCACCGGCCGCTCCCACGAAGACAAAACCTCCCCAGAGGGTCGAGCCCCAGCGGAAGTCGAGCCCCATCAGCCAGTCGATCGCCGCAAAGGTCATGCAGGCGCCATAGACGACGAGAAGGCCGTAGGAGAGCTTCTGCATGCGCACCGTGTGCCATGGATCGCCGTCGCCATCCTGGCTGCGGGAGCCGTTCCAGAGAAAGCGAGCGACAACGATCCAAAAGGTGAAGAACAATACCGCCCGGATTGTGAAAAACGGCAGGTTGAGGTAGGCCGACTTCGCTTGCAGCGCCCGGTCGTGAGCGAGGGCGGGACTCGTCCACTCGTAGAGATAATGGCCCCAAAAGGCGTCCCAGAGGATCGGCAGAAAGAGCAACGCGACCCACGGGAAGAGGCTCGCGACGTTTTCCACCTGCCGGCGTAGGAGGGCTCCCCATCCCGCATTGGTCACGTAGTGGAGCAGCACCCAGAAGAGCGCTCCGGCACAGAGGCTGAAAAAGAAAAAGAAGGAAAAGAGCCAGCCATGGAAAAATTCCTTCGGGTGCCACCAGGCTCCGGCGAATGAGGCCGTCAGGAGCAGAGCGCCCGCGCGTTGGAGTCGCCCGCCGAGCGCCTGGATTTGCGCCGCCGGAAGAGGAACGGAGGGGCGAAGCTCGGGAGCAGATTCAGTGTGACCCATCGCTATTTCCCCTCCAGCTCCGGCCGCTCCGCAATCGGGACGTCCGCAAGCGTCGCATTTTGACTGAGCTGCAAGGCCCGGATGTAGGCGACGACGGTCCAGCGCTCTTCCACGCTCAGGTTGGCTCCGTATCCCAGCATCAGCCCCTGTCCGTGGGTGATGACGTAGAAGATCTGACCGTCCGGCATCTGCCGGGTGTGATCCGAATGGTAGTTGGGCACTCCGACAAGGCCGTACTGGGTCGCAATGCCGTTTCCCGATCCCGCCGCTCCGTGACAGGCGCTGCAAAAGATTTCAAACCGTTCCTTCCCCTTCTTGAGCGTTTCGGCGGTCACGGAAATAGGGATCCCATCCCCCCAGTAATCTCCGATCATCCCGGTGTTCAGGTAGGGCTGATCGACCGGATCGCTCGTCGGAACCGTCCCCGTTACGGGGTAGCGGCTTGCCCGGCGATCGGGAAAGAAGAGGCTGGGAGCCTGCTCCTTCACTTTGGCCTGTCGCACCATGTCGGGAAAAATTTCGATGGGGTTGCGCGTCGTCTTGGTACCGCGGAATCCCGTGACGCTGACCACCGCAAACACAAGGCAGGCGAGGAACAAGAGGAAGGTACGCATGTTTCCGGGCAGCCTATCGAGGAATATAGGTGAGTCGTCTCCCTCCCAAACGTTCCAGGAATTCCCGGCTTTCGGCCGGCGAGAACGCGGGATCCCTCGCTTCGATGACGAGGAAGAATCCGTCATCGGTCGCTCGTCGAGAAAGCTCCCCCCAATTCCAGACCGGATGGTGAGGTCGCGGAAGCCGCGAGAGAAGGACGACGGCCAGAAAGCCGCTGAATGCGGCGAAAAGAATGGTCAGCTCGAGCAAAACGGGGACGAAAGCGGGGAGGCTGAAGTAGGGCTTGCCTTGGACGACGGTCGCGTAGAAAAGGCCCTGCAGTTGACCGGTCGTCAAGCTTCGAAGCAATTCGGGGCGCGGGACTGAGGTGGCCGTCACCATGGCAATCCCAATGAGGAGGCCCAGCAAACCTCCCATCAACACGAAAAAGGAGACACGGGATTTGGGAAGGCGCATCGCCTGCTCCATGCCATGAATGGGATGGGGCGCATAGGCATCCCACCAGACGTATCCTTTCTTTCGGGTCTCCTCGCTCGCCCTTCGCAGATCCTCTTCCGAGGAAAATTCCGCTCCCAATCCGTAGATCTCCCGGCTCGGCAGCAAGGGTTCCGGCTCATCGAACGGGGCTTCCGGCTCCCGCGGCCGACGCGGCTTCGCCAGCAGGGTCTTGATCTCCGCGATGGAGATCGCGGGCAAGACGCGCAGAAAGAGCAGGAAGAGGAAAAAGAAGAGGCCAACGCTGCCGAAGAAGAGCCCCCAATCGACCCAGGTCGGGAGATAGTGGCGCCAAGAGGAAGGCAGAAAATCCCGCTCGAGGCTGACCACAATGATCGAATAGCGCTCGAACCACATGCCGACGTTGATGAGCACCGATGCCGTCCAGAGGATCCACGGATGGATTCGAGGGAGCCGGAACCAGAAGATCTGAGGTAGGAGGACGTTGAATCCGAACATGAAGAAGTAGGTCGCGCAGTCGGGGCCCGTGATCCGATTCCAGAACGTGTATCGTTCGTAGGGATTGGCTCCGTACCAGGCCATGAAGAGCTCGATCAGATAGGAGTAGCCAACCAGCGATCCCGTCGCCAAGAGCACCTTCGCCATATTGTCCAGGTGCTTCTCCGTAATCATGTCCTTGAGGCGAGGATAGGCGGCGCGCAGCGGAACCATGAGCGTGACGATCATCGCGAACCCGCTGAAGATGGCTCCCGTAATGAAATCGGGTGGGAAGATGGTCGTATGCCATCCCGGCAGCACGGTCGTCGCGAAGTCGGTGGAGACCACCGAGGCGACCGAAATCACAAGGACGCTCACCACGCCCGCGATGCAGAGGTATCCCGCCTCGTAGTGACGCCACGCCCGAAGCGAACCCGTCCATCCCCAGCAGAGCACGTGGTAGAGGCGTTTCTTCCACAGCTTGGTCGCCCGGTCCCGAAGGGAGGCGATATCGGGAAGCAGGCCGAAATACCAGAACAGGCAAGAGACAGTGAAATAGGTTCCCACGGCAAACTCGTCCCAGAGGAGAGGAGCGCGGAAGTTCTGCCAGACCGCGTACGATTCCGGGACCGGCACCATGTACCAGAACATCCATTGTCGCCCGATGTGGAAGAGGGGGAAGACCGCCGCGCAGAGGACGGCGAAGATCGTCATGGCCTCGGCGGCCCGATTCACCGAGTTCCGCCACCGTTGGCGCGTGAAGAGCAAGATCGCCGAGATCAAGGTGCCGGCATGCCCGATCTCGATCCAGAAGACGAAGTTGAGAATGGCCACACCCCAAAAGACCGGGCTCTGCAGCCCCCAGACACCCAAGCCCGTGCTGATGAAATAGACGACGACCAGCGGCACCGCTCCCGCCAAGACTCCGAAAGCCACTACGGCAAGCCACCACCAGAGGGGAGCCGGCTTTTCCACCACGGAGCAGACCGCGTCGTTTACCCAAGAAGCTTCCCTCTCGTTCAAGACGAGCGCCGGGCGCGCCAGAAGCTCCCGACCGCTTTCCGCTCTATCGACCGCGTTCTCCACCCTCGGCATCTTCATTCCTTCCCTTAGTGCTCTGCTCAGCCCGCACGACGGCTCGTATCCCCGATCGGTCCTTCCGGCTCTCGCGCGCTTGGGCGGTCCTCCCCTGCCCCGAGATCGGGATTCGGATTGCGGACCCGCGCCAGATAAGAAACGCGCGGGCGCACGTTGAGAAATTCCAATACCCGATAAGCTCGAGAGTCCGCCTTCCAGCGAGAAACTTGGCTTTCCGGATCCGCCAGATCTCCGAAGACGATCGCTCCGGCGGGACAGGCCTCTTGGCAAGCCGTCCGCACGCTATCCCGAGGAATGGGTTGCGGCACGCCGTCGCGGGCCCGGACAAGAGTAGCAATCTTGGCTTCCTCGACCCGTTGGACGCAAAAGGTGCACTTTTCCATCACTCCCCGCATCCGGACAGTCACGTTGGGATTGCGCTGCATCTGGATGGTCAGGGGGCTTCCCAGGGCGCCGAACGGGCCCAGGTAGAGATTTCCCACCGACCATGGACCGATCTTTTTCGTCTTCAGGACGTCGCGCTTGTTGAAATCGAAGAAATTGAAGCGACGCACCTTGTAAGGGCAATTCGCCGCGCAGGCCCGCGTGCCGATGCACCGATTGTACGCCATCACGTTGAGCCCCTCCTCGCTGTGTACGGTCGCATTCACGGGGCAGACCGCTTCGCAGGGAGCGTTCTCGCACTGTTGGCAGAGCATCGGCTCGGGCATCGTGCGCAGATCGGCCTCGGTGCCCAGAAAATACCGGTCGATACGGATCCACTGCATGATCCGGCCACGGATCACCTGCCCCTTGCCCACGATCGGCACATTGTTCTCACTCTGGCAGGCGATGACGCAGGCATTGCATCCCACGCAGCTCCCCAGGTCGATCACCATTCCCCACTGGTAAGCGCCCTTGCTTACCCCTTCGGTATACGCGGGCCCGGGCTGCTTGGCGCCGTAAGGGTTGGGATAGATCGAAACCTCCGGGACCGATCGTGCCTCCCCATCCTCTCGCTTGGCGAAATCGGGTACCGCACGATACTCGGCCAGGCTTCCCTCCCGCACCAAGCCCCGATTGCCGGGATCCCCGTGGATCTGCGACTGTGCGATGGGGTAGCTCCTCCCGGACCGAATCGCCGAAACCCCCGAGGCGTAGCGCAAGGTCTCCCGAGACCGGAGCAAGTAGGCATTGAACCCATGGCCTTGCGCCACTCTCCCGCCGAAGGAGCGTCCGTATCCGAGAGCGAGCGAAAGAGCGTTCTCGGCATGCCCCGGAACGACGAGTGCTGCGGCTTCCAGTCGGCGGCCGCCGCTTTCCAGCAGCAGCAGCTCCGCCTGCCGGGAATCTCCGCCGCTGGAGGAGAGCCCCAGCTTGCGAGCCGTTTGCGGGCCCAGGAGGACCGCATTGTCCCAAGTGAGCTTCGTAATGAAATCCGGTAGCTCCTGCAGCCAGCCGTTGTTAGCCTGGCGCCCGTCGCCGATTTTCGTGCAGGGATAGAAGGAAAGCTCGAGCCCGTGCGCTGCCGGCCTTCGAGCCAGATCCTTCGCAACTACGGGCTCTGCCTGATCCCAGCGCGGCTCGGGAGAGAGCGGACTGGGGGCACTTCCCGGCCAGAATCCGTCGTGGAGGCACCGCCGCCATGCTTCCGTTCGATCCTTTTCCTCGACGCGGCAGAGCCGCACGAAGCTCTCCTGCACCCTTCTCGCCGCGATGGGCAAGGGCAGGAGGGGAGGCCCTCCGGCAAGGGGAGGCTGCGAAAGCTGCATCGGGTTCGCTTCTTCCGGCACCGCCAAGGCGTCTGTCTCTCCGCACAAGGCGGCCAGAACCTCAATCTCTGAGAGGGCGCCGAAAAGAGGCAGGATCATGGGCTGCGCGCTCAGGTAGGTCCCATCGGGCCCGAAGGCATCTCCCCAGCTCTCCAGATAATGAGCCATGGGAGCATGCCAGTGGCTTGCCTGCGCGGTCTCGTCCGCTAAAAGTCCGAGATGGATGACCTGCGGCACGCTCCGCTGCAGCCGCAGCCAGTCGAGATCCACCGGCGCCGTATAGGCCGGATTGGCTCCGAGAATCAGAAGGGCACGGACATCTTCCTTCCGGATCTGCTCCGCAAGCGACTCGAGCGACTCTGCCTCGTCCTCCAAGGCCGGAATCAGATCGAGAGCCGAGCGCTTTTCGAACGCCAGGTTCATCGTCAAGGCCAGCAGGGCCGCAGGCGCGGGAAAGTCCCGACCCATGACGATGAGAGGACGCTTGGCTCGGAAGAGATCCTGGGCGACGGCCTTCGCCCACTTCCGCACCGGCTCCCCCCAATCCTCCGCCACCACCCGGCCGAAGGGGTCGAGCTGCGCGAGCCCGGCAGCCGCGAGCTCGCGCGCCACCAAGGCGAGAAAGGCCGCCTGATCTCCCGCCCGCAAAGCGAGCCGGTGATCGGCGATCGCGCCCGTGGAAGTCAGCCGCTCTTCGACCGCGTAAATCCGGCTCATCCCATCCCCTGGATTCAGCAGCCTGCGGCGCGCGGCAATCCCGCGCACGGCCCACGGCCCTTCCTGGTCCCCCGAAGCAAAGTCGCAGCCGATGGAAAGAATGACGTCGGCTTCCGCCCAACGCGGAAGAAGCGTCAACCGTTCCCCAAAGAGCTGCCGGGTCGCGGCAAAGCGGTCCCTATTCCCCAGCGGACTGTAGGTGCAGAGAATCGCTTCCGGATAGCGCTTCCGGAACTCCTCCCGGAGGCCGGCGAGGGTGGGAGAGACAGTCGGCTCGACGACGACCGCAAGCCCCGCCCCCTTGGTTTCTCGCCAGGAGCCGATCGACTTGCCCAGGAGCTCGACAAACCGCTGGCGCGTCGCAGGGTAGCCATTCTCCAGGAAGCCCACCGCCCGATCTGGATCGTAAAGATCGAGGATGGAAGCTTGAAGCTGAGGGGTGAGCCCCGCATCGGAAATAATCCGGTTCGCTTCCAGGTGCGTCGGCCGACCCTCATAGGTCGTCACGAAGAGTGAGACCCCACCGTAGACCGCGGGGGCTGTGGTCGCATAGAGGAGCGGTTTTCCTGGAACCACCCACTCGGGACTCGCCGTGTACGGGACCAGATGACCTTCCGGACGTCGGCAGCTCGCCAAGCCGATCCCTCCGAGGGCGAATGAAGCCCCCATGACGCGCAGGAAGCTCCGGCGGCTGATCGACTCCCAGGCAAAATCGCGGGACGGCTCAGCAGCCTCCAAGGAGGATGCCGCCTCTCCGGAAGAAAAGGCATCGCTCCCCGCAGTCCTTGGCCTCGTCTTCTTGGGTTCCATCAACTCATCCCCTCCTTCGCGCAACCTACCGGTGACAGGCAGAGCAGTTGTCGGAGGGCTGAATTTTCTCCTGCTCGACCAGATGCTTGCCCATCTCGACCTGCGATTGCCCGCTCGGGAGCTGCCATCCTAGATCAAAAACCTTCTCCTGCGGCCGGACGAAATACTCCGGATTCCGATGACAATCCAAGCACCAGCTCATGCTCAGGGGGGTCTTGTGATAAATGGTCTTCATCTGGTTCACCTCCCCATGGCAGCTGAAGCAGCTCACCCCCCGGTTCACGTGGGCGGAGTGGTCGAAGTAGACGTAATCCGGCAATTGATAGACCCGAGTCCATCGCACCGGCTCTCCACTCTCCCAGCTCTCGCGCAATGCGGCCAGCTTCGGGCTGTCGGCTTTGACCATCCGGTGGCAGGACATGCAGGTTTGGGTCGTCGGCACGTTGGAAAATCCGCTCTTCTCCACGAAGCTATGGCAGAAGCGGCAGTCGAGCCCAAGGCCCGTTACATGCAGGGAATGATCGAAGGGAATCGGCTGCTTGGGCATGTAGCCGACTCGCGTGTATTTCGGCGTGAAGTAGTAGGCGATCCCAGCGACCGTCAGGGCGGCGATGATGAGAATTCCAACTACGATCTTCCGGGGAAGCTCATTGGCCGCTTTCCCGAAAAGATTCGCCATTCGTTACACCCCGGCCCCTGCGATTCTGCGAGAAAGACCCTCCCGTCCAGGAAGCTCCCGTCGCCTGGAACCTCCTCCCGCAGTGAAAAACCGGCTAACACAGCGGCTGCTAGGCAACAAGCCTTTTGGCGGGGAAGATAGCGAAAACCCGAGCATGCTCGATGACATTTCCCTCTTTCCCGTGGCAGGGGAGAGAATCGAACTCTCGACCAAGGGCTTATGAAACCCCTGCTCTGCCGCTGAGCTACCCTGCCGGACGGATCTTGACGCGACCTCTACCTCCCACGTCCCGCGACAAGCGGAGGCCTCTCCCGGCGCAACCGAATTACCGCTATTCTTTTTGGCGCTGGGGGAAGGTCAACACAAATTCCGGAATCCATGAGGCGGAGAAAGAACTTTGCCTTTGGCCGAATCTCTCTACAATGGCTCTCAGCTTGGCGGGCTGTGGCGCAGTCTGGTAGCGCGCTTGGTTCGGGACCAAGAGGTCCAGGGTTCAAATCCCTGCAGCCCGAGTGGACCCTGTATGGCTACGACATCGTCAGCCACCCCGCTCGATTCTATCGCGTCGGCTCACACAGAATCGCGGAAGCAGGCGACCTCCGGCGTCCGGTCGTCATGGGAATTTTTTCCTGCCCTTACCGCAGCGAAGGTTCCCCACGGCTTTTCCCTTCGAACCGGCGGGATCGACCATCCCCCTCCGATTCGCGACCTCGGCATCGACCCCGACCGCCTGATCGGAGCCGAGCAGCCCCACGGCAATGAGATCGCTTTCGTCGAAAACGCCTCGCGTCGGTTCTATCCGGGCGTCGATGGTCTTCTCACCCAATGCCCAGGAGTTGCGCTCAAGATCCGGATCGCGGACTGCGCCGCCGTCTATCTCTTCGATCCGGAGATTCCGGCCCTCGGCCTCGTCCACTCCGGACGGAGGGGGAGTGAAGCAGGGATCGTTACCAAGGCGATCGAGGGGTTCCGAAATCGCTGGGGCTCCCCGGCCGAACGCCTGATGATCCAAATCAGCCCCTGCATCCGTCCGCCCCACTACGAAGTCGATTTTGCGCGGCAGATCCGGGAGCAGGCTCTGGACATGGGAGTTCGCTCTCTCTTCGACTGCGAAACCTGCACGGCCTGCCACCTCGACCGCTATTTTTCCTATCGGGCAGAGAAGGGGAAGACCGGGAGAATGTGGGCGGTCGCCATGCTGCCGGTTTGAGCTTGCCTGGACCCCCTTCGGCGCGAGCGATCGTTCGAAGAGTTCGCCGACCCCACCCACAATCAAAGAATGCCTTGGCGGCGCATCTCGGAAGCGATCTGGTCCGCTTCCCGTTTGCGCTCGCCGTTCTTCTTGGCCTTCCAAGCCTCGTAGGATCTCCCATCGGCCGCATCGGCTCCGCTCAGCACGATCTCCTCGATCTCCCGATAGGGAATGCTCACGGAGCCAGAGCCTTCGGAGAGCATCAACTGGACGAAGGCTTCCGTCCCCTCACCCACACGGTTGAAAAGATAGCCCGTCAGGGTCCTGCCCCCGGAAAGGTGCAGGGTGATGTCTCCACGGTAATGAAAGGCCATCTCGATCTGGTCCACCAGCTTCCCAATCGCTGGCGCCTCGCCCCGGGAGCGGATCGAACGTTCTTCCATGATGCCGGCCTCCCTGCTCCCGCTTCCTAGACCGCTACCGTTTCCTGCCGCTTCCCCGGGTGGCGCGGGGGCGTTTGGTCGATGCCCGACGACGGTGGGGATGCTCCATCGCCCAGGCTTGCACGAATCGTGCGGAGCAGCCCGGCAAAGGAACCGAAGGTGTCATTGACGGCACTCGGCTCGTATCCGGAATGGACCATGCAATCGGCACAGCGAGGATTCCCGCTGCGCCAGCCATAGTCTTCCCAGCGGGTCGTCTGCATGAGCTCCTGGAAGCTCCTTGCGTATCCCTCCTGGAGAAGATAGCAAGGGCGCTGCCAGCCGAAGATGTTGTAGGTCGGGTTGCCCCAGGGAGTGCAATCGTACTCGATCTTTCCTTGAAGGAACTCGAGGAAGAGCGGGGAGAGATTGAACTTCCAGCTTTTCTTTCGCTCTCGGAAGACCTCGCGGAAAAGCACCCGCGTCTTCTCCCTCTTCAGGAAGTGCGCTTGGTCGGGAGCCTTCTCGTAGCTGTACCCCGGGGAGAACATGATCCCCTCGATCCCCAGCTTCATCGCTTCGTCGAAGAACTTGCGAATCCTCTCGGGGTCCGCCCCGTCGAAAAACGTCGAGTTAACGGTTACGCGAAAGCCGCGACGAACCGCTTCCTGAATCCCCGCGACCGCGGTCTTGTAGACGCCGTCCCGACAAACTGACTCATCATGATCTTCTTCGAGGCCGTCAAGATGGACGCTGAAGGTCAGATACTGCGACGGGCGAAAGAGATCGATCTTCTTTTTCAGCAGGAGTGCATTGGTGCAGAGATAGATGTACTTCTTGCGCGCAATCAGGCCTTCTACGATGCGATCGATCTCCGGATGAATCAGCGGCTCGCCCCCGGGGATGCTGACGATGGGAGCGCCGCACTCCTCCACAGCCGCCCAGCACTGTTCGGGCGTCAGCCGTCGGTTCAGGATGTGATCCGGATATTGGACCTTGCCGCATCCCGCACAGGCGAGATTGCAGCGAAAGAGGGGTTCCAACATGAGGACCAGGGGGTATCTCTTCCGGCCTGTGAATCTCTGTTTGAGAATATAGGAAGAAACCGTCCAAATTTGCGAGAGCGGCACCATAAGGTTTCCAGGGTACGACGAGACAGCGGACTGTCAATCCTCGAAACGGCACACTCAGGAGGATTTCTCTCCCCCCCGGGGGACCGCCCCGTCAGGGGACGCCATGGGCGCAGAAGGAGCAGGAGAGGACTGAGCCGTGGATGCGGAGGAGGTGCCGACCTCAGGTTCTCGCAAGGAATGGTGCATCTCCCGTTCGAAGTCCTCCCGGGCCTTGTGGAACTCGCCCAGGGCCTTGCCAACGCCTCGTGCCAGCTCGGGAAGCTTTTTCGCGCCGAAGAGAAGGAAGACGACGACGAAGATCCAAAACCACTCTGAACCCGACGGCAAGCCGAATGCCAACCAGAGCATATTCGACTCTACTCTCTTCCCGGATTTATGCCAACTCCGATCCGCCTCCCGCCAGGGCGGGAGCGGCTTTCCCTTGCCTGCTAGAAAAGGCGAAGGACATCAAGACGAAGGCGGCTCTACCCATTTCCCTTCCCCGGCAATGAGCGAGATCAAGGAGTCGACCGCCTGCTCCTGCGGGATATTGAACCGGACCGCCTTCTTCCCGACGTAGAGATTGACCTTGCCCGGAGCCCCGCCGACGTAGCCGAAGTCGGCGTCGGCCATCTCCCCGGGACCATTGACGATGCAGCCCATTACCGCAATCTTGACCCCTTTGAGATGCCCGGTCGCCTTCCGGATCCGCGCCGTAGTTTCCTGCAAATGGAAGAGAGTCCTCCCGCACGAGGGGCAGGCCACGAAGTCGGCTTTGAAGCTCCGGTTGCCGGTCGCTTGCAGAATGTTGTACGAAAGCTCGAGCGCCTTCCGCGGATCGGCTTCTCCCCGCAAGAGGATCGCGTCCCCAATACCGTCACAGAGAAGGGCTCCGAGCTGGAGGGCGCTGTTGAGCAGAGATCGCAGCGGATCTCCCTCCTCCCCCGGGAAGAAGGTGTCCTTGAGCAGAATCGGGTGGTGCGCCGGGATCCGCGCAGCGAGCATCCGAAAGGCATAGAGTGGAGGATAAGGACAGCCATCCCGGATGGTAACCAATCGAGGGGGTCCGCCCCCCAATGCCGTCAGTGCCGCCGAATCCTCTGGGTCCACCTCCTCGACGAGGCGCGGCTGGTAGCCGAGCTCCGGAACGATTTCGGTTCCCGCGGACGCCGCCTCCAACGCCGCAAGGTTCTCCTCGAGAACGGCGACGCGCACCGGCTCCCCTCCGCCAACCGTGGGATTCCGGTCCCAACGGTGTGACTCCCGGCGCTGAAAGGAAAACGGGTCGAACGGAGGGACGATTCGGTCCCGCGGTCGCGGAGCGGTGGCGAACTGCTCGACCAGCGAGCGCAACGCCTTGGCCACGGGAATCTCCCGCACGCTATCCTCCGTCAAGGAGACGCGGATCGTATCGCCGATTCCATCCGCCAAGAGGGCGCCGATACCCACAGCACTCTTGACCCTTCCGTCTTCTCCGTCTCCCGCCTCCGTCACTCCGAGGTGAACCGGATAGTTCCAATCAGGACCAAGCTCCTGGAGAGTGGCCACCAGCCGCCGATAGGCCGAGATCATGATCCGGGGATTGGAAGCCTTCATCGAGAAGACGATCCGGTGAAAGCCCGCCTTCCGGCAGATGCGCGCATACTCGAGGGCGCTCTCGACCATCCCCAGCGGGGTGTCCCCGTACCGATTGAGGATGCGGTCGGAGAGGCTGCCATGATTGGTTCCGATCCGCAGGGCGATCCCCCGTCGCAGACAGAGCTCCACGAGCGGAAGGAAGGAGTCCTCCAGCTGCTCGACGGCGGATGCGTACTCGGCATCGGTATAGCTTCGAACCACGAACTTCTTCCGGTCCGCATAGTTGCCGGGATTGATCCGGACCTTATCCACCCACTGCGCAGCCTCCATGGCCGCCTCGGGCTTGAAATGGATGTCCGCGACCAGCGGGACCGGGCAACTGCGTCTTCGAAGCTCTTCCCGGATGGCCCGAAGGTTTGCGGCGTCCTTGACCGTAGGAGCGGTGATGCGCACAAGCTCGCAGCCGGCCTCGACCAAGTCGAGAGCTTCCCGCACGCACGCTTCGGTATTCAGGGTGTCGGAGGTCAGCATCGACTGAAGGACGACGGGGGATCCGCCTCCGATCGTAACCGGGCCGACGGGTACCTCCCGCGAGCTGCGCTTGATGTACCGGGAAGGGTCGGGAACGAAGGGGGAAGCGCTGTGTGTCATGGCTACTTGGTTTCCGAAGGCGAGGCGGGATGGATCTTCCCTGGGAACTGCATCTCCGGCCCCTTCGAGCCTCTCCAAGGCAGATCCTGGACATCGAAGAAGGTCACATAGAGGATGAAGCCGACGATCAAGGTCGCAAAGATCACTTGGAGCGCCTCGAGGAGGCGGACGCTGAGCGGCCTCCCTCGCACCCATTCGGCAAGGGAAAGGAGGATGTGCCCGCCGTCCAGGACCGGAATGGGCAGGAGGTTGAGGAGGGCCACATTGACATTGAAGAGCACGCTGAACCAGAGAGCGAGCCTCCAGCCATACGGACTCTGGAAGAGCAGGTAGTACAAGCGCATGATGCCCACGGGGCCGGAAAGATGCTGCGGCTTGATATCCGAGCGGGGAGAGAGCATGGCTGTCACGGTACTGGTCATCGCCCGCACGCTAAGGAGAATCTGCTCCACGGGATTCGGATGCACGATGCTCATCGTACCCGCTAAGTCCCACTGAATTCCGATTCTGGGAACAGTCTCCGCCACCGGCACCTCCGGGACGATCTCAACCGCTCGGTTTCGGCCCGCTCGAGCCACTTCCAGGGAGAGAGGCTTGCCCGGATGCTTCAGAACGTAGTCATTGAGCGCAATCGGCGAGCGGAGGCGTCGACCATCGACGGAGAGGATCTGATCGCCCGGCAGCAACCCCGCTTCCGCAGCGGGGCTCTTCGGGAAGACCCGGGCGATCGTCGGAGTCTCTTCGGGCAGGATCAAGATCTGTCGCAATCCCTTGCGCTGGAGGAAGCCCCGTTCCTCCCGAACGGGGGCAACGGACAACGTGAGCATCTTCCCTTCGCGTTCCACCGTGATGGGGATCTCGCTCTCCTCGCTTCGGACGATGTTCCAGGTGATCGCACTGTCATCCATCCCCTGAAAGCGGCGAACCGGATGCCCATCCACTTGAAGAATCCGGTCACCAGCCTGAAGCCCCGCCTTCTCCGCCGGCGAGTCGGGAAAGACATACCCGATTGTCGTTGTCGCCTCGCTCTGGCTGACCGGTCGACCGACCACCCAGACGATGAGCGAGAAGAGAAAGGCCAGCACGACATTGGCCGCTGGCCCCGCCAGGGCCACGAGAATCTTGTCCCACGGCTTGGCAGGAGGAAGCGGGTCGGTGCCCCCCGCCTGTTTTCCCTCGAGGAGCTCAGCTCCCGCCATCTGGGGGAGCGCCACGAATCCCCCCGCCGGGATCCAGCCCAAGGCGTAGGTGACCCCGGCCACCTCTTTCTCCCAGAGAGCCGCCCCAAACCAGATTTGAAAACGCTCCACGTGGATCCCCCGCAGCCGAGCGGCCAGGAAGTGCCCCAATTCGTGGACCACGATCAAGACATTGAAGAGAAAGAGGACCTCGAGCAGGGTCCCCGCGAACCGCACGATTTCGCCGAACGGCACCATGGCTAAGGATAGCCCTTCTTGCGGATCCACTCAACTGCCGCAATGCGCGCCTCTTGGTCGACCCGCTGCAAGACTTCCAGGTCCCTTGCCTCGACCGGCTTGTGCGCCTCGATCGCCGCTTCCACGCATCGTGCGATCGCCGGAAACGGAATCCGCCTCTCCAGAAATGCAGCGACGGCCACCTCGTTGGCGGCGTTGAGCACGCAGGGTGCCGTCCCGCCCGCCTCCCCGGCCCGACGAGCCAACCGGAGCGCCGGGAAGCGCTCATGATCCGGCTCTTCGAACGAGAGGCGGCCGACGGTCGCCAAATCCAGAAATCGCACGGGGCTCGGGAGGCGCTCCGGATAGGTAAAGGCATATTGGATCGGCAGGCACATGTCGGATTGGCTCAGCTGCGCGAGCTGGGAGCCGTCCACGAATTCGACCAGGGAGTGAACGATGCTCTGCGGATGTACGACGACGTCGATCGCCGAAAAGGGCGCGGAAAAGAGCCAATGCGCCTCGATCATCTCCAGCGCCTTGTTGAACAGGGTCGCCGAATCGATCGTGATCTTCTTTCCCATCTTCCAGGTCGGATGATCCAAGGCGTCTTCGACCGTGGCCGTCTCGATCCGCCGGGCGTCCCAGGTGCGGAAGGGCCCGCCCGAGGCGGTCAGGACGATCCGCCGCAGATGGGCGGCCGGAGCCTCCCCGAGGCATTGAAAGACCGCGTTGTGCTCGCTGTCGACGGGCAAGATCGCGATCTTCCGCGCCCGGGCCTCCGCCATGACGATCTCCCCGGCCATCACAAGGACTTCCTTGCTGGCCAAGGCCAAGCTCTTTCCCGTTCGAATTGCGGCCAGAGAGGGACCGAGCCCCGCGGTCCCTACGATCGCCACGAGCACCATCTCCGCCTCTGTCTCGGCTACCAGCTCGGATAGCCCGACCGCACCGTGGTAGATTCTGGTCTTCGCGGGGAAGCCCTGGCGCCAGGCGTTGCCCGCTGGCGGGCTATGGAGCCCGACCGCTCTGGGACGAAACTCATCGGCCTGCGCCCGCAACTCGTCAAGCTGCCTTCCGGCAGCCAAGCCGACCACCTCGAGTCGTTCGGAGAGTTGCCGGACGACCGTGAGCGCACTCCGCCCGATCGAGCCCGTCGAGCCGAGGATCAGGACGCGCTTTTTCATGCCGCCGGGACGGCCGGCAGGCAAACTTTCTCTTTGGCGAGGGAAACGATGCGGGAGAACTGTTCCGGGGAACGGACCGCGAGATCGGCCAGCACCTTTCGGTCGAGGCCGATTCCCGCTTGGGTCAATCCCTCCCAAAAGCGGCTATAGGTCATCCCCTCCGCTCGAGCCGCCGCGTTGATTCTGGCAATCCAGAGGCTGCGGAATTCTCGCTTTCGGGCCTTCCGATCCCGGTAGGACCAATACTTGGCTTTGAAAATCGCGTCTTTCGCATACCGGTAGAGCTTGCTCCGCCTTCCGCGGAAGCCGCTCGCCTGCTCGACGACGCGCTTGCGCCGCTCGCGCGAAGCCGGCCCATTCGTTGCTCTTGCCATAATTCGTTCCTTTCTTTCGTGCCGCTCCCCTCAAGCGAAGCGAGCACGGTCTCGCTCCGAGAAACCTGGGGATGTTGCCGGCTCCTTCCCGGAAAGTCAAAGAGGAAAGGTTGGCAGGAGGCGGCGTCCGGAAGCGTTCCAGCCTGTCCGAAGACCTGTCCTAGCCAAATGGGAGGCTGTCGCGCACATGACCGACGTCCTCGCTCCGGACGGCCTTCGCCTTGCCCAGACGCCGCATTCTCTTTCGATTCTTGCTGGAAGCCAGATGACGCCTCCCCGCGCGAGGGGCAAGCACCTTTCCTCGAGCCGTTACCTTAAATCGCTTGACGACCGCCTTCTTGGTCTTTCTGCGAGCCACTGCTTTGGGCATACCCTCTTCTTCCTTTCTCTCACGGTGAGGGCTCAAGCGCTCTCCGCTTCCCCTTCCTCCGTATACTTGTGGGTTCTCTTTTGCGCGGGCAGAGGGAGAAGCATCAAGACAATACTTCGACCGATCGGCTTGATCTCTTGGTCCGCCGCTCCGACGTGGCCGAGATCATCGCGCACGCGCTTCATCAGCTCCACGGCAAGCTCCTTGTGGATATTCTCCCGCCCGCGAAGCAGCAGATTGAAGCGCACCTTCATGCCCTTCCACAGGAATCCTTCCGCGTGCTTCAGCTTGATCTGGTAATCGTGCGCATCGATGTTGAGGTGGAGTTGCAGCTCCTTGAGCTTCGAGGTGCCCGCGCTCCCCTTCTTCGAATCCTTCTCCTTCTTGGCCTGCTCGTACTTATACTTGCCGTAATCGAGGATCTTGCAGACCGGAGGCTTGGCATTGGGAGCCACTTCCACCAGGTCGAGCATCCTGCCGCGCGCGGCCGCCTGAGCCTCGCCCGCAGACATCACCCCGAGCGGCTTTCCGTCGGAGTCGATAACGAAGACCTCCGGTGCACGGATGAATTGATTGATCCGTACGCGAGGCTGCCGTTGAAAGGAACGAAACGGAGGGCGCACGCTACAGAGACCGCCTTGCCACCTCTTCGACTACCTGATCCACAAATGCCGTCAGGGTCATTACGCCGAGGTTCCCTCGCTTGCGGCTCCGCACCGAGAGATTCTTTGAAGATTGCTCGTTCTTTCCAACAATGGCCATATACGGGATCTTCTGCCGTTCGGCAATGCGAATTTTCGCATTCAGCGTCTCGCTTTTCTCATCGACGGTGACCCGCAGCCGCCGCTGCCGCAATGCGGCGGCGACCTCCCGCGCGTAATCGAGCTGCAGGTCGCTGATCGGCAAGATCCGCACCTGCTCCGGAGCAAGCCAGACCGGAAAATCCCCCCCGAAATGCTCGGTCAGGATGGCCAGGAAACGCTCGAGCGAACCAAACGGAGCGCGATGGATCATGACCGGACGGTGGTCGCGATTGTCGGAGCCAACGAAGGTCAGCCCAAAGCGGATGGGCAGGTTATAGTCGAGCTGCACCGTGCCCAGCTGCCACTCGCGCCCCAAGCAGTCCCGGACCAGGAAGTCGATCTTGGGGCCGTAGAAAGCGGCCTCTCCCGCCTCTTGCGTAAAGTCGAGTCCCGCCAGCCGAATCGCGGAGGCGAGCGCGGCCTCTGCCTTCTCCCAAAGCTCCGGCTCGCCGATGTATTTCTCGGATTCGGGTCCGCGCAGGCCCAGTCGGATCCGGCAATCCCGCAAATCGAGCGTGGCAAGCACGGTCCGGACGAGCTCCAGGCAGCCTCCTACCTCGGCCTCGACCTGGTCCTCTGAGCAGAAAATGTGCGCATCGTCCTGAGTAAACCCACGCAGCCGAGTCATGCCGCCCAACTCTCCGGACTTCTCCCAGCGATAGACCGTGCCGAACTCGGCAAGCCGCACCGGAAGCTCGCGATACGAACGGGGGCGGCTGGCGAAGATCCGGATATGCATGGGACAGTTCATCGGCTTGAGCAGATAGCCGCCGAGCGCTCCGCTCTCCATCCGGTTGGCATAGTCCCCGCAGCTGCATCCCTCGTGAACCAGGTTCTCCCAAGCCGCAGGCTCCGGAATCGGAGGGTACTGGGACTCCCGGTAGAAGGGGAAATGACCGGAGGTGCGATAGAGCCCGAGCTCACCGATGTGGGGGGTAAAGACGGTCTCGTACCCCTGCGCGGCCAGAAGCTCGCCCAGGAAGGCCTGAAGCTCCTGACGGATCAGGGCCCCGCGAGGAAGCCAGAGCGGGAGGCCGGCGCCCACCGCGTCGTCGAAATAGAAGAGCTCAAGCTCGCGACCGAGCTTGCGATGATCCCGTCTCTTGGCCTCCTCGAGTCGTGCCAGGTGCTCCTCGAGCTCGCGCTCGGTGGCAAATGCCGTTCCATAGACCCTTTGGAGCTGGGGATTTCTTTCGTCCCCTCGATAATAGGCGCTGGCGACATGGGTCAGCCGGACCGCTCCTACCAACGCGGTGCTTCTCACATGGGGGCCGGCGCAGAGGTCGAGGAACTCTCCGTTCTGGTAGAGCGTGATCGGCTCATCCTCGGGAATGCCGCGCAGGATATCGAGCTTGAACTCACTCGGCACCGGCCGTTCGGAGAGAGCACCAAGCCGGCCGCGCAGCGCCAGCTTCTCGGCTTCCTCCCGGCCGGCGGGCACGCAGACGAACGGTTGCCCGGCGCGAACAATCTCGCGCATCTTCCCTTCAATCGTTGGGAAGTCCTCGGGAGAAATTCGATGGGGGAGAGAGAGGTCGTAGTAGAAGCCGTTCTCCACCGGAGGTCCGGCGGCCAACTGGGCCTCCGGCCAGATCTCCAGTATCGCGGTTGCCAGGATGTGCGCGGCGGAATGCCGCAAGGTTTCAAGCTCGGTCACGATGTTTCTTCCGTTGTTTCCCTCTTCCGATCCTCGCAAGAGTATGCCCGGTCCCGCCGATCGACAAGAAAGGAGGAGATGGGTCTGTCCACCTGGCTCGCGAGAGCTCTTGCCCGTAACCCATTCCGACGCTCAACAAAGCAGACGCCCTCAGATTTGCAAGCCGCAGGCAGAAATTTCAAAGGGAAGCGGCCGGACCGACCCTTTGGGTGGAAGAAGATCTTCCCGCAACGCCCGCCTTGCCGAAGCCCATTCTGCCGCGTAG